>NZ_LQXA01000026.1 GCF_001618005.1 Clavibacter tessellarius
TGGCGGTTCTCGCGGTCGTCCGGGCCCGGCGGGCAGCACGTCAACACGTCGGACAGCCGGGTGCAGCTCACGTGGGACGTCGCCGGATCGCTCGTGCTCACCGACCCGCAGCGGGCGCGGATCCTCGATCGGCTCGGCCGACGCCTGGTCGCGGGGACGATCACGGTGACGGTCTCCGAGCAGCGGTCGCAGCTGCGCAACCGGGTCGCCGCGATCGACGGGCTGCGTCAGCTCGTCGCGGATGCGCTGGCACCGGATGCCGCGCCACGACGTCCGACGCGCCCCACCAAGGGATCACAGAAGAGACGCCTCGCGGCCAAGACGCAGCGGTCCGCCACGAAGCAGCAGCGCAAGCGGCCGACCGGCGACTGAGCCGGCGGACGAGCAGGGGTCAGCGGATCAGGCCGACGCCCCCACCGCCGCATCCGCCCGGTCCCACCCCAGCGCCTCCCCGATCCCCTTGATCGCCGCGAGCGAGCGCAGGTTGAAGTCCACGCCGAGTTGGTTGGGGATCGTGACGAGGAGGGTGTCCGCCGCGGCGATCGCCTGGTCGGCGCCGAGCTCCTCGATGAGGCGCTCCGGGGTGCCGATGTAGGAGCGCCCGAAGCGCCACTTCTCGCCGCCGACCTCGCCCACCTGGTCGCGGCCCTCGATCTGCGAGCGGACGCCGAAGAAAGCTTCCGACTCGTCGTCGATGATCGGGATGATGCTGCGGCTCACGCTCACGCGCGGCTCCCACGCGTGCCCGGCGGCGGCCCAGCCGTCGCGGAACAGCTGGATCTGCTCGGCCTGGAGCACGTCGAGCGGCACGCCGGTGTCCTCCGAGAGGAGCGTCGACGACATCAGGTTCATGCCCTGCTCGGCCGCCCACTGGCCGGTGGCGCGCGTGCCGGCGCCCCACCAGATCCGCTCGCGGAGGCCGGGCGACTGCGGGGTGATCGCGACACCACCCGCGATCATGCCGCGCTGCGGGGCCGCGGTCGCGAGCTCCTCGCCCTCGAGCGCGCGGAGGAAGAGGCCGGTGTGGCGGCGGGCCATGTCGGCGTCGGTCTCGCCGTCGCGGGGCACGTAGCCGAACGACTCGTAGCCGGCCTCGACCTGCTCGGGCGATCCGCGGCTGATGCCGAGCTGCACCCGGCGGTTGGAGATGAGGTCGGTCATGGCCGCCTCCTCGGCCATGTAGAGGGGGTTCTCGTAGCGCATGTCCACGACGCCGGTGCCGATCTCGATCCGGCTGGTGCGGCTCGCGATGGCGGCCAGCAGCGGGAACGGCGATGCCTGCTGCGGCGCGAAGTGGTGCACGCGGAAGTACGCGCCGTCGATGCCGATCTCCTCCGCCGCGACCGCGAGGTCGATCGACTGGAGCAGCGAGTCCTGGGCGGTGCGCACGCGGGATCCGCGCACGTCCTGCCAGTGGTTGAACGACAGGAAGCCGATCTTCGTGGCCATGGGGCGCTCCTCGGTGCTCGGCGGCGACGGATCCGGGTGGATGCGTCTGCATGGAGTCGAACCGCGCCGGGGCGGCTGCCTATTCCCGCGTCGGGTGTGCCTCGGGCGCGATCGGCGCCTCGCTCAGCTCGCGCTCCTCGAACTCCCCACGCTGGGCGCGTTCGAGTGCGGCGAGCAGCCGCCGTGCGCCGGCCGGGTTCCGGAGCAGGTAGGAGGTCTCGTCTTCGGGAGACATGGGAGGTCCTCTCATCGGGATCAGGCGACGGTACCTGTACCTCCCGTCCGCACCGGCATACGCTCCGGACATGCACCGCATCTACACGACCTCGTTCGCGTCGGTCCACGCGCTCTACGTGAAGAAGGTCGAGCGCAAGGGCCGCACGCGCGCGGAGGTCGACGAGGCGATCACGTGGCTGACCGGCTTCGACGCCGTGGAGCTGGAGCGCCACCTCGATGCGGAGACGACGTTCCAGGACTTCTTCGCCGCCGCCCGCCTCAACCCCCTCGCCGACGAGGTGCGCGGCGTGATCTGCGGCGTCCGCATCGAGGAGATCGACGATCCGCTGATGAAGCAGGTGCGGATCCTCGACAAGCTCGTCGACGAGATCGCCCGCGGCCGCCCGATGGCGAAGGTGCTGCGCGGCAGCTAGCCGATCCGCTCCGCCTCCGCGAGCACCGCCGCCGGCAGCACCGCGCTCGCGTGCAGCACCTCGATGCCGAGGAGCCGGTCGTCGGCGTCGAAGTCGAGGGCGACCTCGCCGCGGTCGCCGGGCGTCAGGATCGAGTGGATGGTCGTGGCCGCCTCGCCCTCGCCGACCGGCCCCGCGAGGGCGATGTACGCGGCGTCCGCGACCGCGTCGTACGTGACCCGCATCACGCGCCCGCCGCCATCACCCGACGGAACGCGCCGAGCGTCTCGCGGAGCACCTCGGCGAGGTCGGCGGCGCCGCCGTCCTCCGACAGCCACCGCCCGATGGACACCCCGAAGACCGTCGCGGTGGCGTGGGCGACGAGCACGGCCGTGAGCGGATCCACCCCGCGCTCCACGAAGCCCGCGCGCACGGCCTCCTGCATCGCCGCCACCTTGCGCATCTCGCGCTCCTGCAGCCCGGCATCCGCGACGATGATGCGCTTGCGGGCGAGCAGCGTCGCGCGCCCCTCCGCGAACTGCGACGCGACGACCTCCGGGAACCCGTCCTCCACGACCTGGAGCGGCGAGCGGTCGGGCGCCGCCTCGCGGATGATGCGCGTGACGAGGGCCGGCAGCTCGTCCTCCTCGGCGAAGAGCACCTCGCGCTTGTCGGCGAAGTGGCGGAAGAAGGTGCGGGTGGTGAGGCCGGCGCGGGCGGTGATCTCGGGCACGGTCGTCTCCGCGAAGCCCCGCTCGCCGAACAGCTCGAGGGCGGCGGCGGCCAGGCGCTCGCGCGCGTCCGGCTGCCATCTGCTCATGCGTCGATCCTAGTGATGACACGGCGTGCCATGACGGACTATGGTGATGACACGCGATGTCATCGGATGCCGCGACCCGAGATCGGAGATCCGCCGTGCCCACCGAATCCGCCGCCTGGCTCGCCTCGTCCGCCGCCGACCTCACCGTCGGCGCGGCGCCCTCCACCGCACCCCGCGCGGGCGAGGTCGCGATCCGCGTGCGCGCCGTCGCGATCAACCCGCTCGACACCATGAAGCAGCACATGGGCGACCTCATGTACCGCTGGCTGCCGCACCCCGCCGTGCTCGGTGAGGACGTGGCCGGCGTCGTCGACGAGGTCGGCCCTGGCGTCACGCGCTTCGCCGTGGGCGACCGGGTCGTCGCGTATGCGGTCGGCATGGAGAAGGGGCGGCGTCACGCGCCGGAGGGCGGGTTCCAGACCCGCGTCATCGTGCGCACCGACCTCGCCGCGCCGATCCCGGACTCCCTCGCGTTCGCCGACGCCGCCGTGCTCCCGCTCGGGATCTCGACCGCCGCGTCCGGCCTCTTCGGCGCCGGCCAGCTCGGCCTGCGGTTCCCGGACGCGACCACGCCGGCGACGGGGGAGACCGTGGTGGTGTGGGGCGGATCCACGAGCGTCGGCCTGAACGCGATCCAGCTCGCGGTCGCCGCCGGCTACGACGTCGTGACCACCGCCTCGCCGCGCAACCACGAGCTCGTGCGCTCGCTCGGCGCGAGCCGCGCATTCGACTACCGGAGCCCGACGGCGGTGCAGGACATCGTGCGGCACCTGGCCGGGCGACGCGTGGCGGGCGTGCTGGCGATCGGCACCGGATCCGGCGATCCGGCCGTGCGGATCGCCGCGGCCACGGGCGCCAAGCGGGTCAGCATGGCGAGCCCGCCGGTCTCGTTCGACACCCTCCCGCGCGGCGGCCGCGTCGGCCTGCCGCTCGTGCGCCTCGGCCTCCGCATGGGCACGATCACCCCGGCCCTGATGCTGCGGGCGCGCGTCCGCGGGATCCGCGCGAGCTTCATCTGGGGCAGCGCCCTCATGCACGACGAGGTCGGTCCGATGCTCTGGGAGCGCTTCCTGCCGGACGCGCTCGCCGAGCGCCGCTACGTCGCGGCGCCGCAGGCGGAGGTCACGGGCACCGGGCTCCAGGCGATCCAGCCCGCGATGGACCGGCTGCGCGAGGGCGTCTCGGCGCGGAAGCTCGTGGTCACGCTCGGCGGAGGGACCGCCGAGGGCCGCTGACGCCGCCGGATCATCCGAAAGTCTCACGGATCCGATACCTCCGTATTCGCCCCCGCCATAGGTCGCGTCACGATCTATCCATGGACATCGGATGGTCATCGGACTGGAGCCGCGTGACGTTGCCCCTGACCGTCCTCCTCCTGCTCGGATCTGAGCCCGATCACGGGTACCGGCTGCTGGAGCGGCTGACGGAGTCCGGGCACGCCGAGGCCACGGGGAGCACGGTCTACCCGCTCCTCGCACGGCTGGAGGACCGGGGCTGGGTGCGACACGACTGGCAGCACGTGGGGCCGGGCCCCGGCCGGAAGGTGTTCTCGGTCACGAGCCAGGGACGCGAACGTGTCGCGGTGCTGCTGGACGAATGGGCGCGGGTCCGCACGACGCTCGACGCGATCGCGTCGGGTCACGACGGGATGAGGAGCGGGACATGAACTACTACAGGAGGCTGGCGTTCGAGCTGCGGGTGCGGGGCCTCGACGAGGACCGGATCCGCTCGACGCTCGACGACGTCCGGAGCGACTGCTCCCTCGCGGACGCGGGGCCGGAGGACCGCTTCGGCGACCCCCGCGTCTTCGCCGCGCAGTTCCCCCAGCATCGGACGTGGACGCCGGGCAAGCGGTTCGTGACGGTCGTGGTCGTGGTCGTGGTCGCCGCGCTCCTCGCGGTGTCGCTGATCGCGCTGTCGGCCACGCTCGACATCCCCATGCGGGTCGGCCCGCTGTCGGTGCCGCTGTGGTCGGCTCTGTTGCTGGCGGTCGGGGGCTGCGTCGGCGGCTTCGTGCTGGACCGGCGACTGCCGCGTGGGTTCGACGCGACGGAGGCCGGGCGGTGATCGTCGTCGACGGGCTCGCCAAGTCGTACGGACGCCGACGCGTCCTCGACGGCGTCACCTTCAGCTGCCCGCCGGGGACGGTCACGGGATTCCTTGGCCCCAACGGAGCCGGGAAGTCGACCACGCTGCGGATCCTCGCCGGCATGACGCGGCAGGACGCGGGGATCGCCACGGTGCACGGGCAGGCGTACGCGCGACTGGAACGCCCCGCCGCCACGGTGGGCATGATGCTCGACGCCGCCGCGCGCTCAGTGACGCGGCAGGCGGGCGCTCAACACCCAGGATCCCTCGACCTCGCGAGCCTCCAGGCTGCCGCCCAGGAGCGTGACGCGCTCACGCATCCGGTGCATCCCGTACCCGGAAGAGGGGATCGGGCTCGTGGTGGAGGTGGGCGCCATGGTGCTGGTGATCGTCACCGTCACGTCGTCCTGGCCCGGATCGATGTCCACGCGCACGTCCGGGCGGGGGGCCGCGTGCTTCGCGACGTTGGTAGCCCCCTCCCGTAGCAGGCGGACGATCGTCAGCTGGATGGCGCTCGACACGTCCAGGCCGTCGAGCGGCCCCACGACGACATGCGCTCCGAGGGCCTCGAGGTCGTGACGGACCGAGTCCACGGCGCCGGCGATGGTGTCTCCGTCCTCATCCCGATCGCCGATGGTCGTGCTCCGGTCGTCCCGCACCACCCGCAGCACGCGCCGGATGTCCGCGAGCGCCTGGTCGGCGCTGTCGCGGATCGCGACGACGGACTGCTCACGCAGCGCGGGGTCGTCGACCCGCCCCAGCACGCGCACGTGCATGGCGACGAGCGTGACGTCGTGGGCGATGATGTCGTGCAGCTCGTCGGCGATGCGCTGCCGCTCCGCTTCGAGCTCCGCGTCACGCGCCCGCTCCAGGTCCAGGAGGTCGACGGCCAGTCCCCGCTCGCGCCGGAGCGAGGAGCGCAGGGTGCGGCCCACGAGGGCAGCGAGCGCGCCGATGAGGAGCACGGCGGGCAGGGCCGTCGTCGTGAGGGACTCCGCGGTCGTCCAATGCAGCACGACCACCGCCGACGCCGTCACCGCGTACAGGCCGCTGAACCAGCGGGGACTCGTGTAGACGACCAGCCCGGTCGCGACGGCGAGGTAGACGGCGAGGCCGCCGCCCTGGCCCGCCGCGGTCTCCAGCAGGGCGGCGAGGAGCAGCGAGATCGCTGCGGCGGGCGGTGACCACGCGAACAGCGCGACGGCCATGGTCGGCGCCTCCTGCGCCACGAGCTCGCGCCAGGACGGTGCTGGATCCTCCAGGAAGCCGACGATGTCGACGACCAGCACGAGCGTGATCACCGTCAGAAGCGCGATGCGCGCACGGGGCGGGAGGTTCGAGAAGTCCGGTTCGCGTCCCCGCCACGGCTGGGGCAGGCCGCTCATCCGGCGTCGGAGGTACCCAGCTCTCGTCACCCGCCCATCATGACTGGTCGCGTAGGCCGTTCACTTGCAGATCTTGAGGAGCTTGCATGCCTCGTTCCAGAAACCCGTCGGTCGGATGAGTCCCATCAGCGTGATCAGTGCCTGCATCGTCGTCTCCTTCTCCGTGCGTCTGGAGAAGCGTCTCGGCGCCGGTGCGCGCGTCGATGCATCCGAAGGTCGCGACCCACGAGACTTCCGTATGGTCATCGGCGACGGACGGCCCCGTAGGCTCGCGGCATGGCACCCATCCGCGTCCTCATCGCCGATGACGAAGCGCTGGTGCGTCATGCGCTCCGCATCTTCGTGGCGTCGGCTCCCGACATGACGGTCGTCGGCGAAGCGGAGGACGGCGTCCTCGCGGTGCGCGCAGCCGAGGAGCTGCAGCCCGACGTCGTGCTGATGGACCTGCAGATGCCGCGCATGGGCGGGATGGAAGCGACTCGGCGGATCACGGCGGCGCTGTCGGACACACGGGTGCTGGCCGTGACCACGTTCTCCTCCGAGCGGCACGTGGTGCCCGCGCTCCGCGCCGGTGCGTCCGGTTACCTCGTCAAGGACAGCGAGCCGGACGACATCCTGCACGCCATCCGCGAGGTCCGGGCGGGGCGGTCTGTCATGTCGCCACGCATCACGCGCGATCTGATCCTGTCCCTCCGCGACGATTCGGAGACCGGCTCGATGGCGGCCTCGGGGCACGAGCCGTTGACGACGCGCGAGTACACCGTCGTCCGCCTCATCGGACGCGGCATGTCGAATGCCGAGATCGCCCGGGAGCTGCATCTCTCCGAGCCGACCATCAAGGCCAACCTCAGCCGTGTGATGACCAAGTGGGACGTGCGCGACCGCGTGCAGGTGCTGATCCACGCGGTGCGCCACGGCATCGTGGACCTCTCGCACTACGAGGGCGAGCCGTCGGTCAGAGCCCGATGACCCCGGTCGGCGGGGGAGTGCACGACCTCCTCACCCTCCCCGACCGCGCCGCGTGGCGCGCCTGGCTCGACGCGCACGAGGAGTCGTCCGACGGCGTGTGGCTGGTGCTCGCGAAGAAGGGCACGACGGATCCGACCTCCCTCACCTACGCGGAGGCCCTCGACGAGGCGCTGTGCAGCGGGTGGATCGACGGGCAGACCGCGAGCATCGACGAGCGGGTGTTCCGCCGCCGGTTCACCCCCAGGCGGAAGGCGTCGCTGTGGTCGGAACGCAACATCGGACTCGTCGCGACGCTCACGGCCGAGGGGCGGATGCGGCCGGCCGGGATCCGCGAGGTCGAGCGCGCGCAGGCCGACGGGCGGTGGGAGCGGGCGTACGCGGGTCAGGCATCCGCTGCGGAGCCCGAGGACCTGCTGGCCGCGCTCGCCGCGTCGCCCGCCGCCGCGGCGACCTTCGCGACGCTCAGCAAGGTCAACCGCTACGCCGTGATCCACCGGGTGTCGACGGCGCCGAACGCGACCGTGCGCGCCAACCGGCTCGCGAAGCTCGTGGCGATGCTCGAGCGCGGGGAGGCGGCGCACCCGCAGTAGGGCGGCGGATCGGCGCCAGCCGCGTCAGCGCGCGAACCACTCCCGCGCCAGCACCGACATCACGATCTCGTCGTGGAACGCGCCGTCGTGGAAGACCGTCTCGCGCCGCACGCCCTCCTCCACGAAGCCGACCTTCCGGTACGTCGCGCGGGCCCGGGCGTTGTAGGCGAAGACGTGCAGCTCGATCCGGTTCAGCCCCATCTCGCGGAACCCGTAGCCGACGAGGGTGCGCACGGCGTCCGTGCCGTAGCCGACGCCCACGTGCTCGGATCCGATCATCACCGTCAGCGTCGCCGCGCGCGTCAGCAGCCCGGCGCCGTAGAGGGTGACGTGGCCGACGAGGCGGCCGGAGATCCGGTCGGTCACGCAGAAGCCCACGGAGCCCGCGGGTTCGTTGTCGCTCCACTTCCGGAACTGCTCCGCGACGTCGGCCTCGGGCCGCGGGCGCACCGTGAGCTGCTGCAGCACCGCCCACTCCGGATCCCGCCACCAGCGCACGAGGTCCGGGAGGTCAGCGTCCTCGAGGGCCCGCAGGCGTATCCGCTCGCCCTGGAGGATGCCCGCCCCGTACCGCTGCGGGTCGCCCGCGTCCGTCCATGCCATGAGGTGATCGTGCCATCAGCGGGCGGCGCGGCGCTGCGGGTCAGTGCCCGAGCTCGATGAGCAGCACGCCGGCGATGATGAGCACGATGCCGGCGACCATCGTGCGGGTCAGGGGATCGCGGAAGAGCAGGCGGCCGAGGATCGCGGTGAGGGCGACGCCGGTCGCGGCCCAGATCCCGTACGCGACGCCGATGGGCAGGCCGAGCGCGAGCGCGCCGCCCAGCATCGAGAACGCGGTGACGTAGCCGACCGCCACGACGGCGTACCAGCGCTTCCGGCCGTCGGTGGCGAGCTTGAGGGAGATGGTGGCGGCGACCTCGGTGACGATCGCGATCGACAGGAGCAGCCAGGCCATCAGCGGGCCTCGCCGGAGGCCGCGGTGGCGGCGGTCGCGCGGGCGGCCTGCGCGCGCTGCGACCCGAGCTCCACGAGCAGCACGCCGGCGACGATGAGCACGAGGCCGACGATCATCGGGCCGGTGAGCGGCTGGTCGAGAAGCGCCGCGGCGGCCACGGCGGTGAGCGCGACGCCGGTGGCGCCCCAGACCCCGTAGGCGACACCGACGGCCATGCCCGTCCTCAGCACGCGCGTCAGGAACCAGAACGCCGCGAGGTACCCGGTGACGACGAGCGCGTACCAGCCGGGCGCGTCGACGGCGGCCTGCAGCGCGAGGGTGGCGGTCACCTCGCTGACGATGGCGCCGCCGAGGAGGACCCACCTCACGGGGTGGGCGTGAGGGCGTCGCCGGGGAGCGTGAGCGTGAGGACCCCGTCGCGCACCTCGACCGTGGTGCCGCGGTGGTCGCGGACGCGGGGGAGGCCGACGGTGGCGTCGCTCGCGTGATCGCCGACGACGACCACGCGCATGCCGGCGGCGAGGCCCGCGCGGATGCCGGCCTCGGCGTCCTCGTAGACGATCGCGTCGGCCGGATCAACGCCCAGGCGCTCCGCCGCGAGCAGGTAGCCGGAGGGGTCGGGCTTGCCGGCGGTGACGTCGTCGGCGGAGACCACGACGTCGGGCACGCGGATCCCGGCGCCGGCGAGACGGGCGCGCGCGAGGTCCGGGCCGGCGCTCGTGACGAGGGCGTGGGATCCGGCGGGCAGCGCGGCGACCAGGTCGCGGGCGCCGGGGATCTCGACGGTCGCGGGGCTGCCGTCGAGCTCGAGCCGGTCGAGCTCGGCGAGGAGGGCGGGCACGTCGCTGCCGGCGGGCGCGAACCGGGCGATGCTGTCGGCGGCGCGCACGCCGTGGATCCGTCGCATCAGGTCCGCGGGGTCGTGGCCGAAGCGCCGGGCGAGCATCGTCCAGATCTCCTCCACGAGCGCCGTGGAGTCGACGAGCGTCCCGTCCATGTCGAGGAGGAGCGCGCGGGCGGTGAGCGTGACGGGTGCGGTCATGCGTCCATCCTCCCGGACGGGCGGCAGCCGGACGCGCCCCGGTCGGCCACGATGGAGGGGTCGCCGCGAGCCGACGCTGCGCGGGGGCGGAGGCGGCATGGGCGCGGGCGACACGGACGAGGTCGAGGGCGGGTTCCGCTGGGAGGCTCCGGCCTGGCTCTGCGCCGGCATCTTCGCGCCGTTCGGGCTCGCGGGTCTCGGCTGGGCGGCCGTGCGGGGGATCCGGCTGCGGAGGCGGGCCCGTGGGTGACCCGCTGGCGAAGGCGCTGCAGGTCGTGACCATCGTCTGCATCGTCGGGATGGGGATCGGCTTTTTCCGCACGCTGAACCACACGTCCCGGACGAACGAGCCGGCACCGCGTTCGATGTGCCTCGCCGCCCTGCCCTTCGCGGTGGTCGGCCTGCTGGCGGTCATCGTGGGGATCGCGCTCGACTGATCGGCCCCGCATCCGCGGTCGCCGCCGCCGGGCATCTCCGGTCGTGGTGGAGCGCAGGTCCGACTAAGGGCCGGGCCGGAGGCGATCCTCCGGCCCGGCCCTCAGCCAGGCAGCCGTCGCGACGACGCGACGCCAGCCTGGTGCCCGCGGCGCGACCTCCACAGGGTGGTGGTGGGGACGACCGGCGCGATCAGGGGCGGTGGCCGCCCGGCGGGATGTGGATCGGCGGGAGGTCGATGTGGGGGAGCGGGACGTGGATGGGGATGTGGATGTTGATGGACGGGACGTGGATGTGCGGGATGTGGATGTGGACGGGGGGCAGCGGGATGTGGATGTGGATGCGGATCTCCGGCCAGTGGATGCCGAAGAGCTTCTGCTCGGCGATCGCACCATCCGTGGGCGACGTGGGGATGTGCTGACCTGCGATGCCGGTGGCCGTCGCATCCGTGAGGCGGCCGGACCCGACGTCCTGCTGGAGCTGGCCGTGCTCGATCGATGCGGCGACGCGTGCCTGCGGGGTGCTCTCCTCCGCGCTCGCGCTGTGGGCCGGGCCGGTGAAGGCGAGGCCGAGGGCGGTGAGGGAGCCGATCGCGAGGGTCGCGAGGAGCTTCGGTGGGAAGAGGATCCGGATCGTCTTCGTTCGGCGTGACATGGTGACGCACCTCCTTGTCGGGGCGGGGGGAGCCCGCGAGGAGACGGTAGGGCGCCGTGCGTGGGCAGGGCGGCCGCTCACAGGGCCCGCGAGTGAACGCCAGACGAACGTCTGACCTACCGCGCGGGCGGGAACGGTGCGGGTGCGCCCGGGATTCGCCCTCGCGGACCGACGCCCGTCGGCTCCTCGCCCGGCCCACGGCTCGCGGCGGGCTTACGGCTCCCGGGCCCGGCACCCGGAAGCGGGGGCGCGACCGTAGCCTGGCCGCATGACGGGATCCACCGGGCGCGGGCGCGCGACCCACCACGTGGTCATCGGCGCCGGGCTCGCCGGGGCGGCCACCGCCTGGCAGCTCGCAAGCCGCGGGCACCAGGTCACGGTGCTGGAGCGCGACCGGCCGGCGAGCATGCGGGGCAGCTCGCACGGATCCGCGCGCATCCTCCGCTACGCCTACCCCGACCCCTTCTACGTGCGCCTGATGCGCGACGCCCGCGTGCTCTGGGACCGGCTCGAGCGCAGCACGGGCACGCGGCTCGTGACACCGACCGGATCCGTCGACTCGGGCCTCGTGCGCCGCCCGGCCGAGCTCGCGCGCGTGCTCGAGCGCGTCGGGATCGACCACGAGCTGATGTCCGCGCGCGCGGCCGAGGACCGCTGGCCCGAGATGACCTTCGACTCCGACGTGCTCTTCCACCCGGCCGCCGGCGTGGTCGACGCCGAGGTCGCCGTGCGCACGATGCTCGACCTGGCCGTCGCGCACGGCGCCGTGGTGCACGAGGGCTGGACGGCCGCGTCGGTGGAGCGCGCCGGCGCCGGCTTCCGGGTGGCCTCCGACGACGGGCGCCGCGTCGACGGCGACAGCGTCGTGGTGGGCGCGGGCGGCTGGCTGCCCGAGCTCCTGGCCGCGCTGCCGTTCCCGCGCGCCGCCCTCGACCGCATCCCGCCGCTGCGCGTGCGGCAGGAGCAGGTGTTCCACTTCCCGTATCGGCAGAGTCCGTATCGGCAGAGTCCGTATCGGGATGGCCCGCCCGCCCGATCCGTCCCCACCTCGATCCACATGGACGAGCGCATGCAGGTCTACGCGTTGCCCGGCGGCCGCGACGTGGAGGGCCGCGGCCACAAGGTCGCCGAGTTCGAGGGCGGGCGCGTGATCCCGTCGGCCGCGCATCAGGACGGCCGCGTGGATCCGGCGAACCGCGCGCGCGTCGTCGACTGGGTGCGCCGCAACCTGCCGGGCGTGGATCCGGTGCCGTACGCCGAGTCGACGTGCCTGTTCACGAGCACCCCGAGCGAGGACTTCGTGATCGACCGGATGGAGGGCATCACGATCGTCTCGCCCTGCTCCGGCCACGGCGCCAAGTTCGCGCCGCTGATCGGCAGCCTCGCGGCGGATGCGGCGACCGGCGAGCGCGTCGAGCCGCGGTTCGCGTTCGCGCCCTGAGCCGGGGGCGCCGGCGAAGCCGCGCCGTCACACCTTCTGCGGTCGCCCCCGCGCCGGCGTCCGCGTGCGGGTCCGCGCCGGATCCCGCGTGCCCGCGCGCTCCTCGGCCCGCGCCCGCTCGGCCGACAGCCGGGCGAGCTCGTCGCGCAGCTCGCCGACCCGGTCGTCGCGCCCCTCCTCGGGGAACGCGCCGGGTAGCAGCTGCGGGCTGAGCCGCGCGCGCACGATCTGCTCGAGCGCCGAGTCGCGCGCGATGACGAGCACCTCGCGCAGCGCCTCCGGATCCCGCGACAGCGCGCCGAGCCGCTCCACGATCTCCTCCGCGATCTCGGCGCGCAGCCGGAGGCCCGGCACGTCGCCCTCGCGGTAGTCGTCGGGCCGCCGGCCCTTGCCGTCGCGCAGCGCCGCGCGCTCGCAGGCCATGCGTAGCCGCTCGGCCTCGCCGCGCTTCTCGCCCGTGAGCTCCGCGAGCTCGCCGCGGAGCGCCTCGATGAGCGACTCCTCGTCGAACGGGCGCCGCTCGCGCAACGTGCGCAGGATGATGAGGTTCTCCATCTGCAGCCGGAGCGCCACGCCCACGAGCAGCAGGGCCTCCTCGACGAGGACCTCCTTCTGCGCCGGATCCGCGGCCACGCGGGCCGCGACGGACGGCGGCGGAGGCCCGGGCTTGCTGCTCTTGGCGGGCTTCGCGGGGCGGATGCGGGGCCGGGGCATGACGTCCTCCCGGTCCGCTCGCTCCACCGGCGAGGTGGTCCCAGGCTACGCGGAACCGCCGACCCCGGGGCGGGTCGCGCCCCCATCCGTGAGCGGATCCGCGGGCGGGTCCGCGCGCCGGTCCGCGCGCGAGCCCGGCAGCGCCCGCGTCACCCCATCCGCCGCCGTAGGAACGCGAGCGTGCCGAGCTCGTCGTCGATGCCGCCGCCGTCGTGGCCGTTGTACTCCCACTCGACGATCTCCTTCTCGCCCGCGTAGGAGTTGAAGGCGCCGTAGACGGTGGAGGGCGGGCAGGTCGCGTCCATGAGGCCCACCGAGAAGCGCGCGGGCGCGGTCGCGCGGCGCGAGAACGCGACGCCGTCGAAGTACCGCAGCACGGCGTGCACGTCCTCGCCGCGGCCCCGGTGCGTCTTCAGGTAGTCGACGACCTCGTGGTACGGGTACGCGTCGGTGATGTGCGTGGCCCGCTCGATGTCGCAGAGGAACGGCACGTAGGCCGAGACCGCCGCGATGTCGTCGCGGAGGCCGGCGACCGCGAGGGCCATGCCGCCGCCCTGGCTGCCGCCCTGCACGGCGATGCGCGACGCATCCACCACGTCGAACGAGCGGGCGACGTCGACCGCGCGCACCGCGTCGGTGAAGAGGCGGCGGTAGTAGTAGGTCTCCCGGGAGGCGATGCCGCGGGTCATGAAGCCGGGGATCGCGGGGCCGGCCTCGCCGTGGTCGGCGGTGTCGCCGGCGCTCCAGTACGAGCCCTGGCCGCGGGTGTCCATCTGCAGGTGCGCGAAGCCGGCGGCCGCGTAGATCAGGGTCTCCTCGGCGCGTCCCCGCCCGCCGCCGTAGCCGACGAACGAGACCACGGTGGGCAGCGGGCCCGTCGCGCCCACGGGGGTGCGGAGCCAGGCGCGGACGTCGGTGCCGCCGGATCCGGCGAAGGTCACGTCCTGCACGTCGACGAGCGCGAGGTCGGTCTCCACGGGCGCGAGCCGCACGTCGAGGTCGTGGCTTCCGGCCTCGGTGAGGGTGTCGGACCAGAAGGCGTCGAAGTCGTCCGGGTCGACGTGGCTGCTGACGTGCGCGCGGGCGGCGTCGACGGGTTCGATGAGCATGGGTCCTCCGGGCGTTCGGCGGTGGGCGGTGACGTGTCGGCGTGCCGCGTGCCCTCGGGCTGCGTCGCCTCGATCATCATGGCCCGGCTCAGCGGAAGAGCGGCGTCCCGTCGGCGAGCTCCGCGTCGAGGAGGGTCCAGATCCACTCGAGCGCCCGCGCGGTGTCGAGGCCGGGCACCTTCTGCGACAGCTGCGTCGCGATGCCGTCGCTGTAGGCCGCGACCTTCAGCGCGACCTCGGGCGCGTCCACCTGTCGGAAGACGCCGGCCTCGACGCCGCGGCGGATCGTGCGCACGAGGCACGCCTCCCACACGCGGAGGCGCTCGAGGCGCTCGGGCGTGAGGGCGGGCTTCCGGGAGACGGCGGTCCAGTAGTCCGACCAGAGCCGCCAGTGCGACTCGGACGCGTCGGTGCCGTCGAAGAGCGGCTCGACCAGCAGGCGGATGCCGTGCACCGGATCCGGATCCGCGTCGACCTCCTCGACGGTCCCCGCGTAGAACCGGTCGGTCTCCAGCGCGACGACCTCGTCGAGGATCTCCGTGACGCTGCCGAAGTGGTACGTGACGGTGCCCACGGACACGGCGCCCTCGGCGGCGATGTCGCGGAGGCCGGTGGCGGTGAGGCCCTGGCGGAGGATCACGGCACGGGCGGCCGCGACGATCATCGCCCGCCGCACCTCGGGCTTCTCGCGCTTGCCGCGCCCGGTCGACGCGGGCGAGCCGGCGGGCGCGATCGGACCCGGGGCCGCGGCCGTCTCGGCCGTCACGCCGAGGTCCGCGGCACGAGGTCGTCGAAGACGCGGTCCGCGACGAGCACCTCGGGGGCGTCCGGGCCGCCGTCGCGCGCCCATGCCTTGAGCGTGTTGACGACGCGGAAGGCGTCCGCGTCGGCGGTCACGCGAGAGGTGGTCTCGAGGCGCGCGCGCCAGCCCGCCTGCTCGAGGCCGATGGCCCACCGCGACTCCGCGACGGCCGAGGTGGGGTCGCCCTCCGTGATCCGGTACGTCTCGCGGCTCGACTCGGTGAAGACGAGGCCGTCCGGGTAGACCCGGGATCCGCCGTAGCCGGGGTCGACGTCGAGCGTCCACTCGCCGGTCGCCACGTCGTGGGAGACGCTGCGCTCGGGCAGGCCGGAGGCGTCGGGGATCCGCTGGATCGCGATCGGCGTCGCCTGCACGGCCGCCTCGAAGCGCACGCCGTCGTCCTCCGCGCGCGTCCAGACGGGCAGGGTGACGGCGCTGCGGGAGGGCGCGATGGCGAGGGTCGCCTCGCGGGCGTGGGGCCAGATCCACGGCCAGTACGCCGACGACACCGCGATGCGCAGCCGGTGCCCGGCGGGGAAGGAGTGACCGGTGGAGACGAGCGGCACGCGCACGACCGCCTCCTCGCCGGGGACCATCGGGTCGATCCGGGCGCGGTCGATCCGCTTGTTGAGGTTGAGCACCCCGCGCGTCACGAGGGTGGATGCGCCGTCGGGCGCGACGTCGCAGAGCCGCACCACGACGTTCGCGTCGGGCAGGTCGCTCGTGACCGCGAGGTCGACGAGCACGTTGCCGAGCACGTCGAGCGGCTCGTCGAGGAGCAGGTCGAAGCACACCGAGAGGCCGTCCTCGGCGCGCTGGTCCGGCGGCAGGTCGGTGGCGTTGCCGAACGGGAAGAACCGGCCGGCGTCGAGCCCGGTGTGCTGGGGCGAGCGGACGACGACGGGGTCGCCCACGGTGGCGGGACCGTGGAACACGTCGAGCGGCAGCACGGGCGAGGCCGAGACGGACGCGGGCGGCGGCCACGACGCGGCGGCGACCCAGCGGCCGGTCCGCTCGGGGTAGCTCGTGGCGGGCGGCTCGGAGTCGCTGAGGAAGGCGCGGAGCGCGGGATCCGCCTCCACGCCGGTGTCGACGCCCTTCAGCCAGCGGTCCCACCAGCGCAGCGTCTCCTGCAGGAAGCCGATCGACGGGCCGGGCGTCAGGCCGCGGTCCGGGTACTGGTGCGACCACGGGCCGATGACGCCCTTCACCGGCGCGGACACGTTCTCCACGAGACGCAGCACGGCGTCGCGGTACGGATCCGCCCACCCGCCGACCGCGAGCACGGGCGCGGTGATGGCCGCGTAGTCCTCGCACACGCTCCCGTGGCGCCAGTAGTCGTCGCGCTCCTGGTGCGCGAGCCAGGTGGGCGTCATCGGCCGGTTGGGGTCGAGGCGCTCCCGCCAGCGCTCCACCCAGCCGTCGCCCACGACCTCGGGGCGCGGCGGACGGGAGTTGAACGCGAACATCGTCGCGCCCCACGCGGCCATGTCGATGCCGAGCACCGCGCCGCCCATGTAGTGCACGTCGTTGTCGAACCGGTCGTCGGTGGAGCAGACCGTCACCACGGCCTTCAGGGCCTCGGGCGCGCGGGCCGCCAGCTGCAGGCCGTTGAAGCCGCCCCAGGAGATGCCGAAGATCCCGACGGCGCCCGTGCACCAGTCCTGCGCGGCGATCCACTCGATCACCGCGACGCCGTCGTCGAGCTCCTGCGCGGAGTACTCGTCGACGAACAGGCCGTCGGAGGATCCGGTGCCGCGGATGTCGACGCGGATGGACGCGTACCCGTGGGCCGCGTACCAGGGGTGCCGCTCGCTGTCGCGCGGGGCGGTCCAGTCGTCGAGCCGGTAGGGGAGGTACTCGAGGAGCGCGGGGACGGGCCCGTCGCCCGCGCGCGACCAGATGCGGGCGTGGAGGGGCGTGCCGTCGGGCATCGGGATCCAGACGTCGCGATGCGTGACGCCGTCGGCGCCGTCCGCGCCGTCGGCTCCGGCCTCGGTGGTCTCTCGTGCGGCGTCGGTCATCGTGCGTCCTCCCAGTCCCGGATCCGGTGCCCGTCGCCGAGCTCCCTCCACCCTCCACCCGCGGCGTCGCGCCAGGTGGCCCGCACGTCGTCGACGACCGGCAGCTCCGTGGCGCCCGGCTCCAGCGTCGCGTCGAGCAGCTGCCGCGTGTACGGGTGGTTCGGCCCGGCGAAGACGCGCTCGGTCGGGCCGACCTCCACGATGCGCCCGCCCGTCATCACGGCCACGCGGTCGGCGACCCCGCGCACGACGGCGAGGTCGTGGCTGATGAAGAGGCAGCTGAGGCCCTTGTCGCGCCGCAGGTCGGCGAGCAGCTGGAGGATCTCCGCCTGCACGCGCACGTCGAGCGCGGTCGTGATCTCGTCGGCGATCACCAGCTGCGGCCCCGCAGCGAGCGCCCGGGCGATCCCGACGCGCTGCCGCTGGCCGCCGGAGAGCTGCCCGGGGAGCCGGCCGGCGAAGTCCGGCGACAGGCCCACCTCGGTGAGGATCTCGCCCACGCGCTCCGGCGACGCGCTGCCGGTGAACAGCTTCAGCGGCCGCGCGATGGCCGCGCCGACGGTGCGCCTGGGGTTGAGCGAGGTGTCCGCGTTCTGGAACACGAGCTGCACCGCGCGGCGCAGGTCGAGCGGCCGGTGCGCGACCGCGGAGGTCAGGTCGCCCTCGACGCCGTCGCCCTGGAACCGGAAGGTGCCGGACTCCGTGGGCACGAGGCCGGCGAGCGCGGTCGCGAGCGTGGTCTTGCCGCTGCCGGACTCGCCCACGACGGCGAGCGTCTCGCGCGGCGCGATCGTGAACGACACGTCCGAGACGGCGGGCGGCAGGCCGCGGCCGTAGCGGACGACGAGGCCGTCGGCGACGACGACCGGCGGCACGGGGGCGGGTGCGGGCGTCGCGGCGTCCGCGGATCCGGCGCGCGGGCCGCCCGGGATCGCGGCCAGCAGCTCCCGCGTGTACGGGTGCGCGGGCGACGCGAAGAGCTCCGCGGTCGGCCGGTGCTCCACGATGACGCCGTCGCGCATCACGGCGATCTCGTCGACCATCGTCGAGACGACGCCGAGGTCGTGGCTCACGAGCAGCACGGCCATGCCGAGCTCGAGCGCGAGGTCGCGGATCAGGGTCAGCACGGCCGCCTGCGTCACCACGTCGAGCGCGGTGGTCGGCTCGTCGAGAACGAGCACGCGGGGGCGCGCCGCGACGGCCATGGCGATCGCGATGCGCTGCTGCTGCCCGCCGGACAGCTGGTGCGGGTAGCGGCGCACGATGGTCGCGGGGTCGGGCAGGCGCACGAGCCGGATCAGCTCCTGCACCCGCTCGTCGTCGCTCGGCAGCCCGTGGCTCTCGAGCGCCTCGCGGAGCTGGCGGCCCACGCGCATCGACGGCGTGAGCGACTGGCCGGCGTTCTGCGCGACCACGGCCGCCGTGCCGCCGCGGAGCTCCCGCGTGGCGGCGGGGGAGAGGGCGAACACGTCGTCCCCGCCGACCTCCACGCGACCGCCGACCACCCGGGATCCGCGGCGCAGGTGCGCGAGGAGCGTGCGGGCCACGGTCGACTTGCCGCTGCCGGACTCGCCGACGAGCCCGAGCGCGCGTCCGGCGCGGATCTCGAAGCTCACGCCGCGCACGACGGGCACGTCCGCGCTCCCGCTCGAGTACGAGATCGCCAGGTCGGCGACGCGCACGACGGTGCCGAGGCGCACGGCCCCGGTCAGGGTGTCCTCGACGGTCCCGGGCCTCATGCCATCCCCTTCTGCGCGCGGTCGATGCCGAGCGACTTGCTGAGCCCGTCGGCGCTGAGGTTGAGGCCGATCACGAGGGTCGCGAGCGCGACGATCGGCGCGAGCGTGCCCATGGGCACGACGGTCAGGGCGGTGCGGTTCTCCTGCACCATGAGCCCCCAGTCGGGCGTCGGCGGGTTCGCGCCGAAGCCGAGGAACGAGAGCGAGGAGATGAGCAGCACGATCCACGACGCGCGCATCGCGTACTCCACGAGCACCACGTCGAGCACGTTCGGGAGGATCTCGCGGAACACGATGCTCAGCGGGCGCTCGCCGCGGGCGCGGGCGGCCGTGACGTAGTCCTGCGTGATGACGGTGCGCGCCGCTCCCCGCACCACGCGGGTGACGGCCGGCGCGTACACGACGGTGACGGCGAGCACGATGACCCAGAGGCCGGATCCGAACACCGTCACCACCACGAGCAGCGCGAGGATCGACGGGATGCTGAGCAGCGCGTCGACGATGCGCATCACGACCTCGTCGGACCAGTCGTCCGCGTACGCCGTGACGCAGCCGACGACCGTGCCGATCGCGACCGCGATGGTCGTCGCGAGGAAGGTCACGACGAGCGCGTACCGGCCGCCGTTGAGCGTGCGGGAGAGGATGTCGCGCCCGTACTGGTCGGTGCCGAGCCAGTGCGCCCAGGTCGTGCCGGAGAGCACGTCGCCCGAGTCGGTGACCACGGGGTCGTGCCCGGCGATCCACGGCGCGAGCACCGCGAGCACCACGTGCAGCGCGATGAGCCCGAGCCCGATGGCGAGCGCGGTGGATCCCCGGAGCGGCGCCAGCCACGCGCGGATGCGACCGGTCGGGCCGGTCGGACGGCTCGACCCGGCGGGCCGGGCGGATGCGGGGGCGGTCATGCGCGGGCCTTCCGTCGGGCGCCGCGCGGCAGGCGCCGGGGACGCTGCCTCGTGCGGAGCCGGGGATCGAGGGCGAGGGCGGCGAGGTCGGCCGCGAGGTTGCAGACCACGTACACGCCGGCGCTCAGGAGGGCGATCGCCTGGATGGTCGGCAGGTCGCGCGTGGAGACGGACTCGAGCATCAGCTTCCCCATGCCCGGGTAGTTGAAGACGTTCTCGACCACGACGACGCCGCCGAGCAGCCACGCGACGTTGAGCGCGACCACGTTGAGCGTCGGCAGCAGGGCGCTCGGCACGGCGTGCCGCCACACCACCTGCCGGGTCGTGAGGCCCTTGAGCTCGGCCGTCGTGATGAACTCCGACGCCATCACGTCGATGGTCGACGACCGCATGGTGCGCAAGATGTAGGCCGCCATCGCGAGGGTCAGCACGATCACGGGCAGCCCCACCGAGGGCAGGAGCTCGGCGACCGTGGCGTCGCTGCCGCGGAGCACCACGGCGGGGAAGACGGGGATCGCGATGGCGAACGCGAGCACCAGCACGGTGGCGACCATGAACTCGGGCACGCTCATCACCACGAGGCTCACGACGCTGATCACCGAGTCGATGCGGCGCCCGCGGCGGACGCCCGCGACCACGCCGAGCGCGAGCGAGACGGTGACGCCGACGAGCATCGCCGGTATCGCGATGAGCATGCTGTTGCGGAAGGCGAGGAGCAGCGTCGGCGCGACCGGGTCCCCGCTCACGAGCGAGGTGCCGAAGTCGCCGCGCGCGGCGCCGAGGAGCCAGTCGCCGTAGCGCAGCCACACGTTCCGGTCGAGCCCGAGCGACTCGCGGAGGGTCGCGACCGCCTCGGGCGTCGCGTTCTGGCCGAGGAGCTGCTGCGCCACGTCGCCCGGCAGCAGCTGCACGGCGAGGAACACGAACAGCGAGGCGAGCACGATCGTGAGGAGCGCCGTGCCGATGCGGCGGACGACGGCCAGCGACGCGGTCACGCGCGGAACCCGATCGTGAGGTGGTCGAACTCGAAGCCGTGCTCGCGGTAGTTGACGACGTCGCGCGAGATGCCGACGAGCCGGTCGCCGAACATGGGCGTCATGTCCGCGCTGTCCTCCACGACGAGCCGCTGGGCGTCCTGGTAGAGCATCAGCCGCTTCGCGTCGTCCATGGTGGCGCGGGCGTCGTCGAGGAGGGCGTCGAACGTCGGGTTCGACCACGCGCTCTCGTTGTAGGAGGACCCGGTGCGGAAGATCTGGTTCAGCACCTGGTCGATGGGCCGGCCGGTGAACCAGTAGCTCACCATCAGCGGCTTCTGCATCCAGATCTCCGTGAAGTAGGAGTCGGCGGAGGAGCTCCGCACGGTGAGGTCGATGCCCGCCGCCTTCACCTGGTCGCGGTACGCGACGGCCATGGGCGTGAAGACCGACTCGTAGCTGGAGGTGTGGATCTCCGTCTTGAGGCCCGCCATGCCGGCCTTCGCGAGCAGCGCCTTGGCCTGGTCGGGGTCGTAGGGGCGCTCGACGTCCACGAACGCGGCGAGCGACGGCGGCACCGGGTTGTCGCGCGCCGGCGTGCCGGTGCCCTGCAGGGCCGTGGCGACGATCTGCTCGGGGTCGTACGCGAGCTTCATCGCCTGCCGCACGAGCGGGTCCCGGAACTCGTCGCTCGTGGCGAGCATCGGGATCGTGTACCACTGCGCGTCCACCACCCGCGCGACCGTCGCCCGGCTCGAGGCCGAGACGACGCGGGCGGTCGCGAAGTCGAGGTTCGTCTGCGAGATGAGGTCGATCTGCCCGGCGAGCAGCGCGTTGACGCGGGCCGTCGTGTCCTGGATGGAGGAGAAGTCGATGCCGTCGAGCACGGGTCGGCCGGCGAAGTGGTCGTCGAACGCCTCGACGCTGCCGGATCCGGCCGGGTGGAACGACGAGAGGCGGAACGGCCCCGTGCCGATGCCCGCGCGCCCGATCGTGCCGATGGCGGCCGCCGGCACGATGTAGCACTGGTACGCCGTGAGCAGCGACGGGAACTCCGCGTTCGGGGTGAGCAGCTGGAACCGGAGCGTGTACGGGTCGGGCGCCGACATGCTGTCCGGGCCGATCATGTCGGCGAGCACGCCGCCCTGCGGGGAGGCCGTCGCCGGGTCGAGGATGTGCTGGATGGAGGCGATCGCGTCGGCGGCCGTGAAGGTCGACCCGTCGTGGAAGCGCACCCCGCGGCGGAGCCGGAAGGTCCAGGTGGCGCCGTCGGCGCTCGCCGCCCACTCCTCGGCGAGGTCGGGGATCGTCTGTCCCTTCTCATCGAGCCTCACGAGCCGGTTGTAGAGGGCGCCGAGGTACTCGTACGCCGAGAGCGAGCTGGCGGAGTCGAGGGTCTCGGCGGCGGATGCGGCCGGCCGCGCGACGCGGAGGCGGCCCCCGCGGGCGGCGGTGCCGGTGGCGGCGGCCTCGGGGATGGTCGTGCTGTTCGCGCCGGTGGCGCATCCGGTGAGGGCGAGCAGGCCGAGGCCGGCGATCCCGGCGGTGCCCGCGAGGACGGCGCGGCGGCTGGGCGCGGCCGGTCGGTCGGGGCGCGCGGCGCGGTCGACGACGCGGATGGAGCGCGAGCTCGCGTCCGCGAGCGCGGTGCGGGTGGTGACGATCGATGGCATCGGGACGGGCCCTCCTCGTTATCGTTCAGGTGAACGATAGGCGAGATGCCGGCCCGTGGCGAATGCTGACCGGATGCGCGGCGATCGTCGGCGCCGTCGCGCGGGCTCGACTCCCCCCTGCGAGACGCCCGATGTGGACGCCCCCGGCGGCGTCCGCCGCCGTCCTCCATCCTGTCCACGCGGGCCGAGGGGGCCACCGCCCTCGGGGCGGCGCACGACCTCCGCGTCCCGCGCATCCGTCGGGGGCCCCGCTCCCGCGCATCGTCCGCCGGAGCTCGTTCCGCGCGTGATCCGAAGAAGAGAAGAGGCACGGAATGCTCGCGAACCTGCTCGTGGCCGGCGTGGCCATCACCCTGGGGCTGTCGGGCGGCGCGCCCACGCCGACGACCGCGGATCCGGCGCAGTCCCACATCGTGGCCGGCCGCGTCGCGCCGTTCACCCCGTGGGCGGTCCAGATCGTCGAGACCGGCGGCACGATCGCCGCGGGGCGGGAGGAGGACTGCACGGGCGTGCAGGTCGACGCCTCCTGGGTCCTCACCGCGCGGCAGTGCACGGGGGACACCGACGACATCGACGTCTACCAGTCGAACTCGGTGACGCACTCGGGCCCCGCGACGCCCGTGGACCGCGTGGTCGTTGCCCCGAAGGGCGACATCGCGCTGATGCACCTCGCCGCGCCCGCGCCCCTGTCGGCGTACGCCCCCCTCGACCTGCGATCCGGGGCGGCCGCCTCCGGCACCGGGACCATCGAGGGCTACGGCTTCCGCGCGCACGGGAAGCAGGCGACGAGGCTCTACGCGGCCACCGTCCGCCTCACCGGCGCCGAGGTCGACGGCTTCCACGGCGCGGCGCAGGAGGTCACGGGCATCAACGGAGTGCCGAACGACGGCGACTCCGGCGGTCCGCTCCTGGTCGACGGCCGCGTCCGCGCCCTCTGCTCCCAGGGCTTCGGCGACGAGCGGGACGACCCGCACGGCGTCTCCGTCTACGCCCTCCTCTCGCAGGACGCGGCGTGGATCCGGAGCACGACGGGGGTGCGCGGCGCCGGTCGGTAGGGCGGCGGGCGCGCTTCCCGACGACGAGCGACATGCCCGCGCGGCGCGGCGTCGTCGTGCCGAGCCTCTACTCACGTGCACGTCCGGCCGCCGGGCCCTCACGGGCTCGGCCCGCCGCAGCACCTCGCGCGTGACCGGGGCCTGCGACGTCGGGGCCCGGCACGTGGCCTGGCGGACGGGGGGAGGGCGGGCGCGCAGGTCCCGGGTCCTCGGCTACCGTCCATCCGCCTCGCGTCCGCGACGGCTCACCCCGCCTCACCACGGAAGGTCCACCATGATCCCTGACTCCTCCACGCCACCCCCGGCGTCCCGCCGTCCCGCTCTCCGCGGCATGCGGCTGATCGCGTGCGCTCTGGCCGTGGCGGGCGCGTTCACCGCCCTGCCGGTCGCGGCGCCGCCCGCGAGCGCG
The DNA here is from genome assembly GCF_001618005.1 of Clavibacter tessellarius. GTDB lineage: Bacteria > Actinomycetota > Actinomycetes > Actinomycetales > Microbacteriaceae > Clavibacter > Clavibacter tessellarius_A. Next base: position 23,862 of record NZ_LQXA01000026.1, read on the forward strand.
CAGCCCGAGGCCTTCGCGCATCACGGCTGGGGCGACGGGTTCGACCTCTTCGTCACGACCAGCAAGTACACGGCCGTCCAGGTCGGGCCCACGCCCACGAGCGACAAGGTCTGCATCCCCATCTCCCCGGGAAACAGGTGGAACTCGCTCGACTTCACCACCGCCCAGGGCTGGGGTGCGACGATCAACCCGGTCCCGGACTGCAGCAGGGATTGGGGCATCTTCCCGAGCAACTTCCGGGCCCACCTCGGTGAGCACTGGCATCTGGAGGGCACGGTCGCGCGGTGCGTGAAGTACGCGGGCGGCCCGACGCACCAGTGCGAGGGCCGCCTGTAGGAAGGCGCAGCCTCCACCCGCCACGGCGCGGGAGCCCGCGCATGATGAGGCGGTCGGCACCTCCGGGTGTCGGCCGCCTCGTCGTCGTCGCCGTCGGGTCAGCCGGCGGACGGCGCCTGCACGTCGATGACCCAGGTCACGCCGAACCGGTCGGTGAGCATCCCGAAGCCCGCCGCCCAGGCGGATGCGGCGAGCGGCTCGATCACGGTCGCGCCCTCCGCGAGCCCCGCCCAGCAGCGCTCGACCTCGGCGAGGGACGCGCCCCGCAGCGACTGGAAGAAGGTGCGGTCGGTGATCGTCGCGCCCTGCTCGCGCGTCGTCGTGCCGGCGATCGCGCTGCCGTCGGCGTCGTCATGGCCGGGCACGTCGTAGGCCATGAGCCGGAGGCCGTCGGCGGTCTCGAGCTGGCCGAAGACCACCTTGTCCGCGCCGGGCGCCTCGGCCGGCATGCCGAGGTCGGCGTAGGTGGCGACGACGACGTCCCCGCCGAGGACGCTCCGGTAGAGCTCGAGCGCCTGGCGCGCGGTGCCGCGGAAGTTGAGGTGGGTGGTGGTCGTGATGCTCACGGTGTCTCCTCGTGCTGGGTGGTGCGGCTCCGGATCCGGGCCGCTGAGGAGCACCCTCCCGGCAGTGGCGGACAGCTGCGGTCCTCCACTCCCGCGAGACTGGATCCATGATCGGGAGCTCGTCGCGGATGCTGTCCCTCCTGTCGCTGCTGCAGACCCGGCGCGACTGGCCGGGGCGGATCCTCGCCGAGCGCCTCGAGGTCACGCCGCGCACCGTCCGCCGCGACGTCGAGCGCCTCCGCGAGCTCGGGTACGAGATCCGCTCGGTGAAGGGGCCGGACGGCGGCTACCGGCTGGCCGCCGGGTCGGAGCTGCCGCCGCTGCTGTTCGACGATGAGCAGGCCGTGGCGATCGCCGTCGCGCTCCAGTCGGTGCCCGCGATGGGCGTCGACGTCGACGAGGCCGCGGAGCGCGCCCTCGCGACCGTGCGGCAGGTGATGCCGTCGCGGCTGCGGCACCGGATCGACGGCATCCGCTTCACGGGCGCGGAGCCGGAGCCGGGGCCGGGCGCTGAGCCACGGGTGGATCCGGTGGTGCTGGAGGCCGCGAGCGCCGCGGTCCGCGACCGGCTGACCCTGCGCTTCGACCGCGTCGGCGAGGAGGCGGGGCCGCCCCGGCGCGTCGAGCCGCACGCGATCGTCGCCCGGCGCTCGCGGTGGTACCTCGTGGCGTGGGACCTCGACCGCGACGACTGGCGCACCTTCCGGCTCGACCGGATGCTGCCGCGCACGCCCACCGGCCCGCGCTTCGCGCCGCGGGAGCTGCCCGCGACGGAGGCGCGCACGTTCCTCGCGGCCCGGGCGAAGGGATCCGCGGCGGAGGACCGCTGGCCCTGCACCGGTGAGCTGCTCGTCGAGCTGCCCGCCCGCGAGGTCGCCCTGTGGATCGGCGACGGCGAGATGGAGGAGGTGTCGGCGACGTCGACGCGGATCACCGTCGGCTCGTGGTCGTGGACCGGGGTCCTCGCCGCCGTGGCCCGCTTCGACGCCCCGATCACGGTCGTCGCGCCGGAGGAGCTGCGCGCGGCGGCCGGCGTCCTGGCCGCGCGCCTCCGCTCCGCGCAGGAGCCGCCGCGCGCCTGACCGGCCCGTCGCCGCGTCAGCTCACGTGCACGTCCGGCCGCCGCGCCCGCACCGGCTCCGCACGCCGCAGCACCTCGCGGGTCACCGGGGCGACCTCGCCCGTGCCCGTCACGAGGAAGCGGAGGAGGTTGCCGACGGGGGACCCCTCCGTCCACTCGAAGTAGACGCCGGGCTTCACTCCGGTGAGGTCGCGGACGGCGAGGAGCACGGCCGCGATCGTGTTGGGGACGTTGCCGCTCGTGACCTGGAGCACGCGGAAGCCGCAGCGGACGATGCCGCGCACCACGAGGTCCTCCTCGAACTCCGACGAGTCGCCCGGGGTCCCTCGTCCGCAGGCGCGGCTCGAGTGATGGTCTGGTGCATCGGGAGCGGCACTCTTCGTCATCGATCAGGCGAACATGACGAGAGGCCGGCCGGTGGCGACTGAGGCATCGCATCGGTCTCGGCCCGGCAGCCCGCCCGCCTGCCGAGCGCGGAGGATGGCGTCTCTCTCTGAGACGGCGGCTCGCCTGCCGGTCGTCACCAGCTCTTGGTCACGTACGCGTTGGCTGTCGGCGCGACGCTGTTCCCGCCCTGGGTGTCGGTCACCACGCATGCCCGGTTGTATGTGGTCGCCGTCCACGAGAAGGCCTTGCCGGCGGAGCCGAGCTCGATGTACTGCCCGTTCAGCCCTTCCGGGACCGTGTAGGACGCGGAGGCGCTCTGGGTGATGGTCTGCGCAACGCCCAGCGTCACCCCCGCGGTCACGCTCGCCGATGCCACGACAGCGTCGGCGGTCACCGTGCCGGACACGCTGACATCCGCATGCACCTCGGATGACTGGCCCGATTCGATAGAGAGGACCGCGCCGCTGTCGCCATAGATCCGCAGGTTGCCGGGTACGTACGTATCGGAGACGTTGGAGACGGCGATGTCGGGCCCATCTCCTGAGCACTCGGAGTTCGTGCCAGCGCCGACCGCCTGCGCTGCGGTACCTCCGGAGAGGAGGAGAAGAGCGGCGATGCCTACGGTGGAAGCGCTTCGTGCAACGACGGATGTGCGTGTCATGGTCATGATGCTTCTTATTCCCTCGTGTAGTAGGTCGACAGCCAGAAACGGCTGCCATCGGGGATCGTGATCTCGAGCTTCGTCGGGGCGGTCGGATCGTCGAGGGGGACGCCGTAGATGCCTCTGCCTTCCGTACCGCATGTGGTCCCCACGCGGTTGGGGTTGGGCTGCGCGACGTTGATCCAGTAGTTCTCGCTCCCTGTGCACGTGACGGTCATGACGACCTTCTTCGCCGCCGGATCGCTCGAAGCAGGCAGCGTCACGTCAACGACGCTCCCGCTACCCGGCTCGATGGTGGCCGCAGCCGTATCAGTTCGAGGCACCTCCGCCAGCTCGGCCGCGCTGCCTGTGAAGTCCCCGGCGTGCTCCCACGAGGAGAACTTGCGGTTCACGGATGCTTCGAGCGAGGAGAACTGCTCCGCATCACTCGGCGTCGCTTCCGGGACCGCAGGGGCGAGCGTCGACGCCGAGCTCGGGTCTCCCTCTTCGCCGGTCGGGCCGCTGGTGCATCCCGCGAGCGCGAGGAGCCCGATGAGGCACGCTCCGGTCATCGCGTCTGGACGGAGTCGATGGTGCCAGGTCATGTGCGCTCCTTCGTGGTCGTCAGCAGGCTCTTGGGAATCGACCTTGGTCGCCCGCGTCAAGTGACGCAAGGGGTTGCTCCAGATCGCGGAGGGGAGCGCACCACCCGATCCCCGTGATGACGGGCTTCACGACGCGACCGAGACGTTTCGTGGTGGCCATGGGCATCTAGGGGACCTTGACGTACGACTAACTACGCGCTCGCGCTCGTCCAACAGCTGCCCACGGCACGAGACGTCGGAGTTGTTGCTCGACATCACCGCCATTCGGCCGGCGCGCCGCCGCCTCAGCTCACGTGCACGTCCGGCCGGCGCGACCGCACCGGCTCCGCCCGCCGCAGCACCTCGCGCGTGACCGGGGCGACCTCGCCCGTGCCCGTCACGAGGAAGCGGAGGAGGTTGCCGACGGGGGACCCCTCCGTCCACTCGAAGTAGACGCCGGGCTTCACTCCGGTGAGGTCGCGCACGGCGAGGAGCACGGCCGCGATCGTGTTGGGGACGTTGCCGCTCGTGACCTGGAGCACGCGGAAGCCGCAGCGCACGATGCCGCGCACCACGAGGTCCTCCTCGAACTCGGACGAGTCGCCGTGCGTCACCTCGAGGAAGATCACGGGCGCTCGCGCCGGGATCCCGCTGTCGCGCCGCTCGTCGCTCGCCTTCCGGCGGTACTCGGCGACCTGCTCGGCCTCCGTCAGCGCCTCGTCGGGCTCGTCCGGCTCGTGGGCGATGATGCTCACCGCGCCGTAGTCCTCCGCGTCCTCGATGACGAATGCGCGGGCCTGCTCGTCCATCGTGAGCGAGGTCGCGCGCAGCTGGAAGGAGCGCTGCACGCGGCTCACGATCGACACCACGAGGATCCCGAGGATGAACAGCGCCGCGATGCGCACGCCGTCCGGCCGCTCGATCACGTTCACCACGGTCGTGTACGCGAACACCGTCGCGATGGCCGCGAAGCCGACCATGCGCTTGCGCTGCCCGGCCTTCCGCGCCGACAGCGTCACCGCGACCGAGGCCGAGGTGATGAGCACGAGCACGCCGGTGGCGTAGGCGCCGGCCTGCGCGTCCACGTTCGCCTGGAACACGACCGTCACGAGCACCGCGATGGCCGTGAACACGAGCACGAGCGGGCGCACCGCCGCGGCCCAGTGCGGCGCCATGCCGTAGCGCGGCAGGTAGCGCGGCACGATGTTGAGGAGCCCGGCCATCGCGGAGGCGCCCGCGAACCAGAGGATGCAGATCGTGCTGATGTCGTAGAGCGTGCCGAAGCCGTCGCCGAGGAACTGGTGCGCCAGGTACGCGAGCGCCCGGCCGCTGGCCTTGCCGCCCGGCTGGAACTCGGCCTGCGGGATCAGGAGCGTGGTCACGAAGCTCGACGTGATGAGGAACGCGCTCATGATGAGCGCCGCCGTCGCGAGCAGCCGCTTCGTGCCGTGGATCCGCGTGCGCGGCACCCCGTCGGCGTCGTCCTCGCCGCGCACCTGCGGCATCACCGCCACGCCCGTCTCGAAGCCGGAGAGGCCGAGCGCGAGCTTCGGGAAGACGATGAGCGCGATGCCCACCATCACGAGCGGGTTGCCGTGCTGCGCCGTGAGCGCGAGCCACCAGTCGTCGATGACCTGGAGGTTGCCGGCGACGTGGAAGAGGGAGACGACGATCACGACCGCGTTGAGGGCGAGGAAGACGCCCACGAGCACGACCGCGATGGAGATCGCCTCCCGGAACCCGCGGAGGAACACGAAGGCGAGCGCCGCGATGAGCACGAGCGTCAGGAGCACCTCGTTGCCCGCGAACCACGACGGCGCGAACGGGTTCTCGACCGCGTGCGCGGTCGCGTCCGCCGCCGACAGCGTGATGGTGATGAGGAAGTCCGTCGCCGCGAACCCGAGCAGCACGAGCACGAACAGCTTGCCGCCCCACCAGGGGAGGAGGCGCTCGAGCATGGCGATGGATCCCTCGCCGCGCGGGCTCTCGCGCGCCACCCGCCGGTAGACGGGCAGCGCGCCGAGCAGCGTCAGAAGGATGAGGACGAGCGTCGCGAGCGGCGACAGCAGGCCCGCCGCGACGGCCGCGATGGCGGGCTGGTAGCCGAGCGTGGAGAAGTAGTCGACGCCGGTGAGGCACATGACGCGCCACCACGAGTGCGTCTTCCCCACGGTCTCGGCGTGCGGACCGGGGTGCGCGCCGGATGCGCCGGGCAGGCCGTCGAGGAGCCAGGCGGTGATCCCGGCGCGGGCCCGCCGCTGCTCGGGCGCGCGCAGCAGCTTCGGGCCGCTCACGACCGGTCTCCGGCGGGGGCGGTTCGGGGTGTCGACGTCGGGCAGCCGTTGATCGGGCAGCGCACCGGTGATCCTCCTGAGGCGGCGCCGGGGCCCCGTCTCGCGGATGCGACGGTCGGGCCCGGCAGCATCGTCGCCCATGGTGCCACCTCCGGGCGGGAGCGGGGTGCGCGTGCAGGGTGCGGTCAGGTGCGCGGGTGCTGGGCGGATGGTCCTGGGCGGGCGGAGCGGGATGCGGCGGCACGGGACCGCGCCCGGTTCGCATCCGACCAGCGCGCATCCGCTGACCGCCGTCAGCCTCCCGTGTGTGCTCGCGAGGCCCAGAGCTGCGCGGCGAGCCCGACGACGATGAAGCCGCACATCAGCGATCCCATGGCGGTCGCGGTGCCGCCGAGGGCGCCCGCGAGCGGCGTCGCCAGGCCCCCGAGGCCGAATTGCAGGCCGCCGACGAGCGCGGAGGCCGTGCCGGGGTGCCGGTGGCCGAGCGCCTGCGTGAGGGTGATGGATCCCGGGATCACCCACCCCCAGCCCGCGGTGACGAGGGCGAGGGCCGGCCAGACCAGCGCCGGGCCCGCGCCGCTGACCGCGCCGACGAGCACGAGGGTGGAACCGATCGCGCAGGTGGCGAGGCCGATCGTGAAGAGGCGGTCCTCGTCGAAGCGCCCGATGAGGCGGCGGAACATGAGCGTCGAGGCGATCATGCAGGACGCGTTGGACGCGAACACCAGCGTGTAGAGGCCCTCGCCGAAGCCGTACTGCTCCTGGAACACGAAGGAGGAGGTGGCGATGTAGGAGAAGAACCCGATGGTCGCGGTGCAGCCGGTGACGAGGTACCAGCGGAAGCGGGGGATCCGCAGCAGCTCCGCCATGCGGCCGAGGACGGCGCGGGGCGACGTGCCGCCGGCGCCGGTGCGGACGAGGGTCTCGGGCAGCAGGCGGGCGGCAGCGAGCGTGAGGGCCAGGCCCAGCGCGGCCAGCACGACGAACGCGGCGCGCCAGGACGAGAACGACAGCACGAGCCCGCCGACGAGCGGGGCGACGACCGGGCCGACGGAGTTGACGACCGCGAGCGTCGCGAAGAGGCGGCTGCGGAGGGTGCCGGTGGAGGCGTCGCCGACCATGGCGCGGGCCGAGACCGCGGCGGCGGCACCGCCGAGGCCCTGCACGACGCGCGCCAGGATCAGGATCCCCACGTCGGGCGCGATCGCGCAGACGACGCTGGCGAGGGTGAAGAGCGCGGTCCCGGCGAGGAGGATGCGGCGGCGGCCCACGCCGTCGCTGATCGGCCCGATCACCAGCTGGCCGACGGCGAACGCGACGAGGAAGGCGGTCAGCGTCAGCTGCACCGAGGCGGTCGACGCGTCGAGGTCGGTCGCGATGGCCGGGAGGCCCGGGATGTAGAGGTCGGTCGCGAACGGCGAGATGCCGACGATGAGGGCGACGGTGAGGAGCGGTCCGCGGCGCGCGGTCCACGACGTCCGCGGGTCGGGGTCGGGATCCGGGTGCCGGGCGTCGTCGCTCATCCGTCCCGACAGTAGACCGGTTGCCGGTGGGAGGGCGGGCGGCGGACGGGAGGCCGGTCCCGCTCGCGTCGGGACCCCGCCGGTGGCGGGCTCGTCGCCTCCCCGGGGCGGGCCCGCCGACCCCGACCCCGACCGTGGGCACGGGCGGACGGGGCTACCCCCTGCCGTCGAACTCGCCGTTCAGGCGGTCGCGGAGGAGGAGGAGCTGGACGCGCTGGGCGCCCGGCACCTCCCCGCCGCTCAGGACCTCGTCGAGGACGCCGGCCTAGACGCCGCCCTCCTCGACGGTGAACACGATCCGATCCCGGGAGTCGCTCATCGTCCGAGCATGGTCCTGCTCGCGGACTCCGCGCGCGTCGATCGGGGACATCGTCTCGCGTGCCTCGGGATGCGGGACGTCCCGCGCACGGCGGAGCTCGCCGCGGACCGGGCCGAGGACCGGGCGGCGTCCGTCGTCATGCGCCTCCGGGCGGGCGCCGCTCCGCACGACCACCGCCCGCCGCTGCGCCTAGCCTCGGATCGGGCGCGCCGCACCGTCGCGCCCACCCGCATCCACGAGGAAGAGGAACGCGCATGACGACCTGGCTGATCACGGGATGCTCCACCGGACTCGGACGCGCCTTCGCGGAGGAGGCGCTGTCGCGCGGAGAGGACGTCGTCGTCACGGCCCGCGACGCCGCCAACGTGCAGGACCTCGCCGACCGCTTCCCCGAGCACGCCCTCGCGCTCGACCTCGACGTGACCGACCCGGCGCAGGTCTCGCTCGCGGTCGATGAGGCGACCGCCCGCTTCGGCGGCGTCGACGTGCTCGTCAACAACGCGGGCTACGGCTACCGCGCGGCCGTCGAGGAGGGCGACGACGAGGACGCCGCGCGCCTGTTCGACACCCACTTCCACGGCAGCGTCCGCATGATCAAGGCGGTGCTGCCCGGCATGCGCGAGCGCCGCAGCGGCACCATCGTGAACCTGTCGTCGATCGGCGCCGCTCGCACGGGCGCGGGATCCGGCTACTACGGCGCCGTGAAGGCCGCGATCGAGCAGATGACCATGGCGCTGCGCACCGAGCTCGCGCCGCTCGGCATCGTCGCGACGGTCGTGGCGCCCGGATCCTTCCGCACCGACTTCTCCGGCCGCTCGCTCACGCAGTCGTCCACGGTGATCGACGACTACGCCGAGACCGCCGGGAAGCGCCGCAAGGAGAACGACTCCACCGACGGCACGCAGCCCGGCGACCCGGCCGCGGGTGCGCGCGTGCTCGTCGACGCCGTCGCCTCGGGACGCGCTCCCTACTACCTCCTGCTCGGGGCGGACGCGGTGGAGATCGTGACGGGCGCGCTCGACGACCTGCGCGCCGACATCGACGCGTGGGCCGCGGAGAGCCGGTCGACGGGGTACGACGCCGGCTGACCGGATCAGGCGGCGGTCGCGGTCGCGGTCTCCGGCGCCGGCGCGGCGGGCGCAGCGGCGGCCGACGTCCCCTTCGGCTCGCGCGGGGCGCCGACGCCCATCACGCGGAACCGCTTCGATGCGAGCAGGCGGCGGCGGATCCACCAGGTGATGCGCCCCGACGGCACGAACAGCTGCGACTTGATCGCCGCCGTGCGCTGGTGCTTCACGACGAACGGCCGCATCTCCGCCTCGAACGCGGTGAGGGCGGCCTCGATGTCGTCCGGATGCGCGGCCAGCGCGTCGCCGAGCGCGGCGCCGCCGAGGAGCCCGGACGTCGCGCCCATGCCCGAGAAGAGCGTGAGGCACCAGGCGGCGTCGCCGATGACGACGACGCGTCCGCGGTGCCACGACGGCAGGCGGATCTGCTCCACCGAGTCGAACAGGGTGGCCTCCGCCGCGTCGAGCTCGCGCAGCGCGTCCTCCACGACGCCGCCCGCGGAGAGCCCGGCGAAGGTGCGGCGCAGGGCGTCGGCGGGGGATCCCTGGAGGTCCTTGCCGGCCTTGCGCGTGCGGTAGCTCATCATCACGGTGGGCGTGGTGCCGGCGAGCGCGAAGACCCACATCGCGCGGCGGGGCTCGGAGACGATGACGCTCTCGTGCTCGGCGAACCCGGGCATCTGCCCGCGCGCCTGGAACGCGCAGACCACGGCGGGCATGGGCTTCACGGAGCGGCCCTCGGGATCCAGCACGAGCGTGCGCACGGCGGAGCGCACGCCGTCGGCGCCGACGACGAGGTCGAACGACTCGCGGTGCGTCGCGCCGGTGGCGACGGTGCGCAGGGTGACGTGGGCGGCGTCGGCGTCCTGGTCGACGCCCACGGGCTCGAGGCCGAAGCGCACCTCGATGCGGTCGCCCATGCGCTTCCACAGCGCGGCCTCGATGTCGCTGCGGAGCACGGCCTCGGGGGCGCCGGGCTGGTCGGCGAGGCCGGGGCCGGGGCGGCGCGTGCCGTCGGCGTCGAGCTGGAGCGTGACGCGGTCGGGCCGGTCGCGGGATCCGATGTCGTCCCGCACGCCCAGCCGCTCGGCCGCGACGACCCCCTCGGCGAACATCCCGACCATGTAGCCGGCCATCCGCCGCGACGGCTTCCGCTCCACGATCACCGGCTCCCAGCCGGCCTCCTCCAGGCGGATCGCGGCGGACATGCCCGCCACCCCCGCGCCGACGATCAGGGCCCTGCGACGTCCGGCCATGTGCTCCCCCATCCGTTCCTCCCAATCTACGGCGGGCGGGCTCCGCGCTGTCGGGTGGGATCCGGGCTGTCGGGCGGAAGGGCGTGCGTCAGCGGGCGTCTTCTCCGGGAGCGGGCGAGTCCGGATCCGTCGGCACCTCCGCCGGAGCCGCGGTTCCGCTCTTCCTCGGGCGGATCCCCATCACGAAGAAGGTGATCCCGAGGACCAGGAACGGCAGGCCGGCGACGCGCGTGTCCTCGAGGGCCAGCACGAGGCCGAGACCGAGCATCGTGAACACGATGCCGAGCGCGATGTTCGGGTTCGTCGCGTCGTCGTCGTCCGGCGGGGCCGTGGGGCCGCCGGGTGCTTTCGATCCGCTCATGTCCTCGACGCTAGGCGGCCGGGCGCCCGACCGCGTCCGCCTCCCGGGGGACGCGGCCGGCGGGTCAGCCGCGCCCCTCCAGCTCCAGGAGCGTCGTCTTCGCCGCGAGACCGCCGATGTAGCCGCCGAGCGTGCCGTCGGAGCGGAGGACGCGGTGGCAGGGGATCACGACGGGCAGCGGGTTCGTCGAGCACGCCGTGCCGACCGCGCGCGTGGCGGCCGGGCTGCCCGCGGTCTCGGCGACCTCGCGGTAGGTGCGGGTGGACCCGTACGGGATGTCCGGGAGCAGCCGCTGCACCCGGTCGCGGAAGCCCGTCGACAGGCGGCGGTCGAGCGGGAGGTCGAAGGTGCGGCGGCGGCCGGCGAAGTACTCGTCGAGCTCGCGGGCGGCCGCATCGAGTCGCTTCGGGGCGCGCAGGATCCGCGGGCCGAGCCGCCGCGCGAGGTCGCCGAGCACGGTGTCGTGGTCCTCGCGGGAGTAGGCGACGCGGATCAGGCCGCGGTCGGTGGCGGCGAGGAGGAGCGGGCCGACGGGGGAGTCGATCGTCGTGAAGCCGACGTCGAGCGCGTCCGCCTGCTCGGCCGCGTCGGCGAGGCGGAGGCGGAGGGCGGCGAGGGTGGGGGCGACGGGATCCGCGCGGTCGAGCGCGTCGGCGGCGAGGAAGGCGGCGTCGTCGGATGCGCGGTCGTCGGGGTCGGTCACGGTCGTCCTCCTCGGGTGGGTGCGGCGGCGGGTGCCGGGTCGGATGGGGCGGCCGGGCCGGGTGCGGGTGACTCGTCGGGATCGGGTGGGTCCGCGGCGCCGACGCGGGCGGATGCGGCGCCGCGCGGATCGTCGGCCATCGTCCGCCGCAGGCTCGCCACCCCGTCCGACGCCGCCCGCCGCGCGGCCTCGGGGGTGCCGCCGACGATCGCGGCGACCTCCGCGTACGGCAGCCCGCCGAGGTGCCGGTAGGCGACCGCGAGCCGCTGCCGCTCGGGCAGCCGGGCGACGGCGTGCCAGAGGTCGGGGTCGCCGGATCCGGGCACGCCCAGGTCGGAGATCCGCTCGGGCACCTCGTCGACGGGGAGCGCGCGGCGGCCGCGGGCGCGGATCGCGTCGAGGGCCTTGCGGTGCGCGATGGTGACGAGCCACGCCCGCACGTCGGCGCGCGGCCCGAGCCGCGGATACGCGACGAGCGCCGACAGGAACGTCTCCGACCACGCGTCCTCGGCGTCCGCGTGCCCGCCGAGCACGGCCCGGCACACGCGGAGCACCACGGCGCCGTGCTCGGTCACGACCCTGTCGAACGGCTGCATCATCTCCACACCGGGTAGACGCCGGGGCGGGGTGATCCGTGAGGTCGGCGTGCGGATCAGTCTCGCGGATCCGCGGGCCGGGCTGGTAGGCGGCCGCCGCCGCTCCCGCCTGCGCGCCCCGGCCCGCGCACCTCCGGACGCGCCGTGCGCCTCCTCGCGATCCCCGATGCCCCGGCCGTGCACCCCGTGGGGACCACCCGTGATCCTCCCCGGGGCGGATGCCCGGGCGTCCGCCGATCGCGACGATGGGGGAGCGGCTCCCCCGCCGCGGCTCCGCCAGGAGCCCCCGCCGCCGATCCGTCCCCCGGGTCGGCGGCGGCATCCCGGCGCGACGAGAGGATCCCCATGACCGGCACCGCGCTCCCCGCCTCCCATGACGACGGGCGGGCCGTCCCCGGAGCCCGGGCGGGAGCGGACGCCGCGGCACCGGCGGCATCCACCGCATCCGTCGCGGCCACCGCGCCCCGCGCGCTCCGCGTCGCCGTGGTCGACGAGGAGGCGCCCATCACGCAGCTGCTGTCGCTCGCGCTGGGGATGGAGGGCTGGGATGTGCGCGTCTTCGGGTCGGGACGCGCGGCGATCGCCGCGGCGGTCGAGGACGCGCCCGACGCGATGCTCCTCGACATGATGCTGCCCGACGTCTCGGGCGTGGAGGTGGTCGCCGAGCTGCGCCGCGCGGGCGTCGCGACCCCCGTGGTCTTCCTCACCGGCCGCGACTCGCTCGAGGACCGGCTGGCCGCGTTCGGAGCGGGCGCCGACGACTACGTGACGAAGCCGTTCGGCCTCGAGGAGGTGGTCGGCACCGTGCGCGACCTGTTCCGCCGCCGCGGCCTCGCGCCCGCGCTGGTCACCGTCGGCGACCTCGTGCTGGATCCCGCGACAGGCGAGGCGTGGCTCGCGGGCGTGCCGCTGGAGCTGGATCCGATCGAGCTCGTCGTCGTGCAGGCGCTCGCCGCCGAGCCGACGCGCCGGCTCCCGCTGCGCGAGCTCGCCCAGCGGCTGACCGACGCGGGCCACGATCCCGTCGCGCCGCTCGCGCTCCTCGACCTTCCCGTGGTGACGGGACGACGTGCGGGTCACGACCGCATCGTGCTGCTCGCCGCCTCCGGGGACGACCTGGTGCTGGCGCCCGCGGGCTGACGCCGGCACCGCCTTGTCCCGCCCCGCGGCCTCCCCGTACATTTGACGCGAGCCGCAACCAATCCCCGCACGCGGATCCGCCCGCACGCCGATCCACCCCCGAATGAGACGAAGGAGTCCCATGTCCGACACGCAGCCCGCCGCGACGCCCACGGAGAGCGGAGGCGCCCTCGGCGTCGCGATGATCGGCCACGGCTTCATGGGCGCCGCCCACTCGCAGGCCTGGCGCGTCGCCCCCGCGTTCTTCGACCTGCCGCTCGCGCCGCGCATGGTGTCCGTCGTCGGCCGCGACCAGGCGCGCACGCAGGAGTCCGCGGACCGCTGGGGCTGGGAGCGCGCGGAGACGGACTGGCGGGCCGCGATCGAGCGCGACGACATCGACGTCGTCGACATCTGCTCGCCCGGCAGCACGCACGTCGAGGTCGCGGTCGCCGCGCTCGAGGCGGGCAAGCACGTGCTGTGCGAGAAGCCGCTCGCGAACACGGTGGAGGAGGCCGAGATCATGGCCGCGGCCGCCGAGAAGGCCGCGGCCCGGGGGATCCGCGCGATGGTCGGCTTCAGCTACCGCCGCGTGCCCGCCATCACCTTCGCCCGCGACCTCGTCGCCCAGGGCGCCATCGGCGAGCTCCGCCAGGTGCGCGCGCTCTACCTGCAGGACTGGCTGACCGACGCCGAGGGCCCCATGACCTGGCGCCTCGACAAGGAGGCGGCCGGATCCGGCGCGCTCGGCGACATCGGCGCGCACATCGTCGACGCGGTGCAGTTCATCTCGGGCGACCGGCTCGACGCGGTCAGCGGCCTGCTCCGCACGTTCGTCGAGGAGCGCCCGCTGCTCGCCGAGACGCGCGGCCTCGGCGGCGTCGCCTCCAGCGAGCGCGGGCGGGTGACGGTCGACGACGCGGCGTACTTCACCGGCAAGCTCGCGGGCGGCGCGCTCGCCAGCTTCGAGGCGACCCGCATGGCCACCGGCCGCAAGAACGCGCTGCGTCTGGAGTTCAGCGGATCCGGCGGCGCCATCTCCTTCGACCTCGAGCGCCTCAACGAGATCGAGCTGTACGACGCGACCGCGCCCGCCGACAAGCTGGGCTTCCGGCGGATCCTCGTCACCGAGCCCGAGCACCCCTACACGGCCGCCTGGTGGCCCACCGGCCACGGCCTCGGCTACGAGCACGCGTTCACCCACCAGGTGCGCGACCTCGTGCACGACATCGCCGCGGGCCGCGAGCCGCAGCCGTCGTTCGCCGACGGGCTCCGCGTGCAGCGCGTGCTCGACGCCGTGGAGCGCAGCTCGGCCGACGGCAGCGCGTGGGTGCAGGTGGATCCCGCCGAGCGATAGGCCCGCCGGCCGCCGCGGGCCGCCGCGGAGACGTGCGGTGGCTGTGAAGACGCCGCACGGCCGCCCCCGCCCGTCGTTACCGTGACATCACCTCGCCCGCCGCGTCCTGTCGGCGGCGCTGACGGATCACGACGCTCCTCCTCCCGGTACGGCACATGCGCCCGCGCGCGTGCGCGTGCGCACCGGCGTGCTCCGCTGCGCCCGCGTGAGCCCGCGTCGGGAGACACGCCCCATGCACCGCATCCGATCCATGAGACCGTCCCGCGTGCGGGCCGCCCTCGGCGCCCTCGCCGTGGCGACCGCCGCCCTGTCCTCCGTCGCACCCGCCGCGGCGCCCTCCGCGGAAGCCGCCACCGGCGGCATCGCGGCGGGCCACGTGCTGGGAGCGGACGGCCGCAGCGCCGAGGTCTACACCCTCGCCGACGCGATCCTCGAGCACGTCTACGTGCAGTCCGACATGGACTCCGACGGCGACGGCCGGAAGGACCTCATCCGCGTCGACATCCAGCGCCCGAGCACGCCCGCGGCGGTCACCGTCCCGAGCATCATCAAAGCGTCCGGGTACTTCGGCACGCCGGGCTACCCGGGGGTCAAGCCCTACGTGGATCCCGAGCACCGCGCCACGAGCGACCTCGCGGTCATGCCGGGCTGGGAGAACAACTACTTCGTGCCCCGCGGCTACGCCATCCTCTCGCTCGACGTCGCGGGCACGAACTTCTCGGAGGGCTGCGTCGACGATGTCGGCCCCCACGACGTCGAGTCCGTGGCCGCGGTCATCCGCTGGCTGCACCACGAGGCCGGCTCGGTCGCGTACCGCGACCTCGACCGCGCCGTCCCCGTCGACTCCGGATGGAGCTCCGGCCTCAGCGCGGTGAGCGGGATGTCCTACGACGGCGGCATCGCGCACGCCATCGCGACCTCGGCCCAGGTGCCGGGGCTGAAGACGGTGGTCCCCATCGAGGGCGGCACGAGCGCCTACGACACCCGCCCGAACGGCATCGACGTGGGAGGCGGCACGGCCGAGTTCTCGAAGTGGCTGACCGAGCCCGAGCCGGCGGGCACCGAGGCCCCGACCCTCCCGCAGTCGCTGCGCGACCACCAGGCCGCCAAGCGGAAGATGTGCCAGCCGTCGTTCGACGCCATGCACGCGCAGTCGGATCCCCAGGGGCGCACGGACAACGCGTTCTGGCAGGCCCGCGACTACACCAGGAAGGTCGACCAGATCGCCCGCAACGGCGTCAGCGAGTTCATCGTGCAGGGCCAGAACGACATG
Organism: Clavibacter tessellarius; assembly: GCF_001618005.1. Classification (GTDB taxonomy): domain Bacteria; phylum Actinomycetota; class Actinomycetes; order Actinomycetales; family Microbacteriaceae; genus Clavibacter; species Clavibacter tessellarius_A. The sequence continues at coordinate 39,324 of NZ_LQXA01000026.1, forward strand.
AATGTCCGCACCAACGAGCTGGCCGCGCACTGGCAGGCGCTGCAGCGGGCGGGCGTCACCTCGAAGCTCTGGCTGCACATCGGCGGGCATCTCGACCCCTTCACGTTCGAACGGCCGGCCTGGGCGGACACGCTGCTGCGCTGGTACGACCACGCGCTCCTCGGGGTGGACAACGGGATCACCGGGGAGCCGCCCGTGCAGATCCAGATGACCCCCACCACCTGGCAGGAGAGCGCGACCTGGCCCGTCGCCGGGAGCGCCGTCACGACGCTGCACCCCGGCGCCGTCACGGCCGGTCTCGGCGCGCTCGGCATGGCGCCGACGCCCGCGGCCGGATCCGCGTCCTTCGCCGCGGGCCGCCTCGCGGACGACCGGCCGACGGACCTGACGGAGGGCGCCGCCGAGCCGACCGCGGGCGCCGATCGCCTCGTCTTCACCACCCCCGTCCTCGACCACGACGTGCGGATCTCGGGCACGCCGCGGATCGCGGTGCGGGTGACGCCGGGGGCCGGCGACACCGACGTCTCCGCCGCCCTGGTCGACTACGGCCCGCAGACGTACGTGGACACCTCCGTGAAGGACGGCTCGATGGTCCTGACGACCAGCGCCACGTGGGGCCAGGCGACCCCGGCCGACGGCTCGTCGTACTACGACGAGGCCCTGTTCACGCGCACCACCGACAGCTTCGTCTTCACGCGCGGCATCGGGAACACGGCGCACCACCAGTCCCTCCAGGCCTACACGCCGGTGGCCGCCGGGCAGACGATCGACCTCGCGTGGGATCTGCTGCCCATCGACCACGTCGTCCCCGCCGGACACCGGCTCGGGATGATCGTCTACAACGACGGCCGCCGCTCGATCGCGGGCCAGCACCGCTCGCGGGTCGTCACGGCCGGGTCGACGGTGGACCTCGCGCACAGCTCGCTCGCCCTGCCGGTCGTCGGCGGCACCCTCGGGACCACGCGATGATCCGCGACGGTTCGGCGAACCCCGCCGCACGGCGCACGCGCCGACGCGGTGGCGTCCGCCTCCTCGCGATGACGGGCCTCGCCGCTCTGGCCGCGCTCGCCGTCGCGGCGCCCGCCCAGGCCTTCAACCGGGAGGGCCCGCACTGGCCCACGGACCGGCTGACCATCGACACGTCCGCGGTGCCGACGGGAGGGTTCCACGATGCCCTCACCGACGCGGCGGCCGAGTACACCGCGCTCACCGACGTGAAGGTGGGCACCGAGGACGCGATCGGCTCGCCGTGGACCGCTCAGGTCATCGACGCCGGCGACGACGGCTACGAGGGCTACGCGCACTGGCGCTACGACGGCGCCATGCACACGACCTCGGCGGACATGCACCTCAACAGCCAGTACCTCGACGACTCCCTGCCGCGGGACCGGCTCAAGGTGGTGTGGGAGCACGAGTCGGGGCACGTGCTGGGGCTCGCGCACGTGACGGACCTCGACCGCGTCATGTACCCCATCCCCTCCGACGCCTACGCCGACGGGGTCACCGGCCTCACCGACGACGAGGTCGCCGGGATCGACTTCCTCTACTGATGGGCACGCAGATGAACGCACGCACGAGCACCCTCCACCTCGCCGCCCTCGCCTCCCTCGCGCTCGGGGCGAGCGCGCTCCTGCTCACCGGCTGCAGCGCGGGCACGGCGCCTGGCCCCGCCGCCGCGCCGGCGGGCGACGGCATGTCGATGCAGATGGGCGACGGCTCGTCGATGCCCATGGGCGACGGCACGTCGATGCCGGCGGGACCGGGATCGCACACCCACGGATCGCGCCACACCCACTACGGCTCGCTCGCCGCGCTCGCGGGCGACAGCGTCGAGATCGTCACGGGCACCGTCGTCGCGCAGCGCGTGGTGACCGACCTCGGGCCCAGAGCGCCGGCCACCGTCTCGACCGTCCGGGTCGCGACGGTCGCGAAGGCGGCCGACGGCCTCGCGGCCGGAGGGACGGTCGACGTGCGGCAGATCGGCACGGCCGCGCAGCCCGGCCCTGCGGCGATGATGCAGGCGGGATCCACGTACCTCCTCTACCTGCGGCCGTCGCGCCTGCCGGGCGAGGCGGCGTCCCAGTCCTTCGTGACGGGCGGATCGGCGGGGCTCTTCGGCGCTCCCGACCCGGCCGCGGCCCACGCCCAGGCCGACACGGACGCCGCGGAGGAGTCGACGCAGCCGGCGGCGTTCCTGCGGCTCGACGACGACGGGGGCGACACCCTGCCGGAGCGGGTCACCGCCGACGGAGCCCTCGGCTGACGGACGGCGACGTGCCTCCGGGTCTCCGGTCCCGGGGGCGCGGCGGCGCTCGCGTACCCTGGTCGGGACGACCGGGAGGCGGACGGGTGCAGGCACGGCAGGAGCGGATGCGGCGCGCCGCGCTGTCCGCGCTGGTCTGCACGCTCGTCACGGCGACCGCGCACGCGGCCGCGGGTGGCGGGGTCCCGCATCCGCTCGTCCTCGGCCTCGCGCTCGTCGCGGGCGTCGTCCTCTGCTTCGCGCTCGGCGGCCGTCGCGTGACGCTCGCGCACCTCGCGCTCGCCGTCGGCGCCACCCAGGGCGTGCTGCACGCGGCCTTCACGTTCGGCGGCTCCGGCATGGGCGCGGGCGGGGGCATGGCCGGCGGATCCGCCGCGTCGCTCGCTGGCGTCGGGCACGGCCACGCGCTCGCCGCCGCCGAGGCCGCACGCGCGCTCGCCGACCCGGGCGCCATGGCGATGCCCGCCGACCACGACGGCGCGATGCTGCTCGCCCACGTCATCGCCGGCCTCATCAGCGTGTGCTCGCTGCGCGCCGGAGCCGACGCCGTCCGCCGCGTCGTCCGGGCGCTCGCCGTGCGCGTGCGCGGCGCGATCTCCGGGGCCGTCGGCGCGCTGGTCGCAGCGGCCGTCG
>NZ_LQXA01000027.1 GCF_001618005.1 Clavibacter tessellarius
CCCGCTCGGCGGCGGCGGCCCGGTAGACGGCGGCGCGGCCCGAGCGGTCGGCGGCGCGCTCGGCGAGCCCCGGATCCACGACCGCCGCGACCAGCACGTGGTGCGTCCGGGTGAGCTCCGGCAGCGCCTGGAGGAGCGCGCGCGAGCTGCCGGGGGAGTCGATGGCGGTGAGGAGCACCACGAGCGACCGCTGCGACACGATGCGGCGCACGAGCCCGGGCACGGCCGTCCAGTCGGTCTCGAGCAGCTCCGGATCGACGGGCGCGAGCGCGTCGACCATCCGCGAGACCACGTCGCCGCCGGCTCCCGCCCGGACCCGCGCGCGGACGCGGCGGTCGTGCGCCACGAGGTCCACCCGGTCGCCGGAGCGCGTGGCGAGGGCCGCGAGCAGCAGGGACGCCTCGAAGGCCGTGTCGAGGCGCGTCTCGTCGCGGATCCGGCCGGCGGCCGTGCGTCCCGTGTCGAGCACGAGCACCACCCGGCGGTCGCGCTCGGGCCGCCAGGTGCGCACGACCACGTCCTGTCGGCGCGCGGTCGCGCGCCAGTCGATGGAGCGCACGTCGTCGCCGCGCACGTAGTCGCGCAGGCTGTCGAACTCGGTGCCCTGCCCGCGGACCATGAGCGCCGTGCGGCCGTCGAGCTCGCGCATGCGCGCGAGGCGGGACGGCAGGTGGCGGCGGGAGCGGAACGGCGGGAGGACGCGGACGGCGCCGGGGGAGAGCAGCGTCGCCTGGCGCGCGGCGAGGCCGAGCGGGCCGGCGGAGCGGATCGTGACGCGCTCGGTGCGGCGCTCGCCGCGGCGCGTGGGCGTGAGCGACAGGCGGATCGCGCGGCGCTCGCCCGCGGGGATCCGCACCCGGTCGCGCGTGGAGGACGCGCCGGCGGACGGCTGCCACGCGTCGCGCACGACGGCCCGCAGCGTGCGCGACCCGCGGTTCGTGACGAGCAGCACGCTCTCGCCCGTCTCGTCGAGGCGGATCCGCGCGGGCAGCACCCGCTCCAGCGCCACGGCCCGCGGGCTCCCGGCCAGCGCGAGGTCGAGCGCCACGAGCAGGGCGACGAGGGCGATCCAGCCGGCGAGGACCGCGTACGCCGCGTCCGGCCCGTCGCCGAGCAGGACGACGGGCACGAGCCCCACGAGGAGCAGCGCGACGGTGCGGCCGGTGAGGGCCATCTAGCGGCGCGCCACTAGATCGGCACCTGCACCTGCGACAGCACGCTGCGCAGCACGGCGTCGACGGAGACGCCCTCGAGCTCGGCCTCCGGCCGCAGCGCGATGCGGTGGCGGAGCACCGGCAGCACCATCTCCTGCACGTGGTCGGGCGTCACGGCCTCGAAGCCGCTGAGCCAGGCCCACGCGCGGCTCGCGGCCAGCAGGCTCGTGGATCCGCGCGGCGAGACCCCGAGCTGCACCGACGGCGAGCGGCGGGTGGCGCGCGCGAGGTCGACCATGTACGCGAGCACGTCCGGCCCCACCCGCACCTCGCGGACGGCGGCCTGCGCGCGGCGGAGACCGTCGGCGTCGAGCACGGGCGCGACGCCCGCGGCGCGGAGGTCGCGCGGGTCGAAGCCCTGGGAGTGCCGGCGGAGCACCTCGACCTCGGTGTCGCGCTCCGGCAGGTCGAGCACCAGCTTCAGGAGGAAGCGGTCGAGCTGCGCCTCGGGCAGCGTGTAGGTGCCCTCGTACTCGACCGGGTTCTGCGTCGCCGCGACGAGGAAGGGATCCGGCAGCGCGTGGCTCTCGCCGTCGACCGTGACCTGCCGCTCCTCCATCGCCTCGAGCAGCGCGGACTGCGTCTTCGGCGGCGTCCGGTTGATCTCGTCGGCCAGCAGGATGCTCGTGAAGACGGGCCCGCGGCGGAACGAGAACGCGCCCTCGCGGGAGTCGTAGACGAGCGACCCGGTGATGTCGCCGGGCATGAGGTCGGGCGTGAACTGCACGCGCGCGGTGTCGAGCCGGAGGGCGTGGCTCAGCGAGCGGACGAGCAGCGTCTTCGCGACGCCGGGGACGCCCTCCAGGAGGACGTGGCCGCGTGCGAGGAGGGCGATGATCATGCCGGTCACGGCGCCGTCCTGTCCGACGACGGCCTTGCCGACCTCGGTCCGGACGGCGAGCAGGCTGGTGCGGAGGTCGTCGGTCATGGGTCCATTCTCCTGGGCGGGGCGGGCGGGTCGGCGGGGTCGGCGGAGCGGTCGGTCGCGGGTGGTGCGTCGCCGTCCGGCGCGGCCGCCGCGGCGACCCGGCGCTCCAGCGCGGCGAGCCGGCCCGCGAGGTCGACCAGGTCGCGGTCGCCGCGCGGCTGGTCGTCGAGGAGCAGGGCGCGGATCCGGGCCGGGTCCTCGCGGAGGGCAGCGGCGGATGCGGCGACCACGTCGTCCACGGGGGCGAGCCGGCCGAGCGCGAGGGCGGAGGCGATGCGGTCGACCGTGCCGACCCGGAGGGCGTCGAGGGCGTGGCCGCGCGCGTCCGCCCGCTGGTACAGGCGCGCCCGGCCCTCGGCGGTCTCGTCGGCGCGGACGACGACGGGGAGCCGCTCGACCACGAGCGGCCCGAAGCGGAGGCCGCGCCACAGGGCCGCGGCGATCGCCGCGAGGGCCGCGAGCGCGATGGCGGGCGTGACCCAGCCGGGCGTCAGCTCTCCGAGGGTGGGCGCGGCGTCGGCGGCGGCGTCGTCCGGCGACGGCGTGTACCAGACGAGCCGCGGGCGCTGGCCGAGCACGCCGAGCGCGAGGGCGGCGGACCCGCGCTCGGCGACGCGGTCGTTGGTGAGGACCGGATCGGCGCCGAGCACCGTCACGGTGCCGCCGTCGTCGCGCGTCGACGGGACCTCGACGAGCGCCCATGCCGCACCGGTGTCGTCGGGGAAGCAGGTCGTGACGCCCTCGGCCGCCTGGCCGATCACGCGGAAGACGGGCGCGTCGGCGGGGAGCGATCCGGCCGCCTCGGCCGCCGGCAGCGCGCACGCCGCGTCGAGGGATCCGCTCGCCGACTCCGCCTCGCCGCCGGCCGCGACCGCGGGCGCGAGGGCCCTGAGCGTCCGGAAGTCCGGGGCGATCAGCACGGTGCGCGTCGTGAGGCCGGCCACCTCGGACAGCCGCGCGTCGTCCAGCCGGTCGGAGGTGGGCCCGAGCACGAGGGTCGTGTCGGCGCCGTCGCCCACGGCCGCGCGGGCCGCCGCGAGCGTGCCCACGACCTCGACGTCCACGCCCTCGGCGGCGAGCACCCGGGCGAGCGCCTGCGTGCCGTCGGGTGCGGCGCTGTCGGGCGCGAGCGGCTCCGTCTGGCGCGCCGCCCCGCCGAGCGCGAGGGAGACCAGGGCGACCGCGAGCGCGACGAGCGCCAGGGCGATCCAGCGGGCCGCCCGGCGGAGCGCGTGCCCGGCCGTGCGCGTCTCGGCGGTCGCGGGGCCGGCGTCCCGCGCGTCGCCCGTCGTCTCGGATGCGCCTCGCCCGGATGCGGGTCGCGCGGGGGCCGGGGCGCTCACGCGGTGCCCGTCCCGACCGGCTCGCGGCGCGCGGGGACGGCGGTCCGGAGCTCGCGGTCGAGCACGGCCAACCGGTCGAGCGACGCCTCCGTGCCGGGCCGGTCGAGGTAGCGGACGGCGTCGAAGTCCGCGGCGGCCGCGAGGAGGCGATCCGCGTGGGCGGGGTGGGCGGCGCCGGCGCGGCGGGCGAACCCGCGGGCCGTGGTGCCGGGATCCACCTCGACGATCGTGCGCTCGGCCTGCTCGCGCGCGATCGCCCGGAACAGGTCGGACACCGCGGCCGCGAGGTCCCCGGCGCGCCGGGCGGCGTCGGCGGAGCGGCGGAGCTCCTCGGCGGAGCGCCGGTCGTCGATCCCGAACAGGGCGTCGCGGTCGGCGGCCGCACGCCGGCGGTCCCGCCGGGGCGCGCCGAACACCAGGAACGCGACCACGACGACCACGACCGCCAGGAGCGCGATGAGGACCGGCACGACGCCGCCGAGCCCGTCGCCCGCCCCGGAGAACAGCCGCGCGATCCACTCGCCCACGGCCTGCGCCGCGAGGTCGAGCGCGGTAGGACGGGCCGCCTGGTACTCGGGGCGCGACAGCTCGTCGCCGACCAGGCGGCGGGCCTCGTCGGCGTCGGGGTCGAGCGGCACGGCCGCGGCGAGCATCCCGGGGGCGGCGGAGACCGCCGCCGCCAGCGCCGCCCCGATCGTCACGCGCGGCCCGCGGGGCGGACGGCGTACGGGTCCCGGGCGTCGGGTCCGGTGGCCGACGCGGATCCGGCGGCGCGCTCCTCGGCGAAGCGCGCGAGCTCAAGGTCGAGCCCCTCGCGGCGCATGCGGAGGTCGATGTAGACGATGGCCGCGTTCGAGGAGGTGACCACGCCGCCGACGCTGGCGACGACGAGGCTCACCACGAACACCACCACCTGCGACCCGATGTAGAAGGCCAACGAGGCGTCGAACGTCTGGAAGTCGAGCCGGCCGTTGGGGAAGAGCAGGGTCTGCAGGATGGAGGTGAGGAGCGTCAGCGGCACCGTGACCACGTTCGTCGCCACCTGGACGATGGCCGCGGTGAGCAGCAGGATCCCGAGCACGCGCCAGAACGAGCCCGTCGAGAGCCTCCACGACCGGCGCGCGGCGGCGAACGGTGGCAGCTCCTCGATGACGATGGCGCTCGGCACGAACGCCAGCCGCGTCGACACCCACGCCGCGACGACCACGAGCCCGAGCACGCCCAGCACGCCCACGAGGATCCCGAACGCGATCCCCGCTCCGCCCGCGAGCACGAGCAGGGCCACGATGCCGGCGAGGACGCCGAGCACGAGGGTCCACGCGGCGCTGATGACGACGCTCCAGAGCGCGAGGGGGCGGAGCCGGGGGAGCGTCATCCGCCAGAGGGCCCGCATCCGCAGGCGCTCGCCGAGCGTGCCGCGGGCGACCTCGTTCGCGATGACGCCCTGCAGGAACGCCGTGGCCACGAGGGAGAGCACGACCGTCACGAGCGCGGCGACCACGACGGCCGCGACGCCGCCCGCGATGAGCGGCCCGCGGTCGTCCTCGCGCGCCGAGAACACGCGCGTGACGACGAACCCGGTGACGCCGCCCACGAGAACGAGGGACACGAGGCTCGCGACGCCCTGGACGAGGAGCGCCGTGCCCACGGTGGCCGCCGGGTTGCGGCGCAGCGTCGCGAACGATCCCGCGAGGATCGCGCCGAGGCCGAGGGGGCGCAGGGGGAGGAGGCCGGGCTTCGGCGGCGGGGTCCAGCCGCCGGGCGGCGCCGTCCATCCGGCGGGCGCGGCGCTCCAGCCCGCGGGGGCGGACGGGGGGAGGGGAGGCGCCATCGGCGGCGGCGGGGTCGTCCCGTCCGTCCGTGCGTCGCTCCCCGGCACCCGGTCCGGTCCGGACGGCGCGGCGCCGGGCGCCTGCCAGCTCTGGTCGTCGCTCACGGGGGTCAGCCTCCCACACGCGGCCCGCCGCCGTCGGGCCGCCGCGCGCAGGCTGGGCGCCGCCCGCGCCCCGGGATCCACCGACTACCCTGGGGGTTCCGAGGACAGGGAACACAGGTCAGATGACAGCACGGATCCTGGTGGTCGACGACGACACCGCGCTCGCCGAGATGATCGGCATCGTCCTGCGCACCGAGGGCTTCGAGCCCTCCTTCTGCGGCGACGGCGGCCAGGCGCTCGCCGCCTTCCACGAGGGCAGGCCGGACCTCGTGCTCCTCGACCTCATGCTCCCGGGCCTCGACGGCATCCAGGTGTGCGACCTCATCCGCGCCGAGTCGGGCGTCCCCATCATCATGCTCACCGCGAAGTCCGACACGGCCGACGTCGTCAAGGGCCTCGAGTCCGGCGCCGACGACTACATCGTCAAGCCCTTCAACCCGAAGGAGCTCGTGGCGCGGATCCGCACGCGCCTGCGTCCCGCGGCCGCCGCATCGCCCGGCCTCCTCCAGGTCGGCGACCTGGTGGTCGACGTCGAGGGCCACGAGGTGCGCCGCGGCGAGGAGCGGATCAACCTCACGCCGCTCGAGTTCGACCTCCTGCACGCGCTCGCGAGCCGGCCGCAGCAGGTGTTCACGCGCGAGATGCTCCTCGAGCAGGTGTGGGGCTACCAGTACAAGGCCGACACGCGCCTCGTCAACGTGCACGTGCAGCGCCTGCGCGCGAAGGTCGAGGACGACCCGGACAACCCGCGCATCGTCATGACCGTGCGCGGCGTCGGCTACCGCGCGGGGGCAGCGGCCTAGACTCATGCGCCCCCTGCCCGCGTGGCTCGTCGAGTGGAGGTCGTGGCCGCGCCGCCTCGTCCGGATCTGGTCGGTCTCCCTCCAGTTCCGCACCGTCCTGCTCACGGTCGCGCTCTCCGGCGGCACGGTCCTCCTCATCGGCGTGCTCATGAGCCAGAGCATCTCGAGCGATCTCTTCCGCCAGCGCCTCGACACGGTGCTCGCGCAGTCGAACAGCGCCACCAGCCGGATGCAGGAGCAGTTCACGTCCTCCGACGCGTCCGACCAGACCGAGCTCGAGCAGCTGCGCACGCAGGTGTTCGACGAGCTCCGCGGCAGCGCCATCAACCTCTCCGACTTCGCGTTCCGGCGGACGCCCGGCACGGAGGCGCGGAACGTCCTGCAGAACGCGTCCACGGCGGACTACGTCGACAGCCTCCTGAGCGCGGACCTGCGGCGGGCCGTCGGCGCCGGCTCGGGGACGCAGCAGTGGCAGTCGGTCGCGATCCCCGTGGGCGACACGGGGCAGACGAGCCCCGGCATCGTCGTGGGCTCGAGCATCGACATCCCGTCGGCCGGCCGGTACGAGCTCTACCTGGTGTACGACCTCGGCGACATCCAGAAGACCCTCGACTTCGTCGCCGGCACGATCCTCGTGGCCTTCCTCGTCCTCGTCCTGCTCATCGGCGCCATCGCGTGGGTCGTCGTGCGGCTCGTGGTCGCGCCCATCCGGGTCGCGGCCGACACCAGCCAGAAGCTCGCGGCCGGCCAGCTCGAGGAGCGCCTGCCCGTCACGGGCGACGACGTGATCGCGACGCTCGCGCGCTCCTTCAACGGGATGGCCGACTCGCTGCAGTCGCAGATCACGCAGCTCGCCGACCTCTCGCAGCTGCAGCAGCGGTTCGTGTCCGACGTGTCGCACGAGCTGCGCACGCCGCTCACCACGATCCGGCTCGCGGGCGGCGTGCTCTACGACCTGCGGGAGGACTTCAGCCCGCCGGCGGCGCGCAGCGCCGAGCTGCTGCACACGCAGGTCGACCGGTTCGAGACGCTCCTCGCCGACCTGCTGGAGATCAGCCGGTTCGACGCCGGCGCGGTCGACCTGGTCACGGAGCCCACCAACCTCGTGCGGCTCGTCGAGGACTCCATCGAGGAGTTCGAGGGGCTCGCCGCGCAGAAGGGCTCGGAGCTCCGGCTCGTCGCGCCGGGCGGCTACTTCGACGCGGAGATGGACGCCCGCCGGGTGCGCCGCATCGTCACCAACCTCCTCGGCAACGCGCTCGACCACGGGGAGGGCCGACCCATCGTCCTCACCGTCGACAGCGGCCGCGACGCCGTGGCCCTCGCCGTGCGCGACTACGGCGTGGGCATGACGCACGAGGAGATGGGGCACGTGTTCGACCGGTTCTGGCGCGCGGATCCGTCGCGCCAGCGCAGCACCGGCGGCACCGGCCTCGGCCTCGCGATCTCGCTGGAGGACACGAACCTGCACCACGGCTGGCTGCAGCTGTGGTCGCGGCCGGGCGAGGGATCCTGCTTCCGGCTGACCCTGCCGCGCCAGCCCGGCGTCCCGTTCGACCGCTCGCCCGTCGCGCTGCCGCCCGACGACCCCGCCCACGAGGAGGACGCCCGTGTCCCCGGCCCCTGACCCCCGCCCCGCCCGCCGACGCCCCGCCCGCCGTCGCCGCGCGGCGCGCTCCGCCGCCGTCGCGCTCGCGACGGCCTGCGCCCTGCTGCTCGCGGGCTGCGTCTCCATCCCCTCGGGCGGCCCCGTCTCCGAGGGCGATCCGGCCGCCGTCGCCGACGAGGCCGGCGTCAGCTACCAGCCCGACGGCCCGCAGGCCGGCGACGCCCCGGACGACGTCATCGCGGGCTTCGTCGACGCGGCCACCAGCTCCGCCGACCAGTACGGCACGGCCCGCGAGTTCCTCTCCGCGGACTTCGCCTCGCGATGGGACCCGTTCGCGAGCGTCGTCGTGTGGGAGGGCCAGGCCGCGACGACCGAGGAGGTCGACGGGACCTACAGCTACTCCGTCACGACCATCGCCACGGTCGACGGACAGGGCCACTACCGCGAGGTCGGCAGCGACCAGGAGACGCGCCTGTCGTTCCGCCTCGTGCAGGAGCGCGGCGAGTGGCGCATCGCCGACGCGCCCGACGGCATCGCGCTGCGCTCGACGTACTTCCGCGAGATCTTCAGCGCGCACGCGCTCTACTTCTTCGACCCGACCTTCTCGTTCCTCGTGCCCGACCTCCGCTTCTTCGTCACGCGGGCGTCGCAGAGCGTGAGCACGCGGATCGTCAAGTCGCTCCTGCAGGGCCCGTCGCCCTGGCTGTCGCAGCCGGCCGTCGTGACGGCCTTCCCCGAGGGCACGCGGCTCGCGTCGTCCGCGGTGACGACGTCGGGCGGCACCCCGCAGGTCGACCTCTCGACCGAGGCGCGCGCGGCCGACGCCGTCACCCAGCAGCGCATGAAGCTCCAGCTCCGACAGAGCCTGTCGGAGATCCCCTCGGTGCTCGACGTGCAGGTCCTGGTGGACGGCACGCCGCTGACCGTGCCGGACCTGGGCGGTCGCGGACCGGTGAAGGACCCGCAGGCGGAGTCCCGCCCGCTCGTGCTCGCCAAGGGCGCGTTCGGCTACCTGGGCGGGGGAGAGGTGGCGCCGCTCGGCACGCTCGGCACGCGGGTCGCCGCCCTCGGCGCGGACGCCGCGACGCTCAGCGCGGACGGGAAGCAGGCCGCGGTGCGCAACGGATCCGGCGTGTGGTCGGTGGGCGACGGCGAGCGCGACGCCGTCCTCGTCGACACCCGCCCGGGCCTCGTGGCCCCGTCGCTCGACGCGCAGGGCTACGTGTGGTCGATCCCCGCGTCGGATCCCCGCGGCCTCGTCGCCTGGGGGCCGGACGGCGTCGGCCATCCCGTCGCCGTGAGCTGGACCGGCACGGGCCGCGTCGTCTCCCTCGACGTCGCCCGCGACGGCGCCCGGGTGCTAGTGCAGCTGGAGACGGGCGCCGGTCCCCAGCTGCTCGTGGCGTCCATCATCCGGGACGGCGGCGTGCCCACCTCCCTCACGGCCACGCCGCTCGAGCTCGCGTCGGCCCCCGGCACGCCGCTCGACGCGACCTGGGTGGACGAGCTGGAGGTCGCCACGCTCACCCAGGCGCCGAACGGCGACCGCCAGGTGGAGGTGCACGAGGTGGGCGGGAGGTCCCGCGACATGGGGACCGCCGCCGAGGGCGTGGGCATCGCCGGCGCGAACGACGAGAGCGGCCTCCGGGTCCTCACCTCCGCGGGCGCGCTGCTCACGCCGCGCGGCAGCACCTGGCAGCAGACCGCGACCGGCGTCTCCTTCATCGCCACCAAGCGCTGACGCCGTCCACGGATCCTCCCGGCCGCCCCCGCCCGTGCGGCGCCCGGGCGATCCTCGCGTCGTGGCCTCCGACCTCCCGTCCCCGCTCCGCTCCGCCCTGCTCGACGCGCTCGCCGTCGTCGCGCCCGTCTCCTGCGCCGGATGCGGGGCCCCCGACCGCGCGGTCTGCCCGGCCTGCGCGCACGCGCTCGTCGCCGAGCCGCGCATCCGCCGCCTCGAGCTGCCGGCGTGCCCGGGGCCCGGAGGCCGCGTGCCCGCCGCGCGGATCCCCGTCGGCTGCGGCGCCGCGTACGCGCCGCCCTGGCCCGCCCTCCTGTCGGCGTTCAAGGAGGCGGGCCGCACGGACGCGGCACGGGCGATGGCCCCGGTGCTCGTCCGCGCGCTCGCGGCGGCAGCGGACTCCGCCCTCCCCGCCGACGACGAGGATGGCGTCACCCGCCCGACGGGGTCCGGGTCCCTCGCGGTGCTGCCCGTGCCCTCGCCGGCCGCCTCCATCCGCCGTCGCGGCTACGCGCCCGTCGAGGTCCTCCTCGCGCGCGCCGGCGTCCGCGCGCTCCGCCTCGGGGCGCGGCGCCTCCCGCCGCTCCGCTTCACGCGCCGCCCGGCCGACCAGGCGGGCCTCGGCGTCGCCGCCCGCGAGGCGAACCTACGGGGGAGCATGGTCGCCCGGGCCGACCTCCGCGGGCGGCGGATCCTCGTCGTCGACGACGTCCTGACCACGGGCGCGACCCTCCGCGAGGCGTGCCGCGCGGTCCGCGGCGCGGGCGGCGAGGTGGTCGCCTGCGCGGTCCTGACGGCGGTGCCGGAGCGGGGTCGCGGCGGGACCCGTCGTCCGGCGACACCCGATGGCCGCTCCCTGTGCACTTCCGATGCGCCCGCGGTCCACCCGCCGGATGCCTCGCGCCGCGAGGGATCCGAGGTCTAGGCTCGCCCGAAAGGCGTGAAAGTGATCGCCCTCTTCCAGCGGGCGACGCGTCATGATCTGGAGGTACGTCATGGACATCAACATCACCGGCCGCAACGCGGAGATCACCGACCGGTTCCGCGTGTACGCCACCGAGAAGGCCGACAAGGTCGTCCAGCTCGCCGAGAAGTCCATCTCGCTCGACATCAAGGTCTCCCGCCACAGCGAGAAGTCCGGCGGATCCGCGGGAGACGACCGCGTGGAGATCACGCTCGTCGGTCCCGGCCCCGTCATCCGCGCCGAGAGCAGCGCCGCCGACAAGTTCGCGGCCTTCGACCTCGCCCTCGGGCGCATGCTCGAGCGCCTGCGCCGCGCGAAGGACAAGAAGAAGATCCACCGCGGCAACCACCGTCCCGTCTCGCTCCAGGAGGCGGCCACCGAGGGCTTCGCGCAGATCGACCTCGACCCCGCCGACGTCGAGCTCATCGAGCGGGTGAACGGGAAGAGCGTCGCCCCGGCTGACCAGCCGGCCGTCGAGGACGACTACTGCCCGGTCGTCATCCGCACCAAGGTCTTCCCCTCGCAGTCGATGACCGTCGACGAGGCCCTCGAGCACATGGAGCTCGTCGGCCACGACTTCTTCCTCTTCATCGACGCCGAGACCGACCGCCCGAGCGTCGTCTACCGCCGCAAGGGCTGGGACTACGGCGTCATCGGCCTGGCCGACGGCGAGCAGGAGCTCGCGGGCGCCGGTGCCGGCTCCCGGTCGCTGCGCCGCTGACGCGTTTCCGGTCCACGAGGCCCCGTGCGCTCCGGCGCGCGGGGCCTCCGTGCGTCCTCACCACCGGGGGTCAGGGCGCTCCCGGGAAGAGAGCCGGACGAGTCGGTACTATGGCGTTGCTCGTCGGCGGCGACATCCGCGCGCCGTCACGGCGGTCGTCGTCAACCGGCGCCCGCCCATCTACGCAGGGAGACACCGTTGGCCTCAGTACTCGAGAAGGTCCTTCGCGTCGGCGAGGGGCGCACGCTCCGCAAGCTGCAGAACTACGCCAAGGCGGTGAACCAGCTCGAGGAGGACTTCACGCACCTCAGCGACGAGGAGCTGAAGAACGAGACCGTCGAGCTGCGCGAGCGCCACGCCAACGGCGAGTCCCTCGACGACCTGCTCCCCGAGGCGTTCGCCGCCGTCCGCGAGGCGTCCCGCCGCACGCTCGGCCTCCGCCACTTCGACGTCCAGATCATGGGCGGCGCGGCCCTCCACCTCGGCAACATCGCCGAGATGAAGACGGGCGAGGGCAAGACCCTCGTCGCCACGCTCCCCGCGTACCTCAACGCCATCGCCTCGCGCGGCGTCCACGTCATCACGGTCAACGACTACCTCGCCAGCTACCAGAGCGAGCTCATGGGCCGCGTGTTCCGCGCCCTCGGCATGACCACCGGCGTCATCCTCGCGGGCCAGACCCCGCAGCAGCGTCGCGAGCAGTACGCGGCCGACATCACCTACGGCACGAACAACGAGTTCGGCTTCGACTACCTGCGCGACAACATGGCGTGGCAGGCGGCCGACATGGTCCAGCGCGGCCACTTCTTCGCGGTCGTCGACGAGGTCGACTCCATCCTCATCGACGAGGCCCGCACGCCGCTCATCATCTCGGGCCCCTCCGCGGGCGACGCGAACCGCTGGTTCACCGAGTTCGCCACCATCGCCAAGCGCCTCGTCCCCGAGGTCGACTACGAGGTCGACGAGAAGAAGCGCACCGTCGGCGTGCTCGAGGCGGGCATCGAGAAGGTCGAGGACCACCTCGGCATCGACAACCTCTACGAGTCGGCGAACACCCCCCTCATCTCCTTCCTCAACAACTCGATCAAGGCCAAGGCCCTGTTCAAGAAGGACAAGGACTACGTCGTCATGAACGGCGAGGTCCTCATCGTCGACGAGCACACCGGCCGCATCCTCATGGGCCGCCGCTACAACGAGGGCATCCACCAGGCCATCGAGGCCAAGGAGGGCGTCGCGGTCAAGGCGGAGAACCAGACCCTCGCCACCGTCACGCTGCAGAACTACTTCCGCCTCTACACGAAGCTCTCGGGCATGACGGGGACCGCCGAGACCGAGGCCGCCGAGTTCATGAGCACCTACAAGCTCGGCGTCGTCCCGATCCCCACGAACCGGCCCATGCAGCGCAAGGACCAGTCCGACCTCATCTACAAGAACGAGAAGGCGAAGTTCGAGCAGGTCGTCGAGGACATCGCCGAGCGCCATGCGGCCGGCCAGCCCGTCCTCGTCGGCACCACGAGCGTCGAGAAGAGCGAGTACCTCTCCAAGCTGCTCGCGAAGAAGGGCGTCCGGCACGAGGTCCTCAACGCGAAGAACCACGCGCGCGAGGCCGCCATCGTCGCGCAGGCCGGTCGCCTCGGCTCCGTCACGGTCGCCACCAACATGGCCGGCCGCGGCACCGACATCATGCTCGGCGGCAACGCCGAGTTCCTCGCGGTCGCGGCGATGAACTCCCGCGGACTCAGCCCCGTCGAGACGCCGGAGCAGTACGAGACCGAGTGGGACGACGTGTTCGCGGCGGTCAAGGCCGAGGTCGACGAGGAGGCGGAGAAGGTCATCGAGGCCGGCGGCCTCTACGTGCTCGGCACCGAGCGCCACGAGTCGCGCCGCATCGACAACCAGCTGCGCGGACGGTCCGGCCGTCAGGGCGACCCCGGCGAGAGCCGCTTCTACCTCTCGCTCACCGACGACCTCATGCGCCTGTTCAACAACGGCGCCGCCGCGAGCCTCATGGGGCGCGACAGCGTCCCGGACGACGTGGCCATCGAGTCCAAGGTCGTCAGCCGCGCCATCCGCAGCGCGCAGGGCCAGGTCGAGGCCCGCAACGCCGAGATCCGGAAGAACGTCCTCAAGTACGACGACGTCCTCAACCGCCAGCGCGAGGCCATCTACGGCGACCGCCGCCACATCCTCGAGGGGGACGACCTGCAGGAGCGCTCGCAGCGCTTCCTCGAGGCCGTCATCGACGACGTGCTCGACTCGCACATCGGCGAGGGCAACGGCGACGACTGGGACTTCGACGCCCTGTGGACCGAGCTCAAGACGCTCTACCCGATCTCGATCACCATCGACGAGGTCATCACGGAGGCCGGCAGCAAGGGCCGCGTCAACCGCGACTTCGTCCGCCGCGAGATCCTCTCCGACGCGAAGCTCGCCTACTCCAAGCGCGAGGAGCAGCTCGGTGAGGCCGCGATGCGCGAGCTCGAGCGCCGCGTGGTGCTCTCGGTCATCGACCGCCGCTGGCGCGAGCACCTCTATGAGATGGACTACCTGAAGGACGGCATCGGCCTCCGCGCCATGGCCCAGCGCGACCCGCTGGTGGAGTACCAGCGCGAGGGCTTCGCGCTCTTCCAGCAGATGATGGGCGCCATCCGCGAGGAGACCGTGGGCTTCCTCTTCAACCTGGAGGTCGAGGTGCAGGCTCCCGCGGACGCGGAGTCGGTCGGCCCGCGCATCCAGGCGAAGGGTCTCGCAGCCAACCAGGCCACGGCCGACAAGCTGCGCTACACCGCCCCGACCGACGACGGCAGCGTCGAGGTGCGCAACCAGCGCGGCCAGATCGAGAAGGCCGCCACGGCCAAGGCCCAGAAGGAGCAGGACGCGGAGGATGCCGTCCTCGTGGGCGAGGACGAGCCCGAGTCCCCGCAGGGTCCGCCCGCGCGCGGCGCCTTCGGACAGCCCACGGGTGGTGCATCCGCTGCTCCCCAGAACCGCGAGGAGCGTCGCAAGGCCGACCGCCGGAAGTAGGCGCCGACGCCGGATCCGGCGCAGACGCACGACAAGGGCGCCCCTCCGAGGAGGGGCGCCCTTGTCGGTGTTCGAGGCGGATGCCTGTCGACCGTCAGCCGGACGACGGCCGTCGACGGCGGTGACGACCGTGCAGCGATCGAGGAGCAGGGAGCCGGGGCGATACCCGGATCAGAGCACGTTGATCGCCGTGGCGCGCCAGCGGCGGTCGAGTCCTTCGAGGCGGATGGCGACGGCACGGGCGCGGGCGCGTCCGTGGACGACGATGACGGCCTCGATGACCCCGTCGCGGGGCGAGAACGAGGTGACGGTGCCGATGGTGAAGACCGGTCGCGTGACCGACTGCCCCTTGGTGCGACGGGCGCGTGCGCTGAGGACCACGCGCTTGAGCAGGTGCCGGTAGACGTCGTCGCTCACCCATCGCGCGATCTGGTCGAGCTCCCTGGCGCCGGCGAGGATCTCGATGACGCACCGCGTCAGGTTCTCCAGGAGCGGGCCGGACGGGGGGAGGTCCGAGCTGCTGCACGGCTGGCGTCCGAAGAAGTCGTCCACGTCGAACCGCTTGCGTGCGGTTCCGCGGACCGTCGCGGTAGGCGCGGGGGCGGCGGTGGAGCCGCCGGCGCGGTTCGATGCGGCATCGCCCTTCTCCGGGGGGATGGACGCCGAGGCGCGCTTCCGTGAACCGGTACGGCGCGGGGATGCGCTGTCGGCGCTCCCCGTGGCGGCACTGCGACGGTCGGGGAGGTCCTCCCGGGGCACTGCTTCACTCATGCGTCACTCCCATCCCGGTGCTCCCCCCCGATCGGGGGACCACGATGACTGGTCAACTGTGACATCGCGAGAGCCTGAGCGCATCTTCTGGAGGCAAGATGTGGACAACTGAGAGCGGATGTCAAGGAACGGACGCAAGGTGGCCCGGGTGTCCGAGCCCTCGTCGCTGTCCTCACCGCCCCTTCCCGTGCCCGGCGGAGCCGCATCGTGAGGTGGGACGCCCTCTTCGACGACCTCGAGGGGCAGTGGGAGACGGCGCAGCTGGCGGAGGAGCGGGACCGGCGCGCCGAGGAGGAGCGCGTGCGCATCGCGCGCACCGTCCTCCGCGACCGCCTGCGCGCGCTGACGGCCGTCACCGACCCCCGGCCGCTACGGGTCTCGCTGTCCGACGGGACGTGGATCGACCTGCGGGCCAAGGTCCTCGGGCGCGACTGGGTGTCGGGTGACCTGGTCGTGCCCGGGGAGTCCGGGTCCGGCCGGGAGCAGCGGGCGTGCATCCTGCCCCTCGTGTCGATCGACGCGCTCGCGCTCGACCGTGAGCAGGTGAGGGACAGCCTCGCGCCGACGTCCGCCCTCCCGCCGGAGCGCGGCATCGTCGACCGCATCGGCCTGCCGTTCGTGCTCCGGGACCTGTGCCGACGGCGTGCGCGGGTGGAGCTGCGTCTGCGCGAGACCGTCGTGGGCGGGACGCTCGATCGGGTCGCCCGCGACCACGTCGACGTCGCGGTGCACGATCCGGGGACGCCGCGGCGGGAGTCCGAGGTCGGGGGCTACCGGCTCGTCCCGCTGTCCGGCATCGTGCTCGTCCGCGTCTGACCGCGGGTGTGGACAACGTCCGACGCAGCCCGATCCCGTCCCCGACATTGACCCGCATGCCTCCCACACCCCGCTCCGCACGCCCTGCGCGCCGCCCCGTCTGGCTGGATCCCCGCTTCCTCATCGGCCTCGTCCTCGTGCTCGCCTCGACAGGCGGCGTCGTCGCGCTGCTCCGCTCCGCCGACGCCTCCGTCGTCGTCATGGCGGCGGGTGCGCCGCTCGAGGCGGGGCGCACCGTGCACGCCTCCGACCTCGTACCCGTGCGGGTCCGCCTCGACACGGCCTCCGGCCTCTACCTGGCCCCCGACGCCGCCGAGGGCATGGTCGTGACACGCTTCGTCGGGGCGGGCGAGCTGATCCCGCGGTCGTCCCTCTCCACCGCGGATGCCCGGACGAGCGCCTCCGTCGTGATCCCGACGGCGGCCGGAGTCGACCGTCTCGTGGTGCCCGGCACGGTCGTCGACGTCTGGGCGGCCGCGGCGAAGGGCTCCGGCACGTCGGCCCACGAGGCGCCCCGGGTCGTCGTCGCCGGGGCGACCGTCGCGCAGGTCATCAAGCCGCAGGGGTTCGTGGCGGACCAGGACCACACGCAGGTCCAGCTCACGGTGCCCCGGCAGGACGTGGCAGCGGTCATCGCGTCGACCGACGCCCGCGACGAGATCACGCTCGTGCCCGTGGGCGACGCGGGGGCCTGAGCGTGGCCTCGCTCATCCTCGCGCTGCCGCCCCGCGTGGAGGACGCTCTCCTCCGTGACGTGGTCGACGCGGGGCACACCGTGCTCGCGCGCGTCACGGGCTCGCAGGAGGTGGTCGCCGCGGTGCGAGCCGCGACCGCATCGCCGCTCCACCTCGTGATCGCGGCGGCGGCGTCGACGTTGGACCGGGTCGTGCTGGCCGAGCTCGACGCCCGAGGGGCCCGCGCCGTGGCCGTCGCCTCGAGCGAGACGGACAGGCGCAACGCGCGCGCCCTGGGGCACCACGAGGTGGTGGACGAGGGAGCGTCCTGGCGCGAGATCGAGGAGCTGCTGCTGACGGTGCGGCCCGCATCCTCGGGAGCCCGCGCGCCGTCGGCGGTGCGGCGTGACGACGCGATCGCGCCGCGTCTCGCGGGCGACGGGGCAGACACGGCACGACGCGGCGTCGAGTCGGACCGCGCACGCCTCCCCGTGGAGGCGGCGCGGTCGAGGCCGCGGGGCCGCCGGGGCGGGGCGCCTGCGGACGATGCGGCGGCGCCCGGACACGGGTCCCCGTCCCCGCGCGCGTCCCGCCCCGCCGGCGGAGGGGAGGCCCGCAGCGGCGGCCAGCGCGTCAGGCGGCGCGGGTTCCGGTTGATCCCTGCGCGTCGGCCCCGCGTCCCGGTGCCCATCCGACCGGCCGAGGCCGCCGACGAGGGCGGACGGGACGCGAGCGCTCCCGGCAGGGTGATCGCCGTGTGGGGCCCGCAGGGCGCTCCCGGCCGGACGGCCACCGCGCTCGCCATCACGGGCGAGATCGCCGCGGCGGGCCGCTCCGCGGTGCTGATCGACGCCGACGTCTACGGGGGGACGGTTGCCGCGACGCTCGGCCTGCTCGACGAGGCGCCGGGCTTCGCCGCCGCGTGCCGGCTCGCCGCCGCCGACAGCCTGACGGTGGGCGAGCTCGAGCGGGTCGCGCAGCACCATCCGTCGACGCGGGCGCCGGGCTTCGCGGTCCTCACCGGCATCTCGCGTCCCGACCGCTGGCCGGAGCTCGCCGAGGGCCGCGTGTCCGCCGTGCTCGAGGCGTGCCGCACCTGGCGCGACCACACGGTCGTCGACGCGTCCTTCAACCTCGAGGACGACGAGGAGATCTCGAGCGACATCTTCGCTCCGCGCCGGAACGCCGCGACGCATGCGGTGCTCCGGGGAGCCGACCACGTTGTCGCGGTCGTGTCCGCGGACGCCGTCGGCCTGTCGCGGTTCTTCCGCTCCTACGTGCAGCTCCTCGAGATCGTGGACCCGTCCCGCGTGTCCGTGCTGGTCAACCGCGTGCGGCCGAGCGCCGGGGGATGGGATGCCGCGGGGCAGGTGCGTCGCACGCTGTTCCGCTTCGGCAGCGTGGAGGCGGCCGCCTTCGTGCCGGAGGATCGCGAGTCCCTCGACGCGGCCGTGCTGGCAGGCGCCACCCTCCGCGATGTCGCTCCCCGCTCGCCGGCGCTCGTCGAGTGGTCGCGCTTCACCCGGGCGACCCTGTTGCCGCGCGAGGACGTCTCCCGCCGCATGAGACGCGACGCCCGTCCGCGGCGCGGGGCCCTCCGTCGGGGGGAGGCCGCCGCGGAGGAGGACGCCGCCCGCCCGCCTAGGCTGTAGCCGTGTCCACGCTCAGCGATCTCGTGCATGCCCAGGGTCTCTCCTCCGACGCCGACGTCGAGTGGCTGCACCTGCTCGTCGGGGACTGGCAGCTCCTGGCCGATCTCGCCTTCGCGGACATCGTGCTCTGGGTCCCGACCGTGAGCGGCAGCTTCGTCGCGGTGGCGCACGCCCGTCCGTCCAGCTCCGCGACCCTCTTCTACCGGGACTTCGTGGGCCAGCCCATCAAGGCGGAGTGGCGCAAGCAGGTGACCGACGCGCACGAGAGCGCGCGCATCATCGACTCCTCCGCCCCGGACTGGTACGAGGAGACGCCCACGCGCGTGCGGGCCGTGCCCGTCTTGCGCCGCCTGGCGCAGGGGAGCCCCGAGACGACCGAGACCCCCATCGCGGTCATCACCCGGCACACGAACCTCAGCGAGACGCGCACGCCGAGCCGCCAGGAGCTCACCTTCAACGAGTGCGCGAACGACCTCTTCGCGATGATCGCCGACGGCGACTTCCCGGACCTCGGCTCACCGACGGGACCGCGCCGCGGAGCCCCGCGCGCCTCCGACGGCCTGCTCCGGCTGGACGTCGACGGCATCACGACCTTCGCCAGCCCGAACGCGCTGAGCGCCTTCAACCGCATGGGCTTCTCGGAGGAGCTGGAGGGGGAGTCCCTGGCCGACGCGACGTCGAGCCTCCTGACCGGCAAGCGGCTCACGGTGGACGAGTCGCTGCCGCTCATCGTGGCCGGTCGTGCCCCCTGGCGCACCGACATCGAGTCGCGCGGCGTGACGGTGTCCCTCCGGGCCATCCCCATCCGCAGCCACGGCGAGCGGGTCGGCGCCGTCGTGCTCTGCCGGGACGTGACGGAGCTCCGGCACCAGGAGCGCGAGCTCATCACGAAGGACGCGACGATCCGCGAGATCCACCACCGCGTGAAGAACAACCTGCAGACCGTGGCCAGCCTGCTCCGGATCCAAGCCCGGCGTTCGCACACCGAGGAGGCGCGCGAGGCGCTCGGTCACGCCCAGCGTCGGGTCGGCGCCATCGCGGTCGTCCACGACACGCTCAGCGAGGGCCTCAACCAGAACGTGGACTTCGACGCGGTCTTCGACCGGGTGCTGCTGCTGATCGCCGAGGTCGCCTCGGCGCACAACACGCGCGTGCACCCGCAGATCCTCGGCCGCTTCGGGATCCTGCCGAGCGCCTACGCGACCCCGCTCGCCCTCGCGCTCACGGAGCTCGTCACGAACGCGGTCGAGCACGGGCTCGCGGGGCGCACGGGAGAGGTGGCGATCGAGGCGGCGCGCACCGAGGAGACGCTGACGGTGAGCGTGCGCGACGACGGGGTGGGCCTGCCGGAGGGCAAGGTCGGCACCGGCCTCGGCACCCAGATCGTGCGCACGCTGATCCAGGGCGAGCTCGGCGGCACGATCGACTGGCACACGCTCATGGGCAGCGGCACCGAGGTGACCATCGAGGTCCCGCTGCGCTGGCTCGCGCCCGCCATGTCCTGAGCCGCGGGACGCGCCCCCGGGCGGCGCCGGGACGACGAGAGCCGGGCCGCCCCTCGGGCTGCCCGGCTCTCGTCGGTCGTGCGGTGGATCGGATCAGCTGGCGCGGCGTGCGCGCGCGGCGCGGCGCTTGAGCGCGCGGCGCTCGTCCTCGCTGAGGCCGCCCCAGACGCCCGAGTCCTGACCGGTCTCGAGGGCGTACTGCAGGCACATCTCGGTGACGGAGCAGCGGCCGCAGACGGCCTTGGCCTTGTCGATCTGGTCGACGGCCGGTCCGGTGTTCCCCACGGGGAAGAACAGCTCGGGGTCCACAGTCAGGCAGGCTGCCTTGTCACGCCAATCCATAGGGGTGCTCCTCAGGTCGTTACTCGTTGCGCGGCTGATCAGCCGTGTGATGGGGGATGGGGCGAGGCGTCCGGGATCGGCATCGGGACGGGGCACGTGGCCCCTCCTCGTGAGATGCTCAGCTTCAGGAATGCGTTCCTTGTAAGCTCGGTTCCGGATCTGCTCACCACCCTGTGAACGAACTCGACCTGGAATATCGTCGCATAGAGCCAACGATCAATCAATAGCTTTGTATGGGAACGTGCTGTGACCGGAACCGGTGATGCCCTCGATCCGCGCGACGCCGAACCGGCCGTCCCGAGATCCCCTGCCGTGGTGCTGCTGGCGGTGCTGATCGGACTCGAGGCGCTCGCCATGGCCGGGGTCACGGCGCTCCTCGTGGTCGACCTGCTGACCTCGACGCCGTCCTCCCTCGCCAGCGCCGTGGCGCTCATCGCCCTGGCGGCCCTCGCCGCGGTGTTCCTCGCCGCCGTCGTGCGGGGGATCCTGCAGGGGCGGAGCTGGGTCCGCCCCGCGGCCGTGACCTGGCAGGTGCTGCAGATCGCCGTGGGCGTGGGCAGCCTCCAGGGCGCCGACGCCCGTCAGGACCTGGGATGGGGCCTCATCGTCCCCTCGGCGGTCGTGCTGGTCCTGCTGTTCACGCGCTCCGTGATGCACGCCACGCGCCGTCGCTACTGAAGCCACGGCACGCAGCGCCCTCGGGCCTCAGGCGTCGACGCCGAGCTTCTTCCGCAGTGACGCGACGTGCCCCGTGGCCTTCACGTTGTACAGGGGGAGCGCGACGTTCCCGTCGCCGTCGACGACGATCGTGGAGCGGATCACGCCCGTGACCTTCTTGCCGTAGAGCGACTTCTCGCCGTACGCGGCATAGGCGCGGTGCACCTCGAGATCGGGGTCGGAGAGCAGCGTGAAGCCGAGGCCCTGCTCCTCCCGGAATCGCGCGAGGTCCTCCTGCGGGTCCTTGGAGATGCCGAGCACGCGGTAGCCGGCGCCCTGGAGGGAGTCCATGCTGTCGCGGAAGTCGCAGGCCTGCGTGGTGCATCCGGGCGTGCCGGCCGCGGGATAGAAATAGACGATGACGTCCTGGCCGCGGAGGTCGGACAGGGTGACGGGCGCGCCGTCCTGGTCGGGCAGGGTGAAGTCGGGGGCGGGCTGCCCCTTCTCGAGGCGGGTGGTCTCGGACATGGGGGAGCCTCTCGTTCGCGGGGTCGGCCTCCATGCTAGGGCCGTGAGCCGGACCCCGATCCCAGTGTCCACGGCCTCGATTGGCGTGCGCCCGCGACGTGGTGCTAGTGTCATCTCTCGGTCCGGTACCCCGTTCGACAGGGTCCTCACCTGCACCTCTAGCTCAATTGGCAGAGCAACTGACTCTTAATCAGTGGGTTCTCGGTTCAAGTCCGAGGGGGTGCACCACCAGATCCATCGGGGTCGTCGCTCCTCGGGCCTCCCACCCCGGATCTCCCGGACGCGATCGTCGTCGCCGAAAGGCTCCGACACGCCGCGGCCGGAGCGACCTGCGCCGGGCGCGAACGCTCGGACCGCGGGGCGCTGATCGGCGCGACCTGTGACGGGGGCGGCGTGGGCGTCGCCGCACGCGGTGCAGGCCGACCTGCGACGCGGATCGGTCCACCGGGCGTCGTCGCCGACGTGCGCGCAGCGAGCGACTCGCTGGCTTCAGCCCCGTTCTGGGCAGGGACGACTCTATTTCCTAGCTCATAGAATTAATTCGGCATCGACGTGCGGTCGAGCGAGATGGATCGGGGCGGAGGGGGCGATGCCTCCTGCGACCCATGACGCCATGCACGCTGCGCTCCGTCACGACGGCGCCGGGCCGTGCGCACCCGCTCTCGCGTCCCTCCCCGCCGCTCCTCCGACGTTCCGAGAGAGAACGATGATCCGACCCTCCTCGCCGCTGCGCCTCCGCGCCTGCGCCGCAGTCGTCACCGTGGCCATGGCCGCGCTCACCCTCACCGTCGCGAGCCCCGCAGCGCCGGCTGCCACGGCTGCCGTCGTAGCGGACCCCGGCGCGTCGACGCCCGTGCCGGTGGGCGCCGGCTCCTACGCAGCGGCGCCTCCGAAGTCGCTCGACCGTCCGGGGCACGACGTGACCGCGGTGGTGGACAAGGAGCTGCACATCGATCCGTCGATGCGCGGGGAGCCGGTCCCGACCAACGAGTGGTGGTCGGATCTCCTCGTGAGCCGGTTCTCCGGCAACCTCTGGGCTGACCCGTTCGTCGTGTCGAACACCGAGCGGGGCACCCGCATCGCGTACCCCACCGAGTGGAACGACCAGGGCACCGCCATGCTCGACGACTCGGCGATCCAGGTGCAGGGAAGCGTGCCGCCGCAGCTCGACCCCTCGGACATCGACATGGCGGGCTTCGAGGACGCGACCCTCCCCGCGGGCTGGACCTCGACCGGCGACGCGTTCGACACCCCGACGGCGGGGACGGCCGCGGGCCAGACCGCCGTCGAGGGGTACCTCGGGAAGGGGCTCGTCAACTCGTTCACCTCCGAGAAGGGCGACGGCGCCATGGGCACGCTCACCTCGCCCGAGTTCACCGTGGACCGCGACTTCATCGGCCTCTTGGTGGGCGGCGGGGCCCACCCCGGGCGCACCGAAGCGCGCCTCGTCATCGAGGGCGAGACGGTCGCGTCGGCGACCGGCGAGCAGTCGGAGAGACTGCGCTGGGTCACCTGGGACGTCACGGCGCACGCCGGGCAGAGGGCGACCATCCAGATCGTCGACGACATGCCGGCCGGGTGGGCGCACGTGCTCGTCGACCAGATCGTCCGCACCGACGTGCCGGAGGGCCTCGGAGACCGCTTCGGCACCTCGTTCCGCGCCACGCAGGCCGACGCGCTCCGCTGGGGGGACTGGAACGTGAGCTGGCGGATGCCCCAGTCCGCGACCCGGTACATGGACGTCACCCTCGCCCGCGGCACGCCGTACACCTGGTTCGAGTTCGAGGGCGTCGAGCCCCGGATCTCCGTGGGCGCCGATGCCACGTTCGCCGCGGCGGACGGCACGCCGCTGCGGTTCCCCGCGACGGTCGACGCCTTCACGATCACGCAGGACGACCGCGCCTTCGGCGTACACGCGCCCCACGGCAGCTCGTTCGACCTGTCGGGTGACACGATCGAGGCCACCCTCGCCGCGGACCACCTCGTGGTCAGCGCCCTCCCGGCGACCGGCGCCGACCTCGACGACATGTCGGCGCACGCGTTCGCGGTCCCGCGCGACACGACGATGGAATACGAGTACAGCGTCGAGCGCGGCGAGGTGGTCGAGACCTACGCGATCGAGACCGAGGCGCTGCAGGGCACCGACCTCGACACCGTCCAGGGCTGGCTGCCCCACACCTACAACAGCACGACCACGAACATCGACTTCGCGCCGGCGACCTACGCGACACCGCGCGGGCTCATGAGGACGGCGGTCGGGCACGGCGGCTGGGAGGTCACCCACCCCTTCACCGGGATCACGCCGGTGGCTCCCGCGCCGCAGCAGACCGGGCGCGCCCATGACTACGACGTGGCCGTGATGCAGGACTTCGTGCGCGGCTACGCCGAACGCACCCAGTACGGCGGCGACACCTACTGGGGCGGCAAGGACGTCCTGCAGCTCGCCGAGTACATGACGATGGCGAAGCAGATCGGGGACACCGCGTCGTACGAGAAGCTCAAGGCCTCGCTCACCACGGCGCTCGACGACTGGTTCACCTACGCGCCCGGCGAGGACGAGAGGTTCTTCGCGCGGTACGCCACCTGGAAGGCCCTGATCGGATTCGGCGACTCCTACGGATCGCACGAGTTCACCGACAACCACTTCCACTACGGCTACTTCACCCTCGCCGCCGGCCTCCTCGCGTTCGAGGACCCCGCGTGGGCGGCCGAGTACGGCCCCATGGCCACCCTCGTGGCCAAGCAGTACGCGAACTGGGACAGGGACGACGAGGACTTCCCGTACCTGCGCACGTTCGACGTGTTCGAGGGCCACTCCTACGCCGGCGGCTACAGCTCCGGCGGCGGCAACAACCAGGAGTCGAGCTCCGAGGCGATCCAGTCGTGGGCCGGCCTCTTCCTGCTCGGGTCGGCGCTCGGCGACACCGAGATGCAGGAGACCGGCGCGATGGGCTACGTCACCGAGCGCGCCGCGGTCATGGACTACTACCTCGACTACAACGGGAACCCGGACGCCGCGCACGGCACGGGCGTCGGGGTGTTCCCCGAGGCGTACGCGCACAGCACCACGGGCATCCTCGGGGACTCCGGACAGGCATTCGCCACCTACTTCAGCGGCGACCCGGCGTGGATCCACGGCATCCAGTGGATGCCGACGGGACCGTGGCTGAACTACCTCGGCTGGGACCGCGGCTTCTCGAACAGCCTGCTCGACGACATGTTCGACGAGCGCGCCCCGATCAACGGCCGGTGGGCGGAGGACGAGATCGAGGGCCTGCTCGGCCTCGCGGCCAAGCAGGCCGCGGGCACCGGCACCTGGTACGGCGGTGTCGTCACGAAGAACCCCACCGACTCGGTGAACACGCTGAAGGACGTCGTCCGCAAGGCGTACCTCAACAACCCGGCGTACACGAGCGCGGAGGTGGCGGCCAATCCGCTCTTCGACGCCGCGACCGGTGAGCTGTACTTCACGGTCGACGCGGAGGACCGCCCGGTCTTCCCCGACGAGCACTGGACGCCGGGATCGCTCCCGGCCGGATTCGCTCCCGCGACGCCGCCGGCGGGCGACCCCGACGCGGATCCGGAGGGGTGGGCGAAGGGCTGGGAGCTCTTCGACTACCTCTCGACCGCCTACGAGGTCGACCCCGACGTGCAGGAGCGGCTGCACGCCTACGACGTGTCCGGCTACGAGAGCGGCGTCGACACCGCGCAGGCCGCCGGCGTGTACAGCCGCATGGGCGACGCGCTCGGCAACGTGGTGCTCGGCATGACGGCGCAGAGCGACCCCGACTTCTACGCCGACATGCACGCGGAGCTGTCGAAGACGGGCGACCCCGTCGTCACGAGCGACTCGATGGCCGGCGCGGTCTACTACAACGCCATGGCCAACCGCTCGCTCGGCAGCGAGGTGCTGACCCGCCACGTGGCGAACCCGACGAGCCAGGTGTACTACGACGCCGCGACGAAGGCGTACAGCTACGCGGTGTTCAACGGCACCGACGCGCAGGCCGGCTACGACGTCTACGACGGCGACGCGGTGATCGGCACCATCCAGGTGCCCGCGCGCACCATGGTGCAGCACCACCTCGACGCCGAGCTCGACCGCATCGTCGTCACGGCGCCGGACTCCGCGAAGACGGTGCAGCGCGGCGACTCGCTCCGCCTCACCGCGGTCGGCTACGACCAGTACGGCGCGACCATCCCGATGGACGACCTGCGGTGGAGCGTGGACGGCGGCGGCGCCATCGACGCCGACGGCACGTTCCGGGCGACGGAGGACGCGGATCCGATCACCGTCACCGCCGCCTCCGGGTCGACGACGGCCGACTACGAGCTGCGCGTGGCACCTCGTCCCGTGCTGTCGGCCCTCGCGGTGTCGCCGGAGTTCGTGCGCGTCACGGAGGGCGGCACCGCGCCGTTCTCCGCGACCGGCCTGGACCAGTACGGGGACCCGATCGGGATCGGTCCGATCAGCTGGGAGACCACGGCCGACGCGAGCGTCGATGCCGCGGGCATCCTCAGCGCCCGTGCCGCGGGCGCCGGCTACGTCCGCGCCTCGGCGGACGGCGCCTCCGGGACGTCGGTCGTCGCGGTGATTCCGCCCGGCGTCGACATCGCGCAGGGCAAGCCGGTCGCGGCGTCGACCTCCGACGGCGCCAACACGGCGGAGGCGGCGGTCGACGGATCGTCCGGCACGCGCTGGGAGAGCGCGCACGGCGCGGGCGAGCAGTGGCTGCGCGTCGACCTCGGCGCCTCGCACGACATCTCCTCCGTGCACGTCGGCTGGGAGACCGCGGCGGCCGCGGAGTACGAGATCCAGGTCGCGGACGACGCGGACGGTCCGTGGAGGACCGTGGCGACGGAGTCCAAGTCCGCCGCCACGGCCGACGACGTGGCGGTGGAGGCCACCGGACGGTACGTGCGGATCCTCGGGCTCGAGCGCCTGACCGACTACGGCTACTCGATCTGGGACCTCGGCGTGACCGGGACCCCGTCGGCTTCCGCGATCGACACCACCGAGCTCCTGGTCACCCCGCAGGACGCCACGGTCGTGAGCGGGCGCGACGTCGTGTTCGCCGCGTGGGCGTTCGACGACGCGGGCAACGGCGGCCGGACCGCCGGATCGTTCGCGGCGGAGGGCGGCACGATCGCCGCCGACGGCACGTACACCGCGGGCGCGACCGCCGGGGCGTTCCCGGTCACCGCCGAGTCCGACGGCGTCCGCGGCTCGTCGACCGTGACGGTGCGTGCGAACGGAGCCGCGGGACCGGGACAGCCCGAGACCCCGACCCCGGGGGCTCTCGCCGACGTCGCGTACGGCAAGGCCGTCACGGCGTCGTCCACCGAGAACGCGGGCACCCCCGCCGAGTTCGCGGTCGACACCTCGCCGGCCTCGCGCTGGTCGAGCGCGGCCACCGACGACGCCTGGATCGAGGTCGACCTCGGCACCGTGGCGTCGATCGCGCGCATCGACCTCGAGTGGGAGGCCGCGTACGGGGCCGGGTACCTGCTGCAGACGCGCGCCGCGGCCGGCGACGAGTGGGAGACGGTCGTCACGGAGTCGGCCGGCGACGGCGGGCGCGACAGCCACGCCGTGGACGCCCGCGCGCGCTTCGTGCGGATGACGGGCGTCGAGCGGGCCACGCCGTACGGCTACTCGCTGTTCGGCCTCTCGGTGTGGTCCGCCGACGGCACCGTGGTCGCCCGGAACCTCGCCGAGGGGGCGCAGGTCAGCGCCACGAGCGAGGCGGCTCCGGGGACGAGGGCCGGGAACGCGGTCGACGGCGACCCCTCCTCGCGGTGGGCGAGCGAGGCGAGCGACGACCAGTCGATCACCGTCGACCTCGGACGGGCGTCAGGCGTCGCGTCGGTCGCCGTGCGATGGGAGGCCGCCTACGCCTCGGAGTACCTGATCCAGGGCGCGACGACCGCGGAGGGCCCGTTCACGACGCTCGCCACCGAGAGGGCGGGAGCGGGCGGGACCGAGACGTTCGACGTGCAGGGCGAGCACCGCTTCATCCGCGTCCAGGGCGTCGAGCGCGCGACGCCGTACGGCTACTCGATCCACGAGATCGTGGTCCGCTAGGGCGAGGCGAGGGGGCGCGCCCGACCCCCGCCGACCGCGTCGGAGGCCGGGGGAGAACCGTGAGAGAATACGTCTCGGACCATCACCGCGGACGCCCCTGGCGGAGCGCCGCGGCGGCCGGTGATCTCGGTGCACCGGCCACGCTCCATGGCATCGCCTCCTGGCACGGCCATGGTGCGCGACGTCGGCGCCCACGCGGCCTGCATGCGCGTGCGCGACATCTCCGGCACACATCTCGAGGGATCGAAGGACAGCACTACATGATTTTCGAAGTAGGGGAGACCGTCGTGTACCCCCACCACGGCGCAGCCACGATCACCGCGGTCAAGACCCGCACCATCAAGGGGGTCGACAAGAAGTACATCACCCTCCAGATCCACCAGAGCGAGCTGGTCATCGACGTGCCCGTCGACAACGCCGAGCTCGTCGGGCTGCGCGACGTGATCGACAGCTCCGGCGTGGAGGCCGTCTTCGACGTGCTCCGCGGCGACGTCGAGGAGGAGGCCGGCAACTGGTCGCGCCGCTTCAAGGCCAACACCGAGAAGATGGGCTCCGGCGACGTCCGGCGCGTCAGCGAGGTGGTGCGCGACCTCTGGCGTCGCGACCAGGACTCGGGCGTCTCGGCCGGCGAGAAGCGCATGCTGGCGAAGGCCCGGCAGATCCTCGTGTCGGAGCTCGCGCTCGCGCAGAAGTCCACCGATGAGGAGGCGTCCGTCGTCCTCGACGGCGTCCTCGCGCAGAGCATCTCCGCCTGACCTGACCTGACGCGCCCGCGGGCGCGCATCCGCCGACGGGCGGTCCCTCCAGCGCGAGGGGCCGCCCGTCGGCGCATCCGGAGGGCCGTCCGGTCGCGTCGGTGGCCGTATCCCGCCGGGCCCGTCAGCCGGCCGGGCACCGGCGTAGGGTGCGAGCATGCGCGATCACCCGGAACGACCCGACCACGACGGCCCCCTCGAGCAGAACCCCCTGCAGCCGGCCGGGCGCGGGCTCAAGGTGTGGATCTTCGTCATCGCCGCGCTCGTCGTCGTCGCCATCGTCGCCTTCGCCCTCGTTCGCCTCGCGACCGCCGGGCAGAACACGCCCGGCCCGTCGTCGCTCGGCGAGCTCGTGGGGATCGCCGCGGCGGCACGCGCCCTCATCTGATCCTTCGGCCGGCGGACGCCGGAGCGGTGCGGGGACGCCGTGGCCGAGTGCGCACGCCGCCCCCTCCCCAGCCGTCGCCGGAGCGCCGCCTCCTCGAGGTGCCCGCGTGGTCCGCCGCCTCGTCCTGCGTCCGGTATCCCGGCACGTGAGGGGGAGCCATGGACGAGCGCGGAGGACGCGGCAGGCGGCGGGGGACGCCCATCGCACGACCCGCGTCCCGGGTGGACGCGCTCCGCGTGCTGCTCGGGGGCGTCGCCGTGGTGATCGTCGCGGTCTCGGTGGTCGTCGGAGCGCGGGAGGCCTCGGACGGGCCGGACGGCGGCGGGCCGCTGTCCGCGGAGGTGCGTGACGGCGCGGTGGTGGGGGTGCTCGCGCGCTCGGGTCTCGTCCGGGACGGGCGGATCGACGTGGACGCGGTGCGCGCCATGACCGACGCGCTCGCCCCCGACGCCCGGGCCCGGGATCCGCGCTACGACCGCGACGCCTTCGGCCCGGCCTGGGCGGACGCCGACGGGAACGGGTGCGACCAGCGGGACGACGTGCTCGCGCGCGACCTCGTCGGCGTCGTGCTCGCCGCCGACGACGCGTGCACGGTCGTCGCCGGGCACCTGGACGACGTGTACACCGGGCACGGCATCGACTTCGTCCGCGGCGCCCGCACGAGCGCCGCCGTGCAGATCGACCACTTCGTGCCGCTCTCCTGGGCATGGCGGCACGGGGCGTGGGCGTGGTCCGACGCACGCCGCGAGCGCCTGGCGACCGACCTCGACGAGTTGCAGGCGGTGGACGGCCCGACGAACCAGGACAAGTCCGACCAGGGTCCTGCCACGTGGCTCCCGCCCGACCCAGCGTACCGGTGCCTCTACGTCACGAGGTTCGCCTTCGTGGTGAGCAGGTACCGGCTGGGCATCGACGACGCGGACCGGGCCGCCATCGACCGCGTCCTCGGCGAGTGCACGTGAGACGCCCGGTGCCCGTCGTGATGCGGCCCGATCGCCGCGCCCCGTCCGGGTGGGCCGTCGGTGCTGACGCGTACGCTCGGACCGACGCGGCCGGGCGTCGCCCCGGCCGTCCGGTCGGCGGCGGGCGACCCGAGGGGATCCGCATGTGGAGCAAGCAGAGCGGCGACGCGAGCGGCGCAATCGGCCCCGTGCCGGAGCACCCGCACGCGCATCCCGTGCGCGGCGCGTGGCTCGTGCGCGTGGGGGACGGACCGGCGCTCGGCTGGGTGCTCCGGCACCGGGCCGACCTCGCCGATCCGTTCTCCTACGAGGTCTACGCCTGCGGGCTCGGGGACGACGGGCTCCGGGTCTGGGTGGCGCGGCGCGACTCGCTCAACGCGGCCGTGGCGTGGATCGTGCAGCACGACCGCGAGCTGCTGGCGTTCGGCGGACGGCTCCGTCCGGATCCCGCGCAGCCGCTCGGGATCGGTGCGGATCCGCCGGTCGGTGCACGTCCGGCGCTCCACGGCGACGGGACGGACGGCGACCGGACGGTTGCCGGGTCGCGTGCGGATGCCGTGCCGCGCTCCCGGGACGACGACGCCGCCCCCTCATCCGGGGACGGCGGCGTCGGGCCGCGCTGAGCGGCGCGGGTCAGCGCTTGCGCTGGTTCGCGGCGTCGCGCCCGGTGATGGGGAACGGGCCGGTGATGCCCTCGCGGAGGCGGGCGATCTCGAGGATCCGGTCGCGCTGCAGGTACCAGCCGACGATCAGCAGCGGGATGATGATCACGAGCGACGCGACCGTGAGGGTGCCGATCGGCCAGTCGATCGCCATCAGCACGAGCACGCTCACGAGGAACGCGAGCGTGAGCCACGAGGTGACGGGTGCGCCCGGGAGGCGGAACGTCGGCTCCTTGGCCTTGCCCTGCTTCGCCCAGGTGCGCAGGCGCATCTGGCACAGGATGATCGTGCCCCAGCCCGCCACGATGCCGAGGGCGGCGACGTTCAGCACGATCTCGAAGGCCTGCTTCGGCACCAGGAAGTTGAGCCCGACGCCGAGCAGCGTGATGGAGCCGGTGAGGAGGATCCCGCCGAACGGCACCCCGCCCTTCGTCATCACGGTCGTGAAGCGCGGAGCCGACCCGTTCATGCCCATGGAGTGGAGGACGCGGCCGGTGCTGTAGAGACCGGCGTTGAGGCTCGACATCGCGGCGGTGAGGACCACGAAGTTCATCACGGAGCCCGCGATGGCGCCGACCTGGGGCGAGCCGAGGCTGGAGAAGAACGTGACGAAGGGGCTCTGATCGGCGCTGTACGCCGTGTACGGGAGCAGCAGCGAGAGGAGCACCACGGATCCGACGTAGAAGATCGCGATGCGGAAGACGACCGAGTTGATGGCGCGGGGGATGACCTTCTCCACGTCCTGGGTCTCGCCGCTGGCGGTGCCGACGAGCTCGATCGCGGCGTAGGCGAACACGACGCCCTGCACGACGAGCACGACCGGGACGAGGCCCTTCGGGAAGACGCCGCCGTTCTGCTGCAGCACGGTCCAGCCGGTCTGCACCTCGGCGCCGCCGACCGTGACGGGGAAGCTCCACGCGAGCCAGACGATGCCGACGATGAGGAACACCACGAGGGCGGCGACCTTCACGAGCGCGAACCAGAACTCCATCTCGCCGAAGACCTTGACGGCGACGAGGTTGAGCATGAGGACGATCACGAGGGCGATGAGGGCGAGCAGCCACTGCGGCGCCGCCGTGAACGCGGACCAGTAGTGCATGTAGAGCGCGACGGCCGTGACGTCGACGATGGCGGTGGTCGCCCAGTTGAGGAAGTACATCCAGCCGGCGGCGTAGGCGAACTTCTCGCCGTAGAACTCGCGGGCGTAGGAGATGAAGGAGCCGGAGCTCGGACGGTGCAGCACGAGCTCGCCGAGCGCGCGGAGGATGAAGAAGGCGAAGACGCCGCAGATGAGGAACACGATCGCCAGGGCGGGACCCGCGGAGGCCAGGCGGCCGCCGGCGCCGAGGAACAGGCCCGTGCCGATCGCGCCGCCGATGGCGATCATCTGCAGCTGGCGGGGCTTGAGGCCGTGCTGGTAGCCCTCCTGCTCGTGGCTGAAGTCCTGCGCCACGAACTCCGGATCGGGCGGGACGGTGCTGCGGTCGCTCTCGCTTCGTGTCATCCGAATACGGTAGTGGTCCGGGGCATTCGCCCTGACACCCGCGTCGACCGACTTCCGCGGGGAACACCACCTGTGATAGACGCCGGGGAGGCGCGCATGCCACGCACACACGGATCCTGGCGGCGGATGCGGTCGCGGACGGCGGCGCTCGCCGCGGTCGTGGGCGTGCTGCTCGTCGCCGGATGCACGGCTGATCCCGGACCGCAGGGCGCCGCGACCCCGTCCGTCCTCCCCACCGCCCCCGCCGACGCCGGCGGGGCGTCCGGGACCCCGGCCCCGGATCCGACCGTGACGCGCGCGCCCGGGCCGCCCACCGAGGCCGAGCTCGCCACCTGCTCCACGCTCGCGCAGGTGCTGCCCGACTCCACGAAGCTCGTGCAGGCGCTCGGCGACGGGAATCCGGTCGACCCGACCATCCTCGATCGGGTGAAGCAGGGCGACGCGTCGCTCGCGGGCATGGCGCCGGAGAACATGAAGCCGCTCGTCTCCGCGTTCTCGACCATCGTCGACGAGCTCGACGCGCTCCGCACGGGCGCCGACACGGACGGCGCCTCGCTCGACACCGGGCAGTACCTGCGCGCGACGAGCGCGTTCCTCGACTACTGCCTCGACGACGTCGGCTACGTGCCGCCGACGGCGTCGCCGACGCCCGCGCCCTAGCGTCCGGCGCCGGAGCCCCTAGGTGCGGCGCGCGACCGCCTCGTCCGCCTCGATGTCCTCGCGGGCGTCCGCCCGGCGGTCGCGGCCGTCGCCGTCGTGCGTCACGAGCAGGTGCGGCGTGCGGTGGATCCGGTACGAGATGCGCAGGTGCCGGTGCAGGACCAGCCACGCGATCGCGATGACCGCCGAGACGAGGCCGGACGCCGCGCCCACCATGAGCGCCGCGCGCGGGCCCCACGTGTTCGCGACCCAGCCGACGACCGGGGCGCCGAGCGGGGTGCCGCCCACGAAGATCGCCATGTAGACCGCCATGACGCGGCCCCGCATGCGCGGCTCGACCGTGAGCTGCACGGTGCTGTTCGCGCTCGTCATGAGCGTCTGCGACACGACGCCGACGATCACGAGGGCTCCCGCGAAGAGCAGGTACGTGGGAGCGATCGCCGCCAGCGCGGTCGCGATGCCGAAGAGCGCGGCCCCGACGAACACGAGGCGGATGCGGGGCCGCTCGCGGCGGGCCGAGAGGAGCGCGCCCGCGACGGATCCCACCGCGAGGCTCGACGACAGGAGGCCGAACTCGGTCGCGCCCTTGCCGAACTCGACGCTCGCCATGGTGGAGGTGAAGATCGGGAAGTTGTAGCCGAAGGCACCCACGAGGAAGACGATGACGAGGATCACCATGATGTCCGGCCGCCCGCCGATGT
The DNA here is from genome assembly GCF_001618005.1 of Clavibacter tessellarius. Lineage (GTDB taxonomy): Bacteria > Actinomycetota > Actinomycetes > Actinomycetales > Microbacteriaceae > Clavibacter > Clavibacter tessellarius_A. The sequence goes on from NZ_LQXA01000027.1 coordinate 32,946, forward strand.
AGCGGAACCCCTCGCGGAGCTGGCCGCGGGACCGGGCGACGCGCTCGGGGCGGCGCAGCTCGCCGACGCGGAGGCGCGTGAGGGCGAACAGCACCGCGATGAAGCTCACGGCGTTGATGAGGAACACCCAGCCGGTGCCGACGCCCGCGATGAGCACGCCCGCGACGGCCGGCCCGATCATCCGCGCGGCGCTGAACGACGCCGAGTTCAGGGCGACCGCGTTCGAGAGGTCGTCGTCGGAGACGAGCTCGGAGACGAAGGACTGGCGGGCGGGCGCGTCGAGCGCGGACGCGATCCCGAGCAGCAGCGCGAAGAGGTACACGTGCCAGAGCTCCGCGCGCCCGGAGAGGACGATGAGGCCGAGGCCCAGCCCGAGGACCGCCATGGCGCCCTGCGTGATCATCAGCACGCGGCGCTTGTCGTACCGGTCGGCGATGAGGCCGGCGTAGGGGGAGAGCAGGAGCATCGGGCCGAACTGGAGGGCCATGACGATGCCGACCGCGGTGGCGTCGTAGCGGGTGAGCTCGGTGAGGACGATCCAGTCCTGGGCCGTGCGCTGCATCCACGTGCCGACGTTGGAGACGAGCGCGCCCGCGAACCAGATGCGGTAGTTCGGCGCGCGGAGGCTGCGGAAGACGGCGCTCACGCGGAGGCCATCCGGCCGAGGAGGACGGCGGCGTCGGCGAGCGTGGCGCGCTCCTCAGGCGTGAGCTCGTCGAGGCGGAGTGACAGCCAGGCGCTCCGCTGCCGGCGGGTCTCCTGGACGACGCGGCGGCCCTCGTCGGTGACGGACACGGTGACGCGACGGCCGTCGTCCGGCGCGGGCGAGCGCTCGGCGTACCCGGCCGACACGAGGCAGTTGACCGTGCGGTTCATGCTCGGGGCGGAGACCCGCTCGATCTCGGCGAGGCGGCCGGGGCTCGCGGGCCCGTCGCGGAGGAGGAGGGCGAGGACCACGAACTGGCTGTCGCCGAGCTCGTGGTCGGCCTTCTCGGCGCGCAGGCGGCGGGAGAGGCGCATGACGCCGGCGCGGAGGCTCTGGCTGAGGTTGGGGGAGTCGGGCACCTGCTTAGGCTAGCTCATTAGGCGTGCTAACTACCGCGACGGGGTGACGGGACGCTGCGAGGCGGCGCGATCCGGACATGGCGACGGGCGGCGCGCCCTCGTCCGGGCAGGATGGGATCACGCCGCAGGACGCGGTGCCCGCGACGACGCGGGCGCCCGCCGCGGGACCAGAGGAGGCACGCATGACGCACCACGACGGCACGGACCACGCGCACGACGACGCGACGCAGGACGACGCGGCGGGACTCGGCGGCGAGGGCACGATCCCCGCGGGTTCCACCGGCGTCGCGGCCGGCCACGACGGCGGGAACGACCACTTCGAGCCCGAGGAGGACACCCCGCACCGCACCGACGAGGACGGCGCGGGCGCGACGGCCTGATCCGCCGCTCGAGCCGCGTCGCCCGGCCGGGCCCGCGCGGGTCGGGCGGGGCGCTCCCGCGGAGCCGTCGCTCCACGCGGCGCCGACGGTCCGCGCGGGACGCTCCGCGCGGGACCGCGCCGGCGCCCGCGTAGCCTGGATTCCCGTGGACACCGCGACCAACCCCCTCGACGGCACGCGCATCGCCTACCGGGCCTTCGGCGCCCGGCCCGACGGGGAGGATCCTCGCGATCCGGCGCACGCGCCCGTCGTGCTCGTGCACGGGACGGCCCTCTCGCAGGCGATCTGGCGCGGCTTCGGCTGGGTGCGCGGTCTGTCGCCCGAGCGTCCGGTGATCACGCTCGACCTCCGCGGGCACGGCCGGAGCGGCACCCCGCACGAGCCCGCCGCGTACGCGATGGACCTGATGGTCGCCGACGTCGTGGCCGTGCTCGACGCGGTCGGCCTCGACGCCGTGCACCACGTGGGCTACAGCCTCGGCGCGCGCGTCGGCTTCTCGCTGGCGGCCGCGCATCCGGAGCGGCTGCTCTCCACCGCGAGCCTCGGCGGATCCCCGAGGAGCGGCGTCGGCGTCTTCGACCGGGTGTTCTTCCCCGGCTGCATCGAGGCGCTCGAGGAGGGCGGGATGCCGGGCTTCCTCGACGCGTGGGAGCGCCACAGCGGGCACCCGGTCGACGCCGCGACGCGCGGGGCCTTCCTCGCGGACGACGCCCGGGCGCTCGCCGCCTACATGCGCGAGTCGGAGCGGGACGCGGGGGTGCCGGACGCGGTCGTCGCGGGATCCGCCGTGCCGCTGCTCCTCGTCGCAGGCACCCGCGATGCCGAGCGGCTCCGGGCAGCCCACCACGTGCGCGCCCTCCGTCCGGACGCGCCGCTCGTCGAGCTCGAGGGCGCGACGCACGCGGACACGCCGCGGCATCCGGACGCGCTGCCCGCGGTCGCGCGGTTCCTCGCGTCGCTCGGCACGACCACGCGCTGACGGACGCCGCTCGCCCGGACCCGGACCCGGACCCGGACCAGGACCCGGACCCGGACGGATCCGGCCGCGCCCCCGCGCCCCCGCGCCCCCCCG
>NZ_LQXA01000028.1 GCF_001618005.1 Clavibacter tessellarius
CGCCGCCCCGCCCGCCTGCGAGCCCGCCTCGGCGCCTCGCGCGGGCGCCCCCGCCCGGGTAGGCTCGACGACGTCGCGACTGGCGTTCGGATGGGTCACCATCGGGGAGCGACTCACACACGGTTGGTGGCCGTACGCCTGGGCCACGACGCATCCCCTCGTCCACCGTGCTCAAGGAGTCCCATGCCCGTCGACCAGTCCTTCAACGCCCCCCTCTCCGAGGTCGACCCGGAGATCGCGGCCGTCCTCGAGCAGGAGCTCGGCCGCCAGCGCGGCACCCTCGAGATGATCGCCAGCGAGAACTTCGTGCCGCGCGCGGTGCTGCAGTCGCAGGGGTCGGTGCTCACCAACAAGTACGCGGAGGGCTACCCGGGTCGCCGCTACTACGGCGGATGCGAGTTCGTCGACGTCGCCGAGCAGCTCGCCATCGACCGTGCCAAGAGCCTCTTCGGCGCCGAGTTCGCGAACGTCCAGCCGCACTCGGGCGCCACCGCCAACGCGGCCGTCCTCGCCGCCATCGCGCAGCCCGGCGACACGATCCTCGGCCTCGAGCTCGCGCACGGCGGCCACCTCACGCACGGCATGAAGCTCAACTTCTCCGGCAAGCTCTACGACGCGGCCGCGTACGGCGTGGATCCCGACACCTTCCTCATCGACATGGACGTCGTGCGCGAGAAGGCGCTCGCGCACCGCCCGCAGGTCATCATCGCCGGCTGGTCGGCGTACCCCCGCCACCTCGACTTCGCCGCGTTCCGCGCCATCGCGGACGAGGTCGGCGCCAAGCTCTGGGTCGACATGGCGCACTTCGCGGGCCTCGTCGCCGCCGGCGTCCACCCCTCGCCCGTGCCCTACGCGGACGTCGTCTCCTCCACCGTGCACAAGACCCTCGCGGGCCCCCGGTCGGGCGTGATCCTCAGCCGCGACACCGCGCTCGCCAAGAAGCTCAACTCGGCCGTGTTCCCGGGCCAGCAGGGCGGCCCGCTCATGCACGTCATCGCGGCCAAGGCCACGGCGTTCAAGATCGCGGCCACCGAGGAGTTCGCGGACCGCCAGCGCCGCACCATCCAGGGCGCGCAGATCCTCGCCGAGCGCCTCGTCGCGGCCGACTCCACCGAGGCGGGCGTCTCCGTGCTCACGGGCGGCACCGACGTGCACCTCGTGCTGGCGGATCTCCGCGACTCGCCCATCGACGGCAAGCAGGCGGAGGACGCGCTGCACGAGGTCGGCATCACGGTCAACCGCAACTCGGTGCCGTTCGACCCGCGCCCGCCGATGGTCACCTCCGGCGTGCGCATCGGCACGTCCGCGCTCGCGACCCGCGGCTTCGGCGAGACCGAGTTCACCGAGGTGGCGGACATCATCGCCGAGACCCTGAAGCCCGGCAGCGACCTCGCCGCCCTCCGTGCGCGCGTGCTCACGCTCACGGACGGCTTCCCGCTCTACGAGGGCCTCACCCAGTGACCGCGGTCGTGCTCGATGGCGTCGCCACCGCGTCGGCCGTCAAGTCCGAGCTCGCCGTCCGGATCCGCGCCCTCCGCGAGCAGGGCCTCGTGCCCGGCCTCGGCACGCTCCTCGTGGGCGATGACCCGGGATCCCGCTCCTACGTCGCCGGCAAGCACCGCGACTGCGCCGAGGTGGGCATCGAGTCCATCCGCATGGACCTCCCGGCCGACGCGACCGAGGCCGACGTGCGCACCGCCATCGAGCGCCTCAACACGGATCCGGCGGTCACGGGCTACATCGTGCAGCTGCCGCTCCCGGCGGGCATCGACGAGAACGCGATGCTCGAGCTCATCGACCCGTCCAAGGACGCCGACGGCCTGCACCCGACGAACCTCGGGCGCCTCGTGCTCGGCGTGCAGGGCGAGCTGACGTCGCCTCTGCCGTGCACCCCCGCGGGCATCGTGGAGATGCTCGAGCGCTACGACGTGCCGATCGCCGGACAGCACGTGGTCGTCGTCGGCCGCGGCCTCACGGTCGGACGCCCGCTCGGCCTGCTGCTCACGCGCAAGGGCCTCGACGCCACCGTGACGCTCACGCACTCGCGCACGCGCGACGTCGAGCAGGAGGTCCGCCGGGCGGACATCGTGGTCGCGGCCGTGGGCGTCGCGCACCTGATCAAGCCGGACTGGGTGAAGCCGGGCGCCGCGGTGCTCGACGTGGGCATCACGCGGGTCGTGGATCCCGAGACCGGCAAGGCGCGCCTCACGGGCGACGTGGATCCGGCGGTCGCCGAGGTCGCCGGGCACCTGTCTCCGAACCCGCGCGGCGTCGGGCCGATGACGCGCGCGATGCTGCTCGTGAACGTGGTGCTGGCCGCCGAGCGCGATGCGCGCCTGGCCGCCGAGCTGCGCGGCTGACGGCGCTCGCCGCGGCACGTCAGCTACGCATCATCGAGCACCTCGTGGCCATCAGCACGGTCGCAGGAGACCCGACCCGTGTCGACATCTCGATCAGGAACGAGTAGCAGCATGACGACCATGACATACCGTCCGCGAACGGGCGCGACGCACTGGTGGGTGCTGGTCGCGGCAGTCGCCTCGTGCGTCCTCCTGCTGGGGACGGCGTGGTCGCTGGCTGCACAGGTGGTGGTGGTGGTGATCGCGGCGAAGCGGCTCTCACGGCGTCCTCCCCGGCGGGAGGCGGTGGTGCTCTGGAGCGCCATCGCCGTGATCGCTGCCACGCTCGTCGCGGTGACCGCGGTCGGCATCGCCGCGGCGAGCTTGTCGAGCACGTCCACCACCACGACCGTTCCGATCGACTAGCGCAGGCGGGCACTTCCGCCGAAGCCCCGACGGAGTGTCGGGCGATGCAGGAGGGGACGGCCGGTCAGGCCGTCCCTTCCTCGCGTCCCGGGTCCGTCGCGGACGCCGGATGCGCGACCAGGAGCACGGCCGGCGTCGGGATCGTCCCCGCGTGCAGCCGCGCGTTCTCGACGTAGTGCGCCGCGTTCGCCCGGAGCCCCGCGACCTCCTCGTCCGTGAGCTCGCGCCGCACCTTGCCGGGCACGCCCGCGACGAGCGAGCGCGGCGGGATGACCTGCCCCTCCAGCACGACCGTACCGCCCGCGAGCAGCGACTCGCGGCCGACGACGGCGCCGTTCATCACCGTCGCGGACATGCCGACGATGCAGTCGTCCTCGATCGTGCAGCCGTGCAGCACGGCGTTGTGGCCGACGCTCACGCCCGTGCCGAGCGTGAGCGGGAAGCCCGCATCCACGTGGCAGCTCACGTTGTCCTGCAGGTTCGAGCCCGCGCCGATCACGATGTCCGCGGCCTCCGCGCGCACCACGGCGTTGAACCACACGCTGGATCCGGCGGCGAGCGTCACCCGCCCGACGACGCGCGCGCCCGCGGCCACGAGCGCGTCGTCGGCGATGTCGGGCGCGGGCGATCCGGGGAGCGCGCGGACGGTGGCGTGGGGATCGACGGTCATGCCGACAGGGTAGGCCGCCGGGTCAGGCGCCGGGGCGCATCCGCGTGCCGCGCTCCATCGGCACGAACCCGGCAGCCACGTACGCGTCCCACGGCGCGCGGTAGTAGGGGAGCGGGGAGGCGTTGATGAACACGTCGTGGCCGCCCAGCTCGCCCACCCGGCGGCAGACGTCGAGCGCGAGGGTCTGCGCGAGCCCCAGGCGGCGGTGCGCGGGCACGATGCCGAGCGGCTCGAGCTCCGCCCATCCGCTCGCGGGGTCGAGCCAGGCCGTGCAGGTGCCGGCGAGCGTGCCGTCGGGTGCCTCGATCACGAGGTCGAGCTCGCGCCGGTAGACGGCGGCGGTCTGCATGGCCGCGTAGCCGTCCGCGTCGAAGCGGCTCTCGGCCTCCGGGTCGATGCCGTCGCCGGACCCGTCGGTGAAGGGCAGCTCGACCGGCTTCCAGGCGCGGCGGTGCGTCTCGACCTTGGCCTGCTCCTCGCCCTCCGCGACCGGGCGGATGCGGTACCCCGCGGGCGGTCGCGCTCCCGTGTCGTGGGCGGCGTGGCGGAGCCCGGCGAGCGGGACGGCCTCGTCGACGAAGCCGCGGCCGGCGAGGATCCCGCGCAGCCGGTCCTGCCCGCGATGGACGGCGACGCTCGTGCGCCCGTCTCCGGTCGCGTCGAGGATCCACGCGGCCAGCAGGTCGGTGGTGGCGTCGTCGCCGGGCGCGCACTCGACGCGCGCGTCGTCCTCGGAGAAGGCGGCCCAGCCGATGAGCGCGCCGGCACTGTCGCGCACGACGGCCATCCGCTCCGGCAGCTGGCCGGTGGACGCCTCCCACGCGAATCCGCCGGGGTGGGTGGACGCGGGGAACCACGCGGACAGCGCGGGGGCGATGTCGCGGACGGCCCCCTCCCGGTCGTCGACGATCTCGGTCAGGCTCGCGGGTGGTCGCATGCCGCCGAGCCTAGGGGGACGCCCGTCCTACTGCTCCGCCTTCGCCCCGTCCGAGGGCGTGACCGTGAAGACGGTCGGGCCGGTGTAGCCGTGCTCCGCGAAGGCGCCGTCGATGGCGACCTGGAGGCGCGAGAGCGAGTCGACGTCGATCAGCGCGATGGCCGATCCGCCGAAGCCGCCGCCCGTCATGCGCGCGCCGATCGCGCCCTCGTTCTGCGCGACCTCGACCGCGAGGTCGAGCTCGGGGACGCTGATCTCGAAGTCGTCGCGCATGGAGCGGTGGCTCGCGTCGAGCAGCTCGCCGATCGCGCGCGGGCCCTCCTCGCGGAGCGCGCGCACGGTGTCGAGCACGCGCTGGTTCTCGGTGACGATGTGGCGCACGCGGCGGAACGTCTCGTCGTCGAGCACCTCGCGGGCGCGCACGAGGTCGTCGACCGCGAGCTCGCGCAGGGACGAGACGCCCATGAGGCGCGCGCCCCGCTCGCACGACTCGCGGCGTGCGCGGTAGCCGCCGTCGGCGTGCGCGTGGGCGACGTGGGTGTCGATCACGGCGATGGTGAGGCCGGCCGCCTCGAGCCCGAGCGGGATGACCTCGGCCTCGAACGAGCGGCAGTCGAGGAACACGCCCGCGTCCTGCTGACCGAGGAGGCTCGCGGACTGGTCCATGATCCCTGTCGGGGCGCCCACGATCTCGTTCTCGGCGAGCTGCCCGACCGCGGCGAGCGTCGGCCGGTCGAGGCCCAGCCGCCAGATGTCGTCGAGCGCGAGGGCGATGGATCCCTCGAGGGCCGCCGACGACGACAGGCCCGCGCCCACGGGCACGTCGCTGTCGACGTACACGTCGAAGCCGGGCACGGCGGCGAGGTCGGCCCCGCGCTGACCGAGGGCCCACGCGACGCCCAGCGGGTAGGCCTCCCAGCCCGCGATGCGCTCGCCGGTGAGGTCGGCGAGGCGGGCCTCCACGACCTCCTCGGAGAAGGAGCTGGCCAGGCGGATCCGGTCGTCGTCCCGCGGCGCGAGCGCGATGACGGTGCGGCGGTCGATCGCGAACGGGAACACGAACCCGGCGTTGTAGTCGGTGTGCTCGCCGATGAGGTTCACGCGCCCGGGCGAGGACCACACGCCGTGCGGCTCGCGCTCGAAGCGGGCGCGGAATCCCTCGCGCACGTCGTCTCGGATGTCGGTCATGCGTCCTCCACTGCCTTCCGGATCATCTCGGCCGCCTTCTCCGGCGGCACGTCGCCGATCCAGGCGCCCATGGCCGCCTCGGATCCGGCCAGGAACTTGAGCTTGTCGGCGGCCCGGCGCGGCGACGTGATCTGCAGCATCAGCCGGATCTCGTCGCGGTGCGCAGCGACGGGCGCCTGGTGCCAGGCGGCGATGTACGGCGTCGGGGTGTCGTACAGCCGGTCCATCCCCCGCAGCAGCCGCAGGTACATCGTGGCGAGCTCGTCGCGCTCGGCCTCGGTCGTCTCCGCGAGGTCGGGCACGTGGCGGTGGGGGAGCAGGTGGATCTCCACGGGCCAGCGCGCCGCGAACGGCACGAACGCCGTGAAGTGCTCGCCGCGGAGCACGACGCGCTCGGACGCCTGCTCGGTCTCGAGGATCCGCTGGAACAGCCCCGGCCCGAACCGCTCGATCGACTCCACGAGGCGGCGCGTGCGCGGCGTGACGTAGGGGTACGAGTAGATCTGCCCGTGCGGATGGTGCAGCGTGACGCCGATGGCCTCGCCGCGGTTCTCGAACGGGAACACCTGGCGGATCCCGGGCATCGCGGAGAGGGCGCGCGTGCGCTCGGCCCACGCCTCCACCACGGTGCGGGCGCGCGACGGCGTGAGGCCGCTGAACGAGCCGGTGTGCGCGGGGCTGAAGCAGACGACCTCGCAGCGGCCGACCGAGGTGCGGGTGCGTTCCAGGCCGATGGACGTGAGGTCGTCGTCGTCGACGGGCGCGTCCACGCCGTCCGCGTCCGCGAGCGCGGGCCCGAAGGACGGCGACTTGTTCTCGAAGACCGCGACGTCGTACATGCTCGGGATCTCGGACGGGTTGGACGGGGTCGCGGGGGCGAGGGGATCGAGCTCCGCCGGCGGCAGGTGCGCGCGGTTCTGCCGCGCGGCCGCGATGGAGACCCACTCGCCCGTGAGCACGTCCTGCCGCATCGTCGCGGTGGGCGGCCGAGGTGCCGCCGGGCGGGCGTCGACGGCGCGCTCGGGCGGGAGGGCCGTGTCGGCGTCGTCGAAGTAGACGAGCTCGCGGCCGTCGGACAGCAGCGTGCGGCGCTGCGTGATCCCGGACGGCGACGTCGTGACGGTCTGGTCGGCATGCATGATGCCCCGATCCTACGGGCTCGCGGGGCCCGGATCTGCATTCCCGAAAGGCCGGGCTTGCGTTCGGGCAAGCGGTGGGCGAGGCTCGCCGCATGGCCGACGACACCGCCTCCGTCCCCGCGGCGACCCGCCGCTCCCGCATCCTGGAGCGCCTCGCCGACCGCGGCTTCGCGACCGTCGCCGAGCTCGCGGCCGACGCGGGCGTCTCCGCGGTCACGATCCGCGGCGACCTCGACGCGCTCGCCGACTCCGCCGCCCTCCAGCGCGTGCACGGCGGCGCGGTCCTCCGCTCCGGCCTCGCGGCGCGCGAGCAGAGCCTCGAGGTGACGCTCGGGTCCGCCGCCGACGCCAAGCGCGCCATCGGCCGCGCCGCCGCGCAGATGGTCGAGAGCGGCCAGAGCGTGCTCCTCGACGTCGGCAGCACGACCCTCCAGGTGGCCCGCGCGCTCGTGGCGCGCGACGACCTCGTCGACGTCACGGTCATCACGAACGGCCTCACCCTGGCGCTCGAGCTCGAGCGCGCGATGCCGCGCTTCACCGTCGTCGTCACGGGAGGCACGCTCCGGGCGCTGCAGCACAGCCTCGTGGATCCCCTCGCCACCGAGGTGCTCGACCGCCTGAACCCCGACATCGCGTTCATCGGCGGCACCGGCATCGACGTCGACCGCGGCGTCACCAACGTCAACCTGCCGGAGGCGGAGGTGAAGCGGCGGATGGTCGCCGCGAGCGCCCGCACGGTGGTCGTCGCGGACGGCTCCAAGCTCGGCCGCACGCACCTCGGATCCGTCGCGCCGCTCGACCTCGTCGACACCCTGCTCACGGACGACGGCGCGGACGCGCACGAGGTGACCCGCCTCCGCGACGCGGGCCTGCGGGTCGTCGAGGCGGCCGGGCCGTCCGACGCCGCGCGGCCGTAACGTGGATCCCATGAGACCCGTCACCGGAGAGCAGCACCACCTCGTCCACGCCGGCCCGTCCGGCGAGCTCCGCGCCACCGTCGTGCAGCTCGCGGCGGCGATCCGCGGCCTGACCCTCGACGGCGTCGACCTCGTCGAGCCCTACGGCGAGGACGTCGTCGCGCCCATGGGCGCCGGCATGGTGCTCGTGCCGTGGCCGAACCGGATCCGCGGCGCCCGCTACGTGCTCGACGGGAAGGCGCAGGCGCTCGACGTCACGGAGCCCTCGCTCGGCAACGCGTCGCACGGCCTCCTCCGCAACACCGGGTACACGGCCTCCGACCGCGCCGACGACCGCGTCACCCTCTCCGCCAGCGTCTTCCCGCAGCACGGCTACCCGTTCCTCCTCGGCACGTCCGTCACGTACCGGCTCACGGACGACGGCCTCGTCGTCACCCACCGGATCCGCAACGACTCGGCCGGCGCTGCTCCCGTCGCGGTGGGCGCGCACCCCTACCTCGCGATCGGCGGGGTCCCGTCTGCGGAGCTCACGCTCACCGTCCGCGCCGACACCTGGTCCGAGGTCGACGACGCGCTGATCCCGATCGCGGACCACCCCGTCGACGGCGCCGACGAGGACCTCCGTCAGGGCCGCGTCGTCGGCGACCTCGACCTCAACACGGGCTACGGCGACGTGCACGTGGAGGACGGCGTGAGCCGCCACGGCCTCATCGCGCCCGACGGTCGCGGCGTCGAGCTGTGGGCCGACGCGTCCTTCCGCTTCCTCCAGGTCTACACGCCGCGCGAGTTCCCGACCCACGGTTCGCAGGCCGTCGCCCTCGAGCCGATGACCGCGCCCGCGGACGCCTTCAACTCGGGTGTCGGCGTCCGCCGCCTGGAACCCGGCGAGGAGTGGAACCTCAGCTGGGGCATCCGCGCGACGGGCGCCTGGCCCGGCGCCTGACCGGCATCGCGCCGTGCCTGTGCGCTCGCCGGGCGCGACCGTCCGTTCCCGTGGCCTGATGGGCGCATCCCCTGATGCTCGGAGGCCCGCATGACCGGACGCCCGCCCGCTCCGCCGATCCCGCGTGCGCGGCGGATGGTCGTCGCGATGATCCTCGCGGCGGCGCCCATGCCCCTCGTCGCGCACCTCGTACCCGACCTCGCCGCGGCCTGCTGGGCGGCCGGGGCGGTCCTCACGATCGGCGCGCTGGTCGCTGCCCTCCGAAGCCGAAGCCGAAGCCGAAGCCGGAGCCGGAGCGGGAGCGGGAGCCGGAGCCGCTAGCCCGCATCCTCCTGCGCCCACTGCAGCGCGACCCGGCGCGTGTACTGCTCCAGCGCGATCCGGTTCTCCTCGGGTTCGCGCAGCCCGTCGATGTACGCGAGCAGCCGCCCGACCACGCCGGAGAGGTACTGCACGCCCCGGTCGTCGTGCTCCTCGAGCGCGGCCTTGAGCAGGTCGTAGCGCTCGGAGGTCTCCTCGGCGGTCAGCATCGCGATCACGAGTTCGTCGGCCTGCATGCTCATGCGCCCCAGCATCGCACCGGCGCGAGGCGGCGGTCGGGCCAGCGGAGCGCCCGTCCGGATGCCGTCGTCGCCTCCCGCGGGCATCTCCCGCGATCAGGACAGGGCGGTCTGCGTGCGCTTCCTGTCGGAGACCTTGACGGCGGGAACGCCCGCCCACACCTCCCAGTCGCCGGTGGACCGGGTCAGCACCGCGTTCGCCGCGACGATCGTGCCCGTGCCGACCCGCAGCGTCCCCCTGCCTCCGAGGATCTTCGCTCCTGCGCAGAGCACCGCGTGGTCGCCGATCTCGATGCCGTCGAAGCCCAGCTCCTCGTCGGTCATGCCGACGCCGCTGCGTCCGATCGTGACCTGCTGGTAGATGGCCACCGACGACCCGATCCGGGTGGCGGGGGTGATCACGACGCCGTTGCCGCGATGGTGCAGGACGAGGCCCGGACCGATGGTCGTGTGGGCGTGCACCTCGACGCCCATCAGGAGCAGGGCCTCCCTCACCAGCCGCACGCGCCGCAGCTCCACCATCTTCTCCACGACACCCATCTCCCGATCGTATGCCAGGACGCGCCCCCGAGCGGGGGCGGCCGTCCGAGGGCCGGCCACGGCCGTGAGGCCGGACGCACGCCGCCGCACATCGCCTGTGGACAATCAGAAGCGTGGGATCGACAGGACCGCTAGGTTCGCCGAGACCATCGGGGGGCGTCACGAACATCGCAGGGATCACGCGGCGCGGCAGCGCGTTCGTCATGAACCTCGCCGGTTCGCTCCTGGTCCCCATGCCCGTCCGGATGCGCGTCTACCGCGCCTGCGGGGCGCGCATCGCCCCCGGGGCGCGCGTGTTCTCCGGTGCCCTGTTCCAATCGGCCCAGCTCACCATGGGCGCTTCCTCCACCCTCAACTTCCGCTGCGTCATCGACAACTGGGTGCCCGTCGTCATCGGCGAGCGGGTCGGCGTCGGGGTGGGCGTGCAGATGATCACGAGCTCCCACGAGATGTCGAACCCGGCCGTCCGCGCCGGCACGATGCGCTACGCGCCCATCACCATCGGCGACGGCGCGTGGATCGGCAGCGGCGCGGTCATCCTGCAGGGCGTCACCATCGGCCGCGGCGCGGTCATCGCCGCGGGCGCCGTCGTCACGAAGGACGTCCCGGCGGACGAGATCCACGGCGGCCTCCCCGCGAAGCTCATCCGCGGGCTGTAGCGCGTGCCGGAGCCGCCGGAGGGGCGGTTCAGCAGGGAGGTGCACGCCGGCCACCTCACCCGACGGGCTCCTGCTCGTCTTCCCTGCGCGCGCGGGTCAGCGCCCGCTTGACGAACCTGCGGCTCGGGGCCTCGAAGACCGTGAAGATGAGGACGCTCGACGCGATCGTCAGCACGACCCACACCCACCCGAACCACGAGGGCGTCGGCACGACGCTCATCAGGTTCATCAGCGGTACGTGGATCAGGTAGAGCGAGAAGCTCGCTTCGCCGAGCAGCAGGAGCCAACCTGCACCCAGCCATGTGCGGCGTCCTCGCGGGGGCACGGCGAGGCCGGTGATGAGAGCCGCGAAGAACGGCGTCAGCAGGAGGTAGGCGGGCTGCACGGGCGCCGTGAGCGACAGCAGGAGGACGCCCAGGCAAGCGGCGCTGATCAGCGCGAGACGACGGTGGCCGGCTGCCAGCCATTCGCGCCCACCACGGAGGAAGACGAGCGCGGCGACCACCCCGATGAGGAAGTCGAAGAAGTGCGTGACCGGGAACTGGCTGACCAGGAATCCACGTTGCCCCACGGGAGCGAAAGCGCGCACCGCCGAGATGAAGATCACCTGGCCGGAGAACGCCACGGCGAGCATCCACATCATCGCCCGCGCGGTCATCTTCCGAATCGATGCGATGAGCATCGGGAAGAGCAGGTAGAAGAACATCTCGCAGGCGATGCTCCAGGCGGGGCCGTTCCACGGCTGATTGATCCGAGCTGCGGGGAACCACCCGGTCGTGACGGTCGCCTGGCTGAGGAAGCTGACGACGAGAGCCACGCCGTCGACATCGGGCAATGAATACCACTGCTGCAGATAGCCCTCATCGCGGTTCACGATCGCGAAGGCGACGCCGATCGCCCCGAGTCCGAGGGCGAGGACCACCACGGGGTAGATGCGCGCTACGCGGTTGACGTAGAAGGCGCGGCGGTCAGCGCCGCCGGACATCTCGGAGTAGTTGTACGCGAGGATGAAGCCCGACAGGACGAAGAACAACGCGACGGCGGTTCGTCCTCCGTCGACGAATGCCACGATTCCCGCGGGTATCACCACCAGCCCGGCATGCGAGAAGTGGGACAGGAGGACGGTCATGGCCGCGAAGAAGCGCAGACCGGTGAGTGCGGGGAGCTTGCGGTCGTCATGGATGGCGGCAGTCGGACTGGACATCGGTTCCCCCGCTACCGCACGTTGCTCGTGGACGCAGGGTAGTCCTCGCGTGAGCCTGCGGGTGAGCCCGACATCGGGAGAGGCGAATGGGTCACGCGGGCTCTGCGGCCATTCGCGAAAAGCGATCGGTGATCGAGCCCCCGACCGGCGCCACCCGCAGGGGCTCCGAGATCAGGCCGGGAAGGCTCTCCGGGAGCCCTGCTCATGCCGCGTCCGCGCCGTTTCCCCACAAAAGAAATCGTATGGGCCGACGGGAGGCGACACCACCATCCGGGGACCCCACATGAGGGGCTGGTGGACGGGCGCTGGATGCTGCCGCGTGCCGCGATGACGGCTGCCGGCGGCGACGCGTGCGACTCCACCGCTCGAGGACCGTGTGGGCCCCGTCGGGCTCGAACCGACGACCCAGGGATTAAAAGTCCCTTGCTCTACCAACTGAGCTAGAGGCCCGTGCGCCCGACTCTACGGGATGGGGGAGCGGCCGATCAGAGGCGGTCGACGTCTCGCGAGGACCCGCGACGCACGACGGCACCGGCCACGACCGTGACCACGACGAGGAAGATCCCGACGCCCACGAGCCACGCGAGCGCCTTGATGACGAACCCCACGACGACCAGGACGAGCCACAGCACCACCAGGCCGACGACGAATCTCATGCCCCCAGCCTACGGGGGCCTCCCGGGCGCCCGCCGGGCGATCGCGGCGGGCCCCGGCGTACGCTGACGAGGATGTCCGGCGACTACCACAAGCCCACCAGGTTCTCCGGGTCCAAGTTCGAGAGCATGCTCGGCGGCGAGGACCCCGCCACGATCAGCCGCGTGGCCCACGAGACCGCGTCGGCGCTGCTGGCGCGCGTGCGGGCGGATCCCGACCCCGCGGTCGTCGAGCGCCTCATCGCCTACACCGACGAGCACGGCATCGACGCGGTGGCGGAGCTGTGGTCGCGCGCGAGCCCGCGCAGCCTGCCCGGCGCGCTCTGGCGCCTGTACCTCATGCGCGCGCTCATCCGACAGGATCCGGACGGCATCAGCCTCCTCTACCAGCGCGGCACCGAGGTGGCGACGACCATCGATCCCGTCGTCGCGGGTGCGACGGCGCCGACGGGGCCGGCGGAGATCGTCGAGCTCGCGGACAGCATCCTCCGCGGCCTCTTCACGGGCGACTTCGCCGTGGCGCTGGATCGGGCGGGTGCGTTCAGCAGGCTGGCCGCGCTCGGTGCCACGAGCGTCGCCGACGACCTCGACGCCACGGCCTCCCCGGAGCGCGCCGGCGACCTCACGACGCGCGCCCTCCGGCTCTCGCAGATGGCGGCGGACCTCGCGCAGTGCGCCCGCCTGTGGCGGAGCGACCGGCTCGACTGACCCGGGGCCGGGCGCGCGGGCGTCCTCCCGCACCGCTGCATCCGCCGCGTTCGCTGTGAGCGACGGACCTCGGGCGACAGCTCCGGTCGACTCGGTTACAGTGGATGGGGTCGGGCCGCAGTAACCCCGGGCTCCAATATTCGCCGCTCCGAGCGGCCTCGCGCCGAGAGGCGTTCCTGCGGTCCGGCTCCTCTTATCTCCGCCAGATGCCCTCGAGGCCGGGTCCCCACCCGACCGGACGCCACCCACGTCCCCTCCGACCGGAGCCGAGCGCCACCCGCGCCCCGGCATCGTCATCCGGCCGTCCTGTGACCAAACCGTGACGCGCCCCGCCCCGAAGAGTCATCGTGAGGCGCTCACCCGCTTCGCACCCGTCACCCGCGAGGGTGCGACCCGCATCGGTCGTGTCCTGCTGCGCGGCAGGCCGCCCGGCCATCCCAGATGCCGCGTTCCCGCGGGATCCGGCCGGTGCGGGCCTCCCCGCATCCCCTGCACCATCCGCCCCACCACCCGGAAGACCCACATGACCTCCCCGCAGATCCACCTCCGCCCGACGGGCGTCGATGCGCCTGCATGCGGAACCCGGTCGGGTCTGGGATGCTGGGGCTCGTGCCTTCATCGATCGAGCGTCCTGACCTGCCCGGGCCGGCGGACCCCGAGTCGAAGGAGTCGCTCCTCGGCCGTGTCGCCCAGGGCGACAAGCGCGCCTTCTCGGAGCTCTACGACCAGCTCGCGCCCCGCGTCCTCGGACTCGTGCGGCGGCTCCTCGTCGACCACGCGCAGTCCGAGGAGGTCACCCAGGAGATCTTCCTGGAGATCTGGCAGTCCGCATCGCGGTTCGACCCGGCCAAGGGCGCCGCGACCACGTGGGTGCTCACCATGGCCCACCGCCGCGCGGTCGACCGCGTGCGCGCCTCCCAGTCCAGCCGTGATCGCGACGTGCGCATCGGCATCCGCGACCACGAGCACGGCTACGACCAGGTGTCGGAGACCGTCGAGATCAGCATCGAGCACGAGAGGGTGAAGAAGGCCATGACGAAGCTCACAGAGATCCAGCGCCAGGCCGTCTCCCTCGCCTACTACGGCGGCTACAGCCACAGCGAGGTCGCGTCGATGCTCGACGTGCCCATCGGCACCGTGAAGACGCGCCTGCGCGACGGCATGATCCGCCTGCGCGATGAGATGGGAGTCGCATGATGACCACCGACGACGACCTGCGCTCGCTCACCGCGGCGTACGCGCTCGGCGCGGTCGACGACGACGAGGCGGCCGAGTTCGAGGCCATCCTCGAGGGCGACCCCGTGCTCCGCGCCGAGGTCGAGGAGATCCGGGCCACCGCGGCCGGCCTCGCCTTCGCCACGGAGCCCGTGGCCCCGTCCCCGCGCCTCAAGTCCGACCTCATGGCCATGCTCGACGCCACGCCGCAGCTGCCGCCCCTCGAGGCGCCGGCCGAGGCTCCCGCCGACGACCGCCCTGCCGCGCCCGTCACCGAGCTGCGTCCTGCCGCGGGCACCCCGTCGGCGTCCGCCGGCCCGACCGCTCCGGGCGGTCGGCTCGGCTCCGCGTCGGCCCGCGCCTCCGAGCGCTGGTTCCGCAAGCCCGGCGCGCTCCTCGGGGTGGCGGCCGCGGCCGTGGTCCTCGTCGTCGGCGGCGTGGTCGTCGGCACGAACGCGGGCGTGCCCGGCTCCTCGGAGTCGCCCGTCGCCTCCGCGTACGAGCGGGTCACCACGGCGTCCGACGTCGTCATCGACAAGCGCGACGTGGTCGGCGGCGGCACCGCCACGGTCTACTTCTCCGCCTCCGAGGCGAAGACGGCCGTCGTGCTCAACGACGCCGCTCCGCTCCCCGAGGGCCGCGTCCTGCAGATGTGGTACGTCAGCCAGTCGGGTCCCGTGTCCGCCGGCGTCATGCCGTCCGACGGCGGCGCGGGCCACGCGGTGCTCGCTGGCACGTACACGCCGGGCGACACGGTGGCCATCACCGTCGAGCCCGAGGGCGGATCCGAGCAGCCCACGAGCGAGCCCATCGTGGCGGTCACCGTCACCTGATCGTCGGCTACCGCACGAGACGAAGGCCCCGCATCCTCCAGAGGATGCGGGGCCTTCGTCTCGTGCGGCGCGGCGGATCAGCCGAAGCGGCCGCTGACGTAGTCCTCGGTCGCCTGCACGCTCGGCTTCGAGAACATGGTGGTGGTGTCGTCGTACTCGATGAGCTTGCCCGGCTTGCCGGTGCCCGCGATGTTGAAGAACGCGGTGCGGTCGGAGACGCGGCTGGCCTGCTGCATGTTGTGCGTCACGATCACGATCGTGTACTGCGCCTTGAGCTCCTCGATGAGGTCCTCGATGGCGAGCGTGGAGATCGGGTCGAGCGCGGAGCACGGCTCGTCCATCAGCACCACGTCGGGCTGCACGGCGATGGCGCGCGCGATGCAGAGACGCTGCTGCTGGCCGCCCGAGAGGCCGGATCCGGGGAGCGCCAGGCGGTCCTTCACCTCGTTCCAGAGGTTGGCGCCCATGAGCGACTGCTCGACGAGCGCGTCGGCGTCCGACTTCGAGATCTTGCGGTTGTTGAGCTTCACGCCCGCGAGCACGTTGTCGCGGATGGACATGGTGGGGAACGGGTTCGGCCGCTGGAAGACCATGCCCACCTGGCGGCGCACGAGCACCGGGTCGACGCCCGGGCCGTAGAGGTCGTTGCCGTCGACGAGGACCTCGCCCTCCACGTACGCGCCGGGGATGACCTCGTGCATGCGGTTGAGCGTGCGGAGGAACGTGGACTTGCCGCAGCCGGACGGGCCGATGAAGGCGGTGACGGTGCGCGGCTCGATGCGCAGGTTGACGTCCTCGACCGCCTTGAACTTGCCGTAGTAGACGTTCAGGTCGTTGACTTCGATGCTCTTGGACAAGGGGTGTTCCTAACCGTTCGGGTTCGTGGCCGGGGGAGCGGGCGCTAGCGGCCGAGCTTGGGGGCGAAGATGCGGGCGATGAGGCGGGCGATGATGTTCAGCGCCATGACGATGAGGATCAGCACGAGCGCGCCGGTCCACGCGCGGTCGACGTAGGCCGCCGCATCCGCGCCCTGGTCGGCGTACTGCCGGAAGACGAACACCGGCAGCGTCATCATCTGGTCCTTGAAGGGGTTGTAGTTCATGCCCTGCGTGAAGCCGGCGACGATGAGCAGCGGCGCCGTCTCGCCGATGACGCGGGCGATCGCGAGCATGACGCCCGTGACGATGCCGGCGAGCGACGTGGGCAGCACGATCTTCACGACGGTCAGCCACTTCGGCACGCCCAGCGCGTAGGACGCCTCCCGCAGCTCGTTGGGGACGAGCTTCAGCATCTCCTCGGCGCTGCGGACGACCACGGGGATCATCAGCACCGAGAGCGCCAGGGCGCCGCCGAAGCCCATGCGGACGCCCGGGCCGAGGAAGAGCACGAGCAGCGCGTAGGCGAAGAGGCCCGCGACGATCGACGGGATGCCCGTCATGACGTCGACGAAGAACGTGATGGCCCGCGCCAGGCGGCCGCGGCCGTACTCGACGAGGTAGATGGCCGACATGAGGCCCACGGGGATGGAGATGACCGCGGCGATGGCCGTGATGATCAGCGTGCCCATGATGGCGTGCAGCCCGCCGCCGCCCTCGCCCACCACGTTGCGGAGGCTCGAGTTGAAGAACAGCGGGTCGAAGCGGCCGGAGCCGTTGGTGACCGCGGTGAACACCAGCGAGATCAGCGGGATGAGCGCGAGCACGAAGGCGACCGTGACGAGGATCGTGATGACCCGGTCCTTCGCCTTCCGCTCGCCCTCCACGGCGAGCGAGATGACGAAGAGGGCGACGCCGAACAGCAGCGTGCCGAACACGGCGGTGCCGACGTAGTTGAAGTCCTCGGCGGCGCCCGAGACGAGGAGCACCAGGAAGATGACGGCCATGACGAGCCAGGAGGCGAGGAAGATCAGGGGCGCCGTGGCGCGGTGCAGCTTGCCGGCCGTCAGGGAGTTGGGCAGCGTGGTCGCGACGGGCCGCGTGCGGGAGGGGGCTGTCGTCGCCATTAGTTCGCTCCGGAGAAGGCCTTGCGGCGGCTGATGATGTAGCGGGCCAGCATGTTCACGGCCAGCGTGATGATGAAGAGCATGAGGCCGGAGGCGATCAGCTCGTTGACCTTGAGGCCGTACGCCTCGGGGAAGCTCAGCGCGATGTTCGCGGCGACGGTGTTCGAGTTCGTCGACTGGAACCACGCGAAGTTCACGACCGCCGCGGGCGAGAGCACGATCGCGACCGCCATGGTCTCGCCGAGCGCGCGGCCGAGGCCGAGCATGGAGGCCGAGATGATGCCGGGGCGGCCGAAGGGGAGCACCGCCGTCTGGATCATCTCCCAGCGCGTGGCGCCGAGGGCGAGCGCCGCCTCCTCGTGCAGCTTCGGCGTCTGGAGGAACACCTCGCGGCAGAGCGCGGTGACGATGGGCAGGATCATCACGGCGAGGACGACCGCGACCGTGAAGATGGTGCGGCCGGTGCCCGAGACGGGGCCGGCGAAGAGCGGGAACCAGCCGAAGGTCTCCGTGAGGAACGCGTAGAACGGCTGGAGGAAGCGGGCGAGCACCGTGATGCCCCAGAGGCCGAAGACCACCGAGGGCACGGCGGCCAGCAGGTCGATGACGTAGCCGAGGCCCTGCGCCAGGCGGCGCGGCGCGTAGTGCGAGATGAACAGCGCGATGCCGACGGCCACGGGCACGGCCATGAGCATCGCGAGCGCGGCGGCGTAGACGGTGCCGAACATCAGCGGGCCGACGAAGCTCCAGAAGCCGGCACCGCCGGAGACCTCGGCCGGCGAGGCGGTGAGGGCGGGGATGCTCTGGACGACGAGGAAGAGCGCGACGGCGGCGAGGATCGCGAGGATCAGCGCGCCGGACCCGGATGCGAGGCCGGAGAACACGCGGTCGGCGAGGCGGGCCTTGGCCTTCACGCCCTGGGTGCTGCGGGGGGCGGCCGCGACGTCGCGCGGCCGATCGGACTCGGGGGCCTCGGGAGGCTGCGGGGCGGCGGTCGTCATGGGTCGGGTTCCCTTGCGGTCGTGATGGTGGGGCAGTGGGCGGCGCGCCGCCCGTGGGAGCGCCCCCTGGCCCGCGCGAGCGGGCCAGGGGGCGGACGGCGGGTGCTTACTTGATGGACGCGACCGCGGTCTTGACCTGCGCGGCGACCGTGTCGGACAGCGGCGCGGCGCCGGCCTTCTCGGCGGCGAGCTTCTGGCCCTCGGCGCCGGTCACGTACTCGAAGTACGAGCGGACGAGCTCGCCCACGGCGGCGTCCTTGTACTGCTGGCAGCCGATGAGGTAGCTGACCAGGACGATCGGGTACACGCCGGCCTGGGTGGAGGTGTGGTCGATCTTGATCGCGATGTCGTTCTCCGCGCGGCCGGTCTCCTCCGGGGAGGCCTCGACGATCGCGGACGCGGCCTCGGGCGAGTACGCGACGAAGTCGTCGCCGACCTTCACCTTGGCGGTGCCGAGGGAACCGGCGCGCGACGCGTCGGCGTAGCCGATGACATTGGTGCCGCCGTTGACGGCGTCGATGACGCCGGACGTGCCCTGGGCCGCCTCGCCGCCCGGGTAGGGCCACTTGCCGCTGGAGGCGGCGTCCCACACGGTGGGGGCGACGGCCTTGAGGTAGTCCCCGAAGTTCTGCGTGGTGCCCGAGTCGTCCGAGCGGTGCACGGCCGTGATGGGGGCGTCCGGCATCTTCGCGTCGGGGTTGAGGGCCGTGATGGCCTTGTCGTTCCACTTCGTGATGGTGCCCTTGAAGATGCCCGCGGCCGTGGCGGCGTCGAGGTTGAGCTCCGAGACGCCGTCGATCTTGAAGACCATGGCGATGGGGGAGATGTAGTTGGGGAGGTCGATGGCGGAGGTGCCGTCGGCGCACTGGCCGAAGGTGCCGGTGAGCTCGTCGGTCTTGAGCGCGCGGTCGGAGCCGGCGAAGTTGGCGTTCTGGCCGCCGGCCATGAAGGCCTCGCGTCCGGCGCCGGATCCGTCGGGCGAGTAGTTGACGGTGACGCCGGTGTTGGTGGTCTGGAAGGCCTTGGCCCAGGCCTCCTGGGCCGAGCCCTGCGCGGACGAGCCGATGCCGTTGAGCGTGCCCTGGAGCGTGGACGCCGAGGAGCCGCCCGCCGCGGGGGCCTCGTTGGCGGCGCAGGAGGAGAGGGCGAGGGCGGTGACGGCGGCGAGCGCTGCTGCGCTGCCGAGACGCGAGATCTTCACGTGGGGGAGCCTTCCGGGTGATTCGTGCTGTGACGGAGCCGGTGCGGGCTCCTCCGAGACGCTATGTCGGGCTCTTGACGGGCTCGGCCGATTCCGGTGAACGGGAGGTGAACAGACCGCGCGGATCGGCACGGGCTCAGGCGCGCGGGCGCACAGTGGTCGGTCGGGCAGATGCCCGAGGGATCCCGCGGCGCCTCAGGCGGTGGGTCCGTACGTCTCCACCGCGAGGATCCCGGCCTCCGGGTCGGACGCCGACAGGTGCACCACGGAGAACTCGGCCGGCGACAGCATGCCGGCTCGCGGCATGCGGCTGGCCGCCGGCGTCGAGGTGGCGAGCGCGATCTCGTGCAGGATCTCGGGCAGCACGGGGCTGTGGCTGCACAGCACGGCGCTCCGGGCCTTGCGCACGCGCTTCGCGACGGTCGCCCGCACGGATCCGCCGTCGGACTCGTACGCGTCCTGGCTGATGCCCGCGTCCTCCTTCACGCGGCGGCCGAGCGCCTCCGCGAGCGGCGCGACCGTCTGCAGGCAGCGCTCGGCCGTGCTGCTCGTGATGACGCGCGGGCCGAAGGCGGCGAGGGTCGGCACGATGGAGGCGGCCTCGGCGCGCCCGCGGACGCTCAGCGGCCGTCCGGCGTCGCGGCCGTCCCACTCGTACGGCTGCACGGCATGGCCGTGGCGCAGGGCGATGAGGGCGAAGGAGCGGTGCGATCCGGTCTCGACGAGGCCGGCGAAGAGGTCGAGCATGTCTATCTCGCCCGGGTAGTCGAGGCGCTTGCGGGCATTGGGGATCGAGACCCACTCGATGCTCTCCACCTCGTCCCCCGGCTCGAAGCGGCCGGCCTCGAGGACCGCCTCGGTCGCCTCGGCGGCCCAGTAGTGCACGGCCTTGCGGCGCCCGCCGGAGATGCCGTACTCGATGGCGCCCAGGGGCACGCCGAGCGCGACCCGGTAGCCGGTCTCCTCGTGCACCTCGCGGACGGCGGTCTGCGGGAGGGTCTCGCCGGGATCGACCTTGCCCTTCGGGAGGGAGGTGTCGCGGAGGCGCGTGCGGTGGATGATGAGCACCCGGATCCGGCCGTCGACCACGCGCCAGACGACGGCGCCGGCGGCGAGCACGGTGGGGCGGGGTGTCACGCCTGCCACGTTAGCCGGATCGGCGTCGCGGTCGGCGCCCCCGGAGGACCCGGGAGCGCCGACCGCAGGTGCCCGGTGCGGCGATGCGCTCAGCGGAGCACGCGACGCTTGCGCTTGGAGACGATGCCCATGACCGCGGTCTGCAGGTCCTCCAGGGTGTTGCCGTCGGCGTCCTGGTTGCGGCGCGTCCACTCGCCGGCGGAGTCGAGGATCCACGCGGACGTGGTGTCGGCCATGGCGCGGTCGAAGAGGTCCTCGATCTCCTGCAGGTGCGCGGGGGCCACCAGACGGACGAGGGCCTCGACGCGGCGGTCGAGGTTGCGGTGCATCATGTCGGCGCTGCCGATGTAGGTGGCCTGGTCGCCGTCGTTGACGAACGAGAACACGCGCGAGTGCTCGAGGTACCGGCCGAGGATGGACCGCACCTCGATGTTCTCGCTGAGGCCCGGCTGCCCCGGCGTGAGCGAGCAGATGCCGCGCACCCAGACCTGCACCGGGACGCCCGCGTTGCTGGCCCGGTAGAGCGCGTCGATGATGGCCTCGTCGACGATGGAGTTGACCTTGATGCGGATGCCGCTCGGCTTGCCGTCGAGCGCGTTCTGCGTCTCCACGGCGATGCGCTTCAGGAGCCCCTTGCGCAGGTGCAGCGGCGCGACGAGCAGGCGCTTGAACTTCTTCTCGATGCCGTAGCCGGAGAGCTCGTTGAACAGCCGGGTGAGGTCCTTGCCCACCACGTCGTCCGCCGTGAGGAGCCCGAGGTCCTCGTAGATGCGGCTCGTCTTGGGGTTGTAGTTGCCCGTGCCGATGTGGCTGTAGTGCCGGAGCACCCCGCCCTTCTCCTGGCGGATGACGAGCGCGAGCTTGCAGTGCGTCTTGAGTCCCGCGACGCCGTAGACGACGTGCACGCCGGCCTTCTCGAGCTTGCGCGCCCACGTGATGTTGGCCTGCTCGTCGAAGCGCGCCTTGATCTCCACGAGCGCGAGCACCTGCTTGCCCGCCTCGGCCGCGTCGATGAGCGCCTCGACGATGGGGCTGTCGCCGCTCGTGCGGTAGAGCGTCTGCTTGATGGCGAGCACGTGCGGATCCGCGGCGGCCTGCTCGAGGAACGCCTGCACGCTCGTGGTGAAGGACTCGTACGGGTGGTGCAGCAGGATGTCCTGCTGCGCGATGGAGCGGAAGATGTCGGCGCGGGAGTTGTCCTCGGCCGGCTTCAGGGCCACCGCGGTGGTGGGCACGTTGTTCGGGTAGTGCAGCGCCGGGCGGTCGAGCTTGGCGAGGTCGAACAGGCCGCCGAGGTCGAGCGGGGACGGGAGCGTGAACACCTCCTGCTCGGTGATGTCGAGCTCGCGCATGAGGAGGTCGAGCGTGACCGCGTCCATGTCGTCCGAGATCTCGAGGCGGATGGGCGGGCCGAACCGGCGGCGCAGCAGCTCCTTCTCGAGGGCCTGGATGAGGTTCTCGGTCTCGTCCTCCTCGATCTGCACGTCCTCGTTGCGGGTGACGCGGAAGACGTGGTGCTCGACGATCTCCATTCCCGGGAACAGCGTCTCGAGCTGGTTCGCGATGAGGTCCTCGAGCGCGATGAAGTCGATGGGGCCCGAGCGCGTGTCCGGCGTGAGCGGCATGAAGCGCGGCAGCATCTGCGGCACCTTGATGCGCGCGAACTCCTGGCGGTTCGTCTTCGGGTTGCGGATGCGCACCGAGAGGTTGAGCGAGAGGCCGGAGATGTAGGGGAACGGGTGCGCGGGATCCACCGCGAGGGGCATGAGCACCGGGAAGACCTGCTCGGAGAAGAGCTCGTGCAGGCGGTCCTGCTGGGCCTCGTCGAGCGAGTCCCAGCGGACGATGCGGATGCCCTGCTCCTCGAGCGCCGGGCGGACGCTGTCGTTGAAGGCCGCCGCGTGGCGGACCTGCAGGCGGTACGCGGTCTCGTTGATGGCCGAGAGCACCTCGGCGGGCGTGCGGCCGATGTTGGTGGGGACGGCGAGCCCGGTGGCGATGCGGCGCTTGAGGCCGGCCACGCGGACCATGAAGAACTCGTCGAGGTTGCTCGCGAAGATGGCGAGGAAGTTGGCGCGCTCGAGGACCGGCAGCTGCGGGTCCTCCGCGAGCTCGAGCACGCGGCGGTTGAAGGCCAGCCAGCTCAGCTCCCGGTCGAGGAAGCGCCCCTCGGGGAGGGTCCCGTCGTCCTCCAGGATCTCGTCCTCGTCGAAGTCGTCCAGGGATTCGGCGACCGCCTTCGCGTCGCCGATGTACGTCTCGCTGTCCATCCGCCCATCATGGCATCGCGGTGCGCGCTCCACCCTCCGGCAGGTGAACGCACGGTGAACCGCCCCCGGGAGGGTGCTGGGGAGGGTGGATCAGGCGCGGCGGTACTGGACGTCGACCGCGGCGTCGCGGAAGGCGGCCCGGCGGTACAGCGCGAGGGCGGGCGCGTTGTCCGCCTCGACGTAGAGGTCGACCTCGTCGTGGCCGCGCTCGGCCAGGAGGTCGAGGCCGGCGGCCAGGAGGGCGGATCCGAGGCCGCGTGAGGCGCGGTCGGGATCGACGCCCAGCACGTAGACCTCCGCCTGGCCGTCCTCCACCTTCAGCCAGTGGAAGCCGACGAGCCGGCCGTCGCCGTCGCGGGCGAGCAGCAGGGTCGAGGGGTCGCCCCAGGGCTCGGCCATGCGCTCGTCGAGGTCGCGCCGGGTCATCCGGCCCTGCTCCGGGTGGCTGGCGAAGGCGCGCGCGTTGAGCGCGACCCAGTCGTCCGCGTCGTCCGGGGTGGAGGAGGAGAGCGCGAGGCCCGCGGGCATCGGGCGCTCGCCGAGCCCCGCACGCGCCTCGGCGACCGACGCGCGCAGCTGCAGCAGCTCGCGTGCGCGGTCGAGGCCGGTCGCCGCCGCCATGGCGCGGGCACCCGGGTGGTCGCCGTGCGCCCAGACCGAGACGGGGGAGCCGCCGGCCTCGGCGAGCACGGCGTCCAGCAGCGCGCGGCCGACGCCCAGGCGACGGTGCTCCGGATCCACGACCAGCTCGGCCTCGACGCCCTCGTCCCCGCGCGCGACGACGGCGGCCCCGATCGGCCGGCCGTCCGGACCCGGCGCGACGAGCGCGCGCGGGCCGTCGTCCGCGCCGAGGGTCAGGCGGGTCTGCTCGTTGAAGGCGGCCGGGCCGTCGACGGATCGGGCGCGGTCGGCGAGCGCGAGCACGCGCCGGACGGTCTCGGGCGACGCGTCGACGGCGGCGACGCGCGGGACGTCAGCTGCCGACGGGGGCGGGAACGCGCTCACTGTCCTCCTCGTACACGTTGAAGCGGTAGCCGACGTTGCGCACCGTGCCGATGAGCGACTCGAGGTCGCCGAGCTTGGCCCGGAGGCGCCGCACGTGCACGTCGACCGTGCGCGTGCCGCCGAAGTAGTCGTATCCCCACACCTCGCTGAGCAGCTGCTCGCGCGTGAAGACGCGCGAGGGGTGGCTGGCGAAGAAGCGGAGCAGCTCGAACTCCTTGAACGTGAGGTCGAGCGGCTTGCCGTGCACCTTGGCGGAGTAGCTCGCCTCGTCGATGACCACGCCGGACGCCTGGATCCGGCTGCCCGTGTGCTCCTGGGCAGCCCGGCCGATGACGAGGCGCACGCGGGCGTCCACCTCGGCGGGGCCGGCCGAGTCGAG
Source organism: Clavibacter tessellarius (assembly GCF_001618005.1). Lineage (GTDB taxonomy): Bacteria > Actinomycetota > Actinomycetes > Actinomycetales > Microbacteriaceae > Clavibacter > Clavibacter tessellarius_A. The sequence continues at coordinate 23,927 of NZ_LQXA01000028.1, forward strand.
GATCACGTCGGTGGCGCCCCAGTCGGCGCTGACCGCCGTGAGGCCGCCCTCGGTGAGCACGAGGATGAGGGGCGTGCCGCCGCCCGTGGTGGTGAGGATCTTGCAGAGCGACTTCGCGCTGGCGAGGTCGCGGCGGGCGTCGACGAGCACCAGGTCGGCCGCGGGGGCGTTGACGAGGCTCGCGGCGTCCGCCTGGATGTGCCGCGTCCGGTGGCTGAGGAGCCCGAGCGCCGGGAGCACGTCGGTGTCCGCGGACGAGGTCAGGATCAACAGCTGGGCCACAGGGATCCTCCATGGATGAATTGACCCCATGATACGTGGGGCAGGATTGTGGGGTGACCTCCCCCCTGCGCAGCATCGTCCCCGTCTGGCTCGCCGCCGTGGTCGGCGCGGTCGTGGTGGCCGTGGCGGTCGGACCCGTCGACGCGCCACGGTGGTTCCCGCTCGTGCTCGCGACGTGCGTCGTGGCGACGTTCGTGATCCAGCTGGCGCTGCCCCGCAAGACCGGCTTCGTCGACCGCGCCACCGGCAGCGTCGTCGGCGCCGTGCTCGTGCTCGCGGCGGCCACGGTCGTCGTGCTCCTGCTGGCCGCCGCGGCCTGATCCACCGGTCCGGCGCGTCCGCCCGTGGGGTAGATTGAGGCCATGTCGTCGCTGCTTGCTCTGGAACTCTTCTTCACCGGACTGCTGGTCCTGGCGAGCCTCTCCATCGGCTGGGTGTCGCTCGTCGTGGTCTACAACCTCTTCCGCGGCCAGCGCTGACCGCGCGCCGCATGATCGAGATCCCCACCGGCCTCCCCGCCGAGCTCGTCCCGCTCTCCTGGCTCCTCGGGGTCTGGGAGGGCACCGGCGTCGTCGAGTACGCCGTCGGCGAGGAGATGGTGCGCCGCGAGTTCGGCCAGCGCATCAGCTTCAGCCACGACGGCCTGCCCCACCTCAACTACTCCTCCTACGCCTGGCTCGAGGGCGACGACGGGCCCGTGCCGTTCGTCACCGAGACCGGCTACTGGCGGCTGCGACGCCGCGTCACCGACGGCGACCCGGGCCCCGCCATGCTGCCGCCCGCGGGCGAGCGCCCCTTCACCACGGCCGACGAGGTCGAGACCCTCCGGAACGCGGAGGGCGGCTTCGACGTCGAGGTCGCGCTCGTGCATCCCGGCGGCGTCAGCGAGCTGTACGTCGGCCAGGTGAAGAGCGCGCGCATCGACCTCGCGACCGACGCGGTCATGCGCACCGAGGGAGCCAAGGAGTACACGGGCGCCACCCGGCTCTACGGCCTCGTGGAGCGCGACCTCCTCTGGGCGTGGGACATCGCGGCCCTCGGCCAGCCGCTGCGCACGCACGCCTCCGGGCGGGTGGCGCATGTCGACTGACCCGGATCCCGTCCTCCGCTCCCCGTTCCTCGACCTGCCCGGCGCCGTCGCCGCGGAGGGCCCGGACGCCGGCGTGCCCGCGCACATCGGATCGCTCGTCGCGGAGCAGCGCGCCCTCGCCGCCGGCACCGCGGTCGTCGACCTCTCGCACCGGGCGGTCCTCTCCATCACCGGCGAGGACAGGCTCACGTGGCTCGACTCCATCACCAGCCAGTCGCTCCGCGATCTGGCCCCCGGCGACTCCGCCGAGACCCTCTTCCTCGACCAGAACGGCCGGCTCGAGCACGCGGTCGGCGTGCTCGACGACGGCGTCAGCACGTGGCTCCTCCTGGGCGCGGGAGACGCGGCCGCCCTGCTCGCCTACCTGCAGCGGATGCGCTTCATGCTCCGCGTCGAGCCCGCCGACCGCACGGCCGAGCTCGCGGTGATCGGCACGCTCGGCGAGCCCGACCTGCCCGTCGCCGCGCCCGCCGGGGTGCCGCTCGTCTGGCGGGATCCGTGGGGCGCCGTCGTGCCCGGCGGCCACCAGTACGCGACCTCGGCCGCGCATCCGGCCGCCGGCTGGACCTGGAGCGAGCGGCTCGTCCCGCGCACCGAGCTCCCGGCCCTCGCCGCGCGCGCCGCCTCCGGGGAGCTGCCGGTCGCCGGCGCGCTCGCCGCCGAGGCGCTCCGCATCGCCGCGTGGCGCCCGCGCTTCGCGACCGAGGTCGACGACCGCACCATCCCGCACGAGCTCGACTGGCTGCGCAGCGCCGTGCACCTCAGCAAGGGCTGCTACCGCGGACAGGAGACGGTCGCCAAGGTGTACAACCTCGGCCGGCCGCCGCGCCGTCTCGTGCTCCTGCACCTCGACGGGTCGGACGCGGTCCTGCCCGGCACCGGATCCGAGGTGCGGCTCCCCGCCGAGGCCGACGGGACCCCCGGCGAGGTCGTCGGCGCCGTCACCTCGAGCGCCCTGCACCACGAGCTCGGTCCCGTCGCGCTCGCCGTGGTGCGCCGCAACGTGGATCCCGCCGCGCAGCTCGAGGTGGTCGCCGACGACGTGCGCGTCCAGGCCGCGCAGGACGTGATCGTGCCCACCGACGCCGGCCGCTCGGCCGACGTCCCCCGCCTGCCGCGGCTCGGTGCGGTCCGCCGCTGAGCGCGCGCGGGAGCGGTCGGCCCGTGCCGCCCGCACCCTGAGGCACCGGGCGGATCCGCGCGCCGCGCTCCTGCGCCTGTGGGGATCCGCGCCCGCCGCCCTGCAGATCGCCATCGCCGCCACGGGTGGCTGGGCCTTCGCGCACCACGTGCTCGGCCACGACACCCCGCTGCTCGCGACGACCGTCACCATCACGAGCCTCGGCTTCGTGCGTGACGCCCGGCCCGTGCGCGTGCTCGAGACGGCGATCGGCATGACCGTGGGCATCACGCTCAGCGAGGTGCTGCTGCTCGGGATCGGGCGGGGAGCGTGGCAGCTGTTCGTCATCATCCTGGCGACGCTGCTGGTCGCGCGGCTGCTGTCGTCGAACGCGGCGTTCGCGGTGGCGGCGGGCGTGCAGGCCGTCCTGGTGGCGCTCCTGCCCGCGCCGCCCGGCGGCGTGTTCGTGCGCAGCGTCGACGGGCTCGTGGGCGGCGCGGTGGCCCTGCTCGCGACGGCGCTCATCCCGCGGGATCCGCGCCGGCAGGCGATCCGCGAGGCCCGCCGCGTCTTCTCCGAGTGCTCGTACGCGCTCACGTCGCTCGTCACGGCGCTGCGGCTCGGCGACGCGACCGCGGCCGACCGCGCGCTCGACCGGCTGCGGCGCACCCAGCCGCTCATCGACGCGTGGAGCGCCGCGGCGGACTCGGCCATCTCGATCGCGCGCATCTCCCCGTTCCTCCGCCGTCACCTGCCGGAGCTGCGCGCCCAGCGGCGCGTGCTCGACGGCATGGACCTCGCGGTGCGGAACCTGCGCGTCATCTCGCGGCGCATCGACTTCCTCGTGGTCGACGGGGTGAGGCGGCCGGTGCTCGCGGAGCTGCTGGCCACCGTGTCCAACGGCGTCAACCTCCTCGGCCAGAGCTTGACCGACCCGTCGGCCGCGCCGCTCGCGCAGCAGAACCTCGTGCTCGTGGCCGTGCGGTTGGATCCGAGGGAGCTCATCCCCGGGGCGCCCGTCGGCGAGGTGATGCTCGTGATGCTGCTGCGTCCGCTCCTCGTCGACCTCCAGGTCGCGGCGGGCGTCGACGCGGAGACCGCCCGGGCGGCGCTGCCGGAGGTCTGACGGCGCGGAGGAGGCCTTGTGCGGTCTCCGCCCGACGATCGTCTGACCGCCCTAGTGTCAGGCCCACCACGGGCACCGGTCCCCGCGGCATCTGCGCATCGACGTGCTCGCACGCCGACCGCCCGTCGTGACGGTCCTGCGGAGAACGTCCCCCCCCCGCTCCGGCGGGTCTGACAGGAGCCCCATGCGCATCACGAGACCGACGATCCTCTGCACCCTCGCGGTGCTCGCCATCGCTGCGGCCACCGCATCCCCCGCCGGCGCGGCGGGTCGCGGCACCACGACCGCGCCGTACCGGGTGGAGGCCGCGACCCCCAAGGGGCAGGCCGCGGTCGAGGAGGTCACCGCGGTCCTCGTCGCGCCACAGGGAATCGACCCGAACTACACCCCGGAGGACGTCGCGACGCGGCTCAGCCAGGCGGACGCCTACTACGCGAACGAGACGCACGGCCGCGTGCACATCAACGCCGCCTCCATCAGCGACTGGCAGGTCCCCGACGACCCGAACGTGCGCTGCGACGACTTCGCATCGATCAACGCCTTCGCCCTCCAGTACTCGGGCTTCACGCCCGGTCCGGACAAGCACCTCATGGCGATGGTGCCGGAGAGCCTCTCGTGCGAGCGGTTCTCCAACGCGTCGGAGGGCGAGGGCGTGAACGACGGCGGATTCCTCTTCATCGACGCCGACCTGCCGACCACGATCTCGCACGAGCTGGGGCACAACATGTCGCTGTTCCACGCGTCCTCGGTGCAGTGCTCCGACGCGTGGGATTACGACGAGCACGCCATGCCCGCCTCCTGCGCCCGTGACGAGTACGGGAACGACGCCGACCTGATGGGCCACGCGTACACGTTCCTGCCCTTCACCGCAGGCACGCTCGACCGCCTGGGGCTCATCTCGCATCGCGTCGTGCCCACGTGCGGGGCCGCGCGCCGCGTCACGATAAGCACCATGTCGAGCGGCTTCGACGCCCAGCGGATCATCTCCTGGGCGGATCCTCGGGACCCGTCCGTCAGCTGGTTCGTGCAGTACCGGGACGTCGTGGACGGGCAGGAGTACGCGAACGTCTACGACTCCCCGGCCGCGCCGCACGACGTGCGGCCGTCCGGTGTGCAGCTCTCGAGGACGGATCCGCTGTACCCCGAGGCCACCTCCATCGCCGTGCGGCCGGGGGACACCTCGGAGATGGCCGAGCGCCTCGTGCCGGGTGACGAAGCGGACCTCCGTCACGGCATGTCGGTCCGCGTCGTGAGCATGGACGAGGACGCGCATCGGGCGACGGTCGACGTGACCGTCCCTTGCGGCGCCGGGGGCCGCACCGTCGAGCCGCTGCGGAGCACCACCCCGTCGATGCCGACCGGCGCGATCATGCAGCAGGCTGTGGGCATGCCCCCGATGTGGGGCGCGGACCCGACCGAGGCGTCGGACGCGATGGCGGGGATGGACGGGATGTCCGGCATGGCCTCGATGTCGGGCATGTCGCAGATGCCGGCCATGACGGCGATGCCCGGGGCCTCCACGAGATCGGACGCCGAGTTCCCCGGCCCGCGCTGGAACGTGGCGCGCATCCTCCGGCTGCCGTCCTGATCACCCGGGGCCGGGCGCCCCTGGGATCAGGAGGCGCCCGGCGCCACCGCGGACCACGGCACGGTCAGCTCGCCGAGCCGCCAGCGCGCGTGGCCGCCCTCGACGGGCACGCCGGCGTCGCGCATCCGCCGCACCGCGCCGAGCCACTGCTGGCGGGGCCCGTAGACGCTGAGCGGCGCGCTGAGGATCCAGCTCCGGTCGAGCAGGGCCAGCACCCCGTGCACCCGCTCGCCGGGGACGTTGCGGTGGATGAGGGCCTTCGGCAGGCGCTCCGCCACGATCGACGGCAGCTCCAGCCCCGTGAGCCGCAGCGAGATGGTGAGGCTGCGGGGGCCGTCCGCGCGCACGTCGACCCAGCTCGCGATGCGGCCGATCTCGTCGCACGTGCCCTCCACGACGGATCCGCCGGGAGCCAGCCGCGCGGCCATGCGGGCCCAGGCGGCCGGCACCTCCGTCTCGTCGTACTGCCGCAGCACGTTGAACGCGCGGATCACGGTGGCCCGCTCGCCGCCCGGCAGCGGCACCTCGAAGCCGCCGCGGGCGAAGGCCACCCGCTCGCGGGCGGACGCGTCGGGCCATGCCGCGAGCTGCTCGCGCGCCCGCGCGACCCGCCCCGGCTCGATCTCGATGCCCACCACGCGCACGTCCGGCCGCGTCGCGCGCAGCCGCCGGTGCATCTCGAGGGCCGTGATCCCGCTCGCGCCGTAGCCGAGGTCGACCACGAGCGGGTCGGTCGCGAGGCGCAGGGAGTCGAGGGTCGCGATCCACCTGTCGACGCGCCGGAGGCGGTTCGTGTTGGTCGTCCCGCGGGTCACGGAGCCTACGGGGGAGGCGGCGCCGGGCATGGGACCAGTCTCGCATCGCTCGATAGGCTGGTCGCATGGCTGAACCCCGCACCCTCGTGCTGCTGCGTCACGGCAACAGCGACTGGAACCAGAAGAACCTGTTCACCGGATGGGTGGACGTCGAGCTGAGCGAGCAGGGCGTCGCGGAGGGGCAGCGCGCCGGCGAGCTCCTCGCCGAGTCCGGCATCCTCCCCGACGTGCTGCACACCTCCGTCCTCATCCGCGCCATCGACACCGCGAACATCGCGCTCAAGCGCGCCGGCCGCTCGTGGATCCCCGTCCAGCGCACCTGGCGCCTCAACGAGCGCCACTACGGCGCCCTCCAGGGCAAGGACAAGGCGCAGACCCTCGCCGAGTACGGCCCCGAGCAGTTCGCCACCTGGCGCCGCTCGTTCGACGTGCCGCCGCCCCCCATCGCCGACGACGACGAGTACTCGCAGTCGGCCGACCCGCGCTACGCCGACCTCGGCGACGACCTGCCCCGCACCGAGTGCCTCAAGGACGTCATCGAGCGGATGCTGCCCTACTGGGAGTCCGACATCCAGCCCGACCTCGCCTCCGGCCGCACGGTCCTCGTCACGGCGCACGGCAACTCGCTGCGCGCGCTCGTGAAGCACCTCGACGGCATCTCGGACGCGGACATCGCCGAGCTCAACATCCCCACCGGCATCCCACTCGTGTACCGCCTCGACGAGGACTTCCGTCCGCTCGTCCCGGGCGGCGAGTACCTCGACCCCGAGGCGGCCGCAGCAGGTGCCGCGGCCGTCGCCGCGCAGGGCAGCAAGAAGTAGGCCCACCCGCACGGGCGACGAGAGCCCGACCGGATCATCCGGTCGGGCTCTCGTCATGTCACCGCGGCGCGGCGGGCCGGCACTCGGCCGGCGGGCGGGGATCAGCCGTCGGCCTGGACCCAGTCGCCGGTCGCGAGGTACTGCACGGTCTTGGCGATGGACACCGCGTGGTCGGCGAAGCGCTCGTGGTAGCGGCTGGCGAGGGTGGAGTCGACGGTGTCGACGGCCGCGCCCTTCCAGGTCTCGCCGAGCACCTTGTCGAAGACGCTGAGGTGCAGCTCGTCGATGCGGTCGTCGTCGTTGCGGATCTCCTCGGCGAGCTTCGGGTCCTCCGTGGTGAGGAGGTCCGTGAGCTTGCGGGCGATGGCCACGTCGAGCTGGCCGAGCTCGAGGAACGTGGGGCGGAGCGACTTGGGCACCACCTTGTCCGGGAAGCGGTAGCGCGACAGCTGCGCGATGTGCTCGGCGAGGTCGCCCATGCGCTCGAGCGACGCGCTGATGCGGAGGGCGCTCACCACGATGCGGAGGTCGCGCGCCACCGGCTGCTGGCGGGCGAGGATGTTGATGGCCAGCTCGTCGAGGCTCGTCGCGAGCTCGTCGATGCGGCGGTCCTGCTCGATCACGGTCTCAGCGAGGCTGACGTTCGACTCGTTGAACGCGCGGGTCGCGTTCTCGATGGAGATGGCGACGAGCGCGGAGATCTCGATGAGACGCTCCTGCACCTCGTGGAGCTCCTGCTGGAACACTTCGCGCATGGGGGACGTCCTCTCAGTCCGCCCCGCTGCAGGAGGGGCGGGGTGGTTCTCGGGCATGGCGGACCCCGGGCCGGGTCCACGTCCCTCCGACTCTGGTCATGCGAGGTTAACGCACGGTGCCGTCGAGCTGAATTCGTGGCCCCGCCGCCCCGATGCGGCAGGGGGACGGCCGGGACGCCCCGACGCCGTCTCCTAGTGTGGGCGCATGGACACCGGTGCGTTGGTGCTCGTCTGCCTCCTCATCGGTCTGGCGGTCGGCGCGGGATTCGTGTGGCTGCTGCACCACGCGGCGGACCGCGGCGACCGTGCCGTCGAGATCACGAACCCCGTCGTCCCGGACGGCGTCGACCAGGTGCTCGACGCGCTGGAGTCGGCCGGCATCGTGCTCGATCCCTCCAACAACGTGATGAAGGCGTCGCCCGGCGCCATCTCCTCCGGCCTCGTCTTCCACCAGGCGCTCGTGCACCCGGAGCTCGTCGCCATGGTCGACCGCGTGCGCCGGTCCGGCGAGCCGATGGCCGAGGAGGTGTCGCTCGCACGCGGCCCGTTCGGCGCCGCGGAGTTCCAGATGCACGTGCGGGTGGCCCGCCTCGGCACGCGCTACGTGCTCCTCCTCGCGCAGGACCGCACCGAGTCGCACCGGCTCGACCAGGTGCGCCGTGACTTCGTGGCGAACATCAGCCACGAGCTGAAGACGCCCATCGGCGCGGTCGGGCTGCTCGCGGAGGCGCTCGACTCGTGCGCGGACGACGCGGTGCAGGTGCGGCGCTTCGCGGCCCGGCTGACCACGGAGTCGGCGCGGCTCGCGCGGATCACGCAGGAGATCATCGAGCTCTCCAGGCTCGAGGCCGCCAACGCGCTGGAGAAGGCGGAGCCCGTCGACGTCGACCACGTGATCAGCGTCGCGCTCGACCAGGTGCGGCTCGGCGCGGAGCTCCGCGGCATCGAGCTGGCCCGCGGCAAGCGCTCGCGCACCACCGTCTACGGCGACGAGGCCCTCCTCGTGGTGGCGGTCGCGAACCTGTTGAGCAACGCCGTCAACTACTCGCCGGACGGCTCCCGCGTCGGGATCGGCGTGATGCACGAGGACGGCGCCGTCGAGGTCGTGGTCACCGACCAGGGCATCGGCATCCCCGAGGACGAGCAGGGCCGGATCTTCGAGCGCTTCTTCCGCGTCGACCAGGCCCGCGCCCGCGACACCGGGGGCACGGGGCTCGGGCTCAGCATCGTCAAGCACGTCGTGCAGAATCATGGCGGCGACGTGCGGGTCTGGTCCCGTCCCGGCCGCGGCTCGACCTTCACCATCCGCCTCCCCGAGGCATCGCAGACCCCGGCGCTCGCCGGTACGGACATCGGAGAACCAACGTGACACGCATCATGCTCGTCGAGGACGAGGCGTCGCTCAGCGAGCCGCTCGCCTTCCTGCTCCAGCGGGAGGGCTACGAGGTCGACGTCGTCGAGGACGGCCCCGCGGCCGTGGCGGCGTTCGACAAGGACGGCGCGGACCTCATCCTGCTCGACCTCATGCTCCCGGGCCTCCCGGGCACCGAGGTCTGCCGCGAGATCCGCACGCGCTCGGCGGTGCCGATCATCATGCTCACCGCGAAGGACTCCGAGGTGGACATCGTCGTGGGCCTCGAGCTCGGCGCCGACGACTACGTCACCAAGCCGTACTCCACGCGGGAGCTGCTCGCCCGGATCCGCGCCGTGCTCCGCCGCCGCGTCGAGGTCGACGACGAGCCGCTCAACGTGCTCGAGGTCGGGCTCGTCCGCATGGACGTCGAGCGCCACACGGTCGAGGTCGACGGCCGCGAGATCGCCATGCCGCTGAAGGAGTTCGAGCTCCTGGAGCTGCTGCTCCGCAACGCCGGCCGGGTGCTCACGCGCGGCCAGCTCATCGACCGGGTCTGGGGATCCGACTACTTCGGCGACACCAAGACGCTCGACGTGCACATCAAGCGGATCCGCTCCAAGATCGAGCGCGAGCCGTCCGACCCCGTGCTGCTCGTCACCGTGCGCGGTCTCGGCTACCGCTTCGAGGCGTAGCGCGCTCCGCACACGACGAAGGCCCCGTCCCTCAGGGACGGGGCCTTCGTCGTCCAGCCTGCCGCGCGTGCGACCGGCCGATCAGTTCGTGGAGTCGCCCTGGCCCTCGTCGCCCTTGGGGGAGACGGGGGTGGTGGTGACGGTCGTGTCGGGCGTGGACCCGGTCTCGCCGGGCACCAGGTTCGTGTACGTCTCCTGGTCGCCGTTGAGCACGGGCACGTCCATCTCGACGCCCTCGGCGTCGCCGTACTGGATGTAGATCTTCGTGAGCGAACCCGGCTCCGGCTCGACCGTGTCGAACGCGATGCGCTGCGAGTCCTCCGCGCCGAACTTCGTGAGGCCGGGGGCCGCCGTGACCGTGCGGGTCTCGCGGTCGGCGCTGCCCGGGGAGGTCTCGTGCTGGAACGACACCCGCTGGCTGCCGCCCGAGTCGTTCACCAGCGTGACGACGAGGCTCGCGCCGGTGGCGCCGCCGCCCTCGGTGAGGAGGATGGCGTTCCGCACCTCGATGTCGCCGACCGTGGCGTTGAAGCCGTCGCTCGGGTAGTAGGAGATCCGCGTGGCCTGGGGCGTGATGAAGGTGCAGGACGACGTGCCGACCGCGATCAGGGCCGCGAGGACGATGGACGATGCGGTACGCGCTCTCACGGGACCCTCCGGTTGTCGCACGGAGCCGGCGCCGGGGCGTCCGGGGGCGTCCGCGCGTGTATCAGCTGACCCGCCCAGCCTACGGGATCAGGTGCCGACCGGCCGCCCGCGGGGGCGCCCGACCCGGCTGGTACCCTGGGCGGCAGTCCACAGAACGGGGAACCCATGATCTTCGAGGTCGGCGAGACCGTCGTGTACCCGCATCACGGGGCGGCGACCATCATCGAGGTCAAGAAGAGGGTCATCCGCGGCGAGGAGAAGCTGTACCTCAAGCTCGACGTGAACCAGGGCGGCCTGCAGATCGAGGTGCCCGCCGAGAACGTCGACATGGTCGGCGTCCGCGACGTCATCGGGCGCGAGGGCGTGGAGAGCGTGTTCGCGGTGCTCCGGGCGGAGTTCACCGAGGAGCCCACCAACTGGTCGAGGCGCTACAAGGCGAACCTCGAGAAGCTCGCGTCGGGTGACGTGCTGAAGGTGGCCGAGGTCGTTCGCGACCTCTGGCGCCGCAACCAGGATCGCGGCCTGTCCGCGGGCGAGAAGAGCATGCTGCAGAAGGCACGCGGCATCCTCGTGGGCGAGCTCGCCCTCGCGGAGAAGACGGACGAGGAGCACGCGTCCACGCTGCTCGACGAGGTCCTCGCGTCCTGATCCGCCGGCCGGGCACGACCTCTCGGCGTGCTCCGTCCCGGCCGTCGCGCCCCGACCCGCCGGTAGCCTGACCGCATGAGCCACGACCCCGTCGCCCCCTCCGCCCCCGCGATCGTCGACGGGGCGCCGGACGGCCCGCGGCTCGGCGTGATCGTGGTGGCGGCGGGCAGCGGCACCCGCCTCGGCGCCGGGATCCCGAAGGCGCTCGTCGAGGTCGGCGGCGCCACGCTGCTGGCACGCTCCCTGTCCGCGGTCCTCGACCTCGCGGAGGAGGCGCGGGTCGTCGTCGTCGCACCGGCGACGCACCTCGACGAGACGGCCGCCATCGTCGACGCCGTCGCGGGCGCGGCCCGGTCGTCCGTCGACGTCGTGGTGGGCGGGGCGACCCGGCAGGGGTCCGTGCGGGCGGGTCTCGACGCGCTCGCCGCATCCGTCGACACGGTCCTCGTGCACGACGCGGCGCGCGCGCTCACGCCCACCGCGCTCTTCGCCGCGGTCGCCCGGGCCGTGCGCGACGACGGCGCGGGCGTCGTCCCCGGCCTCCCCGTCACCGACACGGTCAAGCGCGTCGGCGCCGCGGGGGAGTGCCTCGGCACGGTCGACCGCAGCGACCTCGTGGGCGTCCAGACCCCGCAGGGCTTCCCGCGCGCCGCCCTCGTCGCCGCGTACGCATCCGCCGCCGCCGAGCACACGGACGACGCGGCGCTCTTCCAGGCCGCGGGCGGCGGGGTCCGCGTGATCCCCGGCGACGCGCTCGCGTTCAAGGTCACCACGGCGTGGGACCTGCGTCGCGCGGAGGAGCTCGTCGCACGCGCGGCGGGGGGCGGATCCGCCGCCGCGCGCCTCCGCTCGGGCATCGGCACCGACGTGCACGCGGTCGACGCGTCGCAGCCGCTCTGGCTCGCGGGCCTGCACTGGCCGGGCGAGGCCGGCCTCGCGGGGCACAGCGACGGCGACGCCGTGAGCCACGCGATGTGCGACGCGCTCCTCTCCGCCGCCGGCCTCGGCGACATCGGCGGGATCTTCGGCACCGACGACCCGGAGCTCGACGGCGCGCACGGCGACGTCTTCCTGCGGCGCACCGCGGAGCTCGTGCGCGGGGCCGGCTTCCGGATCGTCAACGTGGCCGTGCAGGTCATGGCCGTGCGCCCCAAGCTGTCGCCGCGGCGGGCCGAGGCCGAGCGGATCCTCTCCGCCGCCCTCGGCGCGCCCGTCTCGCTCGCGGGCACCACGACGGACGGGCTCGGCTTCACGGGTCGCGGCGACGGAGTCGCCGCGGTCGCGACGGCCCTCGTCGAGCGCGTCTGACGGGGCGCGCCCGGGACGCCGCGGCCCGTCGCATCGGCCGTCACCCGGCGGGGGCGCGGAGGCGCGCTGACTAGGATCTGTGTGTGACCCTGCGCCTCCACGACTCCCGGACGCAGTCCCTGCGGGACTTCGTCCCCCTCGTCGACGGCAGGGTGGGCATCTACGTGTGCGGCCCGACGGTCCAGTCCGCCCCCCACATCGGACACCTCCGCTCCGCCCTCGCGTACGACCAGCTGCGCCGCTGGCTGACCTACCGCGGGCTCGACGTCACGCTCGTGCGCAACGTCACCGACATCGACGACAAGGTCATCGACAACGCCCGCCGTGGTCAGGAGGCGGGCGGCACGGAGGAGTGGTGGGCGCTCGCCTACCGCGTGGAGCTCGAGTTCTCCCGCGCCTACGGCGCCCTCGGGATCCTGCCGCCCAGCTACGAGCCGCGCGCCACCGCCAGCATCGGCGAGATGCAGGTGCTCATCGCGCGCCTCATCGAGCGCGGGCACGCCTACCCCGCTGGCGACGAGTCGGGCGACGTCTACTTCGACACCGCCTCCTGGCCCGAGTACGGCGAGCTCACCCGCCAGCGCGCCGCCGACATGGAGGCCGCGGCCGACGCGGATCCGCGCGCCAAGCGCGACGTGCGCGACTTCGCGCTCTGGAAGGGCGCCAAGCAGGGCGAGCCCGCGAGCGCGTCGTGGCCGTCCCCGTGGGGCGCCGGCCGTCCGGGCTGGCACATCGAGTGCTCCGCCATGTCCACGCGCTACCTCGGCGCCGAGTTCGACATCCACGGCGGCGGCCTCGACCTCCGCTTCCCGCACCACGAGAACGAGCTGGCGCAGTCGCGCGCGGCGGGGGACCCGTTCGCCCGGTACTGGCTGCACAACGGGCTCGTCGCGGTCGCCGGCCAGAAGATGAGCAAGTCGCTCGGCAACTCGCTGTTCGCGGCCGACCTGCTGACCTCGGCCCGTCCCGTCGTCGTCCGCTACTTCCTCGGATCCGCGCACTACCGCTCCACCCTCGAGTTCCACGACGGCGCGCTCGCCGAGGCCGAGGCCGCTCTTGACCGCATCGAGACGTTCCTCGACCGCAGCGCCCGGCGCCTCGCGGGCACGCGCTTCCAGGCCGCGGCCGCTGCCGAGGACGGCGCGCCCGCCGTCGTGCCCGCCGCGTTCGCCGAGGCGATGGACGACGACCTCAGCGTCCCGCAGGCGCTCGCCGTGCTGCACGACGCCGTCCGCGCGGGCAACGCCGCCCTCGACGCCGGCGACCTCCCGGAGGCCGCGTCCCAGCGCGCGGACGTCTCCGCAATGGTGGCGGTGCTCGGCATCGACCCCCTCGCCGACGAATGGCGCACCGCGTCCGACCAGCCCGCGCGCCGTGCGCTGCAGGCGCTGGTCGAGCACCGGATCGCCGAGCGACAGACCGCGCGGGAGGCCAGGGACTTCGCCCTCGCCGACCGCATCAGACAGGAGCTGGCCGAGGCCGGCATCACGATAGAGGACTCGCCCGGCGGGTCGCATTGGAGCATCGATGGCGAATAAGCCCAGCCGATCAGGCGCGGTACGCAAGACCAAGAAGGGCCCGCTCAAGGGATCCGGAGGGCAGGGCAGGCAGGCCCTCGAGGGCAAGAAGCCCACGCCCAAGGCAGAGGACCGGCCGTACCACCCCGCGGGCAAGCGCAAGCTCGCGAAGGACCGGTACGAGGCGGCGTCCGCGGGCGCCAACCGCGGCCGCGACGAGCGCGCCGAGCGCTCGCCCGCACCCCGCTCGGCCCCGCCGCGCGCCCGCGCGACCGACCGGCCCGCGGGTGCGGACGCCCCGCGCGCCCGCCGCGCGAAGCAGCAGGACGAGTCCGAGGTCGTCACCGGCCGCAACTCGGTCGTCGAGGCGCTCCGGGCGAAGATCCCCGCGACCGCCCTCTACATCGCCTCGCGCATCGAGTACGACGACCGCGTCAAGGAGGTGCTGTCGCTCGCCACCGGGCGCGGGATCCCCGTGCTCGAGGTCATGCGACCGGAGCTCGACCGCATCGCCGGCCACGACGCCGTGCACCAGGGCCTCGCGCTCAAGGTGCCGCCGTACGAGTACGCGGACGCGATCGAGCTGCTCGACAAGACGATCTCGCGCGGCCAGCTGCCGCTCATGGTCGCGCTCGACGGCATCACCGACCCGCGCAACCTCGGGGCGATCATCCGCTCGGTCGCCGCGTTCGGCGGCCACGGCGTGATCGTGCCGCAGCGACGCTCGGTCGGCCTCACCGCGAGCGCGTGGAAGACGTCCGCCGGCGCCGCCGCGCGCACGCCCGTCGCCATGGCGTCGAACCTCACGCAGACGCTCAAGGCGCTCAAGCAGCGCGGCGTCTTCGTGGTCGGCCTCGACGGCGGCGGCGACATGTCGCTGCACGAGTTCACGCTCGCCGACCGGCCGATCGTCGTCGTCGTCGGCTCCGAGGGGAAGGGCCTGTCGCGCCTCGTCACCGAGACCTGCGACACCGTCGTGTCCATCCCGATCGGCGCCTCCACCGAGTCGCTCAACGCGGGCATCGCGGCGAGCGTCACGCTGTACGAGATCGGCAAGCTGCGCACGGCGGCCCGCCGCAAGTAGACCATCGCACGCACGAGGAGCCGGGACCCCAGGGTCCCGGCTCCTCGTGCGTGCGGCCTCGGCCAGCGGCGATCAGACCTTCGCGCGCCAGTCCTCGGCGGCCTCTGCCTCGGTGATCGGCACGTCCGACTCGTCCTCGATCACGCCGATCGACTCGGTGGGCGGATCGATGACGGTCGCCTCGTCGCGGCGGTGGCGGAGGATGTCCTGCACGTAGGCCGTGACGGCCTCCGCCAGCGGGATGTCCCGGTTCATCTTCTGCGACATGTACCAGCGGTGCTCCAGCAGCTGGTGGAACACCTCGGCGGGCTCGAGCTTGCCGCGGAGGTCGCGGGGGATCGCGCGCACGACGGGCTCGAAGACGCGGGCGAGCCACTCGTGGGCCACCATCTCCTCGTCGTGGTCCTGCTTGTCGGCCGCCGCGGTGTAGGAGTCGAGGTCGTTGAGCAGGCGCCTGGCCTGGTTCTCCTGCGCGTCCACGCCCGTGAGGCGCAGCAGCCGCCGCTGGTGGTGCCCGGCGTCGACGACCTTGGGCTGGATCCGCACCTGCGAGCCCTCCGCG
Source organism: Clavibacter tessellarius (assembly GCF_001618005.1). Classification (GTDB taxonomy): domain Bacteria; phylum Actinomycetota; class Actinomycetes; order Actinomycetales; family Microbacteriaceae; genus Clavibacter; species Clavibacter tessellarius_A. The sequence continues at coordinate 39,337 of NZ_LQXA01000028.1, forward strand.
GTGGTGCGGATGGCGAGCTCCTCGATGTCGAAGCCCAGGTCGTTGAGCCGGTCGACGCGCTCGTTGATGCGCCACCGCTCCGAGGTGGGGAACTCCTCGCGTCCCGTGAGCTCCTTCCAGAGCATCCGGTACTGCGCCACGATGCGCGTGCTCGTCTCGAGCGGGTCGAGCCCCTCCTCGATGCGGCCCCCGGCCTCGAGGTCCATGAGCTCGCCGGCGATGTTGACCCGCGCGATCTCGAGGTCGTTCTCGCGCTGCCCGTTGGAGAGGCCGCCGTTGAAGAGCTTGCCGGTCTCGGCATCCACGAGGTAGGCCGCGAACGCGCCGGCGTCGCGCCGGAAGAGGGTGTTCGAGAGCGAGACGTCGCCCCAGAAGAAGCCGATCATGTGCAGGCGCACCAGGAGCACGGCGAGGGCGTCGACGAGACGCGTCGCCGTGTCGGGCCGGAGCTGCTGGGAGAAGAGCGCCCGGTAGGGCAGCGAGAACTTGAGGTGGCGCGTGACGAGCACCGACTTGAGCGGGTCGCCGTCCTCGTCCGTGCGGTTCGTGATGACCGCGACCGGCTCCACGCACGGGATCTCGAGGCGCTGGAGCGTCCGCAGCATGTCGTACTCCCCGCGCGCCATCTCGTCCGTCGTCTCCTTGATGGCGATCACGTAGCCGGACAGGTTCGCGAACCGCACGAGGTGCCGCGAGATGCCCTTCGGCAGGGTCGCGATGGCCGAGGAGGGCCACTCGTCGAGCGGCAGCTGCCACGGCAGGTCGAGGAGCGCGGGGTCGACCGTCGCCGCGGTGATGTTGAGGGATCCGGCCATGGTGCGACCCTACCCGACCCCGGAAACGCCGCTGCCGCGGCCCCGGTGCTCCCGGGGGAGCGAGGGGACCGCGGCAGCGGACGTGCGGTGACGGAGCGGATCAGCCCGCGGCGACCGGCGCGTTGAGGCGGAGGCCGCTCTCGGCGTCGAAGGCGTGGAGGTGGCCCGGCTGCGGCGTGATGAAGACGGTGTCGCCGGCGTTCGGGTGCAGGCGGCCGTCGACGCGCGCGACGAGGTCGGTGCGCTTGCCCTCGATGTCGGTGTGGCCGTAGAGGTAGCCGTCCGCGCCGAGCTCCTCGACGAGGTCGACCGTGACCGAGAGGCCCTGGCCCTGCGTCGTGGAGACGACGACGTCCTCGGGACGCACGCCGATGGTCACGGCGTTTCCGCTCGCGTTCGTGAGCACGTCGCGCTCGACGGGCACCACGGCGGAGCCGAACTGCACGCCGCCGTCGACGACGTTCGCGGTGAAGAGGTTCATCGCGGGCGAGCCGATGAAGCCGGCCACGAAGACGTTCTGCGGCTTCTCGTAGAGGTCGCGCGGGGTGCCGACCTGCTGCAGGACGCCGTCCTTGAGGACCGCGATGCGGTCGCCCATGGTGAGCGCCTCGGTCTGGTCGTGGGTGACGTAGACCGTGGTGACGCCGAGGCGGCGCTGGAGCGACGCGATCTGCGTGCGGGTCTGGACGCGGAGCTTGGCGTCGAGGTTTGACAGCGGCTCGTCCATGAGGAACACCTGCGGCTGGCGCACGATGGCGCGGCCCATGGCGACGCGCTGGCGCTGGCCGCCGGAGAGGGCCTTGGGCTTCCGGCTGAGGTAGGGCTCGAGGTCGAGGAGCTTGGCGGCCTCGAGGACGCGGGTGGCCCGCTCGTCCTTGCCGACGCCGGCGATCTTGAGCGCGAAGCCCATGTTCTCGGCGACGGTCATGTGGGGGTACAGCGCGTAGTTCTGGAACACCATCGCGATGTCGCGGTCCTTCGGCGGCACGTCCGTGACGTTGCGGTCGCCGATGAAGATGTTGCCGTCGTTGACCTCCTCGAGGCCCGCGAGCATGCGGAGGGTGGTCGACTTGCCGCAGCCGGACGGGCCGACGAGGACGAGGAACTCGCCGTCGGCGACCTCCAGGTCGATCTGGTCGACGGCCGGGCGGGTGGAGCCCGGGTACAGGCGCGTGGCCTTGTCGAAAGTTACTGATGCCATTTCGGTGTTCTCCTTCACGGGCAGGTACGTGCCCGACGATCCGTGGTGATGGATGTGATGCTCATGGCTCATCGCTGTGGGCGACGACGACCACCCGATGAGTATTGCACGAGGGCCATGGAGCGGGAAGCGCACCATGATGCGGATCGGCGGCTATTCCCCACCTGGGGACCTCCGCCGCCGAGCCTGTATCGTCGGATGGACGACCTCCTCGCGCGGCCGCGTCATCGCTTTCCCAGGCTGCCCGCCTAGAGTCCTGAGGTCGTGCGGGAGCCCGCCCGCACCCGACATCCATCCCCTGAGCGAGGATCCATGAGCAGCACGCCGCCCGCGCACGAACCGCACGGCGGCCATCGTCGACGCCGCGAGGCGGCGCGCGAGAAGGCCCGGCTCAACCGCATGAAGCAGCGACGTCGCGACGTCGCGACGCGCGGCCTCGTGCGCGGCGGCATCGCGGTGGCCCTCGTCGCCGTCGTGGTCGTGGTCGGCCTCATCGTCGTCCAGGGCGCCCGCCCCGCCGGACCCGGCCCCCAGAACATGGCGAGCGACGGCATCCTCATCGGCAAGGACCTGGCAGCCGTCCCCACCCGGGCGCTCGAGCCGCAGCAGGTCCCGGTCCCCACCCAGTCCGAGGCCGCCGGCGTCGCCCACATCCGCGTGTACGTCGACTACCTCTGCACGGCGTGCAAGGAGTTCCAGGACACGAACGGGGCGCAGATGGAGGGGTGGCTGCAGTCCGGCGCCGCCACCGTCGAGGTGCACCCCGTCGCCATACTCACGAGCAAGTCGCAGGGGTACTCGCAGCGCGCTGCCAACGCCGCCGCCTGCGTCGCCGACACCTCGCCCGACGACTTCTGGGCGTTCAACGCGTCCCTGTTCGCGGAGCAGCCGGCGGAGCAGAGCACGGGGCTCAGCGACGAGCGCATCACGGAGCTCGCGGGGCAGGCTGGCGCCTCGTCGCCCGACGTGGCGAAGTGCATCGCGGACCAGCGCTTCCAGTCCTGGGTCAACGCCGCCACCGATCGCGTCCTCAACGGCGACATCCCCGACTCCAACGTCGCGAAGGTCGTCGGCGCTCCCGTCATCGTCGTCGGCGAGCGGCAGTACACGGGTCAGCCGGACGACGCCAAGGCGTTCGCGGCGTTCGTGCTGCAGGCCGCTGGGCAGGACCCGACCTCCACGCCGACGCCCGCCCCCGAGGCGACCCCCGCCACCGCGCCGTAGGCGGCGCACCGGCTCCTATGATGGATCGACGGCCCGCGAGGGCGGTCGGCCGGCCTGGCGCAATTGGTAGCGCACCGCACTTGTAATGCGGCGGTTACGGGTTCGAGTCCCGTGGCCGGCTCGAGACGGTCGCCTCAGTCGAGGACCGTGATCATCCGCTCGCCGGGGACGACGATGCGCGGGCCCTTGCCGTCGGGTTCGGCGTCGCCGACGTACAGCCACCCGAGCAGGTCCTCCCCGTCGGACAGCCCGTGCATGCGGCGGACCGGGTCGCTGCGCGTGAGACCCCCGGTGCGCCAGAAGACGCCCCAGCCCTGCTCCTCGAGCAGCAGCGTGAGCGCGTGGGCCACGCCGGCGGCGACGGCCTCCTGCTCCCACTCCGGGACCTTGCGGCTGGGCGTGCGGCGGACGACCACGGCGACGAGCAGGCTCGCGCGATGGACCTTCTTGCCGTGCTTGCCGGATCCGGCGTCACCTGCCGCCTCGTCCATCGCCGCGCCGAGGCGGTCGCGCGCGGTCCCGCGGATCTCGATGACGCGCCAGGGGCGCAGGCCTCCGTGGTCGGCCAGCCGGCAGGCGGCCTCGACGAGCGGGACGAGGTCCTCGTGCGAGGGCGAGGCCGCACCCACGGAGGAGCGGGAGCGCCGCCCGCGCAGCGCGTCGAGCACGGGGGTGCCGGGCCCGGTCGGGTCGGCGTCGCCGCCCGCCCGGTGCCGCGGCATCGGGGTCACTCCGCCGTGCGGAACGACATGGAGACCGAGTTCATGCAGAACCGGTCGCCCGTGGGGGTCTGCGGGGCGTCGTCGAAGACGTGCCCGAGGTGCGATCCGCACCGTGCGCAGACGACCTCGACGCGCTTCATGCCGAGGCTGGTGTCGGTGTACAGCTTGACCGCGTCGCTCTCCTTCGGCGCGTAGAAGCTCGGCCACCCGCAGTGGGAGTCGAACTTCGTGTCGCTCGTGAAGAGCTCGGCACCGCAGGCCTTGCAGCCGTAGACGCCGGTGCGGTCCTCGTCCAGCAGCTCGCCCGTCCAGGGGCGCTCGGTGGCCTGCTGTCGCAGCACCGCGTACTCCTCGGGGGAGAGCTCCTGACGCCACTGCTCGTCGGTCTTCTCGATCTCGTAGGCCATGGTGCGGGTCCTTTCTCGCTGGTCGATCCTAGGGGCGGCGTCCCAGCGCGCCTCCTGGGTCAACCGACGCGGTGCCCCGAGGATTCCTCGGGCGAGGACGCTTCGCCGCCCGGCGTGGGCGGATCCGGCCGTCGCCCGCCCGACGGGACACCCCGCGCGCGTTCGCGAGGCGCCCAGGATCCCGCCCCTAGTATGTGGGGGATGTCGGGGAAGGAGCACGCCGTGGACCACCGCGAAGCCCGCTCCGCCACCGCCCCCTCTCCCCAGGACGCGGGCGTCGTCGAGCTCGACGAGCGCTCGCGCGCCGTCCTCGACTTCGAACGCGACTGGACCCGGCACGCCGGGGCCAAGGAGGAGGCCATCCGCCAGGCCTTCGGCCTGTCGGCCACCCGCTACTACCAGCTGCTGGGCGCCCTCATCGAGACGCGTCCGGCGCTCGCCTACGACCCGCTCCTCGTCGGCCGGCTCCTCCGACTGCGTGAGACGCGCGCCGCGGCCCGCGCCGCGCGAGCGCTCCCCGCCGGTCTCCCGCACCGCCCGAACGCGCGCTGACCCGCGCCCTACCGAGGAGACTCGAGACCGCCATGCCCTCCCACGCTCCCGACCGGTTCGACGACGTACCCGGCGACCTCAGCCGCGTCGGCGCGCACCGCGCCCCGCGCCCTCGCCATCACCGGTTCCGGGCGTTCGCCTGGGCGGCGCTCGCCACGGGCCTCCTCGTCGGGCTCGGGGTGGTCGGGCTGTTCGTGATCGACGACCGGGTGTCCTTCACGGACATCATCCCGAACGACAGCGCCTCCGAGGAGGCGGCGGCTCCCACCGAGACGCCGACCGTGGCGCCCACCACGGTCCCAGGGATGGTCGTGACCGTGCTCAACGGCACCCGCACGTCGGGCCTCTCGGCCAAGGCCGCCACAGCGCTCCAGACGGCCGGCTGGAAGATCGGCTCCCGGGTGAACGCGAGCTCGTCCGACATCACGACGACCACCGTCTACTACTACGACGCAGCGGACGAGGGCGCGGCCCGCGGGCTCGTGGCGCAGCTCGGGGTGGGCGACGTGCAGCAGTCCGAGCAGTTCCGCCCCGCGCAGGGCACGGCGGCCGCCCAGGCGGCGCGCCTCACGGCTGTCCTCGGCGCGGACTACGCGGCCCGCGGCTAGACGACGGCGGGCCCCGTCGGGCCCGTGGGGAAACCGGGCACCGGATGCGCCAGCCTGGCTATCGTGCTGCCTGGTCGCATGCCCCTCGCGTCCCGGCTCTGCACGCCGCCGTCCCGAGGGCGTGTCGCGGGGCCGATGCAGGGCTCCGCGATCGACCCGGGGGTGGCGGTACCGCGCCCCCGCCATCGCGCAGTCGCACTGGGAGAAGCACATGGCCAACGGAACCGTGAAGTGGTTCAACGGGGAGAAGGGGTTCGGATTCATCACCGTGGACCCGGTAGAGGGCGGCGCCGCCCAGCAGGACGTCTTCGTCCACTACTCGGCCATAGAGATGTCGGGATACAAGGTCCTCGAGGAGGGGCAGCGGGTCGTCTTCGAGATCGGCCAGGGGTCCAAGGGCCTGCAGGCCGAGAAGGTCACGCTGGGCTGACTCCGCGCTCCCACGACGCCGCCGTCCCCGGGACGGCGGCGTCGCGCATGTCCGCCACGTGTCCTCCCCCAGGCCGCCGCCTGTGAGCGGCTCGCTTGCACTCCCGTAGGGCGAGTGCCAGAATCGTCCCTGGCACTCCCTCACGGGGAGTGCTAGACGACTGCCTTTTTCCTGACGTCCGGGAGGGACGAGAGATACACATGGCTAAGATCATCGCTTTTGACGAAGAAGCCCGCCGCGGCCTCGAGCGCGGCCTCAACATCCTGGCCGACGCGGTCCGCGTGACCCTCGGCCCGCGTGGCCGCAACGTCGTCCTCGAGAAGAAGTGGGGCGCCCCCACCATCACGAACGACGGCGTCTCCATCGCCAAGGAGATCGAGCTCGACGACCCGTTCGAGAAGATCGGCGCTGAGCTCGTCAAGGAGGTCGCCAAGAAGACCGACGACGTCGCCGGTGACGGCACCACCACCGCGACCGTCCTCGCGCAGGCCCTGGTCCGCGAGGGCCTCCGCAACGTCGCCGCGGGTGCCGACCCCATCAGCCTCAAGCGCGGCATCGAGAAGGCCGTCGCCGCCGTCACGGAGGAGCTCAAGGCCGCCGCGAAGGAGATCGAGACCAAGGAGGAGATCGCCGCCACCGCGTCCATCTCCGCCGGCGACTCCACCATCGGCGCGATCATCGCCGAGGCGATCGACAAGGTCGGCAAGGAGGGCGTCGTCACCGTCGAGGAGTCGAACACCTTCGGCACCGAGCTCGAGCTCACCGAGGGCATGCGCTTCGACAAGGGCTACCTGTCGCAGTACTTCGTCACCGACCCCGAGCGCCAGGAGGCCGTGTTCGAGGACGCGTACATCCTGATCGTCAACTCGAAGATCTCGAACATCAAGGACCTGCTGCCGATCGTCGACAAGGTCATCCAGTCCGGCAAGCAGCTCCTCATCATCGCGGAGGACGTGGACGGCGAGGCCCTGGCCACGCTCGTCGTGAACAAGATCCGCGGCATCTTCAAGTCGGTCGCCGTCAAGGCCCCCGGCTTCGGCGACCGTCGCAAGGCGCAGCTGCAGGACATCGCGATCCTCACCGGCGGCCAGGTCATCGCCGAGGAGGTCGGCCTCAAGCTCGAGAACGTCACCCTCGACCTGCTCGGCACGGCCCGCAAGGTCGTCATCACCAAGGACGAGACCACGATCGTCGACGGCGGCGGCGACGCCACCGAGATCTCGGCGCGCGTGCAGCAGATCCGCAACGAGATCACCAACACCGACAGCGACTACGACCGCGAGAAGCTCCAGGAGCGCCTCGCGAAGCTCGCCGGCGGCGTGGCGGTCATCAAGGCCGGCGCGGCGACCGAGGTCGAGCTCAAGGAGCGCAAGCACCGCATCGAGGACGCCGTCCGCAACGCGAAGGCCGCCGTCGAGGAGGGCATCGTCGCCGGTGGTGGCGTCGCCCTCATCCAGGCCGGCAAGCTCGCGTTCGAGAAGCTCCAGCTCGAGGGCGACGAGGCGACCGGCGCGAACATCGTCCGCGTCGCGGTCGACGCTCCGCTCAAGCAGATCGCGATCAACGCGGGCCTCGAGCCCGGCGTCGTCGCCGAGCGCGTCCGCAACCTCCCCTCGGGTCACGGCCTCAACGCCGCCACGGGTGAGTACGTCGACATGCTCGCCGCGGGCATCAACGACCCGGTGAAGGTCACGCGCTCGGCCCTGCTGAACGCGGCGTCCATCGCCGGCCTGTTCCTCACGACCGAGGCCGTCGTCGCCGACAAGCCCGAGAAGAACCCGGCCCCGGCCGGCGACCCCTCGGGTGGCATGGACTTCTAGTCCGAACGGGCGGGAGCGGCGACGCTCCCGCCCCGCATCACCCTCAGCACGACGAAGCGGGCGGTCCCTCCGGGGCCGCCCGCTTCGTCGTGCGCTCATGCGCTCCCGGCAGGGCGCGAGGCCGGCCCGGGTGGTGCAGGAGCCCTAGTGCGCGAACATGCGCGCGTTCCCCTCCTCGACCTCGGCGTACTGGCGGGCCGCCGAGCTCAGTGCCTGGTTGATGCTCGCGAGAGCCTCCTCCACCCGCTGCTGCGTGCCCTTCCACTCCGCCACGACACCCTGGAACGCGGTGGCGGCGCTGCCGGACCACGAGCCCTGCAGATCCGCCAGCTGCCCATGCAGGCCGGACACCTCCGCCTGGATGCGGCCGATGCTTCCCTGGACCGCCGCGGTCGCGCTGAGCACGGCCTCGCTGTCCACCTGGTACCTCGTCATGTGCTCCTCCTCCTGGTCGACGGACGACCGGAGGCTAGGGGCGGGTCAGGAGGCGGGGCCGGGCGGCGTCGTGCCGGTGGACGAGGACGGGGCCTCGGAGCTGGGGAGGAGCGGGAGGATGACCCGGAACGTCGCGCCGCCCCCCTCGGTCTCCACGACGTCGACCCGGCCGCGGTGCGCCGCGACGATGGCCGAGACGATCGCGAGGCCCAGGCCGCTGCCACCGGTCTCCCGGGTGCGCGACGTGTCCGCGCGCCAGAACCGCTGGAAGATCTTCTCCCGGATCTGGGGCGGGACACCGTCGCCGTGGTCGCGCACCTCGATCCGCGCCTCGCGCGCGCGCTCGTCCACGACGGTCGCGAGCTCGATCGGGCTGCCGTCGGGCGTGAACCGGACGGCGTTGCCGATGAGGTTCGTGACGACCTGGCGGATCTTGTTCTCCTCGGCCGAGACCATGGCGACGCCCTCGGCGGCACGAGCGCCGCCGGCGTCGGGGGAGATGGCCGCGAGCGCTCCGGTCGCCGTCTCGCCGGGGCGCCGGGTGCGTCGCGCCCGCAGCCGCGACAGCGTGGCGCCGGCGAAGGCGATCGGCCCGGTGGCGTCGTTCCCGGTCGCGGTGCCGCGGAGGGCGTCCGGCGGCATCTCCTGCGTGGGCTCGAGGCCGTCCGCGTCGAGGATCAGCCCGATCGGGTTGACCAGCACGGGCGGGAGCGCCGTCACCGTGCGCGTCTGCGAGGAGGCCATGGCGTCGAGCGCGGCGTCGCGGGCGATGGGGTAGAGGTCGACGGGTGCGAGCTGCAGCGGCTTCGTCTCGTCGAGGCGCGCGAGCTCGAGGAGGTCCTCGACGAGCCCGCCCATGCGGATCGCCTCCTTCTCGATGCGCTCCATGGCCTGCGACACGTCCTCGGGCGTCTGCAGCGCGCCCATGCGGTACAGCTCCGCGTAGCCGCGGACGGACACCAGCGGGGTGCGCAGCTCGTGGCTCGCGTCGCCCACGAAGCGCCGCATCTGGTCGATGGTCTTCGCGCGGTCGGCGAACGCGCGGTCGATGCGGCTGAGCATGGTGTTGAGGGAGCGGTTGAGGCGCCCCACCTCGGTGTTCGGGGTGGCGCCGCCGAGGCGCTGGCCGAAGTCGCCCTCGGCGATGGCGGCGGCGGTGCGCTCCACCTGGCGGAGAGGACCGAACGTGCTCGTCACGAGCATGCGGGTGACCGCCGCGCCCAGCACGACGACGGCGAGCCCGAAGCTGGCGAAGATGACGATGTAGGTGGCGACGAGGTCGTCGACCTCGCTGAGCGGCTTGGCCACGACGAGCGTCGAGTAGGCGGTGGTGTTCGGGCCGGCGTTCTGCGACACCCGCACGATCCCGTGCCAGGTCCCCTTCCCGGCGTTGTCGGAGAACTGGACGATCTGCTCGTTGCGCTCGGACGCCCGCGCGAGGTCCAGGTCGAAGACGCGGGGGTGGGAGGCGGAGCCGCCGGACCAGTTGTCGGCGATGACGTCGCCCTGGGCGTCGAGCAGGAGGACGAAGTAGGTGGAGTCGGCCGTCTCCACGTCGTCCTGGGTGAAGGTCTCGGGCGTGGCCTGGTCGGTGCCGAGGATCTTCGGGAGCTGCGTCGCGGCGATGCGGAGCTGCGCGTCGAGCTGGATCACCATCTGCTGCCGGAGCAGGTACATGGTGCCGGCGCCGGAGACGAGGAGGCCGAGCAGGAGCAGGAGCACCGTGACGCCCGTGATCTTGGTGCGCAGGGAGACGTTGTTCCACTTCTCCGAGATGTAGTCGTGCACTGGCCGCACCTCGTGTTCCGTCATGGTGACCGTGTCCCATGAGGATAGGCGACGCCGGATGTGGGATCGGCCGGGCGCCCAGCGGGCGTCCGGCCGATCAGGAGGTGCGCGACCCGGCGGGGGTCGGGTGGATCAGGACTTGGCGGCCTTCAGCATGTAGCCGAAGCCGCGCTTGGTCTGGATGACCGGCTCCGAGGAGTGCTGGTCGAGCTTGCGCCGCAGGTAGGAGATGTAGGACTCCACGATGCCGGCGTCGCCGTTGAAGTCGTACTCCCACACGTGGTCGAGGATCTGCGCCTTCGAGAGCACGCGGTTGGGGTTGAGCATGAGGTAGCGGAGGAGCTTGAACTCGGTGGGGCTCAGCTCGATGGGCTCCTCGCCCACGAGGACCTCGTGCGTGTCCTGGTCCATCGTGAGCTCGCCCGCGCGGATGATCGCGTCCTCGTCGGCGTGCATGGTGCGACGGAGGATGGCCTTGATGCGGGCCACGATCTCGTCGAGGCTGAACGGCTTGGTGACGTAGTCGTCGCCGCCGACCGTGAGGCCCGTGATCTTGTCCTCGGTGTCGTCCTTCGCCGTGAGGAAGAGGATCGGCGCGGTGTAGCCGGCTGCACGGAGGCGCTTGGTGACGCCGAAGCCGTTCATGTCCGGCAGCATGACGTCGAGGATGATCAGGTCGGGCTCCTCCTCGAGGACGGCCGAGATGGCCTGGGCGCCGTTGCCGACGGCGCGGACCGCGAACCCGGCGAACCGGAGGCTCGTGGTCAGCAGGTCGCGGATGTTGGGCTCGTCATCGACGATAAGGATCTTCGGGCCATCGCTCATGGGATGAAGTATCTGCGCGCTCGCTGGGAGCTGCCTGGATGCGAGGAACAGGCTGTGGCACCTGCCCGTCGCAGCGGTCAGGCGGCGATGCCCGCGGCGTCGAGGATCGTGTAGCCGTACCCCTGCTCGGCGAGGAAGCGCTGGCGGTTCTGCGCGAAGTCCTGGTCGACCGTGTCCCGGGAGACGAGCGTGTAGAAGCTGGCGGACAGTCCGGACGCCTCGGGGCGGAGCAGGCGGCCGAGGCGCTGCGCCTCCTCCTGCCGCGAACCGAACGAGCCGGACACCTGGATCGCGACCGTCGCATCCGGCAGGTCGACCGAGAAGTTCGCGACCTTGCTCACCACGAGGACCTTCTCCGTGCCGTCGCGGAACGCCTGGTAGAGCCGCTCCCGCTCGGCGACGGGGGTGGCGCCCGTGAGCTTCGGGGCGCCGAGCGCCTCGGAGAGCTCGTCGATCTGGTCGAGGTACTGCCCGATCACGAGGATGCTCTCGCCGCGGTGGCGCTCGACCAGCGCGCGCGTGACCTCGAGCTTCGCCGGCGCGGTGGCGGCGAGCCGGTAGCGCTCGTCGTCCGCGGCCGCGGCGTAGACGAGCCGCGCGTCGTCGGGCAGGTCGATGCGCACCTCGAAGCACTCCGCGGGGGAGATGAAGCCCTGGGCCTCGATCTCCTTCCAGGGCGCGTCGAACCGCTTCGGGCCGATGAGGCTGAACACGTCGCCCTCGCGGCCGTCCTCCCGCACGAGCGTGGCCGTGAGGCCGAGGCGGCGGCGGGCCTGCAGGTCGGCGGTGAGCTTGAAGACGGGCGCGGGGAGCAGGTGCACCTCGTCGTACACGACGAGTCCCCAGTCGAGCGCGTCGAGGAGGGCCAGGTGGGCGTACTCGCCCTTCCGCTTGGCGGTGAGGATCTGGTACGTCGCGATGGTGACCGGCTTGACCTCGCGCGACTGGCCCGAGTACTCGCCGATCTCGTCCTCGGTGAGCGTGGTGCGCTTGAGGAGCTCCGTGCGCCACTGCCGGGCGGACACCGTGTTCGTGACGAGGATGAGGGTCGTCGTCTTGGCCCGCGCCATCGCGGCCGCGCCGACCAGCGTCTTGCCGGCGCCGCAGGGGAGGACGACCACGCCGGATCCGCCGTCGAGGAAGTGGTCGACCGCGTCCGTCTGGTACGCGCGCAGGGTCCAGCCGTCCTCGACGAGGGCCATGTCGTGCGGGGTGCCGGGCGTGTAGCCCGCCTGGTCCTCCGCGGGCCACCCGATCTTCACGAGCTCCTGCTTGAGCTGACCGCGGGCCCAGTCCTGCACGCGGTAGGTCGTGGCGTCGATCCGCTCGGTGAGCAGCGGCGCGATGCGGCGGGCGCTCGCGATCTCGGACAGCACCGCGCTCTCGGTGCTGGACACCTGCAGGCCGCCGTCCGCGTCGCGTCCGATGACGAGGCGGCCGTAGCGCCCCACCGTGTCGGTGACGTCGACCGTGACGGACTGCGGGATGGGGAAGCGCGAGTAGCGCTCGAGGGTGGCGAGCATGTCCGCGGCGGTGTGGCCGGCGGCGCGGGCGTTCCACAGGCCGAGCCGGGTGATCCGGTACGTGTGGATGTGCTCCGGCGCGCGCTCGAGCTCGGCGAAGACGGCGAGGTCGTGGCGCGCGTCCTCGGCGTCCGCGTGGGCGACCTCGAGGAGGACGGTGCGGTCGCTCTGGACGATCAGGGGGCCGTCGGACACGCCCGCCAGCTTAGGCGCGCTCACGACGGGATCGGCCCGGGGGAGAGGGAGACGATGCTCGACAGCGGCAGGGTCCGCTCGACGTCGGCGACGCGGTCGCGGGCGCGCAGGCGGCCGCCGGCGATGCTCGCGGGCTCGAGGACGTGGTCGACCTCGCGGCCGTCGGGCAGGCGGACCCGCACCGAGAGGGCGGCCTTGGCGCGGATCGCGACCTCGAGCTGGCGTGCCGTCCAGGCGGTGCCGTCATCGGGTCCGTCGGCGGCGCGGACGCGGGCCACGAGGGCGTCGGCGGCGTCGGGCGAGGGATCCGTCGCGATCGGCCGCGCCGGCGTCGCGCGCGCGTCGGGCGCGATCGGCCGGCCGTCGGGGCCCTCGCGGACCGGGCCGAGGCGGGCGGCGACGAGGGTCCGCTCGACGGCGTCGGGCGTCGCCGGGGAGGCGAGCGTCACGTCGTCGACGCGGACGAGGCGCAGGGAGGCGAGGTCGCGGTCGACGAGGAGGGTGGCGAGGAGCGCGGCGTCGTCGGAGACCACGGCCGTGCGGGCTTCCGCGGCGTCGGGGAGGTCCGCGGGCCGGATGCGCAGCCGGCCGAAGCGGGCGACGGCCTCGTCGAGGAGGTAGTCGAGCGGCTGCGGGATGCCGGTGAGCGAGATGCCGGCCAGGAACGCGCGGATCCCATCGCCCGAGTCGCCGGCGGCGAGGGCGCGGGCGACGGATCCGGCTGAGATGCGGTAGCTGGCGGCGAGTCCGCGGCCCTCCACGTCGGCGACGGCGAGGAGGCGCGACTCGACGCTCGGATCCAGCGGGCCGGGGGAGACGACCGTGAGGTCGTGCTGCAGGTACACGCGGTCCACCTCCGCGGGCAGGTGCGCGGCGAGCTCGGCGGCCGCGGCGGCGGCGCCAGTCGTGAGGAGGGCGCGGCCCGCCGAACTCGGGACGTCGCCGGTCGTGATCCCGAGGAGGCCCGCGTCGCGCGTGAACGCGGTGATGCGGTCGGCGATCCACGCCGATCCGCCCGGGAAGCGCCAGAGCACGCCGTCGATGAGGCCCGGGCCCCACGCGGCGTCGGCGCGCTCGGCGAGGATCTCGCGCGTCGTCGGGGCCAGCGCGTCGAGCCACGAGGACGCGAGCGCTCGCCAGCGCGCGGCGGTGGGGAGCGCGGACCACTCCGCCGCGGCGTCCGTCACGGACCAGGCGCGACCTGCCCGGGCGGCGAGGCCGGCACGGGCGGCGATGGCGAGGAGCACGGGGACGCCGTCGAGGTCGACCGCGAGCGCAGCGGACAGGCGCCGCGCATCCGGCAGCGACATGCCGCCGCGGCTGAGCTCGCGGGCGGGCTCCCGCGACAGCTCGTCCACGAGCGCGGCGACGGCGACGATCGAGGCGAAGGCGCTCTCGCCGGCGCGGCGGTCGACCTCGTCCGGGTCGACGCGGGGGACGGCGGCGAGCGGCGCGGGCGGGGCGAGACGCGCGAGCTCGTCCGTGCCGGGGCGGCCCGCGTCCGGCCAGGACGCGAGCTCCGCCTGCACCTCGGGATGCGTCGTGATCCCGTCCTCGTCGACGTCGGCGAGGAGCGTCCCGGCTCCGCGACGGGCGGCATCCGCGATGTCCTCGGGATCGATGGGGTCCTCGCCCGACCGGCGCGCGATCGCGTCGCGGACGACGGACAGGGGCACCCGTCGCGACGCCGCGCCCTCGGCGCAGGCCACGGCGAGGACGGCGAGGGACGTGCGGTCGAGCTGCTCGAGGGCCCGGGCGACGGCGTCCGGGGCGAGGAGCGCGTCGGCGAGGTCGAAGAGGTCGGCGACGCGCGATGCATCGACGCCGCGGTCGCGGACGAGGTCGGCCAGCGCATCGTCGTCCAGCGCGCGCAGGCGGGACGCGAGCACGAGGGCGTCGGTCATGGTCGTCCCGCTAGCGGGACGTGCCGTCCATGCGACGGCGGCGACGGACGCTGATGATGAGGATGGCGATGAAGAGGAGCGCCGCGATCGGGATCCCGACGGCCGGGAGCAGAAGGATCACCTGCCAGAGGGGCGTGCTGTACTGCGACGCGTCGACGGCGATGAGCGGGGCCAGCAGGATCGCGAGGATGCTCAGCACGGCCACCAGCAGGATCCCGGCGAGCATGTACGCGAGGATGCGCTCGGCCCGTCCCTCGCTCGGTGCGGTCTCGGATGCCATCCGCTCAGACTACGCCGTGGGCGACTCCCGGGCGCGTCGCCGTGCGGAGCCCGATCGGCCGCCGCCGGGTCGCGTCGCCGCCGGGTCGCGTCGCCGCCGGGGTCCGCCGCCCGGACCGCGCGGAGCCCGGGCGAATAGACTGGACCGCCCACCAGCACATCGAGCCCCGACCGGGGCGCGGAGCCCCTGGCAGGGGCGAGGGAAGAGGATCGCATGCCCACCGGCAAGGTGAAGTTCTACGACGAGGACAAGGGGTTCGGGTTCATCAGCTCGGACGACGGCCAGGAGGTATTCCTGCACGCGTCGGCCCTGCCCTCGGGCGTCGCCGGCGTGAAGGCCGGCACCCGGCTCGAGTTCGGCATCGCCGACGGCAAGCGGGGCGCGCAGGCGCTGTCCGCGCGGATCCTCGACGCCCCGCCCTCGCTCGTCCGCATGTCCCGCAAGCCCGCCGACGACATGGCCGTCATCGTCGAGGACCTCGTGAAGGTGCTCGACGGGATCGGCAGCGACCTCAAGCGCGGCCGGTACCCGGACGACGCCCACAGCCGCAAGATCGCCGCGCTGCTGCGCCGGGTCGCGGAGGAGCTCGATGCCTGAGCGCGTGGAGGACGAGAGCGTCGAGGAGACGACGACCGGGTCGGGCGTCGTGTCCGACGCGACGGCACCGGAGGCGACCGAGGACGTGGGCGGGGACGCCGTCGCGCACGCCGGTGATGACCGCGGGGCCGCGGTCGCTGACGAGCCGGCCGCGCCGCCCGTCGCCGACGCCGAGCTGCTCGCCGCCGTGGACCTCGCGCGCGCCGCGCTGCTCGAGATCACGCCGGCCGACACCGTCGGCGAGCCTGCCGGATCCACGGTCGAGGGCGATCGCGTGCTCTCCCTCCTCTTCGCGAACACGATGCCGGGCTACCCCGGCTGGTACTGGACCGTGACGCTGGCCCGCGTCGAGGACGCGGCGCCGACTGTGCTCGAGGCGGAGCTCATGCCCGGCGAGGGCGCGCTGCTGTCGCCGGAGTGGCTGCCGTGGTCCGACCGCCTGGCCGGGATCGAGGCCGACGAGGAGGCGGAGCGCCTCGCCGCCGAGTCCGGATCCGACGAAGACGACGATGAGGACGACGACGAGTCGGACGACGCCTCCGACGACGACACCGAGGACGCGGACGACGTGCTCGACGGCGTCGACTTCGAGAGCGCCCCGGCAGCCGACGATGACGACGACGATGACGACACGAGCTTCGACGGCGCCGATCGCTGACCCGCGTCGCGCATGACGACGGCGGCGGCCCCCGAGGGGACCGCCGCCGTCGTCGTCTCCGGCAGGTGCGGGATCAGCCAGCGCCCTGCTCCACCACGAACTCGATGCAGCGCACGAGCGCCCGCACGTCGTCCGGCTCGATGGCCGTGAAGGTCGCGACGCGCAGCTGGTTGCGTCCGAGCTTCCGGTAGGGCTCCGTGTCGACGACGCCGTTCGCGCGCAGGGTCTTCGCGATGGCCGCCGCGTCGATGGCGTCGTCGAAGTCCATCGTGACCACGACCTGCGAGCGGTGCGCGGGATCCGTGACGAACGGCCGCGCGTAGTCGACCCGCTCGGCCCAGTCGTAGAGGACGGCCGACGACTCGCGCGTGCGGGCGTCGGCCCAGGCGAGGCCGCCGGCGCGGTCGATCCAGTCGAGCTGGTCCTCGAGCATCAGCAGCGTCGCGAGCGCCGGCGTGTTCAGCGTCTGGTCCAGGCGCGAGTTGTCGACGGCGTTCTTGAGGCTGAGGAACTCGGGGATCCACCGGCCGGACGCCGCGATGCGCTCGACGCGCTCGAGGGCGGCGGGGGAGAACAGCGCGAGCCAGACGCCGCCGTCGCTCGCGAGGTTCTTCTGCGGGGCGAAGTAGTAGACGTCGGCCTGGGCCGCGTCGAAGTCGATGCCGCCGGCCGCGCTCGTGGCGTCGACGACCGTGAGGGCGCCCTCGTCGCCGTGCACGCGGGTGACGGGCGCCATGACGCCGGTGGAGGTCTCGTTGTGCGGCCAGGCGTAGACGTCCACGCCCTCGACGGGGTTCGCCGACGCACGGCTCCCGGGCTCCGCCGTGATGACGTCGGGCGCCTCGAGGAAGGGCGCCGCGGCGGCCTTCGCGAACTTGCCGCCGAACTCGCCGAAGACGAGGTTCTGGCTGCGGCGCTCGATGAGGGAGAACGCCGCGGCGTCCCAGAACGCGGTGGATCCGCCGTTGCCCAGCACGACCTCGTAGCCGTCGGGCAGGCGGAAGAGGCGGGAGAGGCCGGCGCGCACGCGGCCGACCATGTCCTTCACCGGCGCCTGCCGGTGGGAGGTGCCGAGGATCTGCGCGCCCGCGAGCGCGAGGTGGTCGAGCTGCGCCTGGCGGACCTTGGACGGGCCGCAGCCGAATCGTCCGTCGAGGGGCAGGAGTTCGGTGGGGATCGTCGTGGTCGGCATGCGGCAATGCTAGGGGACCCCCTCCGCGCGCCTCGGAGTGCGTCCGGAGGCGTGCGAGCCCCCGCGCCGGTCATCCCGCACCCGGGGAAGTAGGCTGGTCGCTGGCGCAAGGGAGGCCCCGATGACTGATCTCGTGGACACGACGGAGATGTACCTCCGCACCATCCTCGACCTCGAAGAGGAGGCCATCGTGCCCCTGCGGGCGCGCATCTCCGAGCGCCTCGGGCACTCCGGCCCCACCGTCTCGCAGACCGTCGCCCGCATGGAGCGCGACGGGCTCGTCGTCGTGAGCGGCGACCGCCACCTCGAGCTCACGCCGGAGGGCCGCAGCAAGGCCGTCCACGTGATGCGCAAGCACCGCCTCGCCGAGCGCCTCCTCAGCGACGTCATCGGGCTGGAGTGGGAATTCGTCCACGACGAGGCCTGCCGCTGGGAGCACGTGATGAGCGAGCAGGTGGAGCGGAAGATCCTCGACCTCCTCGGGCACCCGACCGAGTCCCCCTACGGCAACCCCATCCCGGGCCTCGACGAGCTCGGCGACTCCCCCGCCGTCGCGTTCATGGCCGGCGTGGTGAGCATCGTGGAGGCGACCCTCGGGGTCACCGCGGACGCCCCGGCGCGGGGCGTGGTGCGTCGCCTCGGCGAGCCCGTGCAGTTCGACCCCGAGCTGCTGTCGCAGCTCAAGCAGGCCGGCGTGCTGCCCGGCGCCACGGGGTCGTTCTCCCGCGACGGCGCCTACGTGCTCGTCCGCGTCGACGGCGCCGAGTCGGGGCTGGAGCTGCCGCTCGAGGTCGCCGGGCACATCTTCATCGAGCGCTGACCGGCGCCCCGCGCGGGGCGATCGCGGTCGGCGGATCCACAGCACCACCCCCGAAGTGGTCACGCGTTCGCGCCACACCGTGCTCACCGGGGGTTCTGTTCCGCATCCCTCGCGAGGATGACGTCTCCCGTTATGGATTCGTTAGAAAGATGGTCCCTCAGGATGACAAACGGGGGCCGGTCCCTTACTCTCGAACAGGCCCGACCGACCACCACAGAGGTCCCGGGCCCGGTGCAGGGCGTCTCGACACCCGTCCCCTGCACGTGTACCCCTCGACGACCTTGGAGGGACGGGGCGCCAGCATGCCCGGCGTCGAGACGCAGGAGGTTGACAACTTGGCCCATGGTGACATCAGCGGTTCCGTCGGGAACCCGTCCGACCCGACCCGACCGCCCGCACCCGGGATGGATCGCCTCCCCACCCGCCGCGAGCTCCGTGCCGCCGAGGCCGCCCAGGCGGTCCGTCCCCGTCGCGACTCGGCCGCGCGCACGCTGCAGGCCCCCGCGCCGCGCGTGAGCACCGCGCCTGCCGCGCGCTCGCGCCGCACGAAGACCGCCAACGTCTTCGTCATGACCGTGGTCACCGGCGTCATCGGGGCCCTCGCGCTGCCGGCGTACGCCACCGGCGCCTCGATCGAGCACACCGCGAACGTGAAGGGCACCTCCCTCCAGGACTACACGGCCGCCAACGCGCAGGTCGTGACCGCCGACAACGCGTCGTCTGCCCCGGTCGAGGCGGGCTTCACCGCCACCTCCGTCGCCGAGCTCAACGCCCAGAAGGCCGACGCCGCCCGCTCCGCGCTCGCCCAGCAGCGCCGCACGCAGCTCGCGTCCTCGGTCACGAACTACACCGGGGCGTCCGCCTCGCAGCTCGCGCAGAACCCGATCTACCCGGGCACCTCGGCCACGGGCGTGGCCGCTGTGGCGCGCCAGTACCTCGGCACCCCCTACGTCCTGGGTGGCAACTCCCCCGCCGGCTTCGACTGCTCCGGGCTCGTCCAGTACGTCTTCGCCCAGTTCGGCCTCGACCTGCCGCACTCGGTCCGCGCGCAGGGCGCCGCCGGCGTCACGGTCCCCGAGTCGGAGGCGCGTGCCGGCGACATCGTGGTCTGGAACGACGGCAGCCACGACGGCATCTACACCGGCAACGGCATCATGATCGACGCGCCCAAGCCCGGCGACCACGTCAAGGAGCGCCCGGTCTGGAGCTCCAACGTGCACTACGTCCGCCTCCTCGGCTGACCCGCGCACCGACCTCCGGAGGCCGGCGGCACGCATCCACCCGATGCGCCGCCGGCCTCCGTCGTTCCCCGGGACAAACGGGGGTCGCTGGGCTACCCTGTGCGGTGAGACGTCCCTCGACCCGCCCGGGAGCCCCGATGACCACCGCACGCGACATCCGCACCATGGATGCGCACGTGCGCCACGGCCATCGGCACCATCCCCGGGTGGGCATCCACCTGGTCCACCCGAGCGGTCACCCGCTCTCCTGAAGGCATCGCCGAGCACTCGGCGGTGCCTTCGCGTGTTCCCGGGGGCGGGGACGCCTCATTCGGATTCCTGGAAGCCGTCCAGGCCGGTCTGAGAGGGATGTCGTGCGCACACTGGTACTCAACGCGGGCTTCGAGCCGCTCGCCGTCGTGTCGTTCAAGCGGGCCCTGGTGCTCGTGCTGAGCGGCAAGGCCACCACGCTCGCCCAGGACGAGGAGAACCCAATCCTCGGGAGCGGCGGCGCCTGGGGCCGCCCGTCGGTCATCCTCCTGACGCGGTACGTGCGGATCCCGCACGCGCGCCGTGTGCCCGTCTCGCGCCGCGGGGTCCTGCGGCGCGACGGCGGCCGCTGCGCGTACTGCGCCCGGAACGCGACCACCATCGACCACGTCCTGCCCCGTTCGCGCGGGGGGAAGGACACCTGGGAGAACCTCGTCGCCTGCTGCCTGTCGTGCAACAACCGCAAGAGCGACCGGACGCCCGAGGAGATGGGGTGGTCGCTGCGGACGTCGCCGCGGGCTCCGCAGGGGAGCGGCTGGGTCGTCAGCGGCATGGAGCGCCCGGCTCCCGGCTGGGACGAGTTCCTGGCGCCCGCGGCCTGACGCGGGACGGCGGTCGACGCGCCCGACGGGATCCGGCGGACGCGCGTCCGTAGGCTGAGGGGATGACCGACGACGTCCGTGCCTCCGCGACCCCCGACGATCCGTTCCTGTGGCTGGAGGAGATCCACGGAGACCGCGCGCTCGCGTGGGTCCGGGCGGAGAACGACCGGACGCTCGGCCGGTCGCCCGAGGAGTCGCGCGCCGGGCTCACCGCCGAGCTGCTCGAGGTGCTGGAGTCCGACGAGCGCATCCCGTACGTGACCCGCCACGGCGAGCACCTCTACAACCTCTGGCGCGACGCCGAGCACGTGCAGGGCCTCTGGCGCCGCACCACGCTCGACGAGTACGCGGCGCCGTCGCCCGAGTGGGAGGTCCTGCTCGACCTCGACGCCCTGGGCGAAGCCGAGGGGATCCCGTGGCAGTTCTCCCGGGCGCAGCTCCTGTCGCCCGACCGCGACCGCGCGCTCGTGTCGCTGTCGCCCGACGGCGGGGACGCCGTGGCGGTCCGCGAGCTCGACCTCGCCACCGGCCGCTTCGTCGAGGGCGGCTTCGCGGTGCCGGTCGCGAAGACGATGGTGTCGTGGATCGACCGGGACACCGTCTTCGTCGGCACCGACTTCGGCCCGGGCAGCCTCACCGAGAGCTCCTACGCGCGGACGGCCCGGCGCTGGAGCCGCGGCCAGGCGCTCGCCGACGCCCCCGAGGTCCACGCGGTCGCGGCGAGCGACATGCTCGTCCACGTGACGCACGACCCCACGCCGGGCTTCGAGCGGGACGTCATCCGCGAGGTGCCCGACTTCTTCACCTCACGCACGCTGCTGCTCACCGACGCGGGGACCGTGCCGATCGACGTGCCCGAGGACGTGGACGTCGACCTGCACCGCGAGTGGCTCGTGCTCCGGCCGCGCACCGACACGGAGATCGGCGGCGTCGTCCACCCCGCGGGCTCGCTGCTGGCGGCGCACCTCGACGACTTCCTCGCCGGATCCCGCGAGCCGGCCGTGCTGTTCGCGCCGACCTCGTCGCGGAGCCTCGAGGACTGGGCCTGGACCGCGGGGCACCTCGTGCTGACCCTGCTGGAGGACGTGGCGAGCCGGATCCGCGTGCTGACTCCGCCGACGGCCGACGGCTCCGGCGGCTGGAGGGAGGAGGACGTGCCCGTGGGCACGCCGCTCGCCTCCGTCTCCGTCGTGGCCACCGACCGCGAGACCGACGAGTACTGGCTCGCGGTGACGGGCTTCCTCACCCCGCCCACGCTCCTGCTCGGCGTGGTGGGCGAGGGCGCGCCGCGTGCCGTCAAGGACCAGCCGGCCTCCTTCGACGCGTCCGGGCTCGAGGTCGCGCAGCACTTCGCGGTGTCCGACGACGGGACGCGCGTGCCGTACTTCCAGGTGGGGCCGCGGGACCTGCCGCTCGACGGATCCGCGCCCACGCTCCTCTCCGGCTACGGCGGCTTCGAGAACAGCCGGCTGCCGTCGTACAGCGGCGTCGTGGGGCGCGGCTGGCTCGCGCGCGGCGGCGTCTACGTGCTCGCCAACATCCGGGGCGGCGGCGAATACGGCCCGGCGTGGCACCGGGCCGCGCTCCGGCAGGACCGCCACCGCGCCTACGAGGACTTCGCGGCGGTCGCGCGCGACCTGGTGACCCGCGGCGTCACCGTGCCCGCGCGCCTCGGCTGCGAGGGCAGGAGCAACGGCGGGCTGCTCGTCGGCAACATGCTCACCACCTACCCGGAGCTGTTCGGCGCCGTGGTCTGCGGGGTGCCGCTGCTCGACATGCGGCGGTACACGCGGCTCTCCGCGGGGGCGTCGTGGATCGCCGAGTACGGCGACCCGGACGTGGCGGGGGACTGGGAGTTCATCCGCACGTTCTCGCCGTATCACAACGTCCGGGAGGGGGTCGCGTACCCGCCTGCGCTCGTCTACGCGGCGACGAGCGACGATCGCGTCGGCCCCGTGCAGGCGCGGAAGATGGTCGCGCTGCTGCACGAGACCGGGGTCGAGGACGCCTGGTACTTCGAGAACACCGCGGGCGGCCACGGCGGGTCCGCGGACAACCCGGCGACCGCGCGGCT
The DNA here is from genome assembly GCF_001618005.1 of Clavibacter tessellarius. Lineage (GTDB taxonomy): Bacteria > Actinomycetota > Actinomycetes > Actinomycetales > Microbacteriaceae > Clavibacter > Clavibacter tessellarius_A. Next base: position 61,499 of record NZ_LQXA01000028.1, read on the forward strand.
CCAGTCGCTGATCCACGCCTTCCTGTGGGAGCGGCTCGGCGCACGCCGCTGACGGACGCGGCGGACCGGCGATGCGGCGCCGCATCGACGGTCCGCCTCAGCCGGTGCGGTCGAGGGCCCGCGAGCGCTGGTGCATCCCGGCGATGAGGTCGGAGAGCATCGCCGTCGGCGCGAGCCCCACCTCGCGCTCCAGCCGCGCGCGGTAGGCGCCGTACGCGTGCAGCGCGTCGGACTGGTTGCCCGCGGTGAGGTGCACGGCGATGAGGCAGCGCTGCGCGGTCTCGCGGAGCGGATCCACCTCGATCGCCCGGCGGGCCGCGGACGCCGCCTCGTGGAGCCGGCCGCGCACGCGGAGCGCGTCGGACTGCGCCTCGAGCGCGTTCACGCGGAGGTGCCGCCACTCGTCGGCGGCGGGCTCCAGCCAGGCGTCGAACCAGTCGGGCAGGAGGGGTGAGCCGAACAGGGCCACGGCGTCCGGGGCCAGGTCGGCGTCCGCCGGCTCGACGATCCGCGGCTCGAGCAGGCGAGCGGCGGTGGCGCGGGCGACGCGCAGGTCGACCCGGACGTCCGCGCGGAGGAGCAGGCCGCCGGGCGTCGTCTCGACGATCTCCCGCCCGGCGTCACCGAGGCGCGCGACGGCGGAGCGGAGGCTCGAGGCCGCGCGGCCGTCGCGCGCCTCGGGCCACAGCTCGGCCGCGAGCGCGCCGCGGTCGGCGGGCCGGCTGCGGAGCGCCAGGGCGGCGATGAGGCGCTGCGTGCCGTCGGACAGGGCGGTGGCGGGCGGGCCCACCGTCGTCGTCGTCGTCGTCGTCGTCGCGAGCGGGGCGGGTGGGTGCGAGGCGTCGGCGAGCGGGGCCAGGCCGGCGGCGCGGAACCCGCCGAGCAGGTCGACGCGGATCACCGGGCGGCCCCGGCGCACGCGGGGGAGGAGGTGGACGGGCTGTCGGGCCCGGTGCCGGTCACGGCATCACGACGCGCGACGAACGTGCTCCCGTCGTGCGCGTGCTGATGCATGGGGCACCTCCGTCGCCGCCAACGTATCCGTTCGGCGACGAAAGCCCATCATCCGGGTGCTTTTGGGGCTAGGTGCGCCGCGCCGCCCGGCGACGGATCGACGGGCGGCGCGGCACGGGGTGCGAGGGCGGCTAGGCCTTCGCGGTCTTGCGTCGTGCGTGGATCCCGAGGCCCAGGGCTCCGAGGACCAGGGCGGCGAGGCCCCAGCCGATCGTGGGCGTGGGGTCGTATCCGGTGACCGGGAGGTTCCCGCCCGGCGTGGTGCCGCCTGGACCGAAGGGCGTCCCCGGGGTGCGCGTGGCGGTCGGGGTGCCGGCCGTCGGCGTCGGGGTGCCCGTCGTGGCGCTGGGCGTGGGAGCGGTCGCGGTCGGGGTCGGCGCGGTCGCGGTGGGCGTCGGCGCCGTGGGGGTGGGGGTCGGTGCCGTCGCGGTGGGCGTCGGCGTGGGAGCGTCGGTCGGCGACGTCGTGGGGGCCACGGTCGGCGACGTGGTCGGCGCGACGGTGGGCGTCGCCGTCGGGGTGACGACGGCGGTCACGAAGTTGCGGATGCGCGCGGAGCAGGTGACGGTCGCGCCGCCGCCGTTGCCGGATCCGATGCACTGGTCGACCTGCACCGCGAGCGCGGTGGAGGTCGTGGAGGTCGGCACGGTGCAGGTCACGCGACCGGCCCCGCCGCCGCCGTTGCCGGACTGGTTGCACTGAGTGATGTCGGCGTTCGTCGTGCTGCCGACCGGGGAGCAGTTGACGGCGTTCGCGCCGCCGCCCTGTCCGGCGGCGATGCACTGGTTGACCGTCGCCGGCGTCGTGGTGCTCGTGCCGGTGATGTTGTTCGTGACGTCCACGGTGCATGCGACCTCGCCGCCGCCGCCGTTCCCGGATCCGTTGCACTGGTCGACCGAGGTGACGATGGTCTGCGCGCTCTGCACGTCCGTGGTGCAGGTGCCGGCGGTGTTCGCGGCGCCGACGCAGACGACGGTCGTGACGGTCGACGAGCCGACGCCGGTGGCCACGTCGAGGTTGTTGACGACGGTGACCGAGCAGGTGACCTGCTCGCCGCCCACGTTGGAGATCCCGTCGCACTGCTGGATCGCGGTGGCGGTGGCGGCCGACGCGGAGTCGAGGGAGCTGCCGACGCCGACCCCGATGCCGACCACGGCCACGAGGGCGATGAGCGCGGCACCACCGGCGGCGACGAGACGCGCGCGGAGCGGGCGTCGAGGGCGGGTGATGCGGGTCGCGGGTGCGGCGGACCCGGGTGATGCGAGGTGATTCGGCACGGTGCTCCTTGTTCGGGAGCGAGCCTGCTCGCAGGGGCGCGACACGGCCGCGACGGCCGCGTGACCGGCGCGTGACACCCGGCGCGCCACGGCGCCGGATGCGCACGGCCGCGGTGCGCGGGCCATTCATTACGTGACTCCGGCGGGCATGCGAAGAGGGCCGATCCGCATGCGGATCGGCCCTCTCGGGTGCATTCCGCGCCAGGCGCGGGAAGCGGTGCGACTACTTGTTGGAGCGGTACTCCTCGAGCAGGTCGGCCGAGATGCGGCCGCGCTCGGAGACCTTGTGGCCGTGCGCGCGCAGCCATTCGCGGGCGGCGCCGAGGTCCTCCTTGGGCGCGCTCGAGGACGAGCGACGCGGGCTGGAGGAGCGGCCGGAGGAGGCGCGGCCGACGCGGCGTGCGCGGTCGACGTACGTGTCCAGCGCCTCACGGAGCTTCGCGGCGTTCGCGTCGCTCAGATCGATCTCGTAGTTCACGCCGTCGAGTGCGAAGGGGACGGTCTCGCCCTTTCCCTCATCGATGACGACGCCGTCGATGTCGTCGACGAGCGTGGTGACAACCTTGCGAGCCACGTCCATTCCTTTCCTTGCGGATGATGCATCCTGCGATGCCTGCGTTCCACACGATACCGTTCCCGGCGTGATTTCCGAAACGAGACGCGCGATCCGGTCGTCGATTACGCGATATGCGCGTGCCCTGAGCGCGGCATTCGCATTTCGGACCCGTCCGGGGATGCGCTCCGGCCCTTTCCGGGAGGGCGAACGGGCCGGCGCGGGCGTCCCCGCCGCCTATTTTCGGAAAGCGGGGAATTTGATGCGTCCCGCAACGGATCCGCGGCGCCGGGGTGCGCAGGCGGGTGCGCAGGCGGGCGCCCGGACGCGCGAGGGCCCGCGGAGACGTGCTCCGCGGGCCCTCGATGCCGATCCTGCTGCGACGCCGGATCAGTAGTACTCGCCGTGGCGGTAGTCCCACGACGGGAACGACCGGGCGAGCGCCGACATGATGACGTCGACCGCGAGGCCGCGGCGGATGAGCGTGGGGCTCGGGGTGACGGAGCGCTCGCCGCGCTGCTCGGGGATGAGCGCGCCGGACGCGTCGACCATCGAGACCATGACGCCCTGCTCGTGCCGGCTGGTCTCGTCGAGGCCCGGCTGGATGGAGGCGACGTACTCGTCGGCGGCGACGATGACGTCGGCCTGCTGCTCGATGCGCTCGCCGATGCCCTCGACGCGACCGCGATTGCCCTTGCCGGACGGGTTGGCCGAGCTGGCGAACGCGAGGCGCCCGCTCGCCCAGAGGTGCTCGGCGAGCTGCTCGGCGGGGCGGCCGAAGCGGATCACGAAGCAGCTCGTGCCGCGGCGGTCCATGGCGAGCTGCGCCGCGGTCTCGTCGGGGAGGAGGTGCTTCGCGTCCTCGCGCCAGGGGAGGATGCAGCCGAGCAGCACGTCCGCGTCCCAGTGCTCCTGGTAGAAGGCGAGGATCTCGTCGTTCAGCACGGCGAGCTGCTGCAGCTGCTCGATGCTCGTGCAGAGGACCACGCCCGGCTTGTCGCGGTTGCGCTGCTTGGCATCGAACTTGCGCTCGAGGCCCGCTCCGTCGGTGGTCATGAGGATGTAGCCGACCTTGGTGGCGGCGACGACGAGCCCGCCGGGGGCTTCGATCGCGGCGGCGGCGCGCTCGTCGAGGCTGCCGTCCCAGGGGATCGTGCGGGTGGTGTCGGTCATGGGCGCGTGCCTCTCGTACGTGTCGGGAAGGGGAGCATGGGCGCACCTGCGTCGGGCCGGGATGCGCCGTGCCGCGCGTGCGGCGATCAGGCGGTGTGGACGACGGTAGGCGCGGCGGCTGGGCGGGACGGGTGAGCGTCCACAGGGGACGACCCTATCCCTCCGCCGCCAGCACCGTGCGGCAGGCGAGGTGCAGCGCGAGGCGCGTCTCGGCGTCCGCGAGGTCGACCTGGAGGATGCGCTGCACGCGCTGGATCCGCTCGGCCACCGTGTTGCGGTGCACGGCCAGGATCGAGGCGGTCTCGGCGACCGACGACTCGGCGTCGAGGTAGGTCGCGAGGGTGGCGAGGAGGTCGCCCGCGGTCTGCCGGCGCAGCGGCGCGAGCAGCTCGAGCGCCGCCGGCTGGAAGGTGTCGGTCTGCGTCCAGGCGAGGAGCAGCTGCGCGAGGCCCAGGCGGTCGACGTGGAGGAAGCGGCCGGACTGCGGCCGGGAGGCGGCGAGACGCGCGGCGTCGGCGGCCTCCGTGAGCGAGCGCGCGATCCCGGCCGGCCCGTGGTGCACGCGTCCGACGCCGACCGCGCTCGACAGGTCGTCGTCCCACCGCTGCTGCGCCCGCCGCACCGCACGCGCGGCCGCCTGGGCCGCGGGGACGTCGGGCTCGAGGTCGAACGTGATCCACGCGGCCCAGCCGTCGCCCTGCTCGACCACGCCCACGTCGAGGCCCTCCGCCGCGAGCGCCTCGATGAGCTCGTAGCGGCGGCCGACGGTGTCCACGTCCTGGCGCGCCACGACGCGCACCCCCATGTGCCAGCCCTCGACGCGCCAGCCGAGCTCGAGGGCGCGGCGGAGCAGCCCGGCGCCGGGGGCGTCCCCCGCCTCCAGGAGCTCGCCGAGCAGCGCGATGCGCCACCGGGCCTCGCGCTCGTCGACCACGCGCCGCAGCGACAGCCGGTGGCCGACCGCGAGCGCGGCGATGGGGAGGGCGGCGGCCACGGCGTCGACCTCGGCGGGCACAGACCCGGGGACCTCGACCACCAGCCAGCTCGGCGCGACCAGACCGGAGTCGACCCGCGCGCTCACCAGCGTGCCGGTCTCGCCGACGGGGCGCGCGTCGACGTGCCCGGGGAGCCCCTCGGCGATCGCGGCGCGCGCCTCGGAGGACGGGAGCGCGCCATCGGGCGCGAGGACGCGGCCGGAGGAGTCGACGAGGAGCGCCGGCCGGCCGAGGAGCGCGGTCGCCGCGACGAGGGTGTCGGCCGGATCCCGGTCGGCGTCCGCGAGCGCCGTGACGGCGTCGAGCGCGGCCCGTCCCGCGGCAGCGCGGGCATCGCCGAGACGGTCGTGGAGGGCGAGCGAGGTGGCCCACGCGTCGTCGCACGCGAGGACGACGACGCCGAGCCGGGCTGCGAGGAGGGACGTGGCCGGATCCACCGCGACGGCCGCATCGAGCACGACCACGGTCACCCCCCGGTCGGCGAGGCGGCGCAGGCGGGCGTCGAACCGCCAGGTGGTGCGCTCGGTCCGGTCGAGGACCACGAGCACGTCCGTCCCCGGGGGCAGCGGCTCGTCCGACGGGGCGTCCATCAGCACGCCCTGGACCCGCGTCACGGCCGGGTCCGCGGATCCGGCCAGGCGGCGCACGTCGGCGAGCGACGCGTGGTCGAGCAGCGCGGAGAGGACGACCGGGCGGATCACGCGGGCACCTCGACGGCGCCGAAGCCGAACGCCGCGGGGGAGACCGCGGCCCGGCGCTCGGCCGTGGCCGTCCACCAGGCGGGGGCCTCCAGCGCGACGACGGCGACCTTCGCGCCCGGCCGCACGGCGTCGACGAGGAGCGCTCCGGCGCCCGCCACGGAGAGGCCCGGCACCGCGATGACGGTGATGATGTCGGGTGCCGCGGCCACGGGCAGGCCGTCCGCGAGCGCGACGACGAACTCGTTCTCGGCCTCGAGCCGGATGACCGCGCCGCTCCGCTCGTCCACGACGCTGACGGTGGTCACGTCGAAGCGGCCGCGGCGCGGCGAGGTGACGACGTCGACCACGCGACCGTGCCCGAGGAGCACGCCGCCGAGCGCCTTCGCGAGGTCGGCCGGAGCGTCCGTGCCGTCGGCCGCGCGCAGGGCCCGCCCGAGCCGGCGCGCACGCTCGGCGGTGCCCGGGATCGCCGTCGCGCGGAGGTCGGCGGCGCGCTGCGGCGACAGGGCGAGCGCGGCCCAGCCGGAGGAGTGCGCGATGGCGAGCCGCAGCAGGCCCTCCACCTCCGAGGGGCTGACGCCGTCGAGCAGCATGGTGCGTCCGCCCGGCTCGGCGACGACGCACGGCGAGATGGCGCGGCCGGAGACGACGAGGCTCGACTGGTCGATGCGGGGGAACGCGCGTCCCATGAGGTCGGCGTCGAGCAGCGGCAGGCCGGTCATCGACGCCGCCGCGAAGGGCGCGAGCCCGTTGACGCCCGCCATCTCGAGCGGCATGAGCGCCGCGGGAGGCGTGCCCGTCCACCGCGTGAGCGCCTGCACCGCCTCGGGCAGCTCCGTGCCGGAGGGGAGCTTCTCGCGGAGCACCGACGTGGATCCGATGTAGCCCACCGGCACCACGAGGTCGTCCGGGTCGAGGTCGTCGAGCCCGATGCCGCGCACCGGGGCCGTGGCGAGCTGCCGGGCGGTGGCGGCCGCGAGGATCCGCGGGTCGCCGCCGCCGCCCGAGCCCAGCAGCATCAGCCCGGCGACGAGGTCGGGGAGGTCGTCGACTCCCAGGTCCCGGCTCACCGGCGTCACGGTAGCACCCGGCCGTCCGCCCTCCCCGGGCCTCGGCCGGGCCCGTCCGTCCTCGCCCGGCGCCCGGCTACCGCGGGAAGGCGTCGACGGGGGAGCGGACGGGATCGATGTCGTAGCCGAAGTAGCGCGGCCCCGTGAGCTCGATGCCGCGCGGGCTGTGCCAGCGCTCGTCGGCCGGCGCGCTGACCACGCGCACGCGCTGCCCGAAGCGCAGCGTCTCCGTGGTGATCGGCTCGCCCGTCTCGCTGTCGAGCACCATGATCAGGTCGGGCGTCGAGGCCACGGGGACCCCGTCGATCGACGCCAGCAGCATCTCGTTCTGGAAGCCGAGCACGATCTCGCGGCCCTCGTCGGCGCCCGTGCCCTGGATCCTGGCCTCGCCCTTCGCGAAGCCTGCGACCGTGCGCCGGGCCACGTCCACGACCTTGCCGCCGAGGAGCACCGCGCCGCCGAGCCGCCCGGCCACCGCCTCCACCGGGTCGACGAGCGCGTCGCGCGCCTCCTCCACCAGCGTGCCGAGCTCGTGGCACAGCGAGAGCGTGCGCGGCACGAAGGACGTCTTGATCTGCGCGCCCGTCATCGCGTAGTTCGACATGATCATCGAGCTGCCCATCTGCACGGCCACCGGTCGGGTGAGCCGCTCGGCCCAGGCGTTGTCGATGGTGTCGACGACGCCCGTGTTGCCCTTCTCGTCGGCGAAGGACATGGGCGTCGCGCGGATGCCGTCGATCGTGGGGATCACCATCTGGATCTCGGGGAACGCGCGTCCCATCCCGTCGCCGTCCACGAGCGGCAGGCCCATGCGCGCGGCGGCGACCATGGGGATGGTGGAGTTCGCGCCGCCCACCTCGATGCACGCGACGTGCGTGGGCGTCACGCCGAGGTAGCGGGCGAGCGACAGGATCGCGCCCTGCAGCTGCTCGACCGTGGGGAGCTTCTCGACCATCACGGTGGGCGCGCCCATCATCGCGACGGGGATCACGACCGCGTCGTCCGGCAGGTCGAACGGGTCGGCGAGCGGGATGGGGCCGAGCTCCTTGATCGCCTCGGCCGCGAGCAGGCGCCCGATGTAGGGGTCGCCGCCGCCGCCCGTGCCGAGGATGGCGGCGCCGCGCGCGATGGCGGGCAGGTGCTCCAGCCGGATCTCGGTGAGGCGGGTGCGGGGCACGGTCGTGTCAGACATGCGCGGCCTTCCTGATCTCGAGGTCGCCGACGGCCTTGGCGCGGATGCGGATCGCGTTGCCGGGCAGGTAGGGGATGACGAGCTCGTCGAAGTCCACGATCTCGACGCTCGCCGGGGACGCGCCCGCGGCGACCGCGCGCTCCACGGCCTCCTGCCGGGCGTCGTCGAGGGCCTGCTGGCGGGATCCGTCGTTGACGCTGTAGACGCGGTCGAGCTCGCCGGAGACCTGCGCGATGGCGGCGCCGACGGCGTTGGCGACCGCGTGGTCGTTCGGCCGGACGATCCGCCCGAGTCCCTCGAGCTCGTCGGGCAGGAGGATCGAGCCGCCGCCCACGGCCACCACCGGCAGCGGCGCGGACGAGGTGCGCATGCGCTCCACGACGTCGGCGACGCGCACCGCGATGGTGTCGAGCGTCCGGCGCACGAGCTGGGGGGAGAGGTGCGCGACGAGCGCGGGGTCGCCCACCTCGGCCATGCCGGCGGCGACCGCGACGTCCGTGGTTGTGAGGGTGTCCCCGCCGAACACGAGGGCGCGCCGGCCGAGCGCGTAGCCGACCGAGTCGGGGCCGACCAGGTCGCCGTCGCCGCGCACCAGGGATCCGCCGCCGATGCCGATGGAGAGCACGTCCGGCATGCGGAAGTTGGTGCGGATGCCGGCCACGCTGATCTCGGTCGTCGCCTCCCGCGGGAAACCGCTCGCCAGCACGCCGACGTCGCTCGTGGTGCCGCCGATGTCGACGACCGCGCACGTGTCGAGGCCGGAGAGGAGGGCCGCGCCGCGCATCGAGTTGGTGGGGCCGGACGCGAAGGTCGCCACCGGGTACCGGCGCGCGAAGTCGGCGCCCATGAGCGTGCCGTCGTTCTGCGAGAGGTAGAGGGGAGCGGTGATCCCGTGGCCGCGCACGGCCTTCTCGAGCCCGCCCACGATCCCGTCCGCCAGCTCCCGGAGCGACGCGTTGATGATGGTCGCGTTCTCGCGCTCCAGCAGCCCGATGCGGCCGATCTCGTGGGACAGCGAGATGGCGACATCGGGTCCCAGCTCGGCCGCGAGGACGGCCGCGGCCTCCACCTCGAACTCGCTGTTCACGGGCGCGAACACCGACGAGATCGCGACGGAGCGGAGGCCCCGCCGGGCGATGTCGGCCGCGTGCCGCTTCAGCTCGTCGTGGTCGAGCGGCGCGATGACCCGGCCGTCGAACTCGTGGCCGCCGTGGGCGAGGTACCCGGTGCCGCGCACGGCGTCGACCAGCGCCTCGGGCCAGTCGACGAAGGGCGGCAGCGACGCGGTCGCCGGCAGCGCGAGCCGCACGGCCGCGGTGGGCGCGAGTCGCCGGGCCTCGACGAGGGCGTTGATGAAGTGGGTGGTGCCGATCATGACCGCGTCGATCGCGGCCGGGTCGAAGGGGTGCTGCCGGTCGAGCTCCGCGAGCGCGCCGACGATGCCGGAGGTGACGTCCTCGGTGGTGGAGGACTTGATGCCGACGACCACGCGGTCGCCGTCCATGAGCACGGCGTCCGTGTTGGTGCCGCCGACGTCGATGCCGATCCTCATCGCCTCGCCCCCGTCCCGGCCGTGGCCGCGACCGGCGTCGCGGCTCCCGGCGCCGGATGCGCGGCGCCCTCGGTGGCGACCTCGCCGACGCCGCGGATCAAGCCCGCCTTACCGAGCACCGCGTAGAGCACGAAGGCCGTGATGACCGCGTTCAGGCTGCCGAGCCCGAAGGTCGCGTAGTAGCCGACGAGCGCGGAGACCAGCCAGATCCCGAGGCTCACCGGCACCCAGCGCGGCGCGCTTGCCGGGAGCGCGCCGGTCGCGCGGGAGGCGTCGAGCGCCGGCCGCCAGTTCCTCACCACGAAGTACTCGGCGATCATGATCCCCACGATGGGCGGGAACGCCACGCCCAGCAGGGTGAGGAACGCGGTGAACTGACCGAGGATCCCGGCCGCCGCGAGCACCGACCCGACCAGGCCGACCACGACCGTCACGAGCGCCCGGTTCACGCGCCGCCCGAACACGGTGTCGATGAAGTTCACGATGCCGAGGCCCGACGAGTACAGGTTCCAGTCGTTGATCTTGATGGTGCCGAGCAGGATCACGAGCACGCCCACCCAGCCCACCGACGACAGGATGATCGCGGAGACGTCGGCCGTGCGCACCGCGTGCGCGAGCAGCACACCGGACAGCCCCGTGAGGTACTCGCCGACCGTGATGCTCACGACCGTCTGCTTCACCACGTCGATCGCCGAGCGGTTGTAGCGGGTCTGATCGGGCGAGATGAGCGCGCCGACGATGAAGCCGCCGGCCACGATCGAGGCGCCCGCCAGGATCGACATGGGTGGGCCCGGCGCCGCCTGCGTCACGAGCTCCGAGATGTCGTGCTCCTTCAGCTCGAGGACGACGGCCCAGCCGACGAGCAGCAGGAAGAGCGGCACCGCGATGTTCGCGACCCACTGCATGCCGTGGAAGCCGAGCATCACGACGGCGGTGATGATCAGGCCGAACGCGAGCGACCAGGCCCACACCGGCAGCCACGGCATGATCGAGTGCAGCCCGGAGGCGGAGACGCCCGACTGGATGCCGAACCAGCCGATGAGGCTGACGCCGATGGCCAGGCCGATGACGGCGGAGCCCGCGTGCCCGAATCCCGTCCACCGCGACAGGATCGAGGTGTTCAGCCCCTCGCGCTGCCCGATGAGCCCGGTGAAGACGCAGACGACCTCGAGGATCACGGCGCCGATGGTGATCGCCCAGAAGGCATCCCAGAACGACATGCTGAAGCCGAGCGTGGCGGCGACGACGAAGGCGCTCAGCGCGGACAGCTGGCCGACGCGCTGGGTCGCGATGGGGAACCAGTGGTAGCGCGCCTCCTGCGGGACCCGCGCGAGCGCGTAGTCGTCGGGTGCGGTGGATGCCATGGGGACTCCTCGGGTGTCACGACGGGTTGCCACAGCGTAGGGATCCGCCCGCGGAGGGCGCCATGTGCAGAGTGCCCCGTCGGGAGCGGGGAGCGGGGCGGAGTGCTGGGGGAGAGTCCGGGCGGGTCGGCTCCGAGCCTGCGAGCATCGGGAGTCTCATGGACGACGCGCGACCTCGGAACCCCGACTCCTGGGAGCCGCCGGGCCTGGGGGCGGCCCTCGTGGGACACCTCGTCCTCGGGGTCGTGAAGGCGCCGGTGGTGCTCGTGCTCCTCGGGCTCGCGACCCTCCTGCCCGCCGTCCCGTCGCCGGGAGCCGGTGGACTGGTGGCGCTCGTCGCCGTGGCCATCGGCGTCGGCGCGCTGATCGAGGTCCTGGTCGAGGACCCCTTCGCCCGGCGGCGGAGGCTCTCGTCGCCGGGCGGCTGGGACTTCGCGCTCGTGCCCCCGCTCGTCGCGCTGGTGGGGGTGGTGGCCCTCGGCTGGCTCATGAGCCGCTCGCTCGCCGTGGGCGTGGCGGTGGGAGCCGCCTGGGGGCTGGCCTCCGCGGTCGGGATCGCCATCGGCCGCCCGTGGGAGCCCGGCATGACGCAGGACGAGCACGACGCCAAGTGGATCGAGCTGAAGGACATGACCCGCGAGACCTTCGCCCCCGACGTGGAGGAGATCCGCCGTCGTGCCGGGGAGCGGAGCATGCAGCGCTACCGCGACGCGATCGAGAGGAAGCGGCGGGAGCAGGACAGCGAGGGCGGGTGAGCCCGGACGATCCGTCCTACGTCGTCGTGGGGATGTAGCGACGCAGATGCTGGCGCAGCGCGGGATCGACCACGTGGACGAAGGTCCCGCGGATGCCGCGCGTCATGAGCACCGCGTAGATGTTGCTGATGAGCAGCCGCAGGTCATCGTCGGAGAAGGTGATGCCGAGCGTCGGGTTGTTCTCCTGGCCCTTCTTGTCGAAGTAGGACTCGCGGTGCATGAACAGGCTGCCGCCCTCGGAGTCGTATCGGAGATCCGGCCCGATGATGACGCCGGCGTAGTTCAGGTCGTATCCCTGCACCGTGTGGATCGAGCCCACCTCCTCCAGCGCGTTCGTCGACGCGATCCAGTCGCGTTGAGTGCTGTTCCACTTCGCCCGGTAGTCGCCGATCCGGATGTCGAACGCCTGAGGGTCCTTCTTCGAGACCCACTCCCATGCGTACCCCGGCACCATGCGCGCGAGCCCGTGCTCCCGGTCACGGTCGCGGATGGCCGCATGCATGGCGCCGACATCGTCGAACATCCGCAACTCGTAGTCGCCGAGGGCGTCCGCGGTCAGCGGCTCCTCCGGACGCGAGCTCGGCGTCGCGCCGAGGACGCGGCGGATGTACCCGATGTAATCCGTCCCCGCTCGCACGCGCATCTGCGACATGAGCGGCTGCCAGCGGCGACCGCGTCGTGCCTCGGCGATGACGCCGTCGATGATGTCCGCGCCGAGATCGGCGGGCCGAACGCTCTGCGCGGGGTCGATCATGAGGATCTGATGCGTGCTCTTCCCGCGGATCCAGTCCAGCTGCGTCTTGTGCTTGTCGTCCTCCCCGAAGAGGGCGACGGTGATGTCCTCGAACTTGCGATTCAGCGGCCCCGAGGCCTGGTTCGCCCGGCGGTTCAGGCGATGCGCCTCATCGACGATGAGGAGGTCGAAGCGGCCTGCGCTCTCGCCGACCTGGAAGGGCGTCAGGACCTCGACGCCTCGTAGCCCGGGCGTGCGCGTGAACACCTTCTTCACGCTCTCTCGCAGCGACTGCTGGGGAATGACGAAACCCGTGCGCATCCCCTGGAGCGCCTCGCGGTTCTCGCCGAGGAAGAAGTCGGTGAACACGGAGTCGCTGTCGAGGACGTCGTCGACCGGGAGCCGCCCGATGTCGGCGATCAGCTTCAGCAGGTAGATCGCCACGACGGTCTTCCCGGTGCCGGGCTCGCCCTGGATCACCATCGTGCTCTCGATCCCCGTCTGCCGGTCCGCTACCAGACCTTCGAGCACCTGCTCCAGCGCGACCTCCTGGTCAGGCGAGAGCGCCTTGAACGGGGAAAGCTTGAAGAGGTCGCCGTTCTCGATCTCGGCGATGGAGCGCTGGAACAGCCCCTCGCGTCGAAGCGTCTCGAAGACCCTCTCGAACTCCGCGGTGTAGGTGACTCGGTCGTAGTAGTCCGCGTTCGTGATCCCGATGTTGCGGTTCAGGACGGTGTAGACGCCGTCGCCGGAGAAGAGGTTGATGAGACGCGACTCGAAGTCCAGGCACACGGACTTGTTGAAGGTCTCACCGACGATCACGCGCGCGGTCGCCAGATGTCCGCGTGCGTCGGACTTGAGGTGCTGTGCGAGACGCGCGGCTGCCCGGAGCGATTCCCCGACGTAGAGGTCGTCGGGTGCGCGGCGGCTCGGCCGCTTTCCGGCGGGCGGACCGTCGAGGACGTAGACCACCGGCCAGTTGGAGTTGCGCGGATGCTCTGCTCCCCATCGGGCGACGGCGTCACCGGAGAGTGCGACGCGACGGACCTCAAAGTGCGTCATACCGGGCGCTGCGTCCGCGAGCCTTCTCCACCGGGTACTTGGCTCGCGTGACGGCCAGCTTCTCGCGCACGATCTCCTCCGGGTCGAGGTCCATCCGCTCGGCCAGGAGCAGGCAGTACGTCAAGACGTCGGCCAACTCGCCCCTCACCTGCGCAGGGTCGCCCTCGGCATCCCACTGGTAGCACTCGAGCAGCTCGCCCGCCTCGATCACGATGCTCTTCGCGAGGTTCTCCGGCGTGTGGAACTGCGCCCAGTCCCGTTCCGCGACGAACGCGGCGAGCTCGTCGCGCACGTCTCGGCTGACCATGCGGTCACGGTAGCAGGCGGTCCCCGATCCCGAAGTGGGGGCACCGCGCTTCCATGAGCGCGCATGGACATCCGTATCGTCAGGATCACCGAGACGAGGGAGTCCCCATGGAATTCGCCGAACGACTGGCCGCCCTGGCCCTGAAGGTCCGCAACCAGCGCGAGGCCATCCAGACGGAGGAGGCGACGAAGAACGCGTTCATCATGCCGTTCATCTCCACGATCCTCGGATACGACGTCTTCAACCCGCTCGAGGTGGTCCCCGAGTTCACGGCGGACCTCGGCCTCAAGAAGGGCGAGAAGATCGACTACGCGATCATGCGCGACGGCGAGGTGCAGATCCTCATCGAGTGCAAGAAGTCGACGGAGCCGCTGAAGATCGAGCACGCGTCGCAGCTCTTCCGCTACTTCGCCGTCACCAACGCGCGGATCGCGGTGCTCACGAACGGCGAGACGTACCACTTCTACACGGACCTCGACGCGCCGAACCGCATGGACGAGAAGCCGTTCCTCGTGCTCGATCTCGCGGACATCGACGAGACCCTGCTGCCCGAGCTGATGAAGCTCACGAAGGATGTCTTCGACCTCGACTCGATCATCAGCGCCGCGGGCGAGCTCAAGTACGTCGGGGCGCTGAAGCGGGCGATCGCGGCCGAGTTCCGCGAGCCGACCACGGAGTGGGTGAAGCTCCTCACCCGTCGCGTGTACGACGGATCGTTCACGGAGAAGGTGCGGGAGCAGTTCACGACGCTCGTCGGCAAGGCGTCGAAGCAGTACCTGAACGAGCAGGTGAACGACCGCCTGAAGACGGCCCTGGGCGCTCCCGCGTTCCCGTCGGCGCCGACCGCGGTGTCGGCCGACGCGATCACCAGCGAGGAGGCCGTGGAGGCCGACCTCGATCGCGACACCGAGATCGAGACGACCCTCGAGGAGCTCGAGGGCTACCAGATCGTCAAGGCCATCGCCTGCAGCGAGGTGAAGCCGCAGCGCGTGGTGCACCGTGACGCGAAGTCGTACCTCGCGATCCTCCTCGACGACAACAACCGCAAGCCCATCGCGCGCCTCCACTTCAACGGCAAGAAGCAGAAGTACCTGGGGCTCTTCGACGCGCACAAGGTCGAGACGCGGCACCCGATCGGATCGCTCGACGAGATCTACGCGCACGCGGACGCGATCCGGGAGGCGATCCGCGGGCACGCGGGGGAGCCGGTCGGCGCGTAGTTCCGGGTCACTCCGCCAGCGCCTCCGCGATCCGCGGGAACTCCACCGCCACCACGCGCCACAGCACCTCCACGTCCGTGCCGTCGTAGTCGTGGGCGACGAAGCTCCGTACCGCGCGGATCCCGCTCCAGTCGACGTCGGGACGGGCTTCCCGGAAGGAGGTGGGGAGGCGGTCGGCGGCGCTCGAGAGGTCCACGACGAGCGAGCGCGCGATGCGGCGCTGCTCGTCGTCCGCGGGGTCGACGAAGCGCGCGTGGCCGCGCGCCGCCACCCGTCGAGCGGAGACCGCGAACCGCGCGATGTCCGCCAGCAGCGCCGGGATGCGTTCGCCGTCGATCATCAGAGGGCCACGGCCTCGGTTCGGATGCGGTCCATGACCGGCCCCGTCCCACGATCGGAGACCACGTCGACGTGCAGGCCCAGCAGTTCCGTGACCTCGGCCATGAAGCCCGCCAGGTCGAAGAGGGACGCGTCCGGCGCGGGATGCACGAGGAGATCCACGTCGGATCCCGCCGTGGCGTCCCCGCGCGCCACGGATCCGAAGACGCGGACGTCGCTGAGGCGTCGGCGGGCCGCGACCTCGAGGATCCGCTCCCGCGACGCCCGCACGCGCTCGAGCGACGGGACCCGCAGCACCGACCCCAGCCGCTCGAGCGTCTCGGGGGACGGCTGCCGGCGACCGCTCTCGTACGCGGCGATGTTCGGCTGCGGGACCCCCGTGCGAGCGGCGAGCTCGCGTTGCGACAGCGCCATCTCGCGGCGCAGCCGACGCAGCTCCTCACCGATGGACGCCTCGCTCATGACCGCGATGATATCGGGCCGATATCGCGAGGCGAAGGGTGCCCCTGGAGGGACTCGAACCCCCAACCCTTTCCTTAGGACGGAACTGCTCTTCCATTGAGCTACAGAGGCTGACGGGCCCATGGTAGCGGAGGGCCGCGGGCTCGGCTGAGGTGGGCGGGCGCCGGGGACGGACACGGGCGGCTGTCCGCCGAGCCCCCCCGGATCGCCCCCCGCGCGGCCCCGCCTGCCCGTTTCCCCACCCGGCGCGTCGTACTGTTGCCGGGTGTGGCGTGCCAATGAACGATCCGACGACGACGACGACCTGCTCTCCGGGTTCGCCGCCGAGCATCTTGAGGACCCCCACGTGAACGCTTCCCACAACAGCACCAGCCCCCACGACCTCCGCGTCGGCGACGTGCAGCTGGGCAGCGGCAACGTGGCCGAGCCCCGCTGGCGCGAGTGGCGCGAGCAGCTGGCCGGCATCGGCGGGCCCTCGCCCCTCCTCCACTTCGTCGACGTGCCCGGCGCGCGCATCGAGCTGAGCACCACGCATCCCGGCGGCCTCGCGCAGTTCATCACGGGCAAGACGACCCTGCTGTCGTCCCTCATCCGCGACGAGCTCGCGCTCCGCAGCGCCCGCAAGGCCGCGAACAGGATCACCCAGAAGGGCATCGAGCTGGTCTCGGCCCGGGGCATCGAGTCGATCCACCTCGCCATCGGCCTCGCCGAGTGGCGCTTCGCCGACGAGCAGTTCCGCGCGCCGGTGCTCCTGCGCCCGCTCGCCATCCGCCGCCACGGCAGCGACTACGAGGTGCGCCTCAAGGGGCAGCCGTTCCTCAACCCGGCGCTCGCTCGGGCGCTCGAGGAGCAGTTCCAGATCACGCTCGACGCCGAGTCGTTCGTCGCGCTCGCCGTGCAGAACGGCGCGTTCAAGCCGCAGCCGGTCATCGACCGCCTGCGCGGCCTCACCTCGCACCTGCCCGCCTTCGCGGTGCAGCCGCGCCTCGTCGTCTCCTCGTTCGCCGAGGTCGGCCGCGCGCTCGCCGAGGACGCTGAGCACCTCGACCACCTCGTGATCGACGCCATCGCCGGCAACCCCACCGCCAAGTGGGGCGTCGGCGAGGCCTACGCGCCGGTGGATCCGATCCCGCAGGACCAGCGCCCGCCCGTCACCGACACCCTGCTGCTCGACGCGGATCCGGAGCAGGAGTACGTCATCGCGCAGATCAACGCGGGCAACTCGCTCGTGGTGACGACGCTTCCCGGCACGGGCGGCACGCAGACGATCGTCAACTCCATCGGCTGCCTCGTCGCGCAGAACAAGCGCGTGCTCGTGGTGAGCCCCCGCGCCTCCTCGCTGAAGGGCATCGGCCAGCGCCTGGCCGACGTGGGGCTGCCGGGCCTCGCCGTCGCACCGAAGTCGCTGAAGCGCGACGTGGTGCAGTCCATCGTCCGCAACGAGAAGGCCGCGCCCGCGCAGACCGCCGAGGTCGACGACGCGCTCGTGCGTCTGCGCCACGTGCTGCTCGACTACCGCTTCGCGCTCGGCCGCCCCGACGCCGAGCTCGGCGTCTCCGTGCTCGACGCGCTCGGCGAGCTCTCTCGCCTCGCGCTGCTCCCCAGCCCGCCGGCCACCACCGCGCGCCTCACCCGCGCCGCCGTGACGGCCATCGCGCACGACCGCGCGAGCGCCGCCGCCTCCCTCGTGAAGGCCGCGAGCCTCGGCGAGTTCCGCTACGGCCCGGGCGACTCGCCCTGGTACGGCGCCACCTTCCCCACGAGCGCCGCCGCGAGCCACGCGCACGACCTCGCGAAGTCGCTGTCCGCCGACGGCCTCCCGCGCCTCCTCGAGCGGGCCGACGAGCTCATCGGCCAGACGCGCATGCGCGCCTACCGCTCCATCGACGAGCTCGGCGTGTACCTCCGCCTCCTGCTCGACGTGCGCGAGACCCTCGACAAGTTCCAGCCCGTCGTCTTCGACCGGTCGCTCAGCGAGATCATCGCGGCCACCGGGTCCCGCCGCGACGCCCCCGAGATGACGAGCATCACCCGCCGTCGCCTCCGCAAGCTGGCGCGCGAGTACGTGCGCCCGGGCGTCCACATCTCCGACATGCACGAGAGTCTCCAGGCGATCCAGAAGCAGCGGATCCTGTGGCAGCGCTACGTCGCGGTCGGCTCGACCCCGGAGGTCCCGCGCGGCATCTCCGACGTGCACGTCCGCTTCCAGGAGGTCGCCGCCGACCTCCGCGTGCTCGACGAGCCGCTGAGCATGCTCACCCGGCCCACCCCGCTCGCCGAGCTGCCCGTCGACGAGCTGCGCGAGAAGGTCGCCCAGCTCGCCGAGGACAGCGAGGTGCTGCAGAACCTGCAGGAGCGCACCTCCCTGCTGGCCGAGCTCCGCCGCCTCGACCTCGACCCGCTGCTCCGCGACCTCTCCGACCGGCACGTGCCGCAGGAGGCCGTCGCCGCCGAGCTCGAGCTCGCCTGGTGGCAGTCCGTGCTCGAGCAGATGCTCGCGGGCGACAAGGCGCTCCTCAACGCGAACACGAGCGTGCTCGACCGGCTCGAGTCCGACTTCCGCCTCGTCGACGAGGCGCACGCGACCGCGAGCGCGGGCCTCCTGGCCTGGCAGCTCGCGGAGACGTGGAAGATCGGCGTGGTCGACT
Organism: Clavibacter tessellarius; assembly: GCF_001618005.1. Taxonomy (GTDB): domain Bacteria; phylum Actinomycetota; class Actinomycetes; order Actinomycetales; family Microbacteriaceae; genus Clavibacter; species Clavibacter tessellarius_A. The sequence goes on from NZ_LQXA01000028.1 coordinate 79,916, forward strand.
GGCCCGAGGAGGCGCACCACCTGCGCCAGCTGCTCGGCGGATCCGCCCCCGTCGACGCCGCGGCCCTCCACCACTCAGCGCCCCACCTCTCGCGCACGATCGCGCCGGTCTGGCTCGCGTCGCCCTACGAGGTGCCGGCGATCACCGACGAGATGCCCTTCGACGCCGTGTTCCTCGTGGACGCCGGCGCTATGACGCTCGCGGAGGCCCTCGGCGGCATCCGGCGCGGCAAGCAGACCGTGGTCTTCGGGGATCCCGTCACGCAGACGCCGTCGCCGTTCACGATCGCGGTCGTGCCGCAGCCGGAGCGCTCGACGCCGCAGCTCGCGGACGACGACTCGACGCTCGAGGAGCGCCACGCCGACTCCGCCCTCGCGCGCCTCGGCGAGCTCCTGCCCTCCCTCGCGCTCACCCGCAGCTACCGCGCGGGCGGCGAGGACCTGGCCGAGCTCGTCAACCGCCGGTTCTACGGCGGCCGCATCCAGTCGCTCCCGTGGGCCGGCACGTTCCTCGGCCACGGCAGCCTGTCGCTCGACTTCGTCGCCGACGGCCACGGCATGCCCGACGAGGACACCGGCGCCGTCGAGAGCGTCGACGCCGAGGTGATCCGCGTGGTGGAGCTCGTGCTCGACCATGCGAGCCACCGTCCGCGCGAGTCCCTCATGGTCATCACCGCGAGCGCCCGGCACGCCGTGCGCGTGCAGCAGGCCGTGCTCCATGCGGCGGCCAAGCGCAGCGACGTCACCGAGTTCTTCATCGGCGACCGCGCGGAGCCGTTCATGGTCGCGACCCTCGAGCAGTGCGTCGCGCAGAGCCGCGACCGCGTCATCTTCTCCGTCGGCTACGGCCGCACCCCGCACGGCCGCGTGCTGTCGAACTTCGGCTCGCTCGCGGCTCCCGGCGGGGAGCGCCTGCTCGCGGTCGCCATGACGCGCGCCCGCCGCTCGATGGTCGTGGTCTCCTGCTTCCAGCCGTCGGACATCGACCAGGACCGGATGAAGCACGGCATCGTCGCGCTCGCCCAGATCCTGTCCGAGGCGGAGGCGCGCTTCCGCGAGGACCCGATCCCGGACGACGGCGACGCCATGCTCGTCGACCTCGCCCGCCGCCTCGAGGGCCTCGGCCTCGCGCCCGCCCTCGGCCACCGCGACAAGCTCGGCCTCGTGGCGTCCTACGGCGGCCGGGCCATCGCGATCGAGACCGACCCGGTCGTCAACCAGACGAGCCTCCGCGAGTCGCTGCGCCTGCGGCCCGAGATGCTCAAGCGGCTCGGCTGGCACTACCTCCGCGTGCACTCCTTCGAGCTGTTCGCGGATCCGGATGCCGTCGCCCGCCGCATCGCCACCGCCCTCGGCGCCATCTCCGACGCGCACCCGGTCACCGCGCCCGTGCAGGTGCAGGCCGGCGCGCACCGGGCGGATTGATGCCGGAGCGCGATCCGTCGGACGCCGACGGCCACCCGCACGCCGCGGGGGAGCCCCGGCCGGCGCGCCGGCCGCGGCGCGCGTCGACTCCGCCCGTGCCGGGATCCGACCCCACGCCCCAGGCCGACGCGCGCGTCCCCGCGGTGCGCGCCGCCGAGGACGCGCCGCAGGGCTGGGGCGACGCGCCCGCGTCGGCCGACACCAACGACGACCGCCTCCGGCTCGACCGCCCGCCCCACTGGGGCTGAGCGGACGGACCGGAGGCGGTCGGTCGTGCGGGAGCGCGGATCCCGCTAGGCGGGCTTCCCGGTCTCGGCCGCGTGCTGGCCGGTCGGCGACGGCACCGTGTGCGAGCCCTCGGGCGAGGGCCGCCCGGCGAGCAGGTCGCGGATCTCGATGAGCAGCTCGGTCTCGGTCGGCGGCACGTCCTTCGGCGTGGCCTCCTCCTCGGCCTTCTGCTTGGCGAACGCCACCTTCTTGAGGTGGTTCACGGGCAGCACGAGCGCGAAGTAGACGACGGCCGCGACGATGAGGAAGTTGAGGACCGCGGCGATCACGGCGCCGAAGTAGATGGTGGCCTCGCCGCCCGACGCCTTCGGGATCCCGACAGGCAGAGCCTCCGCGAGGTCCTTCGCGTCGAAGAGCGCCCCTATGACCGGGTTGAAGACCGACGTGACGATGGCCGTCACGATCGCGGTGAACGCGGCGCCGATGACGACCGCGACCGCGAGGTCGATGACGTTGCCGCGGAGGATGAACTCCTTGAAGCCCTTCACGGGTGCTCCTGTCGTGCGGGCCGCCCGATCAGGTGGACGGCGAGGACGGACCGGAGCCCGAGGACGCGGGACCGGAGGGGGTGCTGGGGGCCACGGTACCGGAGCCCTGGCCCGTGGTGCCCGACCCCGAGGAGTCGGACGACGAGGACGACGAGGACGACGAGGACGACGAGGACGACGAGTCAGACGAGGATGACGACGAGTCGGACGACGAGGACGACGACGCGTCGCCCGACTTCGCCGACGACGACCCCGACGACGACCGCGACCGCTTCGCCGCGTCCTCGGTGCGCGAGTCGTTGCGGTAGAAGCCGCTGCCGGTGAAGCTCACGCCCACCGCCGCGAAGAGCTTGCGGAGCTTGCCGCCGCACACGGGGCACTCGGTGAGGGAGTCGTCGGTGAACGCCTGCACGATGTCGAAGGCGTTGCCGCACAGCGTGCAGCGGTAGGAGTACGTGGGCATGGGTCCCTAGAAGGAGTGGATGAGGGTCGGGGTCACGATGCCGTCGACCGGCATGTCGTGCTTCTCCCGCGGGAGCTCGTCGACGAACTCGGCGTCGAACACCACAGCGTAGACCGGGGGACAGGCCTCCATGGATCCGAGGGTCTTGTCGAAGTAGCCGCGGCCCCAGCCCATGCGCATGCCGCCCTGGTCCACCGCGGCGGCGGGCACGATGATCAGGTCGACGTCGTTGATCGCGATCGGACCGAGCAGCTCGCCCACCGGCTCCGGCAGGCCGAACAGGCCCTCGGTCTCGGTGCCGTCGCTGACGACCCAGTCGAGCAGGCCGTCGTCTCGGGACACCGGCAGGAGCACCCGGAGGCCGTCCGCGTGCAGCCGCTGGAGGAAAGGCCGGGTGGTCGGCTCGTCGACGGTGGAGAGGTAGCAGGCGACGCGACGCGCGTCATGGTTCGCCACCAGCTCGGTCAGCCGGCTGGTCAGCCCGTGGGCCGCCTCGTCGCGCTCGGTCGAGGTCATCTGGCGACGACGCTCCCGCAGCTGGGCCCGCAGGGCCCTCTTCTCGTTGGGGACATCGCTCGGCATGGGTCGAGTCTAGGTAGCTTTTGTGGATACGCTCGATCGCATGGTCACCCACATCACGAAGGCTGTCATCCCCGCGGCGGGGCTCGGGACGCGGTTCCTGCCCGCCACGAAAGCGATGCCGAAGGAGATGCTGCCGGTCGTGGACCGCCCGGCCATCCAGTACGTGGTGGAGGAGGCGGTTGGCGCGGGCCTCCACGACGTCCTCATGATCACGGGCCGCAACAAGACCGCCCTCGAGAACCACTTCGACCGCAACGCCGAGCTCGAGGCCACCCTCCAGCTCAAGGGCGACGACGCCAAGCTCCGCAAGGTCAACGAGTCCACCGACCTCGCCGACATGCACTACGTCCGCCAGGGCGACCCGAAGGGCCTCGGCCACGCGGTGCTCCGCGCCGAGATGCACGTGGGCCGCGAGCCCTTCGCCGTGCTCCTCGGCGACGACATCATCGACAAGCGCGACGTGCTCCTCTCCCGCATGATCGAGGTCCAGCTCGAGCGCGGCTGCTCCGTCGTCGCGCTCCTCGAGGTGGATCCCTCGCAGACGCACCTCTACGGCGTGGCCACGGTCGAGGCGACGGACGACGACGACGTCGTGCGCATCACCGGGATGGTCGAGAAGCCGGCCGCCGGCACCGCGCCGTCCAACCTCGCGATCATCGGCCGCTACGTGCTGCGCCCCGAGGTCTTCGACGTGCTGCACAAGACGGAGCCCGGCAAGGGCGGCGAGATCCAGCTCACCGACGCGCTCGAGAAGATGGCGGCCGCTCCCGAGTGGACCGGCGGCGTCTACGGCGTCGTCTTCCGCGGCCGCCGCTACGACACGGGCGACCGGCTCGACTACCTGAAGGCCATCGTGCAGCTCGGCGTCGACCACGAGGACCTCGGCGAGGGCCTGCGCGAATGGCTGCCCGAGTTCGTCAAGACGCTCGAGCGCTGATCCGCGCGCACGGCGGTCGGCCCGCCTCCGGGGATCCGCTCCGCGCGGCATACCCGGCGCGCGGCGCCACCCGACCCGGTCGGGCCTAGGCTCATGGACGTGCCGCAGACCGTACCCACCATGCGGGACGGGCGCATCTCCGTCCGCCCCATCCGGCTCCGCGACTCGCGGGCCCTCGAGCGCTCGCTGCTCGACAACCGCTCGTGGCTCCGCAAGTGGGAGGCGACCAGCCCCTACGCGCCCATGGCGTTCGACACCCGCGCGAGCATCCGGTCGCTCCAGGCCAACGCGCGGGCGGGCCTCGGCGTGCCGCTCGTCATCGAGTACGACGACGAGTTCGCCGGCCAGCTCAACGTCTCGTCCATCGCCTACGGCTCGCTCTCGAGCGCGACCATCGGCTACTGGGTCGGCCAGGACTTCGCCGGCCGGAACGTGACGCCTACGGCCGTCGCGCTCGCCACCGACCACTGCTTCACCACGCTCGGGCTCCACCGGATGGAGATCTGCATCCGCCCGGAGAACGCCCCCAGCCTCCGCGTCGTGCAGAAGCTCGGCTTCCGGTACGAGGGCCTGCGACGCCGCTACATCCACATCAACGGCGACTGGCGCGACCACTTCTGCTTCGGCCTCGTGGTGGAGGAGCTGTCCACCAGCGTGCTCGACCGCTGGAAGCAGGGCGGCGTGGACCCGGAGTGGTCGCGCGTGCCCGACGCCGATGTCGAGGCGGCCGCAGCCCCGCTCGCCGTGCAGCGCCGCATCTGACCCGGGATCCGGCGCCGGTCCGGCTGCCGGCCGGGTCCGGCCCGCGCCTGCGGATGCGCCGGTCCAGCGGTGGACACGCGGCGCGCTTCCCGCGCCGTGCGCCCCCGACCTCCTAGCCTCGGGACATGCAATCCGGCGGCATCATCATCGCGCTCTCCGCGGTGCTCTGGCTCGCCTACCTCCTGCCCACGTGGCTGCACCGGCGCCAGTACATGGCGACCGAGCGCAACGCCGTGCGGCTGCAGCAGACCCTGCGGATCCTGGCCGAGACGGCCGAGGTCCCCGACGCGGTGCGGGCCGAGACCAGCGCCCGCAGCGTCGTCGAGCAGCAGCGCGCGCTCCGCCGCGCCGCCGAAGAAGCCGAAGCCGCCGCGCGCGCGCGAGACGCCGCCGCCCAGCGCGCCCTACCGAAAGTGGCCCCCGTGTCCGCAACGTCGCCCTCCGCCGCCACGCGCCTCCGCCGCACCCGGCTCGTCGCCACCGCGATCCTCGCGCTCGCCCTCGTGGGCGTCGTCGCCGGCATCGCCCAGGTCGCCGGCGGTGCCGCGTGGACGCTGCTCGTGATCTCGTCCCTCGCCACCATGGGATCGCTCGCGATCCTGCAGCGCATGTCCCAGGTCGCCGCCGCCCGCCGCCTCCAGGCGCCCGAGGCCCGGCCGCGACCCCAGACCGGCTTCACCGACTTCCACGAGTCCGCCGAGCAGCCCGCCGCGCCCGTCGCCGAGCGGGAGGAGGGCGAGTCGTGGACCCCCGTCCCCGTCCCGAAGCCGCTCTACCTCTCGCGCTCGCAGGCGCCCGGCCCGCGACCCGGCGCCGGCAACGCGCCGCGCACGCCGCTGTCGCCCGTCGAGGAGATGCGCCGCGCCGCCGCCGCGTCGGAGGAGACGCTCCGCCGCGCGCACCTCGAGCCCGAGGTCGCGCGCCTGTCCGCCGAGGAGGAGGCCGCGCCCGCCGCATCCGCCGCTCCGCTCGCGCCCGCCGCGCGCACCGCTCCGGACAGCCGCTTCTCGCGCATGGGCATCGTGGATGACGCCGAGCCCGGCATGGGCGACCTCGACGAGGTGCTGCGGCGCCGCAGGGCCGTCGGCTGACCCCTCGTCTCCGGGCCGCGCGGTTCGGAGGGCTCCCCGTGACGTGGTAGTCTCGTGGAGTTGTCAGGGCCTATGGCGCAGTTGGTAGCGCGCCTCGTTCGCATCGAGGAGGTCAGGAGTTCGAATCTCCTTAGGTCCACAAGAACCCCGCTCCGGCGGGGTTTTTGCTTTCTCCCGACCCGTCCGCGGGCTGCCACGGGAGGTGCGCCCGACCGGTGACCGCGGGGGATCCCGGCCGAGCCGACGGGCAGCGCGCACGCGGTGATGACGGGGATGACGGGGATGACGACGCTGCACGCCCCGCCGATCCGCAGTGCGACGTTCACCCTCACGTCCTGTGAGGGATGTTCCCGAGCGCCCTCCGAGCCTCTTAGCCTTCCCCCATGAAGACACGAAGAGGCCTCACCACTGCACTGCTCGGACTCCTCCTCCCGGTCGCGCTCGCGGCGGCAGGAGCATCGGCTGCCTCGGCCTCCGCAGCCGACCCGGGCGCCGTCGCGCGCACCTCCGCCGCCTCGACCGCCGCGACGGCCGCCTCCGGGTGGCTGCACACCGACGGCGGGAGGATCGTCGACGCATCCGGATCCACGTACACCATCCGCGGCGCCGCCTGGTTCGGGCTCGAGTCGTCGGGCTGCGTCCTCCACGGGCTCGACAAGATCACGCTCGACAGCGGCATGAAGCACCTCCACGACATGGGCTTCACCACGGTGCGCCTCCCGTACGCCAACGAGTGCCTCCACGCCTCCAGCACGGCCGACTGGCTGAACGCGAACCCAGACCTGCGGGGCCTGTCCCCGCTGCAGCTCATGGACCGCGTCATCGCCTCCGCCAAGGCCAACGGCCTCAACGTGTTCCTCGACCAGCACCGTCCCACCACGAGCGGGCAGTCCGAGGTCTGGTACACGTCGGACCTCCCGGAGTCGCAGTGGATCTCCGACTGGAAGATGCTCGCGGACCGCTACAAGGACGACCCGACGGTCATCGGCGTCGACCTGCACAACGAGCCGCACGGCCAGGCATCCTGGGGCACGGGCGACACGGCCACCGACTGGCGGCTCGCCGCCGAGCGCGGCGGGAACGCGGTGCTGTCGGTCAACCCGAAGCTGCTCGTCATCGTCGAGGGCACCGACAAGCAGCCCGACGGCTCGGGCACCTGGTGGGGCGGCGCCCTCGGCGCCGCGGGCGACAAGCCGGTCCGGCTGAGCGTGCCGAACCGCGTCGTCTACTCCCCGCACGACTACCCGTCGAGCATTTCCGGCCAGTCGTGGTTCAGCTCGCCCGAGTACCCGAAGAACCTCACGAGCGTGTGGGACACCCACTGGGGCTACCTCGCGAAGACCGGCGTCGCCCCCGTGCTGCTCGGCGAGTTCGGCACCCGGCTGGAGACCACGAGCGACAAGCAGTGGCTGTCCACCCTGGTGTCCTACCTGCAGACCACCGGCATCAGCTCGTCGTTCTGGTCGTTCAACCCCGACAGCAATGACACGGGCGGGCTCGTGAAGAGCGACTGGGTGACCCCGGAGCAGGCGAAGCTCGACGCGATGGCGCCGATCCTGCACCCGGCGGCATCGTCGGGTTCGGGTTCGGGTTCCGGATCCGGCGCCAGTTCCGGCTCGGGATCCGGTTCCGGTGCCCAGCCCGCTCCGCAGCCGCAGCCGCAGCCGCAGCCGGCACCCGCCACGTCGGGCGCCGTGGCGGCGACGTGGCAGCCGGGCGGTTCCTGGTCGTCCGGCTACGTGGCCGATCTCGACATCACCGCGAAGTCCGCCGTCTCCGGGTGGACCGTGTCGTGGGCGAGCTCCGGCACGACCTCCGTCGGGAACAGCTGGGGGATGCGCTGCGGTGTCGCCTCCGGCACGGTGACCTGCACGGGCGCGGACTGGGCAGGTGCGCTGTCCGCCGGCCAGACCGTGCACGTCGGCCTGCAGGCGGCCGGTGGTCCCGCTCCGAGCGCGCCGCAGCTCACCGTCACGAGCCGCTGACCTCCACCTCACCACGGCGCCGGTCGTCGGGCTCCCACCCGGCGGCCGGCGCCGCCGCTCGTTAAGATCGGTCAGTGCCCCGCCCCGCGATCCCGTCCGTGACCATCGCGACCCCGGAGGTGCGGGCGCTCCGCGCCGACCTCGAGGCGGCGCCCTTCACCCTGGCCTCGGCGCTCGGCGTCTGGGGCGACGCGGCCGGGCAGGCCCTGCACCGCGGCAACCGGATCCCCGCCCGCCGCGCCGTCGCCGCTGCGCGCACCGCGGACGGCCTCCCCGCCCCCGCCGCGCTCGCAGCCCTCTTCGTCCTCGGCGACGCCGTGGACGCCGCCGACCTGCGACGCGCACTCCCGGCGCTCGGCCTCGACGGTGCCGCGCGCCTCGGGCTGGTCGAGGTCGACGGCGACCGCGTGCGCCCGGCCGTCGACCTCCGGCCCTACGGCTTCATCGACGCTCACGGCGTCGGCGAGTGGTGGATCGCGTCCGACCTCGGGGAGCTCGCCACGGGCGGCGCCCTCGACGAGGACCACGTGCTCGGCGTCGGCGGCGCGTCGGCGACCCTCAGCGGCCTGATGATCTCCACCCCGGTCGCGAACGCGCTCGACCTCGGCACCGGCTGCGGCATCCAGGCGCTGCACGCCTCCCGCCACGCCGACCGCGTGGTCGCCACGGACATCTCCGCGCGCGCGCTCGCCTTCGCCGCTCTGAACGCGGCGCTCAATGGCGTCACGACCATCGAGCTCCGCCTCGGCAGCCTGTTCGAGCCGGTCGCGGGGGAGCGCTTCGACCACATCGTGTCGAACCCGCCGTTCGTGATCACCCCGCGCGCCGACGGCGTTCCCGCGTACGAGTACCGCGACGCCGGGCTCGTGGGCGACGCGCTCGTGGAGGGGGTGATCGCCGACCTCGCCGACCACCTGACGCCCGGCGGCGTCGCGCAGCTCCTCGGCAACTGGGAGCACCGGGCGGGGGAGCCGGGCCTCGAGCGGGTGGCGGGCTGGCTCGACCGCGCCGCGGCGCGCACGGGAGCCGGCCTCGACGCGTGGGTGGTGGAGCGCGAGGTGCAGGACGCCGCGCTCTACGCCGAGACGTGGATCCGCGACGGCGGCACCCGCGCCGGCACACCGGAGTCCGAGTCGCTCATGGGCGCGTGGCTCGACGACTTCGCCGCCCGCGGGGTGGACGCCGTCAGCTTCGGCTACCTGACCCTGCGTCGTCCCGCCGCGGGCGCGCCGACGCTCCGCCGCCTCGAGCGCCTGCCCGGCGGACTCGGGCACAACCCCACCGGTCTGGGTGAGCACCTCGCCGCGTCGCTCGCCGCGCACGACGGCCTCGCGCTCCTCGACGACGACGCGCTGGCGGCGACCGCGCTCGTGGTCGCGGGCGACGTCACCGAGGAGCGGCACCACTGGCCCGGCGCCGAGGACCCCACCGTGATGATCCTCCGCCAGGGCGCCGGCTTCGGCCGCGAGCTGCCGCTCGACACCGGGTTGGCGGCGCTCGTGGGGGCATGCGACGGCGAGCTCACCGTCGGAGCCATCGCGGACGCCGTGGCGCAGCTCACGTCCGTGGATGCCGCCGCCCTGCGCGCGGAGCTGCTGCCGCGGATCCGCGCGCTCGTGGCCGACGGGTTCCTGCTGCTGCCGGACGCGGCGGCGGACGCGGATGCGGGACAGGCCGCCGGCCGCCCAGGCGACGACGCCTAGGATCTCCGGGTGACCCGCCGAACCGCCCGCCCCGCCGCCCGTCCCGAGATCCTCCGCGCCGCCGTGCTCGACGCCGCGCTCGTCGTCGTCTTCGTCCTCATCGGGCGCGCCAGCCACGGCGAGGACCTCGCGCCGTCCGGCGTGCTCGGCACCGCGTGGCCGTTCCTGGCGGCGAGCGTCGTGGGCTGGATCGTGGCGCGCGCCTGGCGCGCGCCGTCCCGCATCGTGCCCACGGGCCTCGTGGTGTGGGGCGTCACGGTCGTCGTCGGCATGGTGCTGCGCGCGCTCACCGGGGAGGGCGTGGTGGTACCGTTCGTGATCACGACCGCGATCATCCTGGGGATCCTGCTCCTCGGCTGGCGCGGCATCGCCGCCGTCGCCGTCCGCCGCCGGGCGCGCGCCTGATCCGAGTCGTCGCGGCTCCGGCGCCGGTCGCGACTAGGCCGCCGCCTCCATCACGGCGATGAGCGCCTTCGCGTAGGCCTCCTCCGCCTCGAGGTCGCGGTGCTCGACCTCCTCGCCGGCGATGACGACGAGCACCACGTGAGCGCCGTCCTCGGCCCCGCCGATCTCGCGTCGCAGCGAACGGAAGGCGCCGCCGAGGAGCGCCCGTAGCTGGTCCTCGCGCGGGAGCCACAGGCTGTCCTCGAGGGCGACCGAGTCGAGCGCCCACTCGGTCGTGCCGTTGAAGCCGAGCACCGTCCCGGTCGCGTGCTCGTGCGCCTCGATGGTGAGCTCGCTGATGGTGAAGACGTCCGACTCGAAGCCCTGCCCGCGGATCCGGAACCGGTCGCCGGGCTCGGGGCTCCACTCGAGGCCGAGCTCCAGGAGGGTCGTCGCGTGCGCGGTGGAGATCATCCGTGCAGTATGCCCGGCCCTCCCGGGCGTCGCCTCCGCGGGTGGGGGAATGCCGGTGCATTAGATTCGGGGCACCGACCGCGGCCGCCGACCGCCGCCGTCCGGGACCGGGAGGACCATGCGCGCGACAGTCAAGGACGTGGCCGCGCGCGCCGGCGTCTCCCCGAAGACCGTCTCCAACGTGATCACCGGCCGTGTCGCCGTGAGCCCCGCCACCCGCGAGCGCGTCGAGCAGGCGGTGGCCGCGCTCGACTACGTGCCCAACCTGTCGGCCCGCGGACTCCGCAACGGGCGCACGGGCGTCATCGCGGTGGCGCTGCCGGACCTCGGCACGGCGTACTCCGCGGAGCTCGCGCACCACCTGGTGGAGGTGGCGCACGAGGCCGGGTACAGCATCCAGATGGAGGAGACCGGGTCGCGGCCGGACCGGGAGCGCGACCTCATGTCCCGCGCGCGCGAGCACCTGGTCGATGGCCTGATCCTCAACCCGGTGCTGCTTTCGCAGAGCGCCATCGTGCGCGCGGAGTCGCTGCCGCCCGTCGTGGTCATCGGCGAGGTGGAGCAGGAGATCGCCGACCGGGTGGGGGTCGACAGCGTCCAGGCCTCCTACGACATGGCGCGGTTCCTCCTCGGCACCGGTGCCCGGCGCATCGCCGCCGTGGGCACGGCCACGCGCGAGGAGTCGGCGGCGGGCGACCTCCGCCGCATCGGCTACCTCCGGGCGATGGAGGAGGCGGGCGAAGCGCCGATCGAGATCGACCGGACCGGGTGGAACAGCGCGTCCGGCGCCGAGGCCGTCGACACGTGGCTCTCCAGCGGGAACCCGCTGCCCGACGCGCTGTTCTGCTTCACCGACGGCCTGGCCTTCGGCGCTCTGCGGGCGCTCGCCGACCACGGGATCCGCGTGCCCGAGCAGATCCAGGTCGCCGGCTTCGACGACGTCGACCAGTCGCGCTTCTCGATCCCGACCCTCACGACCGTGCACTTCGACATCCGCGCCTACGCGGAGGCGGCGGTCGCCCAGCTCGTGCGGCGCATCGAGGAGCGCGAGGGACCGCCCGTGCACGTCGTGATCCCGCACCGCGTCGTCGTGCGCGGCAGCACGCGCTCGACGCTCGTGGGCTGATCGCTCCGCCCCGGTCCGCGCCGACCCCCGAGATCGACCCCGGAAACGTTGCGCTCGCCATTACAACGATGTAATGATCGTCGCATCACGAAGGAGTGGTCAATGGATCCTGTTGAGGGAAAGGCCGGGGCGCGACCCACGGCGTGGTCGAGGCGTCAGCTGATCATGGGCGGCGCGGCCGCCCTGGGCGGCGCGTTCCTGGTCGGGGGTCTCTCGGGCTGCGCGCCCCAGGTGGCGGCGGCCGGCGGCATCGTCGACCTGAAGTACTGGCACCTGCTTTCCGGCGGCGACGGCATCCGCATGACGGAGATGGTGCGGCAGGCGGAGGCGACCGGCGGCGACTTCGACGTCACCGCCACGGTCCTCGCCTGGGGTCAGCCGTACTACACGAAGCTCGCCATGGCCTCGGTCGGCGGCCGCGCGCCCGACGTCGCCGTGATGCACGCGGCCCGCGTCCCCGGCTTCGCGCCCGGCGGCCTCCTCGACCCCTGGGACCTCGACGTGCTCGCCGAGCTGGGCGTCACCCAGGCCGACTTCGAGCCGCGCGTCTGGGACAAGGGCGTGGTGGACGGGAAGCTGTACTCCATCGCCCTCGACAGCCACCCGTTCGTGATGATGTACAACACCGACATCGCGGGCCAGGCCGGCCTCCTCGGCGACGACGGCCAGCTCGCCCCCCTCGACTCGCCCGAGGCCTTCGCCGACGCGATGCGCGCGATGCAGGGGATCACGGGCGTGCACGGCCTCAGCTACGGCTACCTCGGCGACGGCACCCAGATGTGGCGCCTCTTCTACACGCTCTACAAGCAGATGGGCGGCGAGATGGAGCTGCCCACGGGCGGCCAGGTCGTCTACGACCGCGACAAGGCCCTCACCGCGATCGAGTTCATCCGCACGCTCCTCGACGGCACCATCGCGACCGCGAGCGGCGACGCCGGCACCGCCATCGCCGAGTTCGCCGGCGGCAAGAGCGGCGCGATCTTCACGGGCGTGTGGGAGCTGCCCACTTTCCAGACCGCGAAGCTGCCCTTCGACGCGATGCCGATCCCGACCCTCTACGGGACGCCCGCGTCCTTCGCCGACTCGCACGCGTTCGTGCTCCCGCATCAGAGCGCACCCGATCCGGACAAGCGCCGCAAGAGCTACGAGTTCGTGACCGACCTCCTGAAGAACTCGCTCCAGTGGGCGGGCGCCGGGCACATCCCCGCGTACAAGCCCATCATCGACAGCCCGGAGTACGCGGAGCTGCTGCCGCAGGCGCACTACGCGTACGCGGCCGAGCAGATCGAGTACGACCCGGTGGCGTACTTCACCGGATCCGGCTCGGACTTCCAGACCTTCTTCGCCGAGAACATGCAGAACGTGTTCCTCGGCCGGCAGGATCCCGCGGCCGGCCTCGACGCGTTCATCGGGCAGATCGACGCGCTGCTCGCCAAGCCCAACCCCCTTTAGCGGGCCGCGGCCGCTCCCCGCGGCCCGGCGCCCCATCCTGCGAAACGACGAAGGAGTCCACTCGTGACGACAGCTGCACCACCCGCCCCGGTCTCGCCCGCGACCGGACCCGCCTCCCCGCCTCCCGTCGCGGGCCGCCCGAGCCCGAGGCCGCGCGCGAAGGAGCAGATGCAGGGGATGCTCTTCATCGCCCCCTTCGTCGTCACCTTCCTGCTCTTCCTCGTGTGGCCGGTGCTCTACGGCTTCTACCAGAGCCTCACCGGCCAGAGCCTGACGGGCGCGAACGGCGGCTTCATCGGCTTCGCCAACTACGCCGAGGCGTTCGGCGACTCCCAGATGTGGCGCTCGCTCGGCAATACCGCCGTGTTCACGGTCGCGAGCACCGTGCCCCTCCTCCTCGTCGGGCTGGTCCTCGCGCTGCTCGTGAACCTCGGGCTGCCCGGCCAGTGGCTGTGGCGCCTGTCGTTCTTCCTGCCGTTCCTGCTCGCGTCCACCGTTGTGTCGCTCTTCTGGCTGTGGATGTACAACCCGCAGCTCGGGGTGGTGAACGCGATCGCCGGATCCCTGGGCCTCCCGCAGCCGGCCTGGCTGCAGGACCCGTCCCTCGCCATGGCGAGCGTCGTGATCACCACCGTGTGGTGGACCGTCGGGTTCAACTTCCTCATCTACCTGGCGGCGCTGCAGAACATCCCCGACCAGCAGTACGAGGCCGCGGCCCTCGACGGCGCCGGGAAGTGGCGGCAGCTGTTCTCCATCACGATCCCGCAGCTCGCCCCGACGACGGCGCTCCTCGCGATCCTGCAGGTGCTCGCGTCGCTCAAGGTCTTCGACCAGATCTACCAGATGACCGCGGGCGGCCCCGGCGGCGCGACCCGGCCCATCGTGCAGTACGTCTTCGAGACCGGGTTCACCGGCTTCCGCTTCGGCTACTCGGCCGCCATCTCCTACATCTTCTTCGCCCTGATCGTGGTCATCTCGATCGTGCAGCTCACCGCCACCCGGAGGAAGCCATGACCACCGCCACCCGCCCCGCCTTCTCCGCCGGCACGCTGGCCCGCAAGCCGGCCACGACCTCGGCCGCCCGCGCGGGGCGCACGGGGACCCCGCGGTTCGCGCCCTCGCGCATCGCGGCGCTGCTGATCCTCCTCGTGCTCGCGGCCGCGTGGCTGCTGCCGTTCCTGTGGGCGGTGCTCACGTCCTTCAAGTCCGAGACGGACGCGGCGGCGTTCCCCGTGACGCTCTTCCCCGCCGGCGGCTTCACGCTCGACGCCTACGCCTCGGTGCTCAAGGGCGGCACCATCCCCCTGTGGACGTGGAACAGCCTGCTCACGAGCAGCGTGATCACGGTGGTGGCGGTCGTGTTCTCCGCGCTCGCCGGCTACGCGCTCAGCCGCATCGACTTCCGCGGACGCAAGGTGCTGATGGGCGCGATCGTGGCGTCGATCATCGTGCCCCCGCAGATCCTGATCGTCCCGCTCTTCTACCAGATGCTGTCGTTCGACCTCATCGACACCCTCTGGGCGGTGATCCTGCCCCAGCTCGTGCACCCGGCCATGGTCTTCATCCTGAAGGCGTTCTTCGACCAGATCCCGATCGAGCTGGAGGACGCGGCGCGCGTCGACGGCGCCGGCCGGGTGCGCGTGTTCCTGCAGATCGTGATGCCGCTGTCGCGCCCCATCCTCTCGGCGGTGGCGATCTTCATCTTCATCGGCGCGTGGAACAACTTCCTCTGGCCGTTCATCGCGACCAACGACTCGAGCCTCATGACGCTCCCGGTCGGGCTGCAGACGGTGAAGAGCGCCTACGGCATCCAGTACGCGCAGAACATGGCGTCTGCCGTGCTCGCGGCGCTGCCGCTGATCGTGGTGTTCCTCTTCTTCCAGCGCCAGATCATCAAGGGCATCTCGACGACCGGGTTCGGCGGGCAGTGACCCGCACGACGACGGCCCGCCCCGCGCGATGCGGGACGGGCCGTCGTCGTCGTGGCGGAGCGACGGTCAGCTGACGGGGCCCTCCGTGAGGGTGACCTCGGTCGTCTTCTGCGCGCCGGCCGCGGTGGTCCAGCCGAGCTTGATGCGGTCGCCCGGCTTGTGGCCGGAGACCGCGGTGCTGAGCTCGGACGCGGAGGCGACGGGCTTCCCGTCGACCGAGGTGACGACATCGCCCTGCGCGAGCCCGGCCTTCGCGGCACCGGATCCGTCGACGACGCCGGAGAGCGGCGCGCCCGCGACGGTGCCCGGCTGGTTCGCGAGCAGCACGCCGAGGAACGCCGGGTAGCCGATCTTCACGGTGCCGGACTCGACGCCGCTCTCGATCTGCTTCGCGATGGACATCGCGCGGTCGATGGGGATGGCGAAGCCCGTGATGTCGGCGGATCCGCTCGAGGCGGCCGTGTCGATCCCGACGACCTCGCCGTCGGCGTCCTTCAGCGGTCCGCCGGAGTCGCCGGAGACGATGGGCGCGTCCGTCTGGATCATGTCGGTGAGCGTCTCGCCGGCCGCCGTGCCCTCGGACTGCGTCGTCACCGACTGGCCGAGAGCGGTGACCGCGCCGGACGCCGCCGTGAGCGTTCCCGTGCCGCCCGCGTTGCCGACGCCCGTGACGGCCTCGCCGACCTGGACGCCGTCGGAGTCGATCTTCGCCGGGGTGAGGCCGGATGCGCCCTCGAGCTTCAGCACGGCCACGTCGTTCGTGGCGTCGGTGCCGACGACCTTCCCCACGTACGCCTTGCCGGTGGACTCGACGGTGACGCGGATGCTCGTGGCGCCGCTGACGACGTGGTTGTTGGTGAGGATGGTGCCGTCGGACGACAGGATGATGCCGGTGCCCGCGCCCGCCGCGTTCTCGTAGGTGAGGGCGGAGTCGACGGTGACGACGCCGGAGATCTGGTCGGCCGACGCCTCGGGGGAGGTCTCCGAGGCGCCGGTGCCGGATCCGGATCCGCGCTGATTGCCGGAGCCGCCGTCGGATCCCTGCCCGGTGCCGCCCGTGCCGCGTCCGTGGCCGTGGCCCTGCCCGGGGACGAAGGAGCCGGGGTCCTGGACGCGGGAGTCGCCGGCCGCCGTGGAGTGGCGCCCGAGGTCGGCCATGAAGCCGACCGCGGTGCCGCTGCCGAAGGCGAGGAGGAGGGCGAGGGCGGAGGCACCGGCGATGAGCCCGGTGCGGAGGCCGCGGCCCATCCGCTTCGGCGGGACGGGGTGGCCCGCGGCGTCCACCTGCAGGGGGCGGCCGAACGCGTCGGTCGCGGGCGCGGGCCAGGGCGATCCGGCTGGGGCGCCGTGCCCGACGGACGGCGACGCGGTGGCGTACGCGGCGGTCGGGGCGGCGGGGCCGGCCGCGGCGGGTCCGGTCGGGGCGGCCCAGGCAGCGGTGCCGGTGCCGGTGCCGGTGCCGGTGGTGGAGGTGGGAGTCGCGTCGGTGGGAGGCGTGGTGGCGGAGGTGGGAGTCGCGTCGGTGGAGGGCGCGGGGGTGGTCGTGCCGGCGTCGCCGGCCGGGGCCTCGTCCGGACGTCCGGTCGGCTCCTGCGGTGTCTCGTTCATGACGGTCCTTCGTGTCTCGGGTGGCCCGGTGGGGGCGATGAGGAGATCACACCGCCCGTCCCTATGAGCAGCCCATGACGAGCACGAGCGTCGGCCATGGATCGCGGCACCCCCGGCGCCCGGCCCGGCGCCCGCCCCGCGCGTAGGCTCGACGCATGGAGCAGAGAAGCCTCGGCAGGACCCATCGGAACGTCTCGGTCATCGGACTCGGGACCTGGCAGCTCGGCGGGGACTGGGGTGACGTCGCCGAGGACGACGCGCTCGCCGTGCTCGATGCCGCGGCCGACGCGGGCATCACCTTCTTCGACACCGCCGACGTCTACGGCGACGGCCGCAGCGAGACGATCATCGGATCCTGGCTCCGTGCGCACCCGGGCTCCGGCGTCACGGTCGCCACGAAGATGGGCCGCCGCGACGCGCAGGACCCCGGGAACTTCACCCTCGACCGCTTCCGCGAGTGGACCGACCGCTCGCGCCGCAACCTCGGGGTCGACACGCTCGACCTCGTGCAGCTGCACTGCCCGCCCACGCCCGTCTTCTCGAGCGACCGCGTCTACGACGCCCTCGACGAGCTCGTCGCCGACGGCGCCATCGCGTCCTACGGCGTGAGCGTCGAGACGACCGACGAGGCCCTCCTCGCGATCGCGCGGCCGGGCGTCGCGAGCGTGCAGATCATCCTCAACGCGTTCCGCCTCAAGCCGCTCGACCGGGTGCTGCCCGCTGCGGCGGAGGCCGGGGTCGGCGTCATCGCGCGCGTCCCGCTCGCCTCGGGCCTCCTCAGCGGCCGCTACTCGGCGGACACGACCTTCGCCGAGACCGACCACCGGAACTTCAACCGGAAGGGCGAGGCGTTCGACGTCGGCGAGACCTTCTCCGGCGTCGACTACGAGCAGGGCGTCACCGCGGCGCGCGAGTTCGCCGCGGCCGCGCACGAGGCCGCGCCCGACCTCACGCCCGCGCAGGTCGCGCTCGCCTGGATCGTGCAGCGCGAGGGCGTCTCCACGGTGATCCCCGGCGCGCGCAACGCGGAGCAGGCACGCGCCAACGCGCAGGCCGGCGACGCCCCCGCGCTCGGCGAGGTCTTCGAGCGGCAGGTGGCCGACATCTACGACCGGTGCTTCCGCGAGGCCATGCACCCGCGCTGGTAGCCGCCCGCACGTGCGACGGCCCCGACCCGCTCTGCGCGGGTCGGGGCCGTCGATCGTGGGAGACCGCTACTGCAGCTTGTCGCAGGCGGACGACATCTGCGTCTTCAGGTCGGCGCTGAGGGGCTGGCCGACCCCGGGGGCGATCTGGTCGGCGAGGGCCGTGATCTGCTGGCCGGCCGCCGCGGCGCCGTTCTCGGGCGAGGCGGAGATCTCGGTGCCGAGGTCGCGGAACGCCTGGACGTCCGACTCCTCGAGCGTCGACTTGTCCTTGAGGCCGCAGGCGATCTCGCGGGTCTTCGCGGCGATGGCCTCTTTGGATCCGGTCGCGGCGGCGTCGCCGGAGCCGGCGCTCGCGCTCGCGTCGGGCGTGGGGGCGGCGGCCTCGGCGGGGGCGCTCGCGGAGGCGGAGGGCGCGGGGGTGACGGCGTCGTCGGCGGCGGGCGAGCTGCAGCCGGCGAGCGTCAGGCCGAGGACGAGCCCGAGCCCGGCGATCCCGGCCCGCAGGCGTCGCGTGGTCAGAGGGGTCTGCTGAGAGGTCATGCCCTCACACTATCCAGCCGGGCGGCTCCGTTTTCCGCGGGGGCGGGAACTCTGGGGCGCGGAGCGGACCCGCGCTGGCAGCCCGCGTGTCAGGTGACGATGGCGACGGGCTCCGTGTCCGGGATCGGCCCGGCGTCGCGTCCGCGGAGGTCCGGACTGTGGCGGTGGAACACGGCGGCGATCGCGGTGCCCGCGGCGAGCAGCGCGGCCGCCACGACGAAGGCGCCCTGTGCGCCCTGTGCGTCGATGACGAAGCCGGCGGCCGCGGACCCGAGGGCCGCGCCGATGAGCTGGCCGGTGCCGACCCAGCCGTACGCCTCGGCGGTGTCGCTGAACCGCACCGACGAGGACACGACCGCGAAGAGCACCGCGAGGGCGGGCGCGATGCCCACGCCCGCCAGGAAGAGGAACACGGAGAGCCAGGCGAACTGCATCCAGACGGCGGCGAGGGCCGTGCCGACCAGGATGATCGTGAGGCGTCGGGCCATGGCCCACGGGCTGATGGGGACGTGCCCGAGGGAGAGGCCGCCGATGAGCGAGCCGACCGCGAAGATCGCGAGCACGAAGCCGGCCTCCGGGCCGCCGTGCCCGTAGACCGCGACGACGCCCGCCTCGATGGCGGAGCACGCGGCGATGAGGAGGAAGCCGACCACGGTGCTGAGGAGCACGGGCGGGCGCCCGAGCACGACGCCGAAGCGGCGCTTGCTGCGCGGGATGCGCACCCGGCCGAGCTCGGGGGAGGAGATGAACCACGCGCCGCCGCCGACCAGGAACGCCGCCGCGACGAGGATCCCGGCGCTCGTGTCGACCTGGATCGCGAGGAAGGTCGCGATGACGGGCCCGAGGACCCAGATGATCTCCTGCGCCGAGGCGTCGAGCGAGAACAGGGGCGTGAGCTGCTTGGAGTTGACCATCTTCGGGTAGATGGTGCGGACGGCCGGCTGCACGGGCGGGTTGGCGAGGCCGGCGACGAGGCCGAGCACCATGAAGACCGGGACCGACGTGCCCGCGTCGCCGAGCGCCACGGCGACGACGGCGACGGTGCAGACGATGGACGTGAGGACGAGGACGGGCCGCATGCCCCAGACGCCCATCCACCGGCTGGTGAGGGGCCCGGCCACGGCCTGGCCGATGCTCGTCGCGGCCAGCACGAGGCCGGCTGCGCCGTACGAGTCGTGGATCCGCTCGACGTGCATGAGGAACGCGAGCGAGAGCATGCCGCCGGGGAAGCGCGCCACGAGCTGGGCGGCGATGATCCGGCCCACGCCGCGGGTCTTGAGGAGGCTTCCGTACGTGCTCACGAGGGTCAGATCCTACCGTCCGTGAGGCATCCGCCCGCAGCCCCGGGCGCCACCGGACAGGGATGTCGGGGGACCTCCGTAGCCTGTGGAACCTGTGGACAAGTCCGCGGAGTTGTCCACACCTGTGGACGACACGCCCACTACATATGGGGTTGGGCTCGGCCGGGGGCCCGCATATATAGTGATGGGACCGCGGGACACCCCGCCGCCTTTGCTCCCCGGAGCCGGGCGGATGAGGGCCCGCCGAGCATTTCCCCTGGTGAGGACCAGGGCTGGTGAGGCACATGGCGCGGCGGGCACGACCCGCACCGCGTCGCCGCCGACAGCAGGACGGTCCGCAGCCGATCAGGGCGGACGACGAAGACGACGAGGAGCAGAGTGTCCATCACCGTAGTGAAGCGCGACGGCACGCGGGAGCCGTACGACGCGAACCGCATCAACCTGGCCATCGAGGACGCCACGCAGGGCCTCGATGAGAACATCGGCTGGGTCACGCAGATCGCGTCCGAGCTGGAGATCACCCTCTTCGACGGGATCACCACGCAGCAGCTGGATGAGGCGGTCATCCAGGTCGCGCTCCAGAACGTGAAGGACGACCCGGCGTTCGACACCGTCGCGGCGCGCCTCCTCCTCAAGACCATCTACAAGCGCGTCCTCGGCGACTACTCGTCGCCCGAGGAGCTCAAGCGCCTCCACGCGGAGCACTTCGCCCGCAACATCCAGCGCGGCGTCGACGAGATGCTCCTCGACTCCCGCCTCGTGCAGCTGTTCGACCTGGAGCGCCTCGCCCAGGCCCTGGAGCCCGCGCACGACGAGCTGCTCAAGTACATCGGCGTCGTCACGCTGAACAACCGCTACGGCATCAAGGGCCGCAACGGCGACGCCCTCGAGGTGCCCCAGTACTTCTGGATGCGCATCGCGATGGGCCTCACGCTCAACGAGCAGGACCCGACCGCGACCGCCATCGCCTTCTACGAGAAGATGTCGAAGCTCGAGTACCTCGCGGCCGGCTCCACCCTCGTCAACGCGGGCACCATCTACCCGCAGCTCGCGAACTGCTTCGTCATGGAGATGCAGGACGACATCGAGCACATCGCGAAGACCACGCGCGACGTCATGTGGCTCACCAAGGGCACGGGCGGCATCGGCCTCTCCGTCTCCAAGCTGCGCGCGCAGGGCTCGCCCATCCGCTCGAACAACACCACCTCCACGGGCCCCATCCCGTTCATGCACACCATCGACTCGGTGCTCCGCGCCGTCAGCCGCGGCGGCAAGAAGTTCGGCGCCCTCTGCTTCTACATGGAGAACTGGCACCTCGACTTCCCCGAGTTCCTCGACCTGCGCCAGAACTCGGGCGACCCGTACCGCCGCACCCGCACCGCCAACACGGCCGTGTGGATCAGCGACGAGTTCATGAAGCGCGTCCAGAACGACGACGACTGGTACCTCTTCGACCCGCTGGAGGTCTCCGACCTCAACGAGCTGTACGGCAAGGCGTTCTCGGAGCGCTACGCGTTCTACGTCGGCGAGGCCGAGGCCGGGCGCATCCGGATGTTCAAGCGCATCAAGGCGCGCGAGCAGTTCAAGTCGATCCTCATCTCGCTCCAGACCACCAGCCACCCGTGGCTGACCTGGAAGGACACGATCAACAACCGCGCCCTGAACAACAACACGGGCACGATCCACCTCTCGAACCTCTGCACCGAGATCACGCTGCCGCAGGACGAGGACAACGTCTCCGTCTGCAACCTGGCGTCCATCAACCTGTCGCAGCACTTCGCCGACGGCAAGATCGACTTCGCGAAGATCGAGCAGAGCGCGCGCCTCGCGGTGCGCCAGCTCGACAACCTCATCGACATCACGCGCTCCAGCGTGAAGGAGGCGGACTTCTCCAACCAGCAGAACCGCGCGGTGGGCCTCGGCGTCATGGGCTTCACCGACGTCGTGGAGAAGCTCGGCTTCTCGTACGAGTCGGAGGAGTCGTACGACCTCATCGACGAGATCATGGAGCACGTCTCCTACGCGGCCATCGACGAGTCGGCCGATCTCGCCAAGGAGCGCGGCGCGTACCCGAACTTCGAGGGCTCGCGTTGGTCGGAGGGCCTCGTGCCGCTCGACTCCATCGCGCTCATGGAGGCCGACCGCGGCGTGCCCGTCAAGGTCAACCGCACCACGCGCCTCGACTGGGACGCGCTCCGCGCCAAGGTCAAGGGCGGCATGCGCAACGCGACGCTCATGGCGATCGCGCCCACCGCGTCCATCGGCCTCGTCGCCGGCACCACGCCCGGCCTCGACCCGCAGTTCTCGCAGATCTTCAGCCGCTCCACCTCCTCGGGCAAGTTCCTCGAGGTCAACCGGAACCTGGTGAAGGACCTGCAGGAGCTCGGCCTCTGGGAGACCGTGCGCGAGAGCATCCTGCGCAGCCAGGGCGACATCCAGAACATCGCCGCCATCCCGGACTCGGTCAAGGCCACGTACCGCACGAGCTTCCAGCTCTCGCCGTACGCGTTCCTCGAGGTCGCGGCGCGCGCGCAGAAGTGGATCGACCAGGCCATCAGCCGCAACATGTACCTGGAGACGCGCGACCTCGGCGACATGATGGACATCTACTTCGCCGGCTGGGAGCGCGGGGTCAAGACCACGTACTACCTGCACATGAAGCCGCGTCACACGGCCGAGCAGTCGACCGTGAAGGTCGACAAGTCGCAGGACGCCGACGGCACCAAGCGCAAGGGCTTCGGCGGATTCGGCGGCGGCGCTCCCGCGGCCGTGCCCGCGTCTGCCGCTCCCGCATCCACCGCGACCGCGGACGCCCCGGCGCCGCAGTCCGCTCCGGCGCCCCGCAAGGGCTTCGGCTTCGGCGGAGTGGGAGGTGCACGCTGATGAACGACGACACGTTCGGCGACTACGTCGTCCCCATGGACCCCATGGACGAGCTCCAGTGCGACTCCTGCCAGTAGGCAGGACCGCCGCAGCGGGTCGCGCAGCCCGCGCGGCGCGACCCGCCCCCATACGAACGACGAGCTAGAAGCAACAGGGAAGAAGAAGCAGATGTCGAAGATCCTCGGCACGGGAATCCAGGAGGGCCTCCTCCTCAAGCCCGTCAACTACCAGTGGGCCATGGACCTGTACGACCAGGCCGTCGCCAACACGTGGTTCCCCAACGAGATCCAGCTCGGCGAGGACATCGCGGACTTCAAGAAGATGACGGACGAGGAGCGCCACGCGATCACGTTCCTCATGAGCTACTTCAACCCGAACGAGCTCCTCGTGAACAAGGCGCTCGCGTTCGGCGTCTACCCCTACATCAACGCGCCGGAGTGCCACCTCTACCTGGCGAAGCAGATGTGGGAGGAGGCGAACCACTGCATGTCGTTCGAGTACGTCCTGGAGACGTTCCCGATCGACCGCGAGGCCGCGTACAACTCCCACGTCGACATCCCGTCGATGGCGCGCAAGGAGGAGTTCGAGGTCAAGTTCATCAAGCGCATGACCGAGCAGACCCTCGACATCACCACCACCGAGGGCAAGAAGGACTTCGTCCGGAACCTCGTCGCGTACAACGTGATCCTCGAGGGCATCTGGTTCTACTCGGGCTTCATGGTGTCGCTGTCGTTCCGCCAGCGGAACCTGCTGCGCAACTTCGGTTCGCTCATGGACTGGATCGTGCGCGACGAGTCGCTGCACCTGAAGTTCGGCATCAACCTCATCCTCACGGTGCTCGAGGAGAACCCCGACCTGCAGACGGAGGAGTTCGCCGCCGAGATCAAGCAGATGATCCTCGACGCCGTCGAGATGGAGGAGCAGTACAACCGCGACCTCCTGCCGAACGGCATCCTCGGCCTCAACGCGAACTACATCAACCAGTACGTGAAGTACCTGGCCGACCGCCGCCTGGAGGAGCTCGGCTTCGAGGCCGAGTACAAGGTCTCCAACCCGGCGAAGTGGATGGCCACGGCGAACGACACGCTGCAGCTCGTCAACTTCTTCGAGTCGACCAACACGTCGTACGAGTCGAACGCGTCCGCCACGGTCGGCGCCAAGTAGGACCGCGCCACCCGCCGCGGGAGACCGCGGCGCCGCACCATCGCACCACCGCACCACCCGACGCCGCCCGCGCCGCGCATCCGTCGATGCCGGGGCGGGCGGCGTCGTGCCGCCGCCCGCATCACCATCGCCGCCATCGAGAGGGCCCATGGACCAGCAGCACGACTCCGCCCCGCGTCACGTCGCCCGCGACGGGCGGGCCTACCGCACCGAGGTCGTGGGGTGGGACGACCCGCGCGGCGCCCGGATGCGCCGCGCCATGGAGGACGAGATGGACGTCCGCTACGAGGGTCGGCACGCCGACGACCCGGACTGGCCGGCGAAGGCCGCCGTCGCGTTCGCGATCGACCCCGCCGACGTCGAGGCGGTCGTGCTGCTCGTGCCGGAGGGCGACGATCGCGAGGCGGCCGCGCACGGCGTCATCCGTCGGCTGCGCGGCGAGCTGGAGCTGAAGAAGGTCGTCGTGGATCCGGCGCACCGCGGCACGGGGCTCGCCCGCGTGCTCATGGCCGAGCTCGAGCGGGTCGGACGGGAGCGCGGCGCGCACCGGATGATCCTGCAGACCGGCGACCGGCAGCCCGACGCCGTGCGGCTCTACGCGACGGCCGGCTGGCTGCCGATCGACGTGTACCCGCCGTACATCCCGGTCACGAACTCGATCTGCTTCGAGAAGCCGCTGCGCTGAGGGCGTCGTCGACGAGGAGGGCGAGCAGGTCGGCGAAGGCGAGGCCGTCGGCGGCGAAGCTGCGCGGGACCTGCGACGCGGCGGTGCAGCCCGGCGTCGTGTTCACCTCGTTGAGGACGGGGCCGTCCGCGGTGAGGAAGAAGTCGACGCGGACGACGCCGCGGCAGTCGAGCGCCTCCGCCATGCGGGTGGCCGCGTCGTGCAGGGCGGCCAGCTCCTCGGGCGCGAGCGGGGCGGGGATGGCGAAGCGGGCCTCGCCGCCGTACTTCGTCTCGGCGTCGAACACGCCGTCGGCGAGGATCTCCACCGCGGGGCCGATGCGCACCGCGCCGTCCGCGGCGCGGATGACGGGCAGGTCGATCTCGCGGCCCGACATCAGGTCCTCGACCAGCACGCGGTCGTCGACGGCGAAGGCGTCCGCGAGCGCGGCGGGCAGGTCTCCGGCGGACTCCGCGAGGCCGACGCCGTGGCTGGATCCGCCCACGGCCGGCTTCACGATGACCGGGTGGTCCCATGCGTACGCGGCCGCCGAGCCGCGCGTGAGCTGCACGCCGGGCGCGACCGCGATGCCGATCGAGGTCGCCAGGAGCTTGGTCTGCAGCTTGTCCATGCCGATGGCGCCCGCGCGCACGCCGGACCCGACGTAGGGGACACCCGCGAGCTCGAGGAGCGCGGCGATCGTGCCGTCCTCCCCGTCCTGCCCGTGCAGCATCGGGATGGCGACGTCGCAGCCGGCGAGGACGTCGATCGCACCGGCCAGCGTGAGCGCCCGGCCGGACGCGTCGAGCCAGCCGTGGTCGCGCAGCAGGGTGAGCGGGACGGCGTCGAAGCGCGCCGGGTCGAGCGCGGCGGCGACGCCCGCGGCGGAGGCCAGCGACACGTCGTGCTCGGTGCTCCTCCCGCCGCCGATGACGGCGACGCGCGTGCGTGCGGCGTCCCGGGCGGTGCGGGGGGCGTGGGGGGTTGCGGTCATGCGCGGATCTCCGTCCGGTCGCGGGGCGGGGCGGGGGTGCCGGATGCGTCGGCCGGGGTCGGGGCCGGGTCGACGGACGCGGACCCCACGTCGCCGTGCGTCGCGAGGGCGCTCCCGACGGCGGTGAGGACCTCGTGCGGGATGGTGCCGGCCCAGCGGGCCCAGTCGCCCGCGGTGGGCGCGCCATCGGATCCGTCGCCGAGCACGACGGCCTCGTCGCCGACCGAGTCCGCGGAGCCGGGGCCGAGGTCGACGACGGTCTGGTTCATGGACAGCACGCCGGCGACCGGCACCCGGCGGCCGGCGACCTGCACGGAGGCGAGCGGGGAGGCGGCCCGGGGGAGGCCGTCCGCGTAGCCGACGGGGAGCAGGCCGAGCATCGTGTCGCGCTCGGCGGTCCAGGTGCCGCCGTACCCGACGGACGTGCCCGCATCGACGCGGCGCACGTCCATCAGCGGGGCGCGGAGGGTCAGCGCCCAGCGGAGGCCGGCGGATCCGCTCGCGTCGATCCCGGCGAGGCCGGCGCCGATCCGCACCAGCGTGCCGCGCGAGGCGGGATCGAGGAGGGCGGCGGCGGATCCGGCAGCGTGGCGCTCCTCGGGATCCAGCCCCGCAGCGCGGAGGACCTCCCAGGCGCGCTCGAAGGCCCGGCGCTGGGCCTCGTTCGCGGGAGCCGCCGGGCGGTCCGCCGAGGCCATGTGCGTCATGGCGCCGACGACGCGGATCCGGCTGCGTCGCTCGGCCTCGGCGGCGCGAGCGGCGAGGAGCTCCCAGTCCGCCTCGGGGAAGCCCTCGCGCGTGAGCCCGGTGTCGATCTGCAGGTGCACGCGGGGCGCGCCGTCCGCGTCGATCGCGCGTCCGAGCTCCGCGAAGGTGCCCACCGCCACGTCCACGCGGTGCTCGGCCGCGACCGCGAAGTCGACGACGTCCGTGTTCAGCCAGCTGAGCGCGGGCACGCGGATGCCGGCCAGGCGGAGGCGCACGGCGTGCTGCACGGCGGTCACGCCGATCCAGGTCGCGCCGCCCTCGATGCCCGCTCGCGCCGCGGTGAGCGCTCCGAGCCCGTAGCCGTCGGCCTTGACGACGGCCATGACGGGCGTCCCCGTCCACGCGGCGAACACCGCCGTGTTGTGCCGGATCGCGTCCGGGTGGACCTGGGCGCGCACCTCGCCTCGGGGGTCGTTCACGCGCCGTCACCGCCCTGCCCGGACGGGAGACCGTCCTCGAGCACGGGACTGCGCATCCCGCAACCCTAGGGGGTCGAGGCGTCGATCCCGCCTGCGAGCATGGGGGACATGTGGATCACCCTCACGCCGACCGAGCTGGATCACGCCCTCCGCACCCGCGACGACGTCCGGGTCCTCGACGTGCGCTGGTCGCTCGGCGGCCCTCCCGGCCGGCCGCTGCACGAGGCCGGGCACATCCCGGGAGCCGTGTACGTCGACCTCGACGAGGAGCTGTCGCGGCACGGTGCGCCGGAGGAGGGGCGGCATCCGCTGCCGGATCGGGAGGCGCTGCAGGAGGCGGCCCGGCGCTGGGGGATCCGGACGGGCGACGTCGTCGTGGCGTACGACGGCGGGGGCGGCCTCGCGGCGGCCCGGGCCTGGTGGGTGCTGCGTGACGCCGGGATCGCCGACGTGCGGATCCTCGACGGCGCGCTGCCCGCCTGGACCGCGGCCGGGCTGCCGCTCGAGACCGGCCCGGTGGTGCCGGCGCCCGGCGACGTGACGCTCACCTCCGGGCTCCTCGCCGTGGTCGACGAGGCCGGCGCCGCCCGCGTCGCGCACGACGGCGTCCTGCTCGACGCGCGCGCGGGGGAGCGGTACCGCGGGGAGGTCGAACCGTGGGATCCGCGCGCCGGCCACATCCCCGGCGCCCGCAGCGCGCCCTCCTCGGACGCGCTCGACGCCGACGGCGCGTTCCGCTCGGCCGCGGAGCTGCGCGCGCGGTACGCCGGGCTCGGCGTGCCGGAGGCGGGGGAGGTCGCGGTGTACTGCGGGTCCGGCGTCAGCGCGGCGCTCGAGGTCGCGGCGCTCCGCATCGCCGGGATCGACGCGGCCCTGTACCCCGGATCCTGGTCGGCGTGGGCGAACCGGCCCGAGCTGCCGGCCGCGACCGGTGCGGAACCGGGCGGGCACTGACGCCGTCGCGGGCGGCACGTCGGGCGGGGACCGACGCCGTCGCGTGCGGCGCGCCGGGCGGGGCGAGGTCGCCGGGCGCGACGGCCGGCGTCAGACGAGACGGCCGGCGTCCAGCGTGAGCACCCGATGCGCGCGGAGGGCCGCCGCGTCGCTGTGCGTGATGAGCAGGACCGCGAGGCCGGTGCGCGTGCACGCGTCGTCGAGGGCGTCGAGCACCTGGCGCTCCGCCGGGGGATCCAGGGACGCCGTGACCTCGTCGCACACCAGCAGGGTCGGTGCCGCGGCCATCGCCCGGGCGATCGCGACGCGCTGGCGTTGACCGCCGCTCAGCTCGTGCGGCCGGCGGTCGAGCAGGCGCGGATCCAGCCCGAGGCGCTCCAGCAGCTCGGCCGGAGCGGCGGGGACGGCGCCCTGGCGGACCGCGGCACGGCCGGCACGCGCGATGGCCGTGCGCACCGTCTCCTCCGGGTGCAGCGCCGTGCGGGAGTCCTGGAGGACCAGCCCCACGAGCATCCTCTCGGCACGACGGCGGTCGTCGCCCGACCAGGGGACCCGGCGGCCGTCCACGCGCAGCTCGCCCGCCTCCGGCGCGAGCAGGCCGGCGAGCGCGCGGCCGACGCTCGTCTTCCCGGACCCGGACCGGCCGCGCAGGGCCAGGATCCCGCCGGGCGGGATGCGGAAGGAGCCTCCGTCGACGACCGCAGCGCCACCGAGGCGGATGCGGAGGTCGACCACATCGACGCCGGCGGGGGCCGCGCCGCCGGCGGGGGCCGCGCCGCCGGCGGGGGTCGCGCCGTCCGGGGCGTGACCGGGCGCATCGGGTGGGAGGCGCGCGGCCGGCTCCGTCGCCCGGGATCGCGGGGTCGCCCTTCCACCGGCGCGTGCGGGCCCCGCGTCCGCCGGGACGGCCGGCTCGCCGAGCACCCCGTCGCGCAGGGTGAGGATGCGGGCGCGGGAGCGCGCGAGGACGTCGGGGGCGTGGCTCGCGAGGACGACGGCCGGGAGCCAGGGGAGGTCGGCGAGGCGGCGCGCGACCAGGTCGGCGGTCTCGGCGTCCAGGTCGCTCGTGGGCTCGTCGAGGAGGACCACCGCGGGACGGCCGACGAGCAGCGCGGCCAGGATCACGCGCTGGGCCTGACCGCCCGAGAGCTCGCATCCGCGTCGGCGCAGCAGCGCGGGGTCGAGGTGGGCGTCGTGGGCGGCCGCGAGCACGAGCCGGTCGAGCTCCGCGCGCCCGGAGCGGCCCGTGGACCGCCGGGCTCGCGAGCGCAGGTGGTGCATCGCCGTCCGCGCGGGATCGAGGGCGCTCGCGGGATCCTGCGGCAGGTGGCCGACGACGCGTCCGCGCAGGAGGCGTCGGCCGGCCGGGGCGAGGGGATCCGCGCCATGGACGCGGACGGTGCCGGCCGCGACCCGCATGCCGGGAGAGACGTGGCCGACGAGCGCGTGCAGGATGGTCGACTTGCCGCTGCCAGACGGCCCGGACAGCCCGACGACCTCGCCGGGCGCGACGCGCAGGTCGATCGCGCGGAGGAGCGGCGGTCCGGCGGTGCCGGGTGCGGACGTCCCGTGGATAGTGAGGCCCCGGACGTCGATGGCGTGGATCATCGGTCGACCCCGCGACGCCGGCCGGACGCGTCCACGGCCAGCGTGACGCCCAGCGAGACGGCCACGAGGAGCCCGGCGGGGACGAGGGTCGCGAGCGGGTTCGCGCGGAGGCCGACCACGTCCTCACGGACCATGCGCCCCCAATCCGCGGCGGGCGCGCTGGCGCCGACGCCGAGGAAGCCGGCGGTCGCGGCGATCTGGAGCGCGGCGATGAAGCGGAGGCCCGCGTCCGCCAGGGCGACCCGGCGGATCCCGGGGAGGATGTCGTGTCGCAGCCGGCTGCCGATCCCGTCGCCGCGCGAGCGGGCGACCATCACGTGGTCGGCCGCCGCGACGGCGCGCGTCCGCTGCCGGATGACGCGCACCGAGAAGGGCGCGCTCACGAGGGCGATGGCGGCGACGATCGCGGCCGGCTGCCCGGGAGCGCCCGCCGCGATGACGAGCAGGACCAGCAGCGCCGGCAGGGCGGTCACCGCGTCGAGGATGCGCACCGCCGCGTCGGCCCGGCGGGAGGGGCGGAGTCCCGACCAGATCCCGATCGCGAGTCCGGCGGCGCTCGCCGCGAGGGTCGCGCCCAGGGCCTCGAGCACGAGCCCCTGCCCGCCGGCCGCCACGCGCGCGAGCAGATCGCGCCCCAGCAGCTCCGTGCCGAGCGGATGCGCGGCGTCGGGCCCCGCGAACGGCCGGCCGACGACCTGGTCCGGCGAGCCGAGCGGCAGCAGCGGCCCGAGGAGGGCGGCGCCGACGACGGCCGCGGCGAGCACCAGGGCGGCGACGCGGGCGCGCTCCCGGGCCCGGGCGCGCGATCCGCCGGGCGCGTCGGTCATCCGCCCACCCGCTCGGCGCCCCGGCGGCGTCGGAGGAGGGCCGCGCCGACGTCGCCCGCGAGCACGATCGCGAGGGCCGTGGCGCCGAGCGTCAGCGCGACGGCCTCCACCGTGGGCACGTCCCGCGCGGACACCGCGCGCGTGAGCTCCAGGCCGATGCCCGGGAGGCCGAACAGCGTCTCGACGACGATCCCGCCGCCGAGCAGGCCGGCGGCCACCAGCGTCAGCGACTGCAGCGCGGGAGCCGCGGCGTTCGGCAGCACGTGCACGAGCGCGAGGCGGACGCCGCGGGCCCCGTTCAGCCGTGCGTGCTCGATGAACGGCGCGCGCATCACGTCGACGACGGCGGCCCGCATCATGCGGGCGGCCGGCCCGGCTCCGCCGAGCGCGAGCGTCGCGACGGGCAGCACGAGCACCTCCGGATGCTGCCACGCGCTGTCGCCGAGCGGCAGGAGGGCCACCGCCGGGAGCACCGGGATGAGGGAGGTGAGGAGCGCGAGCAGCGCGGTGGCGGTGAGGAAGTCCGGGGTCGACATCGTGAGCACCGTCAGGGCGGTGAGCGTCCGGTCGGCCGCGCTGCCCTCCCGCATGCCGGACGCGAGGCCGACCCCGGTCGCGGTCGCCGCGATGACCGCCACCGCGATCGCGGTGACCGTCAGCGTGTCGGTCAGGCGCTCGGCGACCAGCGGCGTGATCTCGCGGCCGGAGACCAGCGACCGGCCGAGGTCGCCGTGCAGGGCGGCGAGGACCCAGGAGAGGTACCTCTCCGCCACGGGCCGGTCGAGGCCGAGATCCGTCCGCAGGGCGTCGCGTTCCGACGGGGTCGCGCCGCTGCCCGCGAGCGCGCCCGAGGCGTCGCCCGGGAGCGCGGACGCGCTCCCGAAGACGACGACCGAGAGCGCCACGAGGGTCACGATCGCGGCGCCGAACCGCCCGGCGATCCACCGGCCGAGCGGCGCCGCGGCGCTCACCGCGCCGCGACCGTCGCCCGGGACAGGTCGGGGAACTGCAGCTCGCGGACGCCGCCGACGCCGTCGGCTCGCGCGCTGACGGAGGGCACGAACACCGGCGCGATCGTGTACCCCTTCTCCCACAGGATCCGCTGCGCCCGGTGCGACGCGGCGAGCCGTGCGTCCGGGGTGGCGGCGCTGCGGGCCTCGGCGACGAGCGCATCCGCCTCGGGCAGGGCGCCGGGCACGTGGTTCGGCTCGAAGAGCGCCGGCGGCGTGTACCCGGCCGCGAACGGCAGCTTCTGGTACGCGGCGTAGTCGGCGTAGAGCTGGCCCGCCGGCAGCTCGGAGAGGGTCGCGTCCACGCCGATCGCGCGGAGGTCCTGCACGATGAGGGTGGCCGTCTCGACCATGCCGGGCAGCTCGGGGCCCGCCGTGAGCGTCACGGACATGCCGCTCTGGCCGGCGTCGGCGAGCAGCGCCCGCGCCCGGTCCGGGTCGTGCTCGCGCACCGGCAGGGTCGTGTCGTAGCTCGGGAAGCCGAGCCCCGGCACGTCGTCGCCCGCGAACGCGTGGCCGAAGTACACGGTGTCGACGATCTGCTGCCGGTCGATCGCGAGCTTGAACGCCTCCCGCACGCGCTCGTCGGCGAACGGGGCGAACGCCGGGTTCATGGCGAACTGGAGGGACGAGGCGTACGGCAGCTCGCTCGTGGAGACGGTGATCCCGGACGCTCCCTGCAGCTCCTGGGCCTGCGCCGGGGCGAGTCCGCTCACGTAGTCGACCTGGCCCTGGCGCAGGGCGTCCTCGCGGGCGGTCGCGTCGGACACGGACAGCAGCTCGATGGAGTCGAGCGTCGGCCCGGTGCCGAGCGCGGTGCCGTAGAAGCTCGGGTTCCGGGTGAGGACCGTGCTGCGCCCGGGCTCGAACCCGCTGATGGTGAAGGGCCCGGAGGACGGCGTCGTCGGGGTGAACTCCGTGGTGCCGTCCTTGATGGCGAGCATGCTCTGGCAGATGAGCTGGCGCCCGTCGGCGACCGGGTGGCGCGTCGGCAGCGTGACGGTGAGGTCGTCCACGGCGGCGGCGGCATCCACGTCGAGGTCGCGGGCGACGACCTGCGTGAAGGGCAGGCCGTGCAGCAGCCCGGGGGCGCGGAGCGAGTAGATGACGTCCGCGGCGGTGAGCGTCGATCCGTCGGTGAAGGGGACGTCGGGCCGCACGTGCAGCGTGTACGAGGACAGGTCGGGACTCACGTCGATGGAGGAGAGGGCGCCGTAGGAGACGCCGTCCGGGGCCGACGCGTCGATCTCGCAGAACGGCGCGTGCACCAGCCGCGCGCGCACGTAGTCGAGCGCGGTCGGGCCGACGAGGTAGTCGAGCGTCTCGGCCGCGCCGCCGCCGGGGAAGGCCGCGCGGAGCGTGCCGCCGGATGCGGCGGCGTGCGCGGAGCTGGCGGGGGACGACGCGCAGCCGGACAGCGCGGCCGTCATCGCGATGGCGAGCAGCGCCGCGGTGATCGCGGGATGCCTCCTGGGGAGCGTGGTCATGGGATCCTCCGTGCGGCTGCGTGAGTCCCGCGCGAGGGCGCGGGACGAGGCGCAGGCTAGCCGCTTATCGAGAATCATTCTCAGTGGATTCCGCACCCCGACCGCGCGTCCGGTCGACGAGCCGCGCGGGATCCGGGCGGGAGGTGCGGCTCAGGCCGCCGCGCGCCGCACGGCGATGATCGTGCAGTCGTCCGCCTGGCCAGCCGGCGTGAGGGCCACGAGGGCGTCGATGAAGCGCCGCGCGGATCCGTGCTGGGTCAGGAGGTCGGCGAGGTAGCCGTACGCGGCGTCCTCGTCGGGGAAGAAGTCGAGCAGCCCGTCGCTGAACACCACGAGGCCGTCGCCCGGATCCAGCCGCACGGACTGCTCCTGCCAGGCGTCCTCCGCCTCGAGCCCCAGCGGCAGGTGGCGGCCGCGGAGGCGCTGCGTCACGCCGTCGGCGCGGACGACGAGCGCGAGCCCGTGCCCGGCGTCCACGTAGGTGAGGATGCCCGTGGCGAGCTGGAGGCGCGCGTGGAACAGGGTGGAGAAGGATCCCGCGGTCGAGAGGTCGTCGACGAGCGCGGCGGCCGTGCGCACCATCGTCTCGCGCACGCCGTGGGAGCGGGACGCGAGGCGGACGGTGGCGCGGACGCCCGCGGCGAGGATGGCGGCGCCGACGCCCTTGCCCATCACGTCGGCGAGGGTGAGGCGCAGGTCGCCGCCCTCGAGGAACCAGTCGTGCACGTCGCCGCCGACGACCTGCGCGGGGACGCTCGTGCCCGCGACCTCGTAGCCGTCCAGGTGCGGCGCGGCCTGCGGGCTGAGCGCGCGGGCGACCTCCGCGGCGCGCTGGGTGTCGGTCTCGCGGGCGAGCTCCTCGGAGAAGAAGTCGCCGATGAGGGAGAGGCGGGCGCGGTCGGCCTCGTCGAAGGAGCGCGGCACGGTGTCGGCGACGAAGAAGACGCCGATGACGTTCCCGTCGGGTGCGCGCAGCTGCTGGGCGGCGTAGAAGCGGACGCTGAGCGTGCCCGTGGTGCTGGGGGAGGAGGCGAGCTCTCGATCCTCCCACGCGTCCTCGACGATGAGCATGCCGTCCGCGTCGAGGGCCGCCTCGGTGAACGTGCCGTCGCGCGCCCAGCGCGGGCTGGGCAGGCCGATGCGCGACTTCATCCAGATGGCGTCGGCGCCGATGATGCCGACCGCGGCGATGGGCACGCGGTAGAACTCGGCGATCATCACCGTGATCCGGTCGAACCGCGTCTCCGGGGCCGTGCCGTACACGTGCAGCGCCTCGAGCGACTCGAGCCGCTGGCGCTCCCGGAGCTCCGTGTCCATCCCGTGCTCCCCCTGCGCTCCTCCGGCGGATCCCCCGATCCGCGCATCGCGCAGGACACCGGACCGGTCGTGCGCGATGCATCGAGCCTACGCGCGTGCGGGCTTCCGTCCGGGCGTGGACGGGGAGGCGCTCGGGACCTAGGATCCGGCGCGTCCCGGCCGCTTCCCGCAGCCGTTCCCGGTGCGCGCCTCAGCCCGCGAGCACCTTGCGGATCCGCTGCAGCGACACCGGCTCGGCCGTCGGCAGGTGCTGGGCGAAGAGGCTGAGGCGCAGCTCCTCGAGCATCCAGCGGGCGTGCACGAGCGACTCGGGCGCGTGCGGCGCCGACGGGATGACGCCGCCGGCCTCGCGGTAGAGGTCGGTCGCCTTCTGCACCTCGGTCATCCACGCGCGGTCGCGGGCCGGCTGGTCGGGCAGGCGCTGGACGCGGTGGGTGAGGCCGGAGAGGTAGGCGGGCAGGCGCTGGAGCCGCGCGAGCCCGGTGGCCGAGACGAAGCCCGGGTGCACGAGGCCGGCGAGCTGCTCGCGCGCGTCGGTGAGCGCGCCGATGAGCTGCATGCTCGTGGCCTGCTTGATGGCGCGCTCGGCGTCGCGGTACCCCGTGAGGATCCGGTTGACGAGCGCGACCGTGTCGAACATCGAGTCCATGACGACGCCGGAGACGCGGTCGCGCGCCGTCTCGAACAGCTCCTTGGAGTAGATCGCGCCGCCCGGGGCCACGCGCTCGAGCACCTGGTCGATGCAGGCGAGCAGGCAGTCGTCGAAGAGCGCCTGCACGTTCGGGTACGGGCTCGTCGCGAGCATCAGCTTCTCCTGGCTCGTGAGGTGCTGCTTCACGTAGGCCGACGGGTTCGCGATGGCGAGAACCAGGAGGCGCCGCACGCCGCCGGGCATCGCGCGCGCCTGGTCCTCGGCGGTGGCCATGAGGCGGATCGCGACGGTGGATCCCTCGTCGACGAGCGCGGGGTAGGCGCGGATGACGTGGCGGCTGTCGCCCGTGCCGCCCTGCGCGGTGTCGACGAAGCGCGGCAGCTCGTCGAGGTCCCACGTGGTGAGGCCCGTGCGCTCCATGCCGCGCGTCGCGGGTCCGGATGCGCCGGCGACGCGCTCGACGGGACGCGCGGTGGCGCGGGCGACGCTGTCGCGGGCGCGGCTGGAGAGCCGCGCCTGCAGCTCGGTGAGGTCGCGACCGGCGGCGACCTCGCGGCCGCGCTCGTCGACGACCCGGAACGCCATGCGGAGGTGCGCGGGGATCCGGTCGAGGTCGAAGTCGTCGTCGGCGACGCGCACGTGCGCCTTCCGCATGATGAGGCCCGCGATGGTGGTGGTGAAGGCCACCGGGTGCTGCGGATCCGGGTCGGGCAGCCCCTCGATGAGGCGCGCGGCCCAGTCGGCGGCCGGCACGACGTTCTTCCGCAGCGCCTTCGGGAGGGCCTTGATCATCGCGGTGACGAGGTGGTGCCGCATGCCCGGCACCTGCCAGTCGAAGCCGGCCGGGCTGAGGCGCGCGAGGAGCGCGAGCGGCACCTGCACCGTGACGCCGTCGTCGGGCGCGCCCGGCTCGAAGCGGTAGGTGAGGGAGAGGCGCTGGTCGCCCTGCTGCCAGGTGGGCGGGAACGCGGCCTCGTCGACGTCGACCGCGTCCTCGGCGAGGAGCTCCTCGGCGGTCATGGTGAGGAGCTCGGGCGTCTCCTGGCGCTGCTTCTTCCACCAGCCCTCGAAGGCGCGCGTGGAGGCGACGTCGCGCGGGATCCGCTTGTCGTAGAACTCGAAGACGGCCTCGTCGTCGTTGAGGATGTCGCGGCGGCGCGTGCGCTCCTCGACCTCGGCGAGCTCCTCGCGGAGCTTCCGGTTGGCGCGGTCGAACGCCTGCTGCGACTCCCAGTCGCCCTCGACGAGCGCGTGCCGGATGAAGAGCTCGCGCGCGTACGCCGGATCGATCCGGGAGAACTGCACGCGGCGCTTGAGCACGATGGGGACGCCGTACAGCGTCACGCGCTCCCACGCCACGGTCGCGCCCTGCTTCTTCTCCCAGTGCGGCTCGCTGTGGGTGCGCTTCACGAGAGAGCCCGCGATGGGCTCGGCCCATGCCGGGTCGATGGCCGCGTTGGTGCGCGCGAACAGGCGGCTGGTCTCCACGAGCTCGGCGCTCATGATCGCGTCGGGCTGCTTCTTCGCGAGCGCGGATCCGGGGAACACGACGAACCGCGACTGCCGGGCACCGACGTAGTCCTTCTTCTGCGCGTCCTTCAACCCGATGTGGGAGAGGAGCCCGGCCAGGAGCGACTTGTGGATGCCGTCCGGGTCGGCCTTCGGCTCGTTCATCGTGAGGTCGAGCGGGCGGGCGAGCTGGCGCAGCTGCCGGAAGACGTCCTTCCACTCGCGCACGCGCACGTAGTTGAGGAACTCGGTCTTGCACACGCGGCGGAACGCGCTCGAGGAGAGCTCGGCCTCCTTCTCCTCCAGGTGGTTCCAGAGGTTGAGGAGGGTGATGAAGTCGCTCGCCGGATCCACGAACCGCGCGTGCTGCTGGTCGGCCTGCGGGCGCTTCTCGAGCGGGCGCTCGCGCACGTCCTGGATGGTGAGGCCGGCCACGATGATCATGACCTCGCGGCTCACGCCGTGCTTGCGCGACTCGACGACCATGCGCGCGAACCGCGGGTCGATCGGGAGGCGCGACAGATCGCGGCCCACCTTCGTGAGCGCCGGCGTCCCGTCGGGGGAGCGGACGACCGCGCCCAGCTCGGTGAGGAGGTCGACGCCGTCCTTGATGCCGCGCGAGTCCGGCGGCTGGAGGAACGGGAACGCGGCGATGTCGCCGAGGCCGAGCGACACCATCTGCAGGATCACGGCCGCGAGGTTCGTACGGAGGATCTCGGGCTCGGTGAACTCGGGTCGGCGGAGGAAGTCCTCCTCCGAGTAGAGGCGGATCGCGATGCCGTCGCTCGTGCGGCCGGAGCGTCCCGAGCGCTGGTTGGCGGACGCCTGCGAGATCGCCTCGATGGGGAGGCGCTGCACCTTGGACCGGACGGAGTAGCGGGAGATGCGCGCGGTGCCGGCGTCGATCACGTACTTGATGCCGGGCACCGTGAGGCTCGTCTCGGCGACGTTGGTGGCGAGCACGATGCGGCGGCGCACGCCCGCCTGCGTCGACGGCTGGAAGACGCGGTGCTGGTCGGCGGAGGAGAGCCGGCCGTAGAGCGGGAGCACCTCGGTGTGCGGGAGGTTCCGGCTGCGGATCGCGTCCTCGGCGTCGCGGATCTCGTTCTCGCCGCTGAGGAACACGAGCACGTCGCCCGACGACTCGGCCGCCAGCTCGTCGAGGGCCGCGTTGATGCCCTCGAGGAAGTCGCGATCGTCGGCCGGGCGCTCGAGCGGTGCGTCGGCGAGGTCGTCGTCCTCACCCGCGACGGCCGCCTCCGCGACGAGCGGCCGGTAGCGGATCTCCACCGGGTACGTGCGCCCGGAGACCTCCACGATGGGCGCGTCGCCGAAGTGCTTCGAGAAGCTCTGCGGGTCGATGGTGGCCGACGTGATGATGAGCTTGAGGTCGGGCCGGCGCGGGAGCAGCTGCTTGAGGTAGCCGAGCAGGAAGTCGATGTTGAGGCTGCGCTCGTGGGCCTCGTCGATGATGATCGTGTCGTACTTCCGGAGCAGCCGGTCGCGCTGCAGCTCGTTGAGGAGGATGCCGTCCGTCATCAGCTTGATGCGGGTGTCGGCCGAGACCTTGTCGGTGAAGCGCACCTGGTAGCCCACGAGCTGGCCGACCTCGCCGCCGAGCTCCTCCGCGATGCGCTCCGAGATGGTGCGCGCGGCGAGCCTGCGGGGCTGCGTGTGGCCGATGCTCTCGCGGCCGAGCTCGAGGCAGATCTTCGGCAGCTGCGTGGTCTTGCCGGAGCCCGTGGCACCCGCCACGATGACCACCTGGTTGTCGCGGATGGCGTCGGCGATCTCGTCGCGCATCCGGCTGACGGGGAGCTCCGGCGGGTACGCGATGCTGAATTCCATGCTGGGGTCAGTCTATCCGCGGGCCGTCGGCCCTCCCCGGCGGGGGTCGCGGTGGATATGTTCGAGACAAGGCGCCGGCCACGTCGGCGCGCGGGCGGCACCGCCTCCCGAGTCGACGACGACCGACGGGATCCGCCCATGACCTCCGACACGCCCCTCCTCCCCGAGCACGACCGCGAGCAGGCGGGCACCGGGTTCGCCTCGGTCTCGGTCGCCGCGATCCTCGCCGAGTCCGCCGTCCGCCACGCCGACCGGGTGGCCGTGGTCGTCGGTGACGTCTCCACCACCTACCGCCAGCTGTGGGACGAGACCCGCGCGTACGCCGGCGCCCTCCGCCACCGCGGCGTGGGCGAGGGCACGCGCGTCGCGATGCTGATCCCGAACGTGGCCGACTTCCCGCGCGTGTACTACGCGGTGCTCGCGCTCGGCGGCGTGGTCGTGCCCGTGCACGCGCTGCTGAAGAGCGAGGAGATCGCGTACGTGCTGCGCGACTCCGGATCCGCGCTGCTGGTCTGCGCCGGCCCGCTGCTCGAGCAGGGCGCGAAGGGCGCGGCGCTCGCCGAGGTGCCCGTGATCAGCGTGCTCGTGCCGGCCGCGACCGACGGTGGACCCGACCGGCTGGAGGAGCTCGCGCAGGCCGCGGCGCCGATCCGCACCTACGTGCCGCGTCGGCCGTCCGACACCGCGACGATCCTCTACACGTCCGGCACCACCGGCCAGCCGAAGGGCGCCGAGGGCTGCCACCTCGCGCTCGTGATGCAGGTCGACGTGCTGCTGCTCGACACCTTCGACCTGCGCGCGGGCGACCGGATCCTCGGCTGCCTCCCGCTGTTCCACACCTTCGGCCAGACCTGCACGATGAACGCGTCGTTCCGCGCGGGCGCGACCATCGTGATGGTGCCGCGCTTCGACGGCGACGCGGCGCTCGCGCTCATGGTCGAGCACGACACGCAGGTCTTCATGGGCGTGCCGACCATGTACTACGCGCTGCTCGCGGCCGCCGGGCGGAACCCGGCCCGGCCGCACCTGCGCTACGCCATCTCGGGCGGGGCCGCGATCCCGGTGGCCGTCATCGACGCGTTCCGCGCCGCGTTCGACGCCGAGATCCACGAGGGCTACGGCCTCACGGAGACCTCGCCCGTCGCGTCGTTCAACCACGTGGGGGTCGCGGCCCGGCCCGGCACGGTCGGCACGCCCATCTGGGGCGTGCAGATCGAGATCGCCGACCCCGAGCACGAGGACCGGGTGGAGCTCGTCGAGCGCGGCGTGCTGGGCGAGATCGTGATCCGCGGCCACAACCTCATGAACGGCTACCTGCACCGCCCCGAGGACACGGCCCGCGCGGTCGTCGACGGCTGGTTCCGCTCGGGCGACCTCGGCACGATCGACGAGGACGGCTACATCCGCGTGGTCGACCGGACGAAGGACATGATCCTGCGCAACGGCTACAACGTGTACCCGCGCGAGGTCGAGGAGGTGCTCGCCCGGCACGAGGCCGTCGCGCAGTGCGCCGTGTTCGGTGTCGCCCACGACCTGCACGGCCAGGAGGTCGTCGCCGCGATCGTGGCGAAGGCGGAGGCGACGGTGGATCCGGAGGAGGTCGTCGCGTTCATGCGGGAGCGCATCGCCTCCTACAAGTACCCGCGGCGGGTCGAGGTGGTGGAGGCGCTGCCGCTCGGGCCGAGCGGCAAGGTGCTCAAGCGGGAGCTCGTCGAGCGGTTCGGCGCGTGAGCGCGGCCGTCCTCCGCACGCCCATCCCGTCGGTGCCGATGGGCGACGGGATCCCGATCCCGCAGTTCGGCGTGGGCACCTACAAGGTGTCCGACGACGAGGCCGAGCGGATCGTGGCGGAGGCGCTCGAGGTCGGCTACCGGCACATCGACACGGCCGCCATGTACGGCAACGAGGAGGGGGTCGGGCGGGCGATCCGCGCATCCGGCATCCCGCGCGACGAGCTGTTCGTCACCACGAAGGTCTGGAACGACGACCACGGCCGCGACCGCGCGCGCGACGCGATCCGCCGGAGCCTCGACCGGCTCGACGTGCCCGCGGTCGACCTGCACCTCATCCACTGGCCGGCCGCCGAGCGCGGCCTCTACGTGGAGACGTGGGAGGTGCTCGCCGAGGCGCGCGAGGAGGGCCTGACCCGCTCGATCGGCGTCTCCAACTTCCTCGTGCCGCACCTCGAGGCGCTGGATGCCGCCGGGCTGCCGGCGCCCGCGGTCGACCAGATCGAGCTGCACCCGCGGCACCAGCAGCGCGCGACCACCGCGTACCTCGTTGAGCACGGGATCGCGGTGCAGGCGTGGAGCCCGCTCGCCCGCGGCGCGGTCGCGGACGCCGAGGTCGTGCGCGACGCCGCCCGTGCGCACGACCGCACCGACGCGCAGGTCGTGCTCCGCTGGCACGTGCAGCGCGGCACGATCGTCTTCCCCAAGACCACGCGGCGCGCGCGCCTCATCGAGAACGCCGACGTGTTCGACTTCGCGCTGACCGACGAGGAGATGGCCGGGATCACCGCGCTCGAGGCCGCAGGACGCGTCGGCAGCCACCCGGATCAGGTGGTCTGACCGGGTGGCGGGGATCCCGTCAGGTCAGTTGTGCCACCAGTTGATCGTCGGGTACCGCACGGGGTGCCAGAAGTCGAACTTGGACGTGTACTTGTAGATCTTGTTCGTCTCGAGGCCGTTGCACGGGTCCCACGACGTGCCGGTGATGCCCGTCCCGAAGGCCTCGCAGGTGACCATGTGGAACGTGAAC
Source organism: Clavibacter tessellarius (assembly GCF_001618005.1). Lineage (GTDB taxonomy): Bacteria > Actinomycetota > Actinomycetes > Actinomycetales > Microbacteriaceae > Clavibacter > Clavibacter tessellarius_A. The sequence continues at coordinate 120,467 of NZ_LQXA01000028.1, forward strand.
TCCGCGGACGAACCGGGGTAGGCGAGACCGTAGTACGTCTGCATGAAGCCGACCTTGCTCTCGCAGGTCTCGCCGCCCCGGATCCAGATCTTGGCGACCAGACCCGTGCCGATGGTCGGCGCGACCGGCTGGTGGTACCGGATGCCGTGCTGCATGGACTCCGATGTGGAGGAGTTGAAGGCGCCGCACACCCGGTAGCCCGACTGGGCCTCGGCGGCGTCCCCGGGCGCGGACACGACGACGGCCGTCGCGAGCGCCGCCGTGACGAGGGATGCGGACAGGATGCGGGAGAGGCGGCTGCGGAGGCGCGTGCGGGTCAGGGGGGTCTTCCTGGTCGGGATGCGGATGTGCTGAACCGCGCGTGCGCGAGGGACGTCGCACGTGAGGGGCGGCCCGCGCTGTCCTGCGGAGCGGAGGGGGGAGAGAGAGGTGGAGGAAGCGACCGCGTCCCGGTCGGCGTGGACGCGGACGGGGATCGGGCGCTGGCTGAAAGGTAGCGGGCTCCGCGGCGGCGCGTCGGCGGCCTGTGAGTGTCCACCCGCCGTCCACCCGCCGTCCACCGGGCGGTCGCCGGCGGATCGGGCCGCGCCGTCGCGGGTCGGCGCCGCCTCAGGGGAGCCGCGGGGGATGGCCGTGCGCGCCGGGTACGGTGTCCGTCATGTCCCAGCACCGCATCCGCACGCGCCTCAAGTCCGTGGTCTCCCGGGGCGTCGCGCCCCTCGGCGGCGGGCATGCGGGCGGTGCGGCGCGGGCGCGGTCGGAACGGGAGGATCAGACGGAGCAGGCGGGCGTGCGCCGCCCCAGCCTCGTCGACAACGGCGTGTACGTGGACGGCTGCCGCGTGGCCTCGCCCGCCACGCTCGCCGACACGTTCCGCGAGCTCGACGCGCGGCCCGACGCCATGGCCTGGATCGGCCTCTACCGCCCCACCGTGGAGGAGCTCCAGGCGCTCGCCGAGGAGTTCGACCTGCACGAGCTGGCGGTCGAGGACGCGGTGCAGGCCCACCAGCGCCCCAAGACCGAGCGCTACAGCTCCACCCTCTTCACCGTGCTCCGCGCGGCCCGCTACGTGGACGACCGCGAGGAGGTGGAGTTCGGCGAGCTGCACGTGTTCCTCGGCCGCAACTTCGTCATCACCGTCCGGCACGCCGAGTCGCCCGACCTCTCGGCCATCCGCACGCGCATGCAGGAGCGGCCCGAGCTCCTCACCCACGGGCCCCAGTCGGTGCTCTACGCGATCCTCGACGCGGTCGTCGACGGCTACGCGCCCGTCGTCACGGGCCTCGCCAACGACATCGACGAGATCGAGGACCAGGTGTTCGACGGGGATCCGGCCGTGTCCCGCCGCATCTACGAGCTCAGCCGCGAGGTCATCGACTTCCAGCGCGCGGTGCGCCCGCTCGGCGGCATGCTGCAGCAGCTGCAGGCGGGATCCGGCAAGTACGAGGTCAGCGAGGACCTCCAGCAGGCGCTCCGCGACGTGGCCGACCACGTCATCGTCGTGAACGAGCGCGTGGAGGAGTTCCGGGTGCTGCTGCGCGACATCCTCACGGTGAACTCGACGCTCGTCGGCCAGCGCCAGAACGAGGAGATGCGGGAGCTCAGCGAGTCGAGCAACCGGCAGAGCGTGGAGACCCGCAAGATCTCCGGCTGGGCGGCCATCCTCTTCGCGCCCACGCTCGTCTCGAGCGTCTACGGCATGAACTTCGACATCATGCCGGAGCTGCACTGGGACTGGGGCTACCCCTTCTCGATCGTGCTCATGCTCGGCGTGAGCGGCGTGCTCTACGGCATCTTCCGCAAGCGCGACTGGATCTGACGCTCGGCCCCTCCCTGACCCGCCCGTAGCGTGGGCGGCATGCCCAACCGCCTCGCCGACGCCGTCAGCCCCTACCTCCAGAGCCACGCGGACAACCCGGTCGACTGGCGGCCGTGGGGCGAGGAGGCGTTCGCGGAGGCCCGCCGCCGCGACGTGCCGGTGCTCGTCTCGGTCGGCTACTCCACCTGCCACTGGTGCCACGTCATGGCGCGCGAGACCTTCCAGGATCCGGCGCTCGCGTCGCGGCTGAACGACGGGTTCGTCGCGATCAAGGTCGACCGCGAGGAGCACCCCGAGGTCGACGCGGCCCTGATCACCGCGGCCGGCGCCTTCACGGACCAGCTCGGCTGGCCGCTCAACGTGTTCACGACGCCCGAGGGCCGCACCTTCCACGCGGGCACGTACTCGCCGCCCGAGCCGCGCGCCGGGCACCCGTCGTTCCGGCAGGTGCTCGACGCCGTCGCCGACGCGTGGACCACGCGGCGCGACCAGGTCGAGCAGGGCGCGGGGCAGCTGAGCTCGGCCATCCGGGAGGCCTCGGCGCGCGGATCCGTCGCCTCGCCGCTGCCCGACGACGCCGCCCTCGACCGGGTCGCCGCCGAGCTCGCCGGCTTCGAAGACGGGGAGCACGGCGGGTTCGGATCCGCGCCCAAGTTCCCCGTGGCGCCCGTCGTGCTGCTGCTCGACACGCTCGCCGAGTCCGGCGTGCTCGCCGCACCGCGCGCGGAGGCGACCCGCGCGCTCGTGCGCCGCACCCTCGACGCGATGGCCGGATCCGACCTGCGCGACCCGGTCGAGGGCGGCTTCTTCCGCTACTCCACGCGCCGCGACTGGTCCGAGCCGCACTACGAGCGGATGCTCTACGACAACGCGCTGCTCCTCGACGCGTACGCGCGGGCGGGCGACGAGGACGTCGCCGCGGGCATCGTCGCCTTCCTCACGGGGACGCTGCGGCGGGCGTCGGGCGGGTTCGCGTCCGCGCAGGACTCGGAGAGCACCGTCGGCGGGCGCCGCGTCGAGGGCGGGTACTACGCGCTGGACGCCGCGGGCCGCGCGGCCGAGGAGCCGCCCGCGGTCGACGGGAAGGTGCTCACGGGATGGAACGGGCTCGCGATCGGCGCGCTCGCCCGGGCGGGGCGCGCGTTCGACCGGCCCGCGTGGATCGACGCCGCGTGCGCCGCCGCCGACATGCTGCTCGCGGAGCACGTGCGCATGGACGGGTCGCTCGTCCGCGCCTCCATCGAAGGACGCGTCTCGCCCGCGGTCGCGACGCTGGAGGACCACGGGATGCTCGCCGACGGGCTGCTCGCGCTCGCGCTCGCCACGGGCGAGGTCGCGTACGCGGTGCGGGCGCGGGCGCTCGTCGACGCGCTGATCGCGGCCGCCGAGGCCGATCCGCGACCGGGCGCCGCGGGCTTCCGGGTGCCGACGGGCGTGGATCCGGTGCTCGCCGGCTTCGGCCTCGACCTCGCCGCCGACCCGTCCGAGGGCGCGTACCCGTCGGGCCTCACGGCGGCGTCCTCGGCCGCGCGCGTGCTCGGGCAGCTGACGGCGGATCCGCGCTACGACCGGGCCGCGCGCGCCGCGCTCGCGACGGTGGCGGCTGCCGGTGCCACCCGGCCGATCGCCTTCGGCGGCGCGCTCGAGCAGGCGGCGGCGATCGACGCGGCGGCGCGGCAGCTCGTGGTGGTCGTGCCGGACGCGGATCCCGGCGCCACCGACCCGCTCGCCCTGGTCGCGCGGGGCCGCGTCCGCCCGCCCGACGTGGCGATCGTGGTCGCGGAGTCGGCCGCGCGCGCCTGGGCCGACGCGGGCTTCGAGCTGCTCGCCGACCGCGACGCGGGATCCACCGGGACGGCCTACGTGTGCCGCGCGTTCTCGTGCCGCCTCCCCGTGACGACGGCGGACGCGCTCCGCGAGCAGCTGGTCGCGCTCCCCTGAGGGCGGGGGCATCGCGCGGAGGCTCGGTCCCGCGTCGCGCCCGCGAGTACCCGGGGAGGAACCGCGAGCGCGGGGGAGCGGAATCGCTAGCCTCCGTCCGCCACGGCATCCCGTGCGCGATCCCCCGCCCGAAGGAGCATCCCCATGCGCCCCACCCGTCAGCTCGCGCGCCTCGCGTTCGGCGCGTCCGCCACCGCCGGTCTCGTCCTCTCCGTCCTCGCCGCAGGTCCCGCTCCCGCCGCCGAAGCGCAGTCGAACGTGCGCATCTGCGCCGCGTGGAACTCGGCGGTGTCCGGCGGGCTCGGCACGGGCCTCGTCGTCAAGGTCTACAAGAACGGCTCGTTCACGTGCGACCAGAAGCTCGAGTACATGTACGACCACTACGGCGAGGCCTACCAGGGATCCTCCGTCCAGCACGCGACGCGCCTCATGACGTGCGAGGACTTCGCGGGGCGCATCGGGTACCTCGGCGACCCGTGCTACCAGCTCACGCAGAACGCCATCTACGAGTACAGCTCGAGGTACGACTACGTCCACCCGGTCACGAACCCCGGATTCTCGTACTGGAGGTCCTGACTCTGTCGCGCGCCCGGACGCGGACCCGCGCGGTCCGCGTCCGGGGCCCGGGAGGAGCGCCGACCCGCGCCGCGGGGACTCGCTACCCTTCCCCCGCCACGGGATCCCGTGCGCGTCCCCCGTCTCGAGGAGCAGCCCCGCATGCCCATCCCGTCCCGGCTCTTCCGCCTCTGCCTCGGCGCCCTCGCCGCCGCCGGCCTCTGCCTCGCCACGTTCGTCGCGGGGCCCGCGCCCGCGGCCCACGCGCAGGCCAACTTCCGGGTCTGCGTCGCCTGGAACTCGTCGAGCTTCGCCAACGGCATCGGCACGGGCCTCGTCGTCAAGGTCTACAAGAACGGCGACTCCACGTGCGCCCAGAAGCTGCAGTACATGAAGGACCACTACCCCGAGGCGTACAGCGGATCCTCCGTCCAGCACACGGCGGTCATGATCCGCTGCGAGAGCCTGGCCGAGCGCATCGGGGTCGACGGCGACCCGTGCTACCAGCTCGTGCAGAACGCCATCTACAAGTTCACGTCGTCGGGGGACGCGCGTTACCCCGCCGACAATCCGGCGTTCTCCTACTGGCGCCCCTGAGACCGGCGCCGACCCCGTCCGACCGGTCGGCCCCGTCCGAGCGGGCGAGGCCGTCCGGTGCGTGGCGAGTCGGCGCTCAGCCGAGCACGTCCTCCCCGTGCGCGAGGATCCGCTCGAGCTCGGCGAGCTGCCGGGGCGACGGATCCACGAGGGGTGCCCGCACGGGTCCCACGGCCACGCCGCGCAGCCGCAGCCCCGCCTTGATGAGGGAGACCGCGAACCCGGGCGTCTGGTCGCGGAGCCGCACGAGCGGTGTGTAGAACTCGTCGAGCAGGAGGCGCTGCCGCTCGACGTCGTCGTCGCGGTACGCCGTGTAGAAGTCGAGCGCGATGCGCGGGGCCATCGCGAAGACGGCCGACGAGTAGAGCGGCACGCCGATCGCGCGGTACGCGGCCTGGCTGGCCTCGGCCGTCAGCAGCCCGTTGAAGTGCCGGACCACGGCCGACCGCACGGCGGCACCCGGGCCCACCGCCTACCTCTGCTCCGGCTTCGTCTGCCGCCTGCCGGTCACGGACGCCCAGGCGCTCGCCGACCAGCTCGCAGCGACCGTGCGCTGATGTCCGGCTGACGTCGGTTCGGCGTCCGGCCGGGGTGCGGAAGGTGACTCGTCAGACATCCGACTGGCAAGCGCCGGTGTTCGGCGTGTTCCGCGTCTCCGGCTGTGGGGAACGTCCGCCCGCCCTCCCGCCGCCGCTCCCTACTCTCCTGATGCCGCGGCTCCGCGGCGCATCCCCACAGGACGGACACCACGATGAAGCGCTCCCCCGCCCGCTCACGACTGCTCGCTGGAGGCCTGGCTGCGCTGGCCGTCGTCTCCGCCGCGCTCACCCTCGGCGGCCCCGCGCCTGCAGCCCAGGCCGAATCGAACTTCCGCGTCTGCGGCGTCTTCAACTCCGCACGTTACGGCGAGGAGATCGGCACCGGGATGATCACCAAGGTCTACAAGTACGGAAGCTCGACGTGCGACTCCAAGATGAACTTCATGGCGCAGCGCTACGGGCAGGTGTACGGCGGCTCCTACCCCTACGAGAACTTCCACATGATCACTTGCGAGGACTTCGGGAGCCGCAGCGGCACCGGTGCGGATCCCTGCTATCAGCTCGATCAGAACATCATCTACACCTACACCTCGCCGAACGACCGGGTCCACCCGAACCCGCCGTCGTTCCACTTCTACAACCGCTGACCCGGGCTGATCCGACCGGCCCCGTCCGCTCGCGGGCGGGGCCGGTCCGCGTCCGGACGGGAGTCGCGGGCGCCCGTGCGCGCCCCCTCGAACAGGAGCATCTCCGCCTCCTGCCGGCGCCCCTGACCTGCGCGCCGATGCTCCGCGAACGTCCCCGTCCAGGTGGACGGGGCCGTCGTCCGCCGGCGGAGCGCGCCCCGGCCGGCGCGAGCGACGTCGGCGCTCAGCCGAGCACGTCCTCCCCGTGGGCGAGGATCCGCTCGAGCTCGGCGAGCTGCCGGGGCGACGGATCCACGAGGGGTGCCCGCACGGGTCCCACGGCCACGCCGCGC
>NZ_LQXA01000029.1 GCF_001618005.1 Clavibacter tessellarius
CGGCACGCTGTCGGCCGTGGGCGCGCTGCCCGCGGCCGACGGGCCGCGCGACCTCGCCGGGCAGCCGGTGCAGGCCGACGAGACCGCACCCGCCGGCGACGGATCCGCGCAGCCGGCCGTCGACTCCGGCCTCGGCCGCCTCCGGGCGCCGTCGGTCGGGCTCGACGTGCCGCTCGGCGCGGTCGACGTGGTCGGCGGCGTCGTGGATCCGCCGGGGTTCACCTCCGCGTACCGCGTGCGCGACCTCGGGGTCGCGCCCGAGCGGGCGGCGGACGGCACGGTGTTCGTCGTCATGCACTCGGTGCGCGGCGGCGGGATGGGCCCCGGCGACCTGCTGATCGACGACGAGGCGGGGAGCGCGCGCATCGCCCCCGGCGCGGAGATAGAGGTGGCAGGCGTCGACTACGCCGTCGGATCCAGCCGGGCGGTCGCCAAGGGCGCCCTGCCGGACGACGCCGCGGTCTGGGCGGACACCCCGGGCCGCCTCGTGGTCATCACCTGCCTCCAGCGCGCGGACGGCACCCCGTCGCGCGACGACATGGTGATCGAGGCGACCCGCGTCTGACGCCCGGCCGCCCCCGCGACGCGGGGAGCGCGACGACCGATGCGGTCGCGCGCTCCCCGCCTCGCTAGCCTCGGGTCATGGGGATCCACCGCGTCCAGCACGCCGTCGTCGGCGCGTGGCGCGCCGCCACCTCCCCCGACCGCCTCCTCCTCGCCGCGAAGACCGCGCTCGCCGTCGGCATCGCGTGGGCCGTCGCCCCCTACGTGCCCGGCGTGGCGAACGAGTACCCCTACTACGCGCCGCTCGGCGCGCTCGTGAGCATGTACCCGACGCTCATGGGATCCGCCCGCACGGGCCTGCAGACGCTCCTCGGGCTCGCGGCGGGCATCGTCCTCGCCACCGCGGTGATCCTCACCTCCGGCCCGACGTGGTGGTCCATCCCCCTGATCGTCGGCATCGGCGTGATCCTGTCCGGCTCCGGCTGGTTCGGCGCCGGCCGCGAGTACGTGCCCATGGCCGCGCTGTTCGTGCTCATCATCGGCGGGCAGGACGCCGACACGTACTCGCTCGGCTACCTCGTGCAGATGGCGGTCGGCGTGGTGACCGGGCTCCTCATCAACGTGCTCATCGCGCCGACGCTGTCGAGCGGGCGCGCGGCGGCCCGGATCAGCGCGTTCCAGCGCGAGGTCGCCCAGCGGCTGCGGGAGGTGGGCGACGCGGTCGAGTCCGACTCGCCGCCCACGCACGCCGACTGGATCCGCGCCAGCGAGGACCTCGCCGGCACCGCGCGGGCCGTGCGCGCCGACCTCCGGGAGGCCGACGAGAGCCGCAAGGGCAACCCGCGCGCGCTCGTGAACAAGCGGGACGTGCGCATCGACCACGCCCGGCTCGAGGCGATGGACCAGATCGTCTTCCACGTCCGCGACGTGTCCGCGGCCCTCGCCGACACCATCTGGCAGCAGCGCGGATCCATCGCCCTCGACCACGGCATCGGCGCGCCCATCCGCGACGCCTGCCACGCGGTCGCCGACGTGCTCGACCTCGACGACCCGGACTCCCCCGAGCGCCACCGCGCCATGGGCGAGGCCGCCCGGCAGGTGCGGCTGCTCGTGGAGGCGGTGGACGAGCAGTCGCAGGAGCTCGGCCGCGCGATGGGACCGGGCGTCCTCACGGCGATGCACCTCAAGCGCGTGCTGCGCCACCTCGAGCCGGTGGACGCGGCGGAGTCACCGGCCCCGTAGCGCGGCATCCGGGCCGGTCGCCGGCATCGGGCCCGGCGGCAGCGCCTCCGCCCGCGCGTCGAAGCGCACCGCGACGATGCCCGCCACGATCAGCGCACCGCCCACCAGCTGCAGCGCCGTCAGCTCCTCGCCGAGCAGCAGCCACGCCCAGGCGCCGGCAGCGGCCACCTCGAGCAGGCCGACGAAGGACGCGAGGCGGGATCCGAGCATCGCGCTCCCCGTGATCCCCGCGCCGTAGGCGAGCGCGGTCGCGACCACGCCCACCACGAGCATGGGCACCCACCACGGCACCACGCGCCCGAGCATCTCGACGTCGGCGACGGACCCCGTGAACGGCAGGATCCCGGTGAGCCCGACGAGCCCCAGCACCGCCGCCGCGACGAGCAGCCCCGCGGCCGCGAGCGCCACGGGCGGCAGGCCGTCCGCGCCCCGCGCCGCGATCGCGAAGTAGCCCGCGCAGCCCACCATCGCGCCGAGCGCGAGCAGCACGCCGACCGGATCCAGCGCCCCGCCGCCCGACGGCGACACCACGAGCGCGAGCCCGCCGGCCGCCGCGACGGATCCGAGGAGCACGGGCACCGCGGGCCGCCGCCGGCTGGTCGCCCACGCGACCGCGACGAGCAGCAGCGGCGCCATGAACTCGATGAGGATGGCCGTGCCCACGGGGATCCGCTCGATGGCCGCGAAGTACATCCCCTGCGCCCCGGCGACGCCGACCAGCGCCATGCCGAGCACGCGCCGCCAGGCCCGGAGGACGGGCCGCAGGTCGCCGCGGAGCTGCACGAGCGCGACCGGCGCGAGCACCAGCCCGCCGATGAGCGCCCGCAGCGCCACCGCCGCGACCGGGCTCCAGCCCGACTCCAGCAGCGGCTTCACGAACGCGCCCGAGAGCCCGAAGGACGCGGCGGCCACGATCGCGAGGACCAGGCCGGTGGTGAGGTGGCGTCGGGGCATGGTGCTCTCGTCTCGTCAGGGGCCAAACGACCTACGCCCCTGACGCTAGACTGGTCGCGGATAAGGAGTCAACTTGCATTTCACCCCTGACACCGAGGACGTGCTCACGTTCGACGCCGTCGTCCTCAACACGGCGCCGCGCGCCACCCGATCCGGCACCGACCTGCTCGCGACGCCCGAGCAGCTCGAGGACCTCATGACCCGCAGCGGCTTCTCCGGCCGCTTCGACCGCGACGACCGCGAGCTCCAGGAGGTGCGCCGCGCGCGCACCCGGCTCCGCGCCATCTGGACCCTCGACCGCGACGACATGGTCGACGCCGTGAACGAGCTGCTCGCCCGGCACCGCGCATCGCCCCGGCTCGTGCGGCACGACGCGCTCGACTGGCACCTGCACGCGACGCCCGACGACGCGCCGCTCGCCGACCGGATCCTCGTGGAGGCCGCGATGGCCCTGGTCGACGTCATCCGCTCCGGCGCCACCGACCGCCTCCGCGTGTGCGCCGCCGACGACTGCGACGGCGTGCTCGTCGACCTCAGCCGCAACGGGTCGAAGCGCTTTTGCAGCGTGCGCTGCGGCAACCGGATGAACATGGTCGCGTTCCGCGAGCGGCGCGGGTCCACGCCTCCCGCGTGACGGCCGGCGACGCGTGCGGGCGCGTGGAGGAAGCGCACGCGCCGAGGCGCCCCATCCCTACGCTCGGGTCGCACGCGGGATCGGGACGCGGATGCCCTCGATCCTCCCGACCGCGCCGCAGCACCTTCCTCCCGTCGAAAGGCTGTCATGACGCTTCGCCCGCTTCCCCTCCCCCCTCGGGGAGCCGCCCGCTCCCGCCGCCGCGGAACGCTCCGGACGACCCCCGGCATCGCCGTCGTCGCGCTCGCCGCCGTCGTCGGCTCCCTCCTCACGGCGGTCGCACCCGCCCACGCCTCGGAGTCGACCCTCGCCGAGGCCCGGACCGCGATCTCCTCGTCCGTGAACCACGGCACCTACACGGAGGACCTCCTCTCCGGGAAGGTCACCGTCGACCAGCTCGTGGACGTCACCATGGATCTCCGATCCACGGGGCGCATCCCGAGCGCCGGGCCGGTCCTGAGCCGCGCGGAGGTCACCCAGCAGGCCGTCTCGGCCATCGCCAGCCTCCGCGCCGTGGCCGCCGCTCCGGCCGCACCCACCCTGACCGGCTCCTCGCGCTCCCACGCGTCCACCGATCCGCTCGTCGAGGACAAGCACTGGTGGAACCACCTGACGCACTGGTTCGGCTTCAAGGCGGACGCCCTGACGCTCGTCGGCGCCGGCGCCGCGAGTGCCGCCGTCGGCGGCATCCTCGCAGGCGCCTGCTTCGCCAGCGGCAACGTGATCTGCGGAGGCCTCGCCTTCCTGGCCACCGCCGCCGTCGCCTTCATGGTCGCTGCAGCCGGGAACTGCCTCGCCCAGCACCATGCATTCCTCTACGTCAGCGTCCCGAACTTCAAGGCCAGCGGATGCCGCGACTGATGGCGTGACGCACGACCCCACGGGATGACCTCGCCGAGACGGGCCCCACACGGGCGCGCCCGTGCGGATGCCCGGATCAGCCCCAGCCCACCGCCCCGGTCGCCGCCTCACGAGGAGGCGACCGGGGCGGTGTCGCGTCCGGGCGGGCCGTTCGCACGGCGCCCCTCTGTGCAGGGCGTGCATGCGTGCTGTCCGCCCGTGCCTACGCTCTCCGATCGCGGGGGCGCGGCCCCCGCGTCTGCGCCGGGTCGCCCGCCCGGCACCCCCATGAGAGGACGTCATGACGCATCGCCCTGCCCCGCATGCTCCCCGCACCTCACGGCGCCACCGGACCCGGATGGGACGCGCCACCACCGGGGTCGCCATCGCCGGACTCGTCGCCATCGCCGGCTCCTTGCTCACCGCTCCCACCCCCGCCCACGCCTCCGAGGCCGCCCTCGACGGCGCTCGCGCCGCGATCTCCGCCTCCATGAGCCGGGGCACCTACTCGGAGGACGTCCTCTCCGGGAAGATCACCGTCGAGCAGATCGTCGACGTCGACCTCGCCGCCCGCGCAGCGATCCACGCGGACGCGACACGGATCCCCACCCGCGCGGCGCTCATCCGGCAGACCACCGAGGAGATCGCCGACGTCCGCATCCACGGGGCCGAGCCGACCACCCCGGAGCTCAGCCCCTCCACCGGATCACGCCCCGCCTCCGACCCCCTGGCCGAGGACAAGCACTGGTGGAACAAGGTCACCCACTGGGCCACCATCTCGGTGAACGCGCGCAAGGCGTGGCGGGCGGGGGCCGGCGCCGCCGGGATCTCCGCCGTCATCTTGGGCGCCTGCCTCTTCGAGGGCGTCGTCGTCTGCACAGCGGTCGCGGCGATCGGCGTCGCGGTCGCGGCCTCCCTGGCGTCGACTGCCGCGTGGTGCGTCGCGCACGATCAGCCCGTCCTGTACGTCAAGGTCCCGGACTTCACGAACAGCCACTGCGGCGACTGACCGGGCAGCCGGTCCCGCGCCGTCGTCACCGCGCCTGGAGCGCCGCCTGGTACAGGTCGCGCTTGCCGAGGCCGGTCGCCTCGGCGATGGTGCCGGCCGCGTCCTTGAGGCGCGCGCCGTCGGACACCAGCTCGAGCACCTGGGCGACGCCCGTCGCGAGGTCCACCTCGAGCGCGGCTGCGCCCTCCGCGACCACGACGATCTCGCCGCGCACGCCCTCCGCGGCCCAGGCGGCGAGCTCGGCGGCGGATCCGCGGCGCACCTCCTCGTAGAGCTTCGTCAGCTCCCGGCACACGACGAGCCGGCGGTCCGGACCCCACTCGGCGACGACGTCATCGAGCGACGCCTGGAGCCGGTTCGGCGACTCGAAGAACACCATGGTGCGGCGTTCGCGCACGAGCTCGCGGAGCACACGGCGCCGGTCGCCGCCCTTCCGCGGCAGGAAGCCCTCGAACGTGAAGCGGTCGGTGGGGAGTCCGGAGACGGCGAGCGCGCTGAGCACGGCGCTCGGGCCGGGGATCACGGTGACGCGGACGCCCGCCGCGGCCGCCGCCTCCACCAGGTGGAAGCCGGGATCGGAGATGGCGGGCATGCCGGCGTCGGAGAGCACGAGCACGTCGGTCTCGCGCGCGAGCTCCACCAGGTCGGCGGAGCGCTCCTGCTCGTTGTGGTCGTGCAGCGCGATGAGGCGCGGCCGGTTCTCGACGCCGAGCGCCGTCAGCAGGCGGATGGTCGTGCGGGTGTCCTCGGCGGCCACGACCGTGGCGGAGGACAGCGCCTCCACGAGCCGCCGCGACGCGTCGCCCAGGTTGCCGATGGGGGTCGCGCCGAGGATGATCACCGGTCGATCATCCCATCCGTGTCGCCCCCGCCGCGGATCGCGTTGGCGATGCCCAGGCCGATCGTGAAGATCCCCAGCGGCACGCCGAACAGGATGATGCCGGTGCCGCGCCCGGCCCGCAACTCGCCGAAGACGCCCGTGAGGCCGAGCACCGAGACCACGCACAGGCCGAGCCCGAGGATCCAGAGACCCCACGTCTCGCGACCTCGGGACCGGCTCCGCAGGAACACGCGTCAGCCCGCGTCCGGCGCGCCGGCGCCCACCGCCGCCAGCACCATCGGGTCCGCGCAGCCGCGCGCGTAGCCATCGATGCGGCGGGACTCGACGCCGGGCACGGATCCGTGCTGGCACGGCGCGCGCGGGCGGCGAGGGGCGGGCGGGCGCCCCCGTCCACGGGCGGGCGACTTGACGGCTCGGGACCATGGCACGTACGTTCGTTGAGCGTTCAAGAATGAGCGCGAGGGGCTGGGGGCACCGGGGACCGCGCCGATCGCGCGGCGGTCCCGCCGCGGCATCCGCCTGATGCCGCCATGGACCTCGATCGTCCCGGCACGATCGTCGGGCGTCCACCCGGGCGCGACCGACGGGGTCGCGCGGCCTCCGCACGGCGTGATCGCCGTGCCCGAGGAGACCGACGCGGACCGATCCGCCCCTCGTCGGCGGACCTCCCGAGGCCGCCGGCCCACCACCAGGCACCACCGAACGAAGGAGAACCCCGCATGCGCACGCTGCTCCACCCCGCCCGCACGACGCCCGTCCTCCAGGACGCCGCCCTGCTCGTCGCCCGCGTGGCGATCGGCTTCATCCTCATGGCGCACGGGCTCCAGAAGTTCCTCGAGTACACGCTCGACGGCACCACCGCCTCCTTCACGCAGATGGGCATCCCGGTGCCGGCCGCGGCGGCGATCTTCGCCGCGACGGTCGAGACCGTCGGCGGAGCCGCGCTGATCCTCGGCCTCCTGACCCCGGTGGTCGCGGCGCTGAACATCGTCAACCTGCTCGGCGCCTTCTTCGTCGTGCACGCCAGCAAGGGCATCTTCGTCGACGCCGGGGGCTACGAGCTCGTGCTCGCCCTGATCGCGGGCCTCGTCGTCGTCGCGCTCGTCGGAGCGGGCCGCTTCAGCGTCGACGGGCTCCTCGGCCGCCGCAGCCGGGCCGCCTGAGCGGGCGCCGTCCGAGCGGGGACCGCCCGATCGGGAGCCGCCTGCGCGGGGGCCGGCTGCGCGGGGGCCGGCCGCGGCTGGCACCGGCCGACCGGATCAGGCGTCCGCGACCACCCAGGGGAACGCCCGCGCGGTGGAGCGGGCTCCCTGCCGGGCCTTCGAGCGGTTCGGCTCGCCCAGGTCGCCGAGCAGCCGCTCGGATGCGCGCACCAGGTGGGCGAAGGCCGCGGTGGTGAGCCAGTCGGGGCGCAGCGCGAAGACGAGGTCCTCGGTGGCGGTGTTGCCGCTCGCGCCCGGAGCGAAGGGGCATCCGCCGAGCCCGCCGAGCGCCCCGTCGACCACCGTCGCCCCGGCATGGATGGCGGCGAGCGCGTTCGCGACGCCGGCGCCCCAGGTGTCGTGCCCGTGGAAGACGATCTCGCGTTCCGGCGTCTCCGCGGCCACGCGGCCGACGAGGGACGACACCTGCTGCGGATGCGCCTGCCCGAGGGTGTCGCAGATCACGATGTCCTCCGCCCCCGTCGCACGCGGGTCGTTCGCGATGTCCATCACCCGCCGCTCGGGGACGACGCCGTCGAAGGGGCAGGTGAACGAGGTCGCGATGCACAGCTGGATGCGCCCGCCCACCCCGTGCGCCAGATCCACCGCCTCCGGCATGGCGGCCAGGCTCGCGTCGGTGGTCCGGCCGATGTTCGCCTGGTTGTGGGCGTCGGACGCGGAGAGGCAGTACTGGAAGTTGCGCGCCCCCGCGGCCGCGGCGCGCGCGACGTGCCGGGGCGTGGCGACCCACACCCACGAGCGCTCCCGCTCCTCCGGCGTCAGCGCGGCGATGACCTCGAGCGTGTTCGCCATCGGCGGCACGACATCGCCGCGTGCCATCGACCCGACCTCGAGCTCGGGGACCCCGGCCGCGAAGAGGGCCCGGGCGAGCTCGACCTTGCGCTCGGTCGGCAGCATCCGGCCGGTGAGCTGCAGCCCGTCGCGGAGGGTCACGTCGCGGAGCCGGACGCCGGTCATCGGACGCCCGCCGCATCGTCGTCGTCGCGGGTCGCGCGGTGGTCGTCGAGCATCGCGAGCACGTCCTCGGTGTCCTGGCCCAGCTCGGGAGCGAGCGTGCGGATCGGGAGGGAGCGGCCGCCGAGGACGGGCACGATGCCGGGGAATCCGACGCCGGGGATGATGCCCCCTCCCGTGTCGACGTCGAACTGCTGGATCATGTCGCGGGCGGCGTACTGGTCGCTGGAGCTGATGTCCGCGGCCGTGTAGATGGGCCCGGAGGGGACGCCCGCCTCGTCGAGGATGGCCAGCGCCTCCGTCGCGGTCCGGGTCGCGGTCCAGGCGCCGATGGCCGCGTCGAGCTCGTCGCGGCGCAGCCAGCGCCGGTCGTTGGTGCCGAGGTCCTCGTCCGCGGCGAGGTCGGCTCGGCCGATGACCTCCATCAGGCGCGGGAAGATGGCGTCGGCGTTGCCGGCGACGACGATGCTGGCGCCGTCGGCGCACGTGTAGGCGTTCGACGGGGCGATGCCCTCCATGCGTCCGCCGACGCGCTCCCGCCTGATGCCGTGGGCCTGGTAGTCCGGGATGAGCGACTCCATCATCGAGAACATGGCCTCGTTCAACGCGACGTCGACGACCCGCTCGTCGAGCGGCGCGGGCGGGAGACCGGCGGCGCGTCGCGCCTCCCTCTGGTACAGCCCCATCATGACGCCGTAGCCCGCGTACAGGCCGGCGATGGAGTCGCCGATCGAGACCCCCACGCGCACGGGAGGACGGTCGGGGTCGCCCACGAGGTCGCGGAACCCGCCCATCGCCTCGGCGACGGCGGCGAAGCCGGGACGCTGCGAGAGCGGCCCGGTCTGGCCGAAGGCGGAGATCCGCCCGATGACGATCTCGGGGTTGATCGCGTCGAGGACGTCCGGTCCGATGCCCCAGCGCTCGATGGTGCCCGGTCGGAAGTTCTCGAGCACCACGTCGCACTCGGCGGCCAGCCGTCTGACGGCGTCGCGCCCCTCCTCCGTGCGCAGGTCGAGGGCGATGGAGCGCTTGTTGCGGTTGATGGCGTGGAACAGCATCGACGTCGTCGAACCGGCGTGCAGGCGCCACCTCCGCAGCTCGTCGCCGGTGCCGGGCCGTTCGACCTTGATCACCTCGGCTCCGAAGTCCGCGAGGAGGCGCCCGGCGGTGGGGGCGGCGATGAAGCTGCCGAGCTCCAGCACGCGGATGCCGGCGAGCGGGGCGATGCTCGATGCGTCGATCATGGTCGGCCTTCCTGACGGGGTGCGGGTGGGATGCGGAGGGTCG
This sequence comes from Clavibacter tessellarius, assembly GCF_001618005.1. Taxonomy (GTDB): domain Bacteria; phylum Actinomycetota; class Actinomycetes; order Actinomycetales; family Microbacteriaceae; genus Clavibacter; species Clavibacter tessellarius_A. Next base: position 9,489 of record NZ_LQXA01000029.1, read on the forward strand.
CGTCGAGCGCGACGACCGACGCTACCGAGAGCGCGACCGCGCGGGTCCCCCGATTCCCCCGGACGGTCCGGCCGCGCGGCGACGGCAGGGCGGGATCGGGTCGCGCGCCGGCGTCGCCGCCACCGCCCACGACGCCCGCGCATCCTGCGTACGCTCGTCGTAGCGGCCCCGCGGGCCGACGTCGCCCGTATCGGGCACGACGCACCACCACCCCGAGGAGCACCAGTGGACGACGCCAGCGAGCAGAACGCGATCCCCGAGCCGGAGCCCACCGAGATCACCTACGACGAGGACCGCTTCCCGGCGCGCCCCGCCCGGCTCCGCTCCCGCCCCCAGATGCGCGCGAGCGGCATCCGCCGGTCGTCGTCCGACCCGCGCGCCGCCGACGCGTCGAACCCCTCCTACGTGGAGTGGCTCCGCCGCCAGTCGATGCTCGGCGACGCCGACGTGCTGAGCCGCGGCCTCTCCGGCTCGCCCAGCATGTGGTCGAACCCGTACGCGCGCCCCGACGCGCGCCGCGCCATCGACACCGCCTCGGTCTGGTTCACCGCCTACCCGATCTCGCTCATCACCAAGCCCGGCGAGACCTACCTCAGCGCGCTCGGCGACCCCGAGCTGTGGGCGATCTTCCAGTCGATCGGCATCGAGGCCGTGCACACCGGACCCGTGAAGCTCGCCGGCGGCATCACCGAGTGGTCGCAGACCGCGAGCGTCGACGGCCACTTCGACCGCATCAGCACCCAGATCGACGCCGCCTTCGGCACCGAGGACGAGTTCCGCCGCCTCACCGAGGTCGCCGACCAGCACGGCGGCAGCGTCATCGACGACATCGTGCCCGGCCACACCGGCAAGGGCGCCGACTTCCGCCTCGCGGAGATGGGCTACAAGGACTTCCCCGGGATCTACCACATGGTCGAGATCCCCGAGGAGGACTGGCACCTCCTGCCCGACGTGCTGCCCGGCCGCGACGCCGTGAACCTCGACGTGGCCGCCGAGCAGGCGCTCGCCGACCAGGGCTACATCATCGGCCGCCTGCAGCGGGTCATCTTCTACGCGCCCGGCGTGAAGGAGACCAACTGGAGCGCCACCGCGCCCGTGCTCGGCGTCGACGGCCGCACGCGCCGCTGGGTGTACCTGCACTACTTCAAGCAGGGCCAGCCCTCCATCAACTGGCTCGACCCCACGTTCGCCGGCATGCGCATGGTCATCGGCGATGCGCTGCACTCGCTCGGCGACCTCGGCGCGAGCGCGCTGCGGCTCGACGCCAACGGCTTCCTCGGCGTGGAGAAGAGCGTCGAGGGTCCGGCGTGGTCCGAGGGCCACCCGCTCTCGGAGGCCGCGAACCACCTCATCGCGAGCATGGTGCGCAAGGTCGGCGGGTTCTCCTTCCAGGAGCTGAACCTCACGATGGAGGACATCCGCGACACCGGCCGCGTGGGCGCCGACCTCTCCTACGACTTCATCAACCGGCCCGCGTACCAGCACGCGCTCGCGACCGGCGACACCGAGTTCCTGCGCCTCACGCTCCGCACCTCGCTCGAGGTGGGCGTCGAGCCCGTCACGCTCGTGCACGCGCTGCAGAACCACGACGAGCTCACCTACGAGCTCGTGCACTGGGCGACCGAGCACTGCGCCGACGTGTTCCCGTTCCGCGGCGACGAGATGACGGGCGCGGACCTCGCGGAGACGATCCGCGGCGACCTGCTCGAGGAGCTCACGGGCGAGAGCGCGGACTACAACCACGTGTTCACGACGAACGGCATCGCCTGCACCACGGCATCCGTCATCGCGGCCGCGCAGGGCTTCACGACGCTCGACGCGATCGGGGACGACGACGTGGCCGGGATCCGCGCCGCGCACCTCCTGCTCGCCAAGTTCAACGCGTGGCAGCCGGGCGTCTTCGCGCTCTCCGCCTGGGACCTGCTCGGCGTGCTGCCGCTGCACGCGTCGCAGGTGGCCGACCTCATCGAGGGCGGCGACACGCGCTGGGTGCACCGCGGCGGGCACGACCTGCTCGACGGGGCGCCCGAGGCGACCGGATCCGCGTCCGGCATGCCGCGCGGCCGCTCGCTCTACGGGTCCCTCCCCGCGCAGGTCGACGACCCGTCGTCGTTCGTCTCGGGCCTCCGCAGCGTGCTCGAGGTGCGCGAGCGCTTCGACGTGGCCGTCGGCACGCAGGTCGACGTCCCGGACGTGGGCCACCACGGCATGCTCGTGATGGTCCACCGCCTCGACAACGGCGACGCGTCGGGCGACGCGCGCCTGCAGCTCACGGTGCTGAACTTCACGGGCGAGCCGATCCTCGCGACGGTGCGCTCCGAGGAGCTGCCCGCGCGCCGCACCGTGCGCGACGCCACCACGGGCGAGGAGGTCGGCACGGTCGACGACCTGTCCAGCTTCCCCGTGCAGCTCGAGCCCTACGCGGGCCTGTTCCTGCTGCTCGACGAGGCGCCCGAGTCCGACGAGGAGGACGCCGAGCAGTAGGAGCGGATGAGGCCGCGCCCGCATCGCGGGCGCGGCCTTGTGCAGTCCGCCCACGCCCGGCGCCGCCCACGCCCTAGCTTCTGGTCTCGAACGGGCGCGATCGTGCCCGCCGGCCGCATCCGGCCGACCGCCGATCCCGAAGGCCACCATGACCTCGTCGTCCCCCGCCCTGATCCGTCCCCGCTCTGCCCTCCGCGCCCTGCTGCGCGCGCCGCGCCTCGGGTCCGGCATCGCCATCGTCGGGATCCTCGCCGTGGTCGCCTCCCTGACCTGCGCTCCCGCCCCCGCACGTGCCTCGGAGGCACCCATGGAGGTCGCCCGGGCCGCCATCTCCGTCTCCGTCGATCGCGGCTCCTACGAGCACGACCTGATCGCCGGCCGCATCACCCCGGACGAGGTCGTCGACGTCGTGATCGCCGGGCGCGCGGCCGGCGTCCCGACGTCCGACCGCGCCGAGCTGGTGCGCCGGGCGACCACGGAGATCGCGCAGCTCCGGCGGTCCGAGGCCGCGCCTGCTGCGCCCTCCACGTCGCCGGTCTCCGCGAGCGCGTCGATCTGGAGCCACTTCAAGCACTGGGCCACGTTGAAGGTCGAGTCCCGGAAGCTCGCGTTCGCGGGCGGCGGGGCCGCCGGCGGCATCTCCGCCATCGCCGGGACCTGCTTCGGCTTCGCCCTGTTCGTCTGCTCCGCCGTGCTCGCCCTCGCCGCCGGCGTCGCCCTCGGGCTGATGGCCCTGGCGCTCTCCTGCATCGGCGACAAGCAGCCCTACACCTACGTCAAGATCCCGGATGTGACGAACAGCCACTGCGGCAGCTGATCCACGAGGTCGGGGCGGCGATCGCTCCCGAGTCCAGGCGGGCCGATCGGCGACGGACCTCCACGGGGACGAGCGGGGGTCGCCACTGAGCGTCCGCGGCCCGGGCGGCCTCTCGCGTGCATGCCATGATGAGCCGTGCCCGACATGCCCCACCGCCCCACCGAGCACGGCATCGACGCGGGCGCGCCGGACCGCGATCCCGCGGCGGACGGCCCCGGCTCCGGCTCCGGCACCGCACGGCGCGACCTCGTCGCCCGAGGATCCCGCCTCGACGACCTGCTGGCCCGCCTCGTCACCACGCCCGGCCGCCGGCGCGCGCTCGAGTGGGGCACCGTCATCGCGATCGCGCTGCTGGCGGCCGTGCTGCGCATCCAGTCCCTCGGCCACCCGGACGCGCTCGTCTTCGACGAGACCTTCTACGTGAAGGACGCGTGGACCCTCCTCCACCTCGGCTACGAGGGGTCGTGGCCGAACGACCCCAACCCCGCCTTCATCGCCGGCCAGACGGACGGGTACCTCCAGGCGCCCGGGTTCGTGGCGCACCCGCCGCTCGGCAAGTGGGTCATCGCGCTCGGGCTCGCGGTCTTCGGCGCGGCGGATCCGGTGGGCTGGCGCATCGCGACGGCCGTCGTCGGCACCCTCGCCGTGGTCCTCCTCACGCTCATCGCCCGCCGCCTCACCGGATCCGCGGTCGTCGCCGCGATGGCCGGGTTCCTGTTCGCGATCGACGGCCACGCCATCGTCATGAGCCGGATCGCGCTCCTCGACACGCACGTGATGTTCTTCGGCCTGCTCGGCGTGGGCGCGATCCTCCTCGACCGCACCTGGCACGAGCGCCGGTTCGCCTCGCTCCTCGCCGTGCGCCGCGACGCCCGCCCCGAGACCGCGCCCCCGCTCGAGTTCGGCCCCGTGATCCTGTGGCGTCCCTGGCTGATCGCGGCCGGCGTCGCGTTCGGCGCCACCTCGTCGGTCAAGTGGTCGGGCCTCTTCTTCCTCGCGGGCTTCGGCCTCTACGTGGTGCTGAGCGACATGCTGCTGCGCCGCCGCCACGGGCTCGCCGCGTGGTTCACGGCGGGCGCCGTCGTGCAGGGTCCGATCTCCTTCCTCCTCCTCGTGCCGCCCGCGATCATGGCGTTCCTCGCCTCGTACGCCGGCTGGTTCGCCACCTCGAACGGGTACTTCCGCGGCTGGGCCGCGGAGGGGACGAACGCCTGGCAGGGCGGGCTCGCGTGGGTGCCGCTGTCGATCCAGAGCCTCTGGCACTACCTCGCGCAGCAGTACGCGTTCAACGTGGGGCTCGACGTCTCGCACCCGTACCGGGCGGATCCGCGCCTCTGGCTGCTCCTCTACCGGCCCACGCAGTTCTACTACGAGGCCTCCGGCTACGGGCAGTCGGGCTGCACGGTCGACGCGTGCTCGTCGTCCATCACCTCCATCGCGAACCCGATCATCTGGTGGCTCTCGGTCGCGGCGATGCTCTACCTCGTCTACCGCCTGGCCGCCCGCCGCGAGTGGCAGGTGGGCCTCGTGCTCATGGGCATCGCGGTGGGGTACCTGCCGTGGCTGCTGTACGTGAACCGCACGGTGTTCCAGTTCTACTCGATCGCCTTCGAGCCGTACCTCATCCTGTGTCTGGCGATGGTGCTCGGTCTGGTCCTCGGCGACCGGCGCGACGCGCGTCCCCGGCGGACGCACGGCATCGTGATCGTGGCCGCGGTGCTCGCGGTGTGCGCGCTCGTCAGCGTGTTCTTCTACCCGCTGTGGACCGGCCAGCTCGTGCCGACCTGGTTCTGGCGGTTGCACGCGTGGATCCCGACGGGCTGGATCTGATGCCCGCCACCGCCGCCCGCCTCCCTCCCGCGCTGCCCGGCCTCGCGGCCGCCTCCGCCGCCGCGCTCGTCGCGTGGGCGGTGCACGCGCTCGTCCCGGCGATCCCGCTGCTCACGGTCGCGGTCGCGCTCGGCATCGTCGCGGCGCAGATCCCGGCCGCCCGCCCCGCGCTCACCGGGCCCCTCAAGCCCGGCCTCACGCTCGCGTCGAAGCGGCTGATGCGGATCGGCGTGGTGCTCCTCGGCCTGCAGCTCGGCCTCTCCGACATCGTCGGCCTGGGCTGGCGCGCCGTGCTGCTCGTGGTCGCGGTCGTGGTCCTGTCGTTCGCTGGCACGTACGCCATCGCCCGCGTGCTCCGGATGCCCGGGCAGCAGCCGCTCCTCCTCGCGACCGGCTTCTCCATCTGCGGCGCGAGCGCCATCGGCGCGATGGCGGGCGTCACGCGCGCGAAGCCCGCCGACCAGGGCGCGCCCGTCGCGCTCGTCACCCTCTGCGGCACGCTCGCGATCGCCGTGCTGCCGCCGCTCGCCGGACCGCTCGGCCTCGACGACGTCGCGTTCGGGCACTGGGTGGGCGCGGGTGTGCACGACGTGGGGCAGGTGGTCGCGACGGCGCAGATCGCCGGATCCGCCGCCCTCACCATCGCGATCGCCGTGAAGCTCACGCGCGTGCTGCTGCTCGCGCCCGTGGTCGCGATCGCGGGCGTCGTGATGCGCCGCCGCGAGGGCCGCGTCGAGGGCGCCGCGCGTCCGCCGATCGTGCCGCTGTTCGTGCTGGGGTTCCTCGCGGCCGTGCTCGTGCGCACCTTCGTGCCGGTGCCGGGCGGCGTGCTCGACGCCGCGCAGGTCGTGCAGACGGCGCTGCTCGCGATCGCGCTCGTGGCGCTCGGATCCGCGGTGCGCCTCCGCGAGCTCGTCGGCCAGGGCGGATCCGCGCTCGCCGCCGGCCTCCTCTCCTGGGCGCTCATCGCGGGCCTCGCGCTCGCGGCGGTGCGCCTGTCCTGATCCGCGTCCGCCCGCGCATGTCGCCGCATGCCGGCGCATGCCGCACGCATGTCGCCGCATGCCGCACGCATGTCGCCGCATTACGGCCCGGCCCGGGAACGCCCGGGAGCCCCGGTTAGCGTGACCCCATGGTCGATCGCGAGTACGGGTTCAAGACGAGGGCGATCCACGCGGGCAACATCCCCGACGCCACCACGGGTGCGCGCGCCCTCCCCATCTACCAGTCGAGCGCGTTCGTCTTCGACGACACCGCCGACGCCGCCGCGCGCTTCGCGCTGCAGAAGTACGGCAACGTCTACTCGCGCCTGTCGAACCCCACGGTCGCGTCGTTCGAGGAGCGCGTCGCGAGCCTCGAGGGCGGCCTCGGCGCGGTCGCCACGGCGAGCGGGCTGAGCGCGCAGTACATCACCTTCGCCTCGTTGGCCGGCGCCGGCGACCACATCGTCGCCTCCGCGGCCCTCTACGGCGGATCCATCACCCAGCTCGACGTGACCCTCCGCCGCTTCGGCGTGGAGACCACGTTCGTGCAGTCGAGCGACCCGGCCGACTACGCCGCCGCGATCACCGACCGCACCAAGCTCGTCTTCGCGGAGACCGTCGCGAACCCGTCGGGCGAGATCGCCGACATCGAGGGGCTCGCGGCCGTGGCGCACGCGACGGGGGTCCCGCTCGTCATCGACTCCACCATCGCGACCCCGTACCTCAACCGGCCCATCGAGTGGGGCGCCGACATCGTCATCCACTCGGCCACCAAGTTCCTCGGCGGGCACGGCACCACCCTCGGCGGCGTGGTCGTCGAATCGGGCCTCTTCGACTGGGAGAGCGCCCGCTTCCCCCTGCTCGACCAGCCCGTGCCGAGCTACGGCGGCCTCAACTGGACCGGCAACTTCGGCGAGTACGCGTTCCTCACCCGCCTCCGCGCCGAGCAGCTCCGCGACATCGGGCCCGCGCTCGCGCCGCACTCCGCGTTCCTGCTCGCGCAGGGCGTCGAGACCCTGCCGTACCGGATGCAGGCGCACATCGACAACGCGCGGGCCGTCGCCGAGTGGCTGGATCAGGATCCGCGCATCACCGCCGTCAACTGGGCCGGCCTCCCCGCGCACCCGCACCACGAGCGCGCGCGCAAGTACCTGCCGACGGGACCCGGATCCGTGTTCACGTTCGAGGTCGCGGGCGGCCGCGCGGTCGGCCAGCGCTTCATCGAGTCGGTGGAGCTCGCGAGCCACCTCGCCAACATCGGCGACGCGAAGACCCTCGTCATCCACCCGGCCTCCACGACCCACGCGCAGCTGAGCGAGTCGCAGCTGGTCGACGCGGGCGTGCTGCCGGGCATCGTCCGCATCAGCGTCGGCATCGAGGACGTCGCCGACATCATCCACGACCTGGACCAGGCGCTCGCCGCCGCCACGGAGACCGCGAAGTGAGCTTCGACACCGGCGGGGTGCCGCCCGAGCGCACCGGATCCACGCCCCACCCGGCCGCGGCCGCCGCGGATCTGGCGCCGCTGGATCCCGCCGAGGAGGCTGCCGACCGCGCGGCAGGCGACGCGGCGGAGGCGCAGGATGTCGACCCCGACGCCGCGCCCGTCGAGCCCGTCGCGGATCCAGACGCCGACGGCACCCAGACCACGCAGCTCCAGAACGGCCTGACCTGCGCGATCCCCCGCTCCAGCCCGCTCGCCGCCCTGCTCCGGTCCGAGCGCACGTGGACCGGCCCGAGCGCCAAGGAGCGCCAGGCGATCCTCCGCCGCGCGAAGTCCGTCGCCATCGTGGGCGCCTCGCCGAACCCGGCGCGCTCCAGCTACTTCGTCGGCACGTACCTCCAGCAGTCGAGCGACTACCGCGTCTACTTCGTGAACCCGAACGCCACCGAGATCCTCGGCCAGAAGGCGTACCCCGACCTCGCGTCGCTCCCCGAGGTGCCGGACATCGTCGACGTCTTCCGGAAGGCGAGCGACATCCCGTCGGTGGTGGACGACGTGGTCGCCGTCGGCGCGCCCGTCATCTGGGTGCAGCTCGGCATCTGGAACCAGGAGGCGGCGGTGGATGCGGAGTCGCGCGGCCTCACGGTGGTGATGGACCGCTGCATCAAGGTCGAGCACGCCCGCTTCCACGGCGGCCTCCACCTGCTCGGCTTCGACACGGGCGTGATCAGCTCGCGGAAGGCGGCGGGCTAGCAGCCGCGTACCACACTCCGGCGCCGCTGAGAGAGGCAAATGAGGATGCATTAGCGTTCGTGTGCATCGCTCGCCGGAGGACGGCGCCGAGCGGGTGCAGCTTCATCCCCTCGCGCTCCCGTCGGACAGAGGCGGCATGTCGAGCGATCAAGCGCTGGCCCTTCCCCATCCGCTCGTCGACGACATGGGCCCCGGATGGGTCCGCACGGAGACGGACGCGCTCCGCGTCGGTGCGAGTTCCGGACGCCTCGACCTGCTCACGTACGCACTCCGCAACCGCTCGACGCTCATCCTCGTGACACGACCGAGCGCGCGCCTCACGGTCCCGCTCTTCCAGCTCCTGCAGGCGACGGGATCGGAATGGCGCACGCGCGACGACGACGGGACCCTCCGCCGGGCGCTCACCGGTGTCGCCGTCGACCGACCGGTAGCCGACGGACTCGAGGAGATCCCCCGCCGCCGTGAACGAGGGACCCCCGACCGACCTGGCCCGTGGCCCAGCGGGCAGCAGGCCGATGCGCCCCTCGGCGCCTGGCTGCAGTTCGCCGTCGCGACCCACCATCCGGCGCGTGCGGAGACGATGCTGGGTAGAGGGCTGCAGGAGCTCGTCAACGAGATCGACCCCGACACGACCATCTCTTGGGGCACCTCCGAGCCCACCACGCTCGCGTGGGACCGGCGCGTCCTCACCCGCACGGCCCGCGAGCGCATGCCGCGCGGGTCCCGGTTCTTCGCCGCCGGCCATGGCGCCTCTGCGTTCCGCGCCACCATCACCGTGACTCGCACCGCGCTCGGCGTCACCGAGGAGACGAGCGTCGTCTTCGCGGTCGCGGAGGAGGTGGCGGGGAGCGACGCAGCAGCCAGGCACGCGCTGTCCCGCGTCGCGCGGCGTCAGCGTCTGCTGGTCGGCTCGGCGTGGACCCTACGCGGCGGCACCGACTGCACGGTCACCGCCGGACGCGAGGTCGTCCCCGACCCCGTCGCCGCCGCGGTCGGTCCCCATGTCGTCCGCATGCTCGACTTGGAAGGCGCCGGAGCGGATCGGGTCCCCGGCGCGGTGAAGGTCGGCCGACTCCGTGCCGAGGCGCTCCTCGTCGGCTTCGGCCAGGACGAGGACCGCTGGCGCTCGTTCGCGGAGGCCATCCGGGGTGTCGGCATCTCCGAGGCGACGAACGCGCTGTTCGGGCAGGAGCCCGATCGGACGCCCCCGCAGGAGACCGCGGAGGCGCATCGTGCCTCGTGAGTTCATCATCGCGTCGCCGACGCCCGTCACCATGCTGCACTGCATCGTCGGCGCCGCGGCCGTCGACCCGGATCTCGGGTTGGCGCGCGTGGTCGGTGACGGCGCGGTTCAGATCGCAGGTGAGGGGCTCGTGCTCGCGGTGGTGCGCAGCGCGCGAGTCGAGGAGCCGGCCGATGCCGAGCGGCTCTTCGGCCATCCTCTTCCGGCCGGGACGACGTGCCTCAGCGAGGCCTACGGCCCGTTCGGCGAGGCCATGACGCCGCAGGTGGTGCACGAGATCGCGCGACTCGCGGGCGGCACCGCATTCGAACCAGGAGGTCAGTGATGAGCGGATGGAGCATCGAGCCGGAAGGCGTCAGACAGGTGCTGAACAAGGTCCAGGACGACGCGAAGGAGCTGTCGACCGCCTTCGGTGGAATCGCGAATGCGCAGGAGTCGCTGGATGGCGGATCCGGCGCGACGGCGGCGAGCACGGCCGTCAGCCAGTGGAGGGTCGCCGCGACGCCGCTCCTCGCCCCCGTGGCGGCGGCCGTGGTCGGGCTGCTCGAATCCGAGCAGTCGCGCATCGCCGGCATCGCCACCCGCATCGAGGCCTGCGGCGTCGGAGCGGGCAACGCGACTATGGCCTATCTCCAGGGCGATGAGGAGATGGCCGCGTCGACGCAGCGGACAGCCCTCGCCGCCGCGTCCTCCGGCGACCTCACGGCACTGGAGAACCGCTCATGATCGCCGAGCTGATCAAGCCGCATCTGATCCCGGGCACGGACATCGACCCGGGACTCGTCTCGAACTCGGCGACCTCCTATTCGAAGACGGCGACCGCGATCAGCACGCACGCGAATGCGGTCGTCACGAGCTGGTCGGGGCTCTCGGAGCACTACTCGGCTCCGGAGGCACCGGAGCTCCTCGCGGCGATGAGTCCCGTCGGTACCGACGCGCAGACGGTGGCGGACAAGCTGACGAAGGTGAGCACGCTGCTCGACCAACTGGCGAGCGACATCGCCACGCCCGTCAGACGCTTGAAGGAGCTCCAGGCGGAGGCAGAGGACTTCGTCGCGAAGGTGGGCGGGGGCGTCGACATCACCGTGACGGGCTCCACCGGGACGACGAAGCACCATGTGCAGTGGTTCAACCACCAGGAGACGCTGGACCGCAACAACGACCTGATCGCGCAAGTCGATGCCGAGGTCGCGAAGATCTCCACGGCCAGCGCGACGTGCATCGACGGCATCAATCGGTTGCGCGGTGACCAGTGCATGCCGATCGCGCCGGCCGTCTCGGCCGAACAGCTCTTCGCGAGCCCCGACGTGTCCTGGGGGAATGTCGGACGGGCGCCGCGCGGATGCGGGGTGTCGGCCTCCGCCGGGTTCCTCACCTTCGTCGGAGGCACATGGGATGGCATCGCCGCCATCGGTGGCTACAACACGGCGGACGGGACCGAGAAGTTCAGCACGTCGCTCAACGCCATCGGCGGCATAGCCTCGGGGCTGGGCACGCTCGCGATCACGCTCGCGTCTCCCACCACGGCCCTCACTGCATTCGCCCCCTCCGAGGACGTCCCGGAACCGCTTCGGGGCCCGCAGGCCTGGTATAGGGAGAACCTGCAGGCGCTGGCGTCCGGGATCGCGGGGACGCCCGAGCAGTGGGACGACGACCCGGTCGCCGCCGGGACCACCGGGCTCCTCGGGCTCGGATCCCTGTTCGTCGGCGGTGCCGGGATCGTGCCCGACTCGCTCCGCGGCGCATCGATCCTCGCCCGCACCGGAGGCGCGCTCGAGCACGCCTCCACCCTCGCGACCGACGGATCACGCCTCGCCGCCGGCCTGAGCCGCGCCGGGACCCTCACGACCAAGGTTGCCGAGCTCCTCGGCGCGAACCCGCGCCTGGCCCTCGTCACGACCGACGACGAGACCATCCAGGCCTACTTCCGCGGCCTCGCAACCGACGGCGCAGACGACGGCCTCGTCCGCGACACCACGCTCAGCACCACCATCCACGACCTCGCCGAGGCCGAGAAGCACGCGGAGGCGCTACCGGATCCTGTGCCGAGCCACGTCAACACGCCGCCGGATGAGACACACGAGACGGGCCCCGGAAGGGGTATCCACGCAGTAGATCCGACTGACACGGACACCGACCACCTGTCCGCAACCGAATACTTCCCCGAAGCGAAAGGCGCCCATCTCGGTAGCCCACAAGCGCCGCACGAGACCCCACCTACGGGCCCGCACGCGCCTACCGGTGACGACTACTGGAAGCCCCTCAGCCACGACGAGATCCAAAACCTCCCTGTGGTGCGCGACGGTAGTCACCTTGTCGACGGCAAGCTCAGCCCCAACACCTGGTACCAGACCGGCGAACACGAGTACCTCTACCGGACCAACGAACACGGCCACATCGACCGCGTCATCGCCGAAGACCTGCGTTTTACAACGCGCGAAATCCGTCCACCCCATGACCCGAACACCCTCGGTAAGATCCAGGGCGTCGACCACGCCGGGCATCTCATCGCGTTCCGCTATGGCGGCTCCGACGAACTTGACAACCTCGTCTCACAACTCATACGCATCAACAAGAGCAGGTACTATCGGGTCGAGAATCAATGGGGCCGAGCCCTTTCGGCCGACCCACCGCAACGAGTAAGCCTCGACCTCCGCATCGACACCGACCCCGTGACTGGTAGACCCTATCGCTTTGAAGTCAATTATGACATCGATGGCGAAAGCTTTTCGCCAGAGTTCTTACAGTAGAAGGTAAAGATGAATATACGCCAAGAAGGTATCATCCGGGAGCTCGTGGGCACTTGGGTTCCCTTGGCCTTGGAGTACGCCGAGGGAGCCAATAACGTGACCACGCTCTTTATTTATGCAGGGTCCGAGCTTGGATCATATTACGCCAACGCGTTCTTTGAGCAAGAAGGACAAGTCAATTATCCAGGCAAGTTACAAGGAGCAGATACCAGCCGTAGGCGCGTTCTCGGGATGCAACGAGGCTTCCGAGAGGCCCTCCACAAGGCTGAGGCCCAGTTCGCGGAAGCCGAGATCCCATGCCCAACTGAGTATCGGGTCAGCTATGAACCTGGACCAGGTCACCTCGATGTGCAGCTCTCACGCGAGCTTAAATATGCCCACCATCCAGTCAAGACACTGGAACACGGGCCGGAGGATTGGCTCGATGCGCGTTTACCGAAGACTTTCGGGCGCCTGATACCTCCGGAGGCCGAGTGGCCTGCGCCAGGCACAGAAACGTACGAATAACGAGGTAGCGGCACGTGAGGGCGCCTCAGCGTCATCGGAGGTGCATGGTATGTCCGCGCTACCATCGGCGGGTGCTACTCGCAGGATGACTCCGAAGAACTTGGCACCTCACTCAACGCCATCGGCGGCATCGCCTCGGGGCTGGGCACGCTCGCGATCACGCTCGCGTCTCCCACCACGGCCCTCACTGCATTCGCCCCCTCCGAGGACGTCCCGGAACCGCTTCGGGGCCCGCAGGCCTGGTATAGGGAGAACCTGCAGGCGCTGGCGTCCGGGATCGCGGGGACGCCCGAGCAGTGGGACGACGACCCGGTCGCCGCCGGGACCACCGGGCTCCTCGGGCTCGGATCCCTGTTCGTCGGCGGTGCCGGGATCGTGCCCGACTCGCTCCGCGGCGCATCGATCCTCGCCCGCACCGGAGGCGCGCTCGAGCACGCCTCCACCCTCGCAACCGACGGATCACGCCTCGCCGCCGGCCTGAGCCGCGCCGGGACCCTCACGACCAAGGTCGCCGAGCTCCTCGGCGCGAACCCGCGCCTGGCCCTCGTCACGACCGACGACGAGACCATCCAGGCCTACTTCCGCGGACTCGCCACCGACGGCGCAGACGACGGCCTCGTCCGCGACACCACGCTCAGCACCACCATCCACGACCTCGCCGAGGCCGAGAAACACGCGGACGCACCTCCTGCCCACGACGTGACCCCACAGGAACGGCAGCCCCACGAACCCACCGCCGAGCCCCCGCATGCGAACGAGCCGATCGATCCCGAGCAGACCACCGCCACCGACCACGCCTCTTTCCAGAAGAGCAGCCGACTCCGCACACCGGAAGCACCCGACACCGCCCCGGAACACCCGCACGCGCCCACGGGTGACGACTACTGGAAGCCCCTCAGCCACGAAGAGATCAAGAACCTCCCCGTCGTCCGCGACGGTTCCCATCTCGTCAAGCGCAAGCTCAGCCCCAACACCTGGTACCAGACCGGTGAACACGAGTACCTCTACCGCACCAACGAACACGGCCACATCGACCGCGTCATCGCCGAAGAAGTGCACCTCAAGGTCCACGAAGGACGGTACCGCCACGACCCCGACACGCCCGGCAAGATCAAGGGCGTCGACAACGCAAGTCACCTCTTTGCCGACTGGCTAGGCGGGTCACCCAAGCTCGACAACCTCGTGTCCTTGCTAGAGGGACATAATAAGGGCAGATACCTTGAAATGGAACGCAAATGGGTCACAGCACTCTCCACCGACCCACCGGGACACGTCAGCGTCGACATCCGGATTGACACCGACCTCGCCACTGGCCGACCGACGAAAGTCACAGTAAAACATGTCACCGATGGCGAAGAGCTCACTTCAACCTTCGAACAATAGGAGACATGACGTGCCACGAAGCGAACAGCAGATCATCCAGAATCTTATCGAGAAATGGATACCACTCGCATTGGAATACGCGGCGGGCGCCCCCGGGGTGTCGACCTTGTATATTTATGCGGGCTCAGAGCTCGGCGGCAAATACGCAAACGCCTTCTTTGAACAGCACGGCGACGTCGTCTATCCTGGTCGCCTAGACACACCCCAGAAGAAACCAGGCATGGTCTTTCAAATGCAGGAGCTGCTGCTTGAGGATCTCAACGAAGCTGAACGAGAGTTCAAGGCCGCCGGCATACCGTGCCCCACGGAATACAGGGTCACATACGAGCCGGACCCTGGGCGCCTCGACGTACAGCTCTCGCACGAGCTCAAATACGCGAATCACCCGACGAAGATCCTCGAAGAAGGTCCGGAGGACTGGCTCGACGGCCGCCTCGAGAAGCGCCTCGGGAAGCTGACGCCAACAGAGCAGCAGCGCCGCGAGTTGCAGTAGGCCGGCCTAGACACCTTCACCATCAGCAGGCAATTTCGATTCGCGGCCTCGTCCGACTCGGCGAATCACTAGAACTCAACAACTTCATATCCAGACCAGAGGTCCACAACAAGTGCGGGTCTCTTGAGCTCGAACGAAGATTGGCAGGAGCTCTGACTATCGAATAGATGTCAGCCGATCCGATCAGTGAGGAAGGTCCAGATATTGAAAGACGAGCAGCAGATCATCCGGAACTGATCCACAAGTGGGTCCCGCTCGCCAACCCTGTCCACCGACCCACCAGGACACGTCAGCCTCGACATCCGCGTCGATACCAACCCAGCAACAGGACGACCGACACGATTTACCATCCAATACGAAATCAGAGGCGAAGAAGACATTGCCGTCTTTGACCAGTAGGAGATCGCACATGGCGCAAACAGAAGCGCAGATCATACGATCACTGATCGAGAAATGGATACCCCTGGGGCTCGAATACGCAGAGGGCGCCGAAGGGGTCACCACTCTGTTCATCCACGCCGGATCGGAGCTGGGGGCGAAGCGCGCCAATGTATTCTTTGAACAGCACGGCAAAGTACTCTATCCTGGAAAACTCCAAGGGCCAGGAAACAAGCCCGGCATGGTGCATCAAGTTCAGCAGCTTCTCCTTGAAGACCTACGCGAGGCGGAACGTCAGTTCAAAGAGGCGGGCATAGCGTGCCCCACGGAGTATCGCATCACCTACGAGCCAGGCCCGGGGCGGCGTGATGTGGAATTGAGTCACGAGCTCAAGTACATCCACCACCCAGTCAAGACCCTCCAACACGGCCCCGAAGATTGGCTCGACGGGCGTCTGGAAAAGCACTACGGCAAGCTGATTCCGCCAGAAAGCGAATGGCCAGCCACGAGACCCGCCCGAGAAGATTGACCCGCAGCTCGCTCGACTCGAGATCATCACCAACTCGACATTCGCATCCTGGCAGAGTGACCGGAAGCCCAATGCGACGATAGTCAGATACATTATCAACGGCAAAACGAGAGCCGGTCGAATCTAGCAGCGAGGTCAAGTGTGGTAAAAAGCGAACAGCAAATCATACAGGAACTCATCCACAAGTGGGTGCCACTCGCTTTGGAATTCTGTCAAGGAGCGCCGGGAGTGACGGCGGTCTTTGTCTACGCCGGATCGGAACTCGGATCAATGCACGCAAACGCGTTCTTCGAGCAATCCGGTGCAGTCATATATCCAAATGACCTGAAAGGAGCAACCCGAGAATCCGACGTCTTCGAGCTCCAAGACCTTTTGATGCAGGATCTACTCGATGCGGAAAGAGATTTCAGGGAAGCTGTATTGCCGTGCCCGACGGAGTACCGAATCACCTACGAACCAGGCCCCGGTCGCTTGGATATGCAGCTGAGCCACGAAATCAAGTATGCCAACCACCCGACGAAGATTCTGGAAGACGGGCCCGAGGACTGGCTCGAGGGGCGCCTCGAGAAGCACTTCGGAAAGCTGATGCCCACGGAAGAGCAACGACGCGAATGGCAGTAGCTCCTCGTTCGGCCCGGATGAAGAGCCGCCACAGAAGCGGTGGCATGGCATCGGCACCGCAGGAGCAAGAGGACTCGCCTGTCCGGATCGTTCCCGACGCGCGATGTTCGAGGCCTGACGGCTCCGTCGCTAGACGATCATGCGGGGCCGAGCACGCCGCGGTGTTACCACCCCAGCGTGCCCGGCGCCCCCTTGAACGGCCCGACCACGCGCGGCGTGATCCAGCCGCCGTAGAAGTCGCCTTCCTGCGCCTCGACCACGACACCGTCGACCGTGATGCGGTCCATCGCCGAGGGGTAGACGGCGACCATGTCGGCGAGCACCTCGAAGCCGCGCGTGGGCGACGGGTACCACCAGGCCGAGCGCTCGGCCGTGACGGATCCGGCGGCGAGCGAGAGGTACGACGCCTCGCCCTTGTACTCGCACCACGAGCGGCCCGCGGCGGAGGAGAGCACGCCGGCCGCGAAGTCGGCGGAGGGGATGTAGTAGACCGGCGGGTGGCTCGTCTCGAGCACGCGGACGGCGGCGCGGGAGTCGGCGACGACCTGACCACCGAGCTCGATCACCACGTGCTCGCCGCTCGGATCGACGCGCGGCGGACGCGGGTAGTCCCACACGGACTCCTGCCCCTCGCCGGGGATCTCGCGGGGACGACGGGCCGGGGGGATGCGCATGCGCCGACGGTACCGCGGGCTCCTGAGCGCCCCGGATCCCGCGGAAGCAGGGGCCCGGCGCCCCCGTCCAGTAAAGGCGCATCCACTAAACGTTTTTGCACGAATGGTCCTCAGGGTGCTTGACTGGGGCACGTCCACCCGCATTCGGGTGTCACACAGCACGTCATCTTTGAGGAGTAACGCACATGGGCATCATCGGTTTTCTGGTTCTGGGTCTGATCGCCGGAGCGCTCGCCAAGCTGATCCTCCCGGGCAAGCAGGGTGGCGGAATCATCGTCACGCTGATCCTGGGCGTCGTCGGGGCCTTCCTCGGTGGCTTCATCGGCAGCGCCCTGTTCAACAAGGGCGTCGACAGCTTCGACCTGGGCTCGCTCGCGCTCGCCATCGTCGGCGCGATCATCGTCCTGCTGGTCTACGGCGCGATCACCGGCCGCAAGAAGGCCTAGCCCTTCCCGCAGCTCGCGGAGCCCTCGTCGCCCATCCGGACCGGATCGGCGGCGGGGGCTCTCGTCATGTCGGGCTCCTGAGCCGGGCGGGTCGCGCGTCGGCCCGTGCCTACGATGACCGCATGCCCGCCGCCGCCGCTCATTCCTCCCCCTCCCGCTCCCGCACCGCCGCCGTCCTCGTCGCGGTCGCGCTCCCGCCGCTCGCCCTCGCCGCCGCCGGGCTCAGCCACCCGAGCCAGCTGACCGACGCGACCGCCATGCACTGGCGCGACATGCACATCGCGCTCCTGCCCGTCTTCCCGCTGCTCGCGATCGCGCCGATCCTCCTCGCGCGCCGCCACGACCGCCGCCTCGGGATCCTCGCGGTCGTCCTCGGCTTCGCCTACGCCGTCTGCTACCAGGCGCTCGACATCCTCGCCGGCATCGCGGCCGGCGCCCTGAAGCTCGAGGGCGGCCAGGGCGTGACCACCATGTACGCGCTCGCCGACGGCATCGTCGTGACGGGCGTCTGGTCGTACGTCGCCGCGACCGTGCTCGCGAGCGCGCTCGTGATCCGGCACGCGGGCCTCCCGGCGCTCCCGGGCTCCGTGATCGCGGTGGTCGCGGCCGTCTCGTTCGTCGACAGCCACATCTTCTTCCCGCGCGGGGTGATCACCATGCTCGGCCTCGCCATCGGCTGGACCTGGCTCGCGCTCGCCTCGTGCGGACCCGCCCGTCGCGGCCCCGGTCGCCCGGGGGCTCCCGCGACGGACCGCGCGGAGGCGGCGGCATAGTCTGGCGGGATGACAGCGTACGTCTCGGCACTCGACCTCTTCTCCATCGGGATCGGGCCGTCGAGCTCGCACACCGTCGGCCCCATGCGCGCGGCCCTGCTCTTCGCCGAGGAGTGCCGGGCGTCGCCGCGGTTCACGGAGATCGCGCGCGTCACGGTGCGGCTGTACGGCTCGCTCGGCGCGACCGGGCTCGGCCACGGCACGCCCGACGCGGTCGTCGCCGGGCTCGCGGGCCTGGCGCCCGAGACGTGCGACCCGGACGAGGTGCGCGGGCGCTGGTCGGGGCTCGGCGAGGGCGTCGACGTGCCGCTCGCGGGGATCCACCCCGTGCGCATGGTCGGCCGCGACCTCACCTTCGAGCCGTTCACGCGCCTCCCCCGCCACCCCAACGCGATGCACCTCGCCGCGCTCGACGCCGACGGCGGCACGGTGCTCGAGAGCACGTGGTTCTCGGTCGGCGGCGGCTTCGTGCTGCGCGAGGACCAGGCGCCCTCCGCGGTGCTGCCCACCGGGCTCCCCCACTCCTTCTCCAACGCCGACGAGCTCATCGCCCTCGCCGAGTCGACCGGCCGCTCCATCGCCGACGTCGCGCGCGACACCGAGGAGTCGATCCACGGATCCCGCCGGGCCGTCGCGGGGCTCGACGCGATCTGGGACGCCATGGCCGCGTGCGTCTCCGCAGGGCTCGACGGCCAGGGCACGCTGCCCGGCGGCCTCAACGTGCGGCGCCGGGCAGCGCGGGTCGCCTCGCAGCTCGCGACCATCGACGCCGAGGGCGCGCGCGACACCAGCCACGAGTGGCTGCACGCGTTCGCGCTCGCGGTGAACGAGGAGAACGCGTCGGGCGGCCGCGTGGTCACGGCGCCGACGAACGGCGCGGCCGGGATCATCCCCGCGGTCGGCTCCTACTACCTCCGGTTCGTGCCCGGCGCCGACCGCGACGGGATCCGCGACTTCCTGCTCACCGCCACCGCGATCGGCTCGCTCGTGAAGGCGAACGCGTCCATCTCGGGCGCGGAGGCCGGCTGCCAGGGCGAGGTCGGCACGGCGTGCGCGATGGCGGCCGGCGCCCTCTGCGCGGTGCTCGGCGGATCCCCGCGGCAGGTCGAGAACGCCGCCGAGATCGCGATGGAGCACCACCTCGGCCTCACCTGCGATCCGGTGGGCGGGCTCGTGCAGATCCCCTGCATAGAGCGGAACGCGATCGCCGCGTCGACCGCCGTGAACGCCGCGCGCATGGCGCTGCACGGCGACGGCACGCACCTCGTCTCGCTCGACACCGTGATCGAGACCATGCGGCAGACGGGCCTCGACATGTCCACCAAGTACAAGGAGACGTCCACGGGCGGCCTCGCGGTGAACGTCATCGAGTGCTGAGGGCGGCGGGCGCGCCCCGCCGTGACAGGCTGTCCGCATGGGCGCTCCCGCACTGCTCCTCGCCGTCGCGGCGCTGCTCATCCTCGGCACCACGCAGGTCGCCGCGTGGGGCGGCCTCAAGCGCAACGGCTGGATCGGGATCCGCACGCGCCCCCTCATGGCGAGCGACGAGGCCTGGCGCGCCGGCCACCGCGCGGCCCTGCCCGCCCTCCGCGGCACCTGCATCCCCGTCGCGATCGGCGGCGTGATCGGCGCGGCCGCGAGCGGCGTGGGGATGAACAGCGTCGCGACCTGGGGCGCGCTGCTGCTCGTCGCGGGGATCGCGTGGGGCACCTTCCGCGCGGGGCGCGCGGCGAAGGCCGTCACTCGGACGCGCGATCCCGGACGCTGAACGGCCCCGCCCACGTGGGACGGGGCCGCCCGGCTCACCTCGGGATCAGCGGTGCCACCAGGAGAAGCCGCCTGTCCTCACGGGGTGGATCTTGTCGAAGGGCGACGTGTACTTGTAGATGGCGTTGACGTCGAGTTGCGGGCAGGGGTCGGTCCCGGTGTCGCTGCGCTGCCCGAACTCCTCGCACGTCATCATGTCGAACCTCTGCTCCGCCGAGGAGCCCTGCCACGCGTAGCCGTAGTACTGGAACATGAACTTCAACTTCTGGTGGCAGGTGTCCGGGCCGCCCTTGTAGACCTTGACGATGAGGCCCGACCCGATCTCCCCGTCGGACTGCGACGAGTTCCAGGTGCCGCACACGCGGTAGTTGGACTGCGCCTGGGCAGCCGGTGCGGGGCCGGCCGCGAGGCCTGCCGAGACGAGGGCGAAGGCGGCGAGGCCGCCGGCGAGGAGGCGCGGGAGGGCGCGGGGGAGCTTCATGGATCATCCGTCCTGTCGGGGAACCACGGGACCGTGGCTCTCGGAGCATAGGGCCGAGCCGCACGCGCACCAGGGAACGTTCCCCATGACCGGACATGGGCGAGCGTCACGGGCGGATGCGCGGGGTCGGCGACGCCCTCAGGCCCCTGCGCCCGCCGCGCTGAGGGCGTCGCCGATCGCCGCCAGCCGCGCCCGACCCACGAGGCCCAGGTGATAGACGTACGTGTCGTCGAGCCGCGCGACGGCGCCGGGCCAGCCGTCGCGGATGCTCGCGGGCGTGGCCGGCGGCAGCGCCCAGAGGTAGCCGCCGATGCGCGTGCCGGGCAGCCGTCCGCGGAGCGCGCGCATCGCATCCGGGTCGTGCGCCACGGCGTCGAGCACGACCACGCCGTCCACGAGGTCGACGTCGTCGAGGAGCGCGGCGAACGGGCCGGTGGCCCACGGATCCTCCTGCGCGTGCACCACGACGCGGCGCACCCCGGCGTCGCGGGCCGCGGCGACGCAGCCGATGAGCAGCTCACGCCGCGCTCGGGCGCGCACGCGCAGGACGGCATCGAGCCCGGCGAGGCCGCCGCCGCCGTCCACCCGCGCGCGGACCTCGGCCCGGAGCGCGTCCGGATCCTCGCCCTCCCCCGCGAGCAGCGCCACGCAGACCGCGCAGAAGCAGATGGACATGAGCGCCTCCGCCTCCGCCGACCAGTCGGCGCCCGCGGTCTTCTCGTGGTGCCCGAGGTGGCCGACGCCCATGGGGCCGCACGCCTCGAGCATCACGCCGTCGAGGTCGGCCGCCCGGACCGTCTCGGCGACCAGCGCCGTCGCGTACTCGCGCACCTCGGGCCGCGCCGGGCAGAGCGCGTACGGGTACGCCTCGCCGAACGCGTTGACGACGCGGGACTCGGGGTTCCGCGTGCCGACCGAGGTGGAGTGCGTGAGCACGATCCACGCCTCGACGCCCAGGCCCGCCGCGCGCGCCACGGCGGCGGCGCGCGCGAAGGCGTCCGGGCCGACCCACGGCGTGCGGTCCTCCGGGCGGAGCGCGCCGAACGCCTCCTCCCGCGCCGGCAGGTACAGCGCGGCCGAGGTCGCATCCACGATGCGGTGGCGAGGATGCAGCGGCGTCGCGGCCCGCACCGAGTGGTAGGCGGCGGCGATGGCGACGCCGTCTCCCCCGGCGGCCCGCACGCGCGCGCCCGCGTCGGGATCGTCGATCAGGTCCCACGGGTACGCGCAGAAGGAGACGCTCACCGGACGCCCGCCGAGCGGAGCTCCTGCGCGAGGCGGCCCGCATGGGAGCCGATGATGCGCGCGACCCGCGCGACCTCCGCGGGCGTCGCGCGTTCGATCGGCATCGAGCAGCTGATGGCGTCGGTCGCGGGGATCCGGTACCCCACGCTGACCGCGACGCAGCTGACGCCGAGCAGGTTCTCCTCGCGCTCGTGGGCGTGGCCGCGCTCGTGCGCCGCGTCGAGCTGGGCGTCGAGCGCGCGGCGGTCGGTGACCGTGTTCTCGGTCAGCGCCGCGAGCGGGCCGTCGCCCAGCGCCTCCGCCCGCTCCTCCGGGCTGAGCTCGGCGAGCAGCGCCTTGCCGAGCGAGGTCGCGTGCGCGGGCAGCTGCCGGCCGACGCGGGAGGTGGCGCGGCGCGACTCGGTGGTCTCGCGCGTGGCGAGGTACAGCACGCGGGCGCCCTCCCGCCGGGCGTAGTGGGCGGTGTACCCGGTCTCGTCGCGGATCCGCTCGAGCACCGGCAGCGCGTGCGGCAGCGCCCGGTCGCGGTCGAGGTAGGCGGTGCCGACGACGAGCGCGCGGGATCCGATGGAGACGTGCGTGCCGTCCTGCAGCATCTCGATCCACCCGCTCGCGGCCATCGTGTGCAGCAGCTGGTGCAGGCTCGAGCGCGGGTAGCCCGACGCGCGGTGCAGGTCGACGACCGACAGCGGCTCGCGCGCCTCCGCCAGCCGCTCCAGCAGCGCGAGCGTGCGCTCCGCCGACTTCACGGGTCGCGCGGCGCGGTCCTCGGCGGGCTCGGTGGCGGGCTCGGTCGCCGGGTCCTTCGTCACCATGCGTCTCCCAGCGCGTGCTGCGGGGCGGCCCATTCGCCGCCGATGAGCCCGTTCGCGTCGGCGTCGTCCCCGTCGACCACGCCGTCCGCGAAGGCCTCCGCGTCGTCCTCAGGGTAGTAGCCGATCCGCTCGCCAGCGTCGGGGAGGAACCACGCGCGGGTGTTGCGCGAGATGCCCCAGACGACGTGGGCGCCGGGCTCCTCCAGCCGGGCGGCGGCCTCGATCAGGCGCGCGAGGTCCGGGAAGGAGAGCCAGGTGGAGAGCGAGCGGCGGCCCGTGGGGCGCTCGAGGAGCGTGCCGATGCGCGCGCTCACGACGCTCATCCCGTGGCGGTCGGCGTAGACGGATCCGAGCGCCTCCATCGCCGCCTTCGTCACGCCGTAGAAGCTGTCCGGCCGCGGCGGCAGGTGGTCGACCGGCTCTGCGGGGATGGGGTGGAAGCCGACGGCGTGGGTCGAGCTCGCGAGCAGCACGCGCCGGACGCCCTCGTCGCGCGCGGCCTCGAGCACGCAGCGCGTGCCGTCGATGTTGGCGGCGACCACGTCGTCCCACGCGCGCTCGCGGCTGATGCCGCCGAGGTGCACCACGAGGTCCGCGCCGCGCACGGCCTCGCGCACGGCGTCGACGTCGCGCACCGAGGCGACGACGGCGCGCTCCCCCGCGACCGGATCGGGATCCACCAGGTCGAGGAGCACGAGCTCGTGCCCCGCCGCCCGCAGCAGGGGCCGGACGCCCCGCCCGGCCATGCCGGCCGCTCCCGTCATCGCGATGCGCCTCGCGTCCGCCATCCCGTGCCTCCTCGCCGGTGGTCCCGGCGATTGACATCACCAGGTGGTCCACCTACGGTAGCAGCGCATTCACACTGACGTAATGCATTCGCCCATGTAAATGGAGATCCGATGATGAAGATCCGATTCGCGCGGCGGACGATCGCCCTCGTCTCCGTCGCCGCGCTCGCGGGCGGCCTCAGCGCCTGCTCCCCGGGCGGTGGCGGGCAGACGTCCGCCGACGACCGCTCCCTCGAGGTCTGGACGCGGAGCACGCCCGAGGACGCCGCCTCGTACCAGCTCGTGTTCGACGCCTTCACCGCGAAGACGGGCATCCGGATCGACTACAAGCCGGTCCCCGAGTTCGACACCCAGCTCCAGGCCCGCGCGCAGCAGAAGAGCCTGCCGGACGTCATGGTCAACGACGCCGGGAACCTCGGCACCTACGTCTCGCAGGGCTTCGTCCTCCCGGTCGACCGCGCCACGCTCGCCGGCGCCGACCAGATCTCCGACGCCACCTGGGACAGCACGCGCGGCACCGACGGCGACCTCTACGGCGTCCCGTGGTCGCGCCAGGCGAACGTCACCGTGATCCGCAAGGACTGGCGGGAGAAGCTCGGCCTGCCCGTGCCGAAGACGTGGGACGACCTCGCCGCGCTCGCGACGGCGTTCGCCGAGGACGACCCCGACGGCGACGGCAAGGCCGACACCTACGGCATGGTCGTGCCCGGCAGCGCCGAGAGCGGCTACATCGCGCGCTGGTCGGCGTCCTACATCTGGCAGGCCGGCGGCGACATCCTGAAGGACGAGGGCGGCGGCACGTACTCCGCCGACTTCGACAACCCGGGCACGCAGACCGCGGTGGAGTGGATCCGCGACCGGTTCTGCACGCCCGGCGCGGTCGTCCCCGGATCCGTCAACCTCACCACCGCGAACACCCCCTTCTTCGCGCAGGGCACCGCCGGCATCTACCAGACGGGTCCCTACAACATCAGCTCGTTCGACGAGGCGGTGGGCGAGGACAACGTGGAGGTGATCCCGACCCCGGAGGCCCCCGGCGGCGGCACCGACTCGCTCGCGGAGGGCGAGGACATCTACTTCGGCGCCTCCTCGAAGAAGCAGGACCTGCAGCAGCAGCTCGCCGAGTTCATGATCACGCCGGAGGCGCAGGAGCTCGCCATGAAGGTGGAGACGAACGCGCAGGGCGTCACGGCGCAGCCGGTCGTGCGGATCCCCGTCAACACGACCGTCGACATCGGCCGGGTGAAGCAGGACCCGCGCTGGGACACCGCCAAGGAGGTCTACGAGGACCACGGGCGCAGCTTCCCCTGGGCGATCGACTTCACGCCGTACCGGCAGATCGTCGCCGACGGTCTGAACGGGGTCATCTCGGACTGCTCGAGCGACATCCCGGGCGCGATGGAGGACATCCAGTCGCAGCTCTCCGACGAGCTCGACGAGCAGGGGGTGCAGCGGTGAGCATCGGCGCCCCCGCCCCCGTCCTCGTGGATCCGGACCGCCGCGCCCTGGCCGCGCCCCGCCCGGTCGAGGCGCCAGGCCGCCTCCCGTTCCGCATGCGCGCGCTCATCCCGTGGGCGTTCCTCGTACCCGGCCTCGTGCTCGGCGCCCTGTTCAAGTTCCTGCCGATGCTCGACGGCATCCGGATGAGCTTCGTCAAGGTCCAGCCCTTCCTCGGCGACCGGTTCGTCGGCCTCGACAACTACGCGCGCGTGCTCCGCGACCCGCGCTTCACCGAGGCGCTCGGGCACACCGTGCTGCTCGGCGTCGGGCAGACCGTGGGCGCGCTCATCGTCGGATCCGCCCTCGCGCTCCTCCTCGAGGGCACGTCCCGCCGGCTCTGGTTCGTGCGGACAGCCGTGTTCCTGCCCGTCGTCACGGCGCTGGCCGTGGTGGGCGAGATCTGGCGGATCCTCTACTTCCCCACCGAGACCGGGTTCCTCAACTCGCTGCTCGGGGCAGTGGGGATCCTTCCGCAGCAGTTCATCAGCGACCCGTCGACGGCCCTCGGGTACGTGATGCTCGTGGGCATCTGGACGGGCGCGCCCTACAACATGGTGATCATCCTCGCGGGCCTCACCGGCATCGACCGCACGCTCTACGAGGCCGCTGCGGTGGATGGCGTCACGATGCGGCAGCGGTTCCGGTACATCGTGCTCCCCGCGCTCCGCCCGGCCGTGAGCGTGGTGCTCACGCTCGCGGCCATCCGCAGCCTCCGCACCTTCACCGAGGTGTACGTGCTCACGGGCGGCGGGCCGGCCGGATCCACCGAGGTCTGGATGACGCGCGTCTTCTCGCTCGGCTTCAAGGCCAACGACCTCGGCGTCGCGTCGGCGGCGTCGGTGCTGCTGCTGGTCGCGACCCTCGCCCTCACCGTGGGCGTGCGCGCCCTCTCGTCCCGCAAGGAGAAGGTCCAGTGAGCATCCTCGAGCGCCCGAAGGGCCCGGTGCGTCGCAGCGGCGACGGCCAGTTCGACAGCGCCATCGGCTGGAAGCCCGGGCTCCGGCCCTCCAATGCCGTGCGGCTCGTGCTGTGCGTCGTCGCGTTCGCGGTGTTCGCGGCGCCGTTCGTGATCATCGTCTCCGGCGCGTTCGACGCCTTCACCTCGTCGACGAGCGTGCACCTCTTCCCGCAGAAGCTGTCGCTCGAGTCGTTCCGGGTCGCGATCGACAAGGGCGTGCTCGGCTACTTCGCCAACTCGCTCGTGATCGCCGGTGGCGGCCTGGTGCTGCAGGTCGCGGTGGCGATCCTCACCGCCTACGCGCTCGCCCGGCACCGCTTCCGCGGGCAGTCGTTCGTGCTGCTGCTCTTCCTGCTCACGATGATGCTGCCGGAGGAGATCATCGCGATCCCGCTGTCGCAGGCCATCGGCGACGTGGGCGGCACCGGCATCAGCCTGCGCGGGACGCCGTTCGGCGTGATCCTGCCGGTCGCCGTCTGGGGCTTCTCGATCCTCATCATGACGGAGTTCATGAAGGACATCCCGCTGGAGATCGAGGAGGCCGCGCGCCTCGACGGCTGCGGCGAGCTGCGGATGCTGTGGAGCGTCATCCTCCCGCTGTGCACGCCCGTGCTCGGCGTCGTGACGATCTTCGGCTTCATGATGATCTGGGACCAGTACCTCCTCCCGCTCATCGCCGCCGACAGCCCCAGCGACTACACGCTCACCGTGGCGCTCAGCGTGCTGCGGACCGACGCCACCGTCGGGTCCGGCGTGCTCCTCGCGGGCGCGCTGCTCGCGCTCCTGCCCAGCCTCGTCATCTACCTGCTCATGCAGAGGTCGCTCATCCGGGGGATCACCTCGGGCGCGACGAAGGGATAGCACCATGATCATCCGCGACGTCGTCGTGACCCCCATCGCCTTCCGCGATCCGCCCCTGCTCAACGCCGACGGCGTGCACGAGCCGCTCGCCCTCCGCACCATCGTCGAGCTCGTCGTCGACGGCGGCGTCATCGGCCTCGGCGAGGGCCAGGGCGGCGCGGACGTCGCCGCGCGGCTCGCCGCCGCGCGCGACGCCGTCATCGGGCTCTCCGTGTTCGACCTGCACGGCATCGAGCGGGCGGTCGACGCCGCGCTCGGCGGCGACGCCGGACCGCTCAGCCGCCAGCAGCGCCGCGTCGTCTTCTCGATGCTCGAGGTCGCCGCCCACGACGCCCAGGGGCGCATCACCGGCCTGCCCGTGAGCGAGCTGCTCGGCGGGCGCGTGCGCGACGCCGTGCCGTACAGCGCGTACCTCTTCTACAAGTGGGCCGCGCACCCGGGCGAGGAGCCCGACGCCTTCGGCGAGGCGCTGGATCCGGCCGGCATCGTCGCGCAGGCGCACCTCCTCATCGACCGCTACGGCTTCGGCTCCATCAAGCTCAAGGCGGGCGCGTTCCCGCCAGACGAGGAGGTCGCCGCGATCCGCGCACTGGCCGAGGCGTTCCCGACGCACCCGCTGCGCATCGACCCGAACGGCGCGTGGACCCACGAGACGGCCACGCGCGTCGCGGCCGAGCTCGACGGCGTGCTCGAGTACCTCGAGGACCCGGTGCTCGGCATCGACGGCATGGCCGCGGTCGCCGCCGAGGTCGCGCAGCCGCTCGCCACGAACATGTGCGTGGTGACCTTCGAGCAGATCGAGGAGGCGTTCGCGAAGGACGCCGTGCAGATCGTGCTCTCCGACCACCACTACTGGGGCGGCCTCGCGCACACGCGCGAGCTCGCCGCCATCTGCCGCACCTTCGGCGTCGGCCTGTCGATGCACTCCAACTCGCACCTCGGGATCTCGCTCGCGGCCATGACGCACCTCGCCGCCGCGAGCCCCGAGCTCGCCTACGCCTGCGACACGCACTACCCGTGGAACCGCGGCGACGACGTGATCGTGCCGGGCGTGCTCGAGATCGTCGACGGCGCCGTCGCGGTGCCCACGGGCCCCGGCCTCGGCGTCGAGCTCGACCGCGACGCCCTCGCCCGGCAGCACCGCGTGTACCTGGACGCGGGGCGCACCACGCGCGACGACACCGGCTACATGCGCACCATCCA
The DNA here is from genome assembly GCF_001618005.1 of Clavibacter tessellarius. Taxonomy (GTDB): domain Bacteria; phylum Actinomycetota; class Actinomycetes; order Actinomycetales; family Microbacteriaceae; genus Clavibacter; species Clavibacter tessellarius_A. The sequence continues at coordinate 37,215 of NZ_LQXA01000029.1, forward strand.
CCCCTCCTACGACCCCACGCTCCCGAGGTACTGATGACCGACACCGCCCAGGCCCCCGCCGCCGTCCCCTCCGCCCCCGGCGCGCTCGCGCCGTTCGAGGGCGTGCTCTTCTTCCCCGTGACGCCGTTCGACGCGGCCGACCGCGTCGACGAGGACGTGCTCGCCGCGCACGTCGCCGACGGGCTCGCGCACGGCGCGGGCGCCGCGTTCGTCGCGTGCGGCACGGGCGAGTTCCACGCGCTCGGGATCGACGAGCACGCCCAGGTCGTGCGCGCCGGGGTCGCCGCCGCGGGCGGGCGCCACGTCGTCATCGCGGGGGTCGGCGGGCCGCTCGGCCATGCCCGGCGCTGCGCCGAGATCGCCGCGGAGGCGGGGGCTGACGGGATCCTCGTGCTCCCGCCGTACCTCGTGGCCGGCCCGCCGTCCGGCGTCGCCGCGTACGTCGAGGAGATCGCGCGCGCCACGCCCCTGCCGCTCATCGCCTACCACCGCGGCACGGCGCAGCTCACCGACCAGACCGTGGAGCGGCTGCTCGCGCTGCCAAGCCTCGCGGGGATCAAGGACGGCGTGGGGGACGTGGCCCTCTTCCAGCGGTTCGTGCTCGCCGCGCGCCGCGCCGGCCGCCACGACCTGCAGTTCTTCAACGGGCTGCTGACGGCCGAGGCCAGCCAGGCCGCGTACCGCGCGATCGGCGTGCCGCTCTACTCGTCGGCCGTCTTCGC
>NZ_LQXA01000030.1 GCF_001618005.1 Clavibacter tessellarius
CCACGCCGGCGGGGGCCCGGCGCGGCACCGCGGCGACGAGACGGCGGCCGCGTTCCGCAGCGCCTTCCGCGCGCTCGGCGGCCTCGCCCTCGACGGGATGCGCGTCGCCGCCCGCGCGACCGACCTCGACACCGGGGAGGTCGTGCTCGCGGTCGACGACCACGTCGCGCTGCCCGCCGCGGGTCTCGGGCGCGTGCTCCTCCTCATCGAGCTGTCGGCGCGCATGACCGCGGGCGACCTCTCGCCGCTGCACCTGGTGGACCGCCTGCCGGAGGACGAGGGCGGCAGCGCGGGCCTCTGGCGGCACCTCGTGGTGCCGTCGCTGCCCGCGACCGACCTCGGGTCCCTCGTCGGCGCGACCGGCGATGCCGCGGCCACCAACGCGCTCCTCCGGCTCGTGGGCCTCGGCGCCGTGCGCGCCCGCGCGGAGTCGCTCGGCCTCCGGCGCACGGCCCTGCTCGACTTGGCGCGCGGATCCCGGGGGCCGGACGACGCGCCGCAGCTCTCCGTCGGATCCGCCCGCGAGCTCGCCTCGCTCTTCTCCTCGCTCGTGCACGGCGAGGTCGTGGACGAGGAGACGAGCACGCGCGTGGTGGGCTGGCTCGCGCTCAACACCGACCGCTCGCTCGTGGCGGCGTCCTTCGGGCTCGACCCGCTGGTCGAGCGCGGCGGCGAGCACGGGGTCGTGGTGGTCGACTGCACCGGGGTGGACGCGGGCGTGCGCGCCGAGGCGGGCGTGCTCCGCGGGCCGCGCGGCGCGGTCGCGTACGCCGTCATGGTGCACTTCGACGACGCCGACCTCCCGGCCCGGCTCGCGGTGCGCGACGCCCTCGGGATCGTCGGGCTCGACCTCCTGGAGCACGTGCACTGAGCCCGGCTCCCCGCGGCCGACGGACCCGGCGCCCACCGGCCGCGGATCCGCCCGGGCGTAGAGTCGGATGTCGCCCGCCACCCGCCCGGACGACGGAGGAGACCCCCGCATGACCGGCATGAACCCCGCCACCGCCAAGCGCCTCGCCCGCGACGACGTCGCGCCCGTGTACGCGGAGGTGGATGCGGCCATCGCGCGCGCCGAGATCCCCGGCACCCCGGAGTGGCAGGAGAAGGTCCGCGGCCGCATCGTCATGGTGCGCCACGGGCAGACCGAGTGGAGCGTCAACGGGCGCCACACCGGCACGACCGACATCCCCCTCACGGAGACGGGCGAGGAGCAGGCGCGCGCGGTCGGCGGCGTGCTGGCCGGCACCGACTTCGGGCTCGTGCTCGCGAGCCCCCGCTCCCGTGCGCAGCGCACGGCCGAGCTCATCGGCTACGGCGACCAGGCCGAGGTCGACGACCGGCTCGTCGAGTTCGACTACGGCGCGTACGAGGGCCGCACCACCGCCGACATCCAGTCCGAGCGCGGCCACTGGGATCTCTGGACCGACGGCGTCCCCGCGGGCGACACCCCCGGCGAGACGTCGCAGCAGGTCCGCGACCGCGTCCTCCAGGTGCTCGAGCGCGTGCTGCCCGTGCTCGAGTCCGGCCAGGACGTGCTGCTCGTCGCCCACGCGCACGTGATCCGCGCGCTCGCCGTCGCGTGGGTCGGCCTGCCCGCGGAGGCCGGCGGGATCCTCACCCTCTCCACCTCCACGCTCAGCGAGCTCGGCTTCGAGCACGGCCGCCACGCGATCATGCGCTGGAACTGCCCGGCCGACGGTTGGGCGCCGTCGCCCGTGGGCGGCAGCCGCTAGCCGCCGGCTCCCGCGTAGGATCGCCCCTCGTGGCACAGAAGAAGAAGCGCACCCGGCAGGCCCCCTCGAACTCCGCCCGAACCCGTCCGGGATCGCCCGCGGCGGCGCGCTCGGGGAACCCGGCGAAGGCCCCGAAGGCCACCGCGCGCGACTGGATCTCCGGCGCCCGCATCCGCACCCTCCCGCTCGCCGTCGCCCCCGTCGCGATCGGCGCCGGGGCCGCCCGCGCGCTCGGCCCGGACGAGGGCGTCTCCCTCGGCCTGGTGCTCCTCTGCCTCGCCGTCGCGGTGCTGCTGCAGATCGGCGTCAACTACGCCAACGACTACTCCGACGGCGTCCGCGGCACCGACGACGTGCGCGTCGGCCCCGCCCGCCTCACCGGATCCGGCGCCGCGAAGCCCCGCACCGTGCTCACCGTGGCGCTCGCGTTCTTCGGTCTCGCCGCGGTCGCGGGCCTCGCGATCGTGCTCATCACCGGCCATTGGTGGCTGCTCGCGGTCGGTGCGGTCGCCATCGTCGCGGCCTACTTCTACACGGGCGGCAAGCGCCCCTACGGCTACGCGGGCCTCGGCGACGTGGTGGTCTTCGTGTTCTTCGGCCTCGTCGCCACGGCGGGCACGCAGTTCATCCTCATCGGCATGATCACGGGCGAGGGCTGGCTGGGCGGCGTCGCGGCCGGCGGGTTCGCGGCGGCCGTGCTCATGGTCAACAACATCCGCGACATCGAGCAGGACGGGAAGGTGGGCAAGCGCACCCTCGCGGTGCGGCTCGGCCCGCGCGGCTCGCGGATCGTCTACTGCATCGAGATCGCGATCGCCTACGCGGTCGTGGCCTTCTTCTTCCTCTTCTACCCGAAGGCGCTGCTGGTGCTGTTCACGCTCGTGCTGGCGCTGCCGGCCGCGATCATCGCGTGCACCGGCCGCACCCCGAAGGAGCTGATCCTCTCGCTGCAGCTCACGAGCATGGCCGCCCTCACGTTCGGCCTCGGGCTCGGGGCGGCGTTCGCGTTCTGACGTCGGCCGCGCGGCGCGCGTCGGCCGCTACTGTCAGGGGTGATCGCTCTCCTCCTCGTGACCGGCGCCCTGCTCATCTGGGCCGTCACGCACCGTCGCCTGCGCCGCATCGCCGTCAGCGGTCCGCTGCTGATGGTCATCCTCGGCGCCGTCGCCGGCTGGTTCGTCGTCGGGGAGAGCGCCCTGTTCTTCGACTCCGACGCGGCGCTCGTCGTCGCGGAGGTGGTCCTCGCCCTCCTCCTGTTCGTGGACGCCATCGACGTGAAGGGCCCGCCGCACGCCGTCCTCAGCGCGATCCCCGTGCGCCTGCTCTTCATCGCCCTCCCGCTGTCGTTGGCCTGCATCCTCGCGGTCGGCATCGCGCTCCCGCTCGGCCTGTCGCTCCCCGTCATCCTGGCCATCGCCTGCATCGCCACGCCCGTCGACTTCGCGCCCGAGACCTCCATCGTCCGGGACGCGCGCATCCCCGCCCGGGTTCGGCGGTGGCTGAACATCGAGAGCGGATACAACGACGGACTCGTGACGCCCGTGCTGCTCGCCGCGCTCGCGCTCGTGAGCCAGACGTCCGCGCGTCCCGAGAGGGATGCCGTGGCCGCGTTCCTCGCCGCCGCACCCGCGGGTCTCATCGCGATCCTCGTCGGCGGGCTGGTGGGGGTGGGAGGCGGCCGGCTGTTCCGCGTCGCCCGCGCGAGGGGCTGGGCGGACTCGCAGAGCATCCGCATCGGGTTGCTCGCCCTCCCCATCCTGACCTTCGCGTTCGCGCACGAGGTGCACGGGAACGGCTTCGTGGCCGCCTTCGTCTGCGGCGTGGCCTTCCGCCTGGCGCGGGGTCGGGAGTGGGACGAGCACAGCGAGAAGCCGCTCGTGGAGGACGTCACGTCGTTCCTCACGCTCCTGCTGTGGTTCGCGTTCGGGATCGCCGCCCTGGTGCTGTCCAGCGGCGCCGTCGACTGGTGGCCCGCCCTGCTCCTCGCGCTGTTCGCCCTCACCGTCGGACGCTTCGTCCCGGTGATGGTCGCGCTCATCGGCACGCGCTCCACCCGACGCGACCGGATCTTCATGGCCCTGCTCGGCCCCCGCGGCGCCGCGTCCATCGTCTTCGGGCTCATCGCGTTCAACGCCCTCGGCGGGTCCGACGGCTACGACGTGCTCGCGGCGACCAGCTTCATCATCGTGGGGAGCCTGCTGCTCCACGGCATCGGCGGCCCGCTGCTCATCAGCCGGTTCTACGGCACCAGGGCGGAGGCGGAGGCGAGGGCCGCGCGGCCGGGGTGATCATCCCGGTGCCCCCCGGAGGCGGGTGGCGACTCTGCGCGGCGGACCGGCGTCAGCTGCGCTCGGCCTCGCCGTCGGCGCGCGGCTTCGCGGCGTCCACAGCGTCGGCGGCGCCCGCGGACTCGGCCGGGGAGGCCGGGGAGGCGGGCCCGCCGGCCCGGCGCTCGGCCGCGTCGATGGCGGCGTCTTCGCTGTCGTCGTCCTCGACGGGACGGCGGCGTCCGGCGGCGACGGCCGCGAGATCCGCCGCCATGGCCTCGCGCTGCGTGCGCAGGAAGATGTAGGACCCGCAGAACGACACCACCGCGCCGATGACCGCGGCCAGCGGCCACAGGTCGGCGTTCACCGCGACCACGAGGCCGAACGGGATCGCGAACATGAGCACGCGGAGGACGGTGTAGACGAGCCAGTAGCGACGGGAACTCACCGGGCCAGCATAGGTCGGGCGCCTGGGCGGGACCCCGGCCGGGCGCACAGCTCGCATGCCCTTCCCGCCCGCTGGACGCCCGGCATCCTCCCCGGTTGCGGAGCTACCATCGACAGATGCCCCGCCTGCTGATCGGTCTCGCCGTCGTGATCGTGTTCTTCACGGTCTTCGTCATCGTGGACACCGCGATGACGCCGCGGACCCGCATGCGCGGCCTCCCCAAGCCGGCGTGGATCGCCGTGGTCGTCCTCGTGCCCGTCATCGGCGGAATCCTCTGGCTCACCGTCGGCAAGGACCGCACCGACCTCGCCCGCTCCTCCGGGCGTCGCCTCGGCCCGGATGACGACCCCGACTTCCTCTCGAACCTCGGCCGCGCCCGCTCGGAGCAGGAGCGCATCCGCCGCCTCGAGCAGGAGCTCGCCGACCTCGACAGCGACGGCGCCGGTCCCGACGCCGACGGCCCCGCGTCCTCGGGCGGCACGGGCACGGCCCCGCGCCCGAGCCCCGACGGCGACGAGGACCGCGGCGCCCCCGGTCGCCGGGACTCCTGACCCGGTGACCGCCGCCGACTCCCTCCCCGTCCCGTCCGCCGTCGCCCCGCCCCGCACCGGCAACCCCTCCACCGACCGCGCGCTCGCGATGCTGCTGGCGCTCGTGCGCGAGGGCGTCACCGACGTGGTGCTCTGCCCCGGATCCCGCTCCCAGGCCCTCGCGCTCGTCGCCGCCGAGCTGGAGCGCGTCCACGGCGTCCGCCTGCACGTGCGCATCGACGAGCGCGCCGCCGCGTTCCTCGCGCTCGGCCTCGGCGTCGAGTCCGGCCGGCCCGCGCCCGTCATCACCACCTCCGGCACCGCCGTCGCGAACCTGCACCCGGCCGTCCTCGAGGGATGGCACTCGGGCGTCCCGATGCTCCTGCTCACGGCCGACCGGCCCGCCGAGCTCCGCGGCATCGCGAGCAACCAGACCACGCGGCAGCCGGGCATGTTCGGCGAGCGCGTCGCGTGCGTCGACGTGCCGGCGCCCGAGGGCACCGACGACGACCTCGCGGAGGACGCGCGCATCGCCCGCGACGCCTACCGTCGGGCGCGCGACGAGCGCACGCCCGTGCACGTGAACGCGGCGTTCCGGGATCCGCTCTCGGTCGCGGTGCCCGACCTCGCCGAGGCCACCGCGGAGGCGCGCGCCGCTGCCGCCGCCGCTGACGTAACCGCCGCTGCCGCCGCCGCTGACGCTGCCGCCTCCGCTGACGCTGCCGCCTCCGCTGACGCACCCGCGACCCCGCCTGCCGCCGACGTCCTCGACCTCCCGCACGGTCCGCGCACGCTCGTCGTCGCCGGTCACGCCGCGGGCGAGGCCGCCGAGGAGCTGGCGCGCGCCGGGGGATGGCCGCTCGCCGCGGAGATATCCAGCGGATCCCACTTCGGCCCGAACCTCGTCGTCTCCTTCCGCGAGCTGCTCGCCCGCCCCGGCTTCGGCGACCGCGTCGAACGCGTGATCGTGTTCGGCCACCCCACGCTCACGCGCGAGGTCCCGCTGCTCGTCGGGCGGGAGGGCGTCGAGGCGATCGTCGTCGGATCCACCGGCGGCGAGGACTACGACCCGCGCCACCGCGTCACCGCTCACCCCGCCGCCGTGCGCGTGGTCGGCGAGCCCGCGGATCCGGCCGAAGCCCGGCGCTGGCTCGGCACCTGGGTGCAGGAGAGCCGGGCGATCCTCGACGCGGCCACCGCCGCGGAGTCCACGCCGCGCGTCCCCTCCGGTACCACGCCCGCCGAGCGTCGCGACTTCGCGAAGGCCGAGCTCGCCGCCGTGCGCGCCGACGTCACCCGCCGCAGCCTGGTGCGCGCCGTCTGGCAGGCCACCTGGCCGCACGACCGGCTCGTGCTCGGGGCGTCGCGCCTCATCCGGGAGGCCGACCGCGCGCTCCCCGGCAAGCGCGTGCGCGTGCACGCCAACCGCGGGCTCGCGGGCATCGACGGAACCATCTCCACGGGCCTCGGCATCGCGCTCGCCTCGCAGGCCGGATCCGGCACGGCCGCCGCGGGCGTCACGCGCGTGCTCGTCGGCGACCTCACGCTCCTGCACGACGTCGGCTCGCTGCTCCTCGGCACGGGCGAGCGGGTGCCGCGCATTCAGGTCATCGTCGGCAACGACGGCGGCGGCACCATCTTCGACGGCCTCGAGGTGTCCCGCACGGCCGCTCCCGACGCCATCGATCGCGTCATGTTCACGCCGCAGCGCGTGGACCTCGCGGCCCTCGCCCGCGCCTACGGGTGGACGCACCTGCGTGCCGCCACACACGGGGAGCTCGAGGCGGCGCTCACGACGGCGTCGGATGCGCCGCTGCTCATCGAGGTGCCGCTGGTCCGGTAGCGGGTCGGCCAGGGTCCGCGACGCCTCGCCGGTACCGTCGGAGGGCGGGCGCCGACCCGCGCGATCGGGGGACGCATGCTGGGCATCGCGCTCGCGCTCGGATCCGCCGTCGCGCACACCGGCTGGAACGCGCTCAGCAAGACGGGCGCGGCCGGCGGCACGGCGTTCGTGTGGCTGTGCACCGTGATCGGCGCGCTGGTCGCGATCCCCGTCGCGGTCGTGATCGTGCTCGCGCAGGGGCTCGTCCCCGCGTGGTCGTGGCTCGGCGCCGGCGCGGTGGGCGCCGTCCTGCACGGCGGCTACAGCCTGGTGCTCCAGGCCGGCTACCGGCGCGCGGAGGTGAGCGTCGTGTACCCGGTGTCGCGCGGCCTCGCGCCCGTGCTGGTCGCGGTGCTCGGCGTGATCCTGTTCGGCCAGCGCCTCGGCCTCGCCTCGGGCCTCGGGGTGCTCCTCATCGCCGTCTCGGTGCTGCTGCTCCTCGGCGACGGACCCGGCCGGGGCCCCGGGGGAGGCGTCGGCTGGGGCGCGCTCACCGGCGTCGTCATCGCCGGGTACACGCTGTGGGACGCGGCCGTGGTCGTCAGCTGGGGCATCCCACCCGTGCCGTACTACGCGGTGGTCGCGGTGCTGCAGCTGGGCATGATCACCGTCGCCGCCCGGCGGCACCTCGGTCGTGCGGCGCTCCGCGACCGGCGCCGCCTCGGGCTGGCCGCGGCCGTCGGCGTGCTGATCCCGCTCTCCTACGTGCTCAGCCTCCTCGCGCTGGAGCACGCGCCCGTCGGCGAGGTCGCGGCGCTGCGGAGCACGAGCATCGTCCTGTCGGGGGTCGTCGCGTGGATCGCGATGGGTGAGCGGGTGAGCGTCCGCCGGCTCGCGTCGACCGCGCTCGCGACCGGTGCGGTCCTGCTGATCGCGGTGTCGGCGACCTGAGGCGGCCGGCTGGGCGGAGTCCGCGTCGCGCCGTCGGACGTCAGGCCGGGAGCGAGCCCCGCCACGTCCGCAGCGCCTCGCGCTCCGGATCCGTGAGGCCGGCGGCGGCGAAGAGCGCGTCGAGGTCGATCCCCGCCATCGCCTCGCGGAACGCCGCCTCGCTCGTGGTGCCGCGCTCGGCGAGGAAGTCCGCGATCGCGGGCTCCAGGTCCTGCTCGCCGGAGTTCGCCGACCGCTCCGGGCCCAGGCGGATCGTGGCCAGGTAGTCGTCGACGATGTCGTCCGGCTCGGCGTCCACCGCCAGGAGCAGCAGCAGGGCGACGAGGCCCGTGCGGTCGCGCCCGGCGCCGCAGTGGAAGAGGACGCCGCCGGCGGGGGCGTGCGCGATGGCCCGCAGCGCGGATCCGGCGCGCTCCGGCAGCGCGGCGAGGTGCGGCAGGTAGTAGAGCGGGGTGCCGACGAGGCCGGTGTCCCAGTAGGGCACCCAGAAGTCCGGGTGGTCGTCGAGGCCGTCGAGGTCGACGTGCACCACCTGGATCCACTCGGGCCGTGGACGCGAGTCGCGGGCGCGCTCGAGCGGCTGGCGGAGGTCGAGCACCGTGCGGAAGCCGAGCTCGCGCAGGCGCTCCCAACCGGCGTCGGTGATGAGGTCGGCGTCCTCGCAGCGGGCGAGGACGCCCGTGGGGGTCGTGCCGCCGGAGCGGAGGCGGATGCCGCCGAGGTCGCGGGCGTTCACGAGGCCGTCGATCGGGAGGGTGCGGTCGGATGCGGTCATCGGGCGAGTCGACCACGGGGACCGGCCGCGTCGCGTCTGACGAGCGAGTGATCCTCGTCGATCCGGCGGCGGACCCCTCCTAGCCCAGCGCCTCCACGACCGGCCGGAACTTCATCGCCGTCTCGGCGCGCTCGCGCTCGGGGTCGGATCCCGCGACGATGCCCGCGCCCGCGTGCGCGACGATGCCGCCTGACGGATCCACCTGCGCGCCCCGCAGCGCGATGGCCCACTCGCCGTCGCCGTCCGCCGCGACCCAGCCGACCGGCCCGGCGTAGCGCCCGCGGTCGAAGGGCTCGAGCTCGGCGATCAGCTCCAGCGAGGCGGCCGTGGGGTGCCCGGCGACCGCGGCGGTCGGGTGCAGGGCGCCGACGAGGTCGAGCGACGAGGATCCGTCGCCCAGCGTGCCCGTGACGTCGCTCGCCAGATGCCACAGGTTCGGCAGCTTGAGCGTGAAGGGCGCGTCGGTGGTGGAGAGGTCGCGGCTGTGCGGGCGGAGCGCGTCGAGGACGCTGTCGCGCGCGAACGCGTGCTCCTCGTTGTCCTTGGGGGAGGCGGCGAGGCCCGCGGCCGCGGCGGCGTCGGCCCGGGCGTCCGCGCCGCGCGACACCGTGCCGGCGAGGACGCGCGCCCCGACCGTGCCGCGGCCCACGCGCACGAGCGTCTCGGGGCTCGCGCCGATGAGGCCGTCGACCGCGTAGGTCCAGCAGTCGGGGTAGCCGAGCGCGAAGCGGCTGAGCGCGAGGCGGAGGTCGCCGCCGAGGGGGAGGCGGCCCACGAGGTCGCGCGCGAGCACGACCTTCTGCACCTCGCCCGTCCCGATGGTGGCGACGGCGCTCGCGACGGCTCGCTCGTAGTCGTCGGGACCCATGGATCCGGGCCGCAGGTGCAGGCGGTACTCGGCGCCGGAGCGCTCGGGCACGGGGACGGAACCCGCGGCGAGGCCGTCGAGCGGGGAGGCGACGTCGCCGTCCTCCTGCTCGGCCAGCCGGATCCGCGTGACCCACGACACCCCGTCGCGCCGGCCGACGACCACGCGCGGCACCACGAGCACGCTGGCCGCCGCGGAGTCGTCCGCGAACGCGAAGGCGCCGAACGCGATGAGGCCGGTGCCGGGGATCCCGAGCGGATCCGTCACGGTCGCGGCGGCGGCCACCTCGCGCCACGCGGCGGCGGCGTCGCGCACGCGGTCGGGCCCCGTGAACTCGAGCCGGAGCGCCTCGCCGATGCCGCCCATCCCGGATCCGTGCCGCAGCCACAGGAGCGGGTGCCGGGCGTCGAGGAGGGGGACGAGCCGGGCGATGGAGTCGACGGGGGTGGTGTCGACGAGGAGCGCTCGGACGCGGGTGGCGGTCACGGATGCCAGCCTACCGCCGGGGATCCGGGCCTCCCCGGGGAGCCGGCGCCCCCGTCGGCGACCCCTCGCGACCCCCGCCGCCCCCGACCCCTGTTCGGCCCCTGGGCATCCGGCCGCCGCCCACCGCGTGCCCAGCGCGCCCGAATAGACTGAACGGGTGATGCGCGCAGACCTCAGCAAGAAGCCCGGCCAGGTGTCGGTGATGTTCGACGAGGTGTCGAGCGCGTACGACCGCACGAACACCCTCCTCTCGGTCGGCAACGACCAGCTCTGGCGGGTCGCCACCACGCGGGCCGTCGCGCCCGTCGCGGGCGAGCGGATCCTCGACCTCGCCGCGGGCACCGGCACCTCGAGCGCCGCGCTCGCCGCGTCCGGCGCCCACGTCGTCGCCGCCGACTTCTCCGAGGGCATGCTCGAGGTCGGTCGCCGCCGCCACGCGGGGAACCCGCGCATCGAGTTCGTCCACGCGGACGCCACCGGCCTCCCCTTCGACGACGACTCCTTCGATGCCGTCACCATCTCCTTCGGCCTCCGCAACGTCGTCGAGCCGAAGAAGGGCCTCGACGAGCTGCTCCGCGTGCTCAAGCCCGGCGGCCGCATCGTCATCTGCGAGTTCAGCACCCCGCCCGTGCCGCTCGTCCGCCGCGGCTACGACCTCTACATGAAGGCCGTCGCGCCCTCGCTCGTGAAGCTCGTGAGCTCCAACGCCAGCGCGTACGAGTACCTCAACGAGTCGATCCAGGCCTGGCCCGACCAGGAGACGCTGAGCTCGTGGCTGCGCTCGGCTGGATTCTCGTCGGTCGAGCACCGTAACCTCACAGCGGGGATCGTCGCGCTGCACCGCGGCGTCAAGCCCGTCGGCCGCCACGCCGCGGCTCCCCGGCCCGCCGCGTCCTGACCGGCGCGTGACCCACCACAGACAAGGTCGCCCATCATGAGTCCGAGCATCCCGCTCGCCCGCCGCGGCACCTCCGTCGCCTCCCATGCCAGCCTCACCGAGCGCCTCTTCGCGTCGTCGGGCGACCGCCGCATGGCCCGCAGCATCGACGACGGCCTCGCCCTCGTCGAGGAGCAGCTCCTCCGCGAGGTCCGCTTCGCCGACGACGTGGCCGACGTCACCACGCGCTACCTGCTCGACGCGGGCGGCAAGCGCGTGCGCCCGATGCTCGCCCTCCTCATCGCCCAGCTCGGCGAGGGCAACACGCAGCAGGTGGTGGACGCGGCGGTCGCCATCGAGATCACCCACCTCGCGTCGCTGTACCACGACGACGTCATGGACGAGGCCGACATGCGCCGCGGCGTCCCGAGCGCGCAGGCCGTGTGGGGCAACTCCATCGCCATCCTCGCGGGCGACCTGCTCTTCGCGCGCGCCAGCAAGATCGTCGCCGACCTGGGGCCGCGCGCCATCCGCCTCCAGGCCGCCACCTTCGAGCGGCTCGTGCTCGGCCAGCTGCACGAGACCATCGGCCCGCGCGAGGGCCAGGACCCCATCGAGCACTACCTCGACGTCCTGGCCGACAAGACCGGCTCCCTCATCGCGTGCGCCGCGCAGATGGGCGTCATCTACTCGGGCGCGGATCCCGAGCTCGAGTCGGCCGTCGTCGCGTTCGGCGAGCGCACGGGCGTGGCCTTCCAGCTCGTCGACGACGTGCTCGACCTCGCCGACCAGCCCGAGGAGACCGGCAAGCTCGCCGGCACCGACCTGCGCGCGGGCGTCTCGACGCTGCCGCTGCTCTACCTGACCCGCCTCGCTGCCACCGACCCGGACGCCGCGGCGCTGCTCGCCCGCATCCAGCGCGACGTGGAGCACGAGGAGACGCCCGAGACCGAGGCCGACCTCACCGCCGCCATCGCCGAGCTCCGCGACCACGAGGTCACGGCGCGCACCATCGCGGAGGCCCACCGCTGGGCCGCCGAGGCGGTCGACGCGCTCGCGCCCCTCCCGGAGGGCCCGGTCAAGAAGGCGCTCACGCGCTTCGCCGACACCATCGTCGAGCGCACGCGCTAGCTGCCGCTCGTCCCCGCCGGCTCTCGCGGGGATCCGCATCACCACGCCCCGACGGCCGGCACGGGACGACGACGAACGAAGAGGACACCAGTGACCAAGCTGAGGCTGGCCATCGTGGGCGCAGGGCCCGCGGGCATCTACGCGGCCGACATCATCCTGAAGGCCGAGAAGCAGTTCGACGTCTCCATCGACCTCTTCGAGCGGCTCCCCGCGCCCTACGGCCTGGTCCGCTACGGCGTCGCGCCCGACCACCCGCGCATCAAGGGCATCATCGGCGCGCTGCGCGACGTGCTCGACCGCGGCGACATCCGCATCTTCGGCAACGTCGACTACGGCCGCGACATCACGCTGGAGGACCTGCAGAAGCACTACAACGCGGTCATCTTCTCCACGGGCGCGATCCGCGACGCCGAGCTCGACATCCCCGGCATCGACCTGCCGGGCTCGTACGGCGCGGCCGACTTCGTGAACTGGTTCGACGGCCACCCGGACTTCCCGCGCGACTGGCCGCTCGAGGCCCGGGAGGTCGCCGTCATAGGCAACGGCAACGTGGCGCTCGACGTGGCGCGCATGCTGTCGAAGCACGCGGACGACCTGCTGCCCACCGAGATCCCCGACAACGTCTACGCCGGCCTCAAGCGCTCGCCCGTCACCGACGTGCACGTCTTCGGCCGCCGCGGACCGGCGCAGGTGAAGTTCACGCCGCTCGAGCTCCGCGAGCTCGGCGAGGTGCCCGACGTCGACGTGATCGTCTACGACGAGGACTTCGGCGTGGATCCCGCCGCCGAGGAGGCCGCGAAGACCAACAAGCAGGTCATGGTCATCAGCCGCGTGCTGGAGAAGTGGCGCACGCGCGAGACCGGATCCGCGTCCCGCCGCCTGCACCTGCACTTCTACTCGCGCCCCGCGGAGGTGCTCGCGTCCGACGACGCCGAGCCCCGCGTCGCGGCCTTGCGCATCGAGCGCACCCGGCCCGACGGTACGGGCGGTGTCGAGGGCACGGGCGAGTTCCGCGACGTGCCCGTGCAGGCGGTCTACCGCGCGGTCGGCTACTTCGGCTCGCCCGTCGACGGGATCCCGTTCGACGAGCGCCGCGGCGTCATCCCGAACCACGAGGGCCAGGTGCTCGACCTCGACAACGCGCGCATCCCGGGCGTCTACGCCACGGGCTGGATCAAGCGCGGCCCCATCGGCCTCATCGGGCACACCAAGTCCGACGCCATGGAGACCGTCTCGCACGTGCTCAACGACCAGGGCGACTGGTGGACCCCCGAGGCGCCCGAGGAGCAGGCGATCGTCGACCTCCTCGCGGAGCGCGGCATCGACTACACCGACCTCTCCGGCTGGCACGCGCTCGACGAGCACGAGATCGCCCTCGGCGCCCCGCACGGGCGCGCGCGCATCAAGGTGGTCGAGCGCGCGGAGATGCTGGAGGCGTCCCGGTCGCAGCGGTCCGCCTGATCCGCCTCCCCTGATCGACGCCGACGGGCGCCCGCGGTCCTCCCGCGGGCGCCCGTCCGTCGTCCGTCCCCAGGTCGCGGGCCGCGAGCCCGGGCTGCGCGGGGGAGCCCCTAGGGTCGCCGCGTGATCCCCGCCCCCGCGTTCCTCGTCGCGGCCGGCAGCGCGGGCGCTGTCGTGGGCGCCGTGTCCCCGCGCCTCGCCCGCGTCGCCCTCGCCGGCGGGCGCCGCGCGGACGGCCTCGAGGCCCGCCCGCTCCATCCGCTCCCCGGCCTCGGACGCACCGCCGCGGTCGTGGCGGCGCTCGTCACGGGGATCCTCGCGGCCCTCGTGCTCGCGGAGACCCCGCCCGCGCGCCTCCCGCCCGCGCTGCTGCTCGTGGCCGTCGGCCCCGTGCTCGTGCTCGCCGACCTCGCCGCCCACCGTCTGCCGGACCGGGCCACGGCTCCCGCGGCGGTGGCGGCGTCGGCCCTGGCGCTCGTCATGGGCGGATCCGGGCTCCTGCTGCAGGCGGTCGGATGCGGAGCCGCCGCCGTCGTCGTGCTCGCGCTCCTGCAGGCCGCGACCGCCGGCGGCCTCGGCTCGGGCGACGTGAAGCTCGCGGGCGTCCTGGGTCTTGCGCTCGGGCAGCTGGGGCTCGCGCACGTCGCCCTGGGCCTCGCGGTGGGCACGCTCCTCGGCGGCGTCGCCGCGCTCGCCCTCCTGGTCGGGGGCCGCGCGCGGGCGTCGACGGCCGTCCCGTTCGGCCCGTGGCTCGTGCTCGGCGCGCTCCTGGTGGCCGGCGCGCCCACTACGCTCGCGTGAGCGTGCGACGACCCCGGCCGATGATCGTCTGTGCGTGGATCCCCTCGCGCTACGAGAGGCGTACGGTGGAGGAAGTGTCCAAGACCCCGGCATCGACGTACTGACGATCCAGAGGAAATGACATGGCACAGAGATCGCTCGCACTCCTGGAAGACGAGACGGGAGTCCTCCTGGCGGCCGCCTCGCGCGCGGTGGTCTCGCTCTACCGGCCGCTCCTGCAGCCGCTCAACCTCACGCATCCCCAGTACCTGGTGCTCCTGGCGCTCGACATGGAGGAGCCGCAGGCCGTCGTCGACCTCGCGGAGAAGCTGCACCTCACGCCCGGCACGCTCTCGCCGCTGCTGAAGCGCCTCGAGGTCTTCGGCTACGTCACCCGCTTCCGCGACACGACCGACGAGCGCCGCCTCTCGGTCGGCCTCACCGACGCCGGGCGCGACATGCTCCCCGTCATCTGGCGGGTCGGCGACCAGGTCCGCCGCGACATCGCGGGTGACGACGCCGACGGCGCGTCGGGTGACTCGCAGCTGCACGCGCTCCTGCAGGCCGTGCTCGAACGTGCCATCGCGCACGAGCAGGCGGATCCGCGGGCCGACAGCACCGCGACCGCGGACGACTGACCCCGGCGCGACCGGCCCTCGCGGGTGCGGCGCCCTCGGCGGCTACTGCACGCCCGAGGTCAGCCGCGCGAGGTTGTCGAGCACGGTGCTGAAGCGCGTGCGCCTGCTCCACTCGTCGAGGGTCAGCTCGCGGCTGCGTGCCCGGTAGCCGTCCTCGACGCGGCGCATCTCGCGCACGAACCCGGGGCCGCGCACCATCAGCGACACCTCCATGTTGAGGCTGAACGACCGCATGTCCATGTTGCTGGAGCCGATGACGGCCACGTCGTCGTCGATCGTGAAGTGCTTGCTGTGCAGGATGTAGGGCGCCCGGTACATCCAGATGCGCACGCCCGCGTTGAGCAGCTCCTCGTAGTACGAGCGCTGCGCGTGGTAGACGACGGGCTGGTCGCCGATCTCGCTCACGAACAGCTCCACCGAGAGCCCGCGCTGCACGGCGGTCGTGATGGCGTACCGCATCGAGTCGTCGGGCACGAAGTACGGCGACGTGATGACGATGCGCTCCTGCGCGTAGTAGAGCAGCGCGTTGAACAGGCGCAGGTTGTTCTCGCCGGGGAACCCGGGGCCCGACGGCACCACCTGGCAGTCGAGCTCCTCGTCGCCCCCCGTCGCGGCGATCTCGATGGGCTCGGTCTCGCGCACGAGGAGCTGGTCGGTCTCCGCGTACCAGTCGGTGATGAAGATCGCGTTGAGGCCGCTCACGATGGGGCCCTCGAGCCGGGTCATGAGGTCCTGCCACTTGAGGCCGCGCTTGCGGTTGACGACCTTGTTGTAGCTGCGGTGCACCATGTTCTGCGAGCCCATGAAGCCCACGCGGCCGTCGACCACGAGCACCTTGCGGTGGTTGCGCAGGTCGGGCCGCTGGTACCGCCCGCGGAGCGGCTGCACGGGGAGCATCAGGTGCCAGAGGGCACCGATCTCCGTGAGCTTGCGCGTGGTGCGCCGGTAGCCGGGCGAGCGCAGCGACGCGATGTGGTCGAGGAGCACGCGCACGGTCACGCCGCGCTGCACGGCCCGCTCCATCGCGTCGAAGAACGGGGCGCTCGTGACGTCCCACGCGAGGATGTAGAACTCGACGTGCACGTACCGCGTGGCCTTCTCGACCTCCGCGGTCATGGCGGCGATGGACTCGTCGTAGTGGCTGTAGAGCTTCGCCCGGTTGCCGCCGACGAGCGGCATCGACCCCAGGGTGAGGTTGAGCTCCACGACGGAGTCGAGCCACGACGGCCAGGAGTGCTCGCGGGTGACCCGCTCGATGCCCTCGGTCGACTCGACGATGAACCGGTTGATCTCCTGCTGCTTCTCGCGCCGCCGCTTGGGCAGCCGCGTGGATCCGATGAGCAGGAACAGGAAGATGCCGAGGTACGGCAGGAAGAAGATGGCCATCAGCCACGCCATCGCGGTGGACGGCCGGCGGTTGCGCGGGATCACCAGCAGCGCGGTGACGCGCACGATGAAGTCGACGACGACCGCGAGCCCCGCGAGGACGAGGGTGGTCATCGAGGGATCCATCAGGCGGAGTCTAACCGGCGGGAGCGCTCCGCCGACGGGCCCGGCGCGCGGCGGACGCGGCCGGCTCGGGCGACCGGCGGCCGCCCGCGGGCACGCGGATCAGCGGAAGTTGACGAACTGCAGGTCGAGATCCACGTCGGCGCCCTTCAGCAGCGCGATGGTCTGCTGCAGCTCGTCGCGGCTCTTGCTCGAGACGCGGAGCTCGTCGCCCTCGACGCGGCTCTTGATGCCCTTGGGGCCCTCGTCGCGGATGATCTTGCCGAGCTTCTTCGCGTTCGCCTGGTCGATGCCCTGCTTGAGGGTGACCTCGATCCGGTACTCCTTGCCGGAGGCGAAGGGCTCGCCCTCCTCCAGGCTCTTGAGGCCGATGCCGCGCTTGATCATCTTCGACTGCAGCACGTCGAGGATCGCCTTCACGCGCTCCTCGCTGGAGGCCTTCATGAGGATGGTGTCACCGCTCCACTCGATGGAGGCGCCCACGTTCTTGAAGTCGTAGCGCTGCTCCACCTCCTTCTGGGTCTGGTGGACGGCGTTGTCCGCCTCCATGCGGTCGACCTTGCTGACGACGTCGAACGAGCTGTCCACGATGGACTCCTTCCGTTGGCTGTGTCGAGGGTAACGGCAGGAGGCCGGAGTCGCGACGCGGAGCGTCGAGCGGCTCTGCGAGGTGAATCGCCGCGCTCGCGGAACGTGGATACCCGGCCGGGCGGAGGCATCGGATTCGGACCGACTGCGTGATGTCGGTGCGGGAACGGCTATTCCTGCGCCTCGGGAAGCTGTCCCATCCGGGAATTCCGGGCCCCAAGGAAAAAGAGGGGGGCGAGGTATTCAGGTGCGTGCATCCGGACATCCACGCCGTGTGTGGATATCTCGCCCCCACGCCCCGCCACCGCCTTTACCGTGCACACAGGACGCATCAGGAGGGGTTCACATTGAGGATTGCGATCAGGGGTCCGGGTTTCGGGGGAGCTGCGGGGTGATGGACATAGAGGCCATCGCGTCCACCGCCCGAAGTGGAGCATTCGGATATGGGGGAGTCCGCCGCCGGGGAGCCCGGCGCGGTGCCGACGAGCATCGTCGGGGCCCGGCGCCCCGGGCTTCCGGCAGGGTCCTCACGTTCCCGCCTCGGCTCCGTGGATATGGGACCGTTCCCGTGTCGAACCACTCGGACGCAGCCCCAGCCGGCGCCCGACATTCATGTGCGAGTGGCACCGTCTCGGGAGTCGGCTGCCCATGGAATGCCGACACCGAAGACGCCGATCCGAGTCGGTGGCTCCTGGCCGCCCAGAGCAGCGCCAGCGGCTCGATGTCAGGCGATTCCGGTGGGTCGGTGTTCAGCGACCCGGACGCTGACGGTGCGAATCCGAACGGAGTCACTGCGTACGCAATCATCTCGGCCCGAGACATGGACGACGTCCACGAGCTCCATCACGTCGATGTGTCGCGGATCCGCCCATGTCCGGCGCCGACAGAGCCGCGTCCGTGGCGTGTGCGGCACGGCACGGTCATGCCGCACCGATGCGTCCCACCTCGAAGAGAACCTGCGCATCACGCGCGATCACGCACAGGAACAAGGAGTTTCACATGAGAAGTCGAACAGTCGGGAAGTGGACCCTCGCCGGCGCCGCGGGCGTCATCATCGTGAGCGCCCTCTCGGTGGGGGTGGCGCATGCCGGTGAGGAGAAGGGGCCCTCGACCGGCGATGAGGGGGCGGGGTCGACGCCCGCCGGTGATCAGTCCGCGGAGCTCGTGGTGGAGCAGCCGGATCCGTCGTCGTCGGACACGCCCTCGGACGACGGGACGTCGTCGCCCGACGCGTTCGCCCTCTCGCTGCCCGGAGACGGGACGGACGACGTCGTCGATCCGGCCACGG
The DNA here is from genome assembly GCF_001618005.1 of Clavibacter tessellarius. GTDB lineage: Bacteria > Actinomycetota > Actinomycetes > Actinomycetales > Microbacteriaceae > Clavibacter > Clavibacter tessellarius_A. The sequence continues at coordinate 18,153 of NZ_LQXA01000030.1, forward strand.
TCCCCGGGGGCATCTTCCACGGCTCAGGGGCTGCGGTGGTCTCCACCCGTGTCGACGACACCGTGCTCTCCGGCTTCAGCGAGGACACCGGCATGCAGGTGCTGACGCGTGTGCCGTCGGCGGATTCGGCGAGGGAGTACCGCTTCTCCGTCAACATCCCGGACGGCTTCCACGCTGTGGTCCGCGACGACGGCTCCGTCGCGGTGGAGGACGCGGACGACCAGGTGGGGACGCGGTTCCTCGTTCCGGAGGCCGTGGATGCGAACGGTGCGGCGGTCGACGCGGTCCTCCGCGTGGACGGTTCGGACATCATCGAGTCCGTGGCTCCGGCGCCGGATGCCGCGTTCCCCGTCGTCTCCAGCCTCGAGCAGTCGATGGACGGCGATGCCGAATAGAGCGGCTGGACAGCGATCGCGTGTTCGGGGGCACCCAGTCGCTCTTCCGACGGACGGACCACCACGAAGCCGGGCTCTGCACGGCGGGGTTCGTGATGGCCGAGAGGGGTCTCCGGGCGCATGCCAGCCCGACGGAGCGGGTGCCCATCCGGCACACCCGCGGTCCCTCCGCGACCTCCCTGCCACACGACACGCACATTCATCGCACGACCACACCCAGACAGGAGTCCCCCATGCCACGACCATCGATCGCGACGACGACCAGCGCAGGTGCCGCTGGCGCCCTCATCACGGGAGCCGACCTATGAGACGCCTCGGCCTCTGGGGCCGGTTGTCCTCCGCCCTGGTCATCCTCGCGCTGGTCTCGGGGCTCGGCATGGTGGGCGCGGATCGAGCCTCGGCGACCGAGCCGGAGCGTCTGAACGGCGACCGCATCGTCGGCGGCACGCAGCTGCAGGTCCTCAACGCGAGCTCTCGACAGACGAAGAGCTGCACGGCGGGGTTCGTCCTGACGAAGCGGGGGCTCCGGGCGAACGCCACCCCCTACGAACGGGCCACGCGGTACGTGACCACCACCGCGCACTGCGGCGATCGCTATGACCGGGTCGACGTCAACGGCCACCTGGTCGGGGAGGTCTCGTGGGTGTCGAACGCCTACGACATGATGATCGTCACCGTGCCCCCCAAGGCCGTGCCCATGCGGCATCACACCGGGTCGGGTTCCCACACCGTGTACTACATCAACTACCACTACGAGCCGCGTGCCTTCAGTGCCGTGCTCACCTATTCGCAGCGCCTCCGCGCCGTCGGCGCCGTCCCCGTCCTGCAACTGGCGGAGGAGATGCCCGCGAACGTGAACTGGGCCTGTCACAGCGGGGCGACCACGGACTACAGCTGTCTCTGGTCGAAGTACGGGAATCCCGGGGCGTACTTGAGGACGCTGCGGAACTCCCTCAGCGGAGCCGCCCCCGGCGACTCCGGCGCTCCCATCTTCAGCGACCCGAACGCCGACGGCGCGGACACCGCAGGCGTCACGGTCTACGGGATCCTCCACGGCGGGATGCAGGAATCCCAGCCCCATTACGACTCGAGGGTCATGTACTACGTGCCTCTGACGGGATTCATCTCGGAGATGCAGTACACGTACGCATTGGCCCCTTCGTCGTGACGGTCGGCGACGGTGCGGATCGCCGCTCGGCGACGCCGGTGACGCCGGGGAACAGCTAGGCGCCCGTCGTCAGCCCCGGTCGCGCCCGTCGAGGCCGGATCCACCGCACCGCCGTCGTCCGCCGTGCGCGTGTCTCGGCGATGCGGCGGCGGCCCGGGCCGGGATTTCGGTTCCCGGGCCGACGCCCGCTATCATCGACGAGCGTCTCCGGTCCGTGATCACACAGGTCGGGTGCGCATGGCGAGTTACCCTAGCGGCCAAAGGGATCTGACTGTAAATCAGACGGCTCAGCCTTCGGGGGTTCGAATCCCTCACTCGCCACCGCACGGAACGGCCCCGCTCGCGCGGGGCCGTTCGTCTGCCCCGCCGCATCCGTCGGGGCCCGCCCGCGCGGGCAGCGTCGCCCGCGCGCCCGACGACCTGGATCCACCACCGATGTTCCCCGCCGCCCCCGGCCCCTCGACGCGTGCCCTCGGCACCTCCGGAGTCGTCGTCTCCACCCTCGGCCTCGGCACGAGCGGCTTCGGCTGGACCGCCGACCGCGACGAGGCGTGGGCGATCCTCGACGCCTACCGCGAGGAGGGCGGCACGTTCGTCGACACCGCCTCGTCCTACTCGCAGTGGGTGCCCGGGCACGCGGGCGGTGAGTCGGAGGCGATCATCGGCGGCTGGCTGGCCGCGCGCGGCTGCCGCGACGAGGTCGTCGTCGGCACCAAGGTCGGCAAGAGCCGGGACGCGCCGGGCACGTCCGCCGCGTCCGTGCGTCGCGGGGTCGACGCGTCGCTGCGACGCCTCCGGACGGACCACGTCGACGTCGTGCACGCGCACCTCGACGACACCCGCACCCCGCTCGAGGAGACCGTCGCCGCGCTGTCCGACCTCGTGAAGGACGGCAAGGCGCGGCTCGTCGGCGTCTCGGGCTTCACCCCCGAGCGACTGGAGCAGGCCCTCGCGCTGGCGCACGCATCCGGCGCCGTGCCCGTCGGCGTGGTGCAGGAGGAGTACAGCCTGCTGACCCGCGACCGCGCGGAGGGCCGGATGCAGGCCGTCGTCCGCCAGGAGGGCGTCGGCCTCGTCGCGCACAGCGTGCTCGCGAAGGGCTTCCTCACGGGCAAGTACCTGCCGGGCGCGCCCGCGGTGCCGTCCGCCCGCGCGCTCGACGCCGAGCAGTACATGACGCCGAGCGGGCACGCCACGGTGCGGGCCGCCGAGGAGGTCGCCCGGCTCCGCGGCGTCACCGTCGCCCAGGTCGCCATCGCGTGGGTGCTCGGGCGGCGCGGGGTGGCGAGCGCGCTCGTGGGCGCGCGGACGGCGCGGCAGATCCGGCAGCTGATGCCCGCCGGGCAGCTCGTGCTCGACGACGAGGAGGTGTCGCGCCTCGCGTCGGCGGCCGCGCGCGCGGCGCGGGACGACATCGCCTGATCCCAGGGGCCACGGAGGGGCGCCCCCTATTTTGGGGCGCCCACCGTCCCGACATCGAGGAGATCTGTCATGCCCCGAGACCGGCCCCACGGCGCGTACGTCGCCGCCCTGCTCGTCCTGACCGCCGCCACCGGAGCCATCGACGGCGTCAGCTACCTCGCCCTCGACCGCGTGTTCACCGGCAACATGACGGGCAACGTCATCTTCATCGGCTTCGGCCTGGTGGGCGTCGCCGGCGTCCCCGTGCTCAACAACCTGGTCGCGCTGCTCGCCTTCATGGCCGGCGCGGTGCTCGCGGCTCGCATCACCTGCCGCGCGCCCGCGGACCTGCGCCTGCCGAGGTCCGCCGTCTGGATCCTCGTCACGGGCACCGCGCTCACCTTCGCGCTCGCGGGGGTGTGGTTCGCGGTCGGCACGCTCGACAAGGGCGTGATGATCGTCATCACCGGGCTGTTCTCGCTGCTGCTCGGCGCGCAGGCGGCCGCCGTGAAGAGAATCGGCCTGCCCGACCTCTCCACCGTGGTCGTGACGATGACCGCCGTGAGCCTGTCGGCGGACAGCCGCATCGCCGGCGGCTCGGGCGCTGCGTGGGCCCGCCGCTTCGGCGCGATCGCGAGCATGGCCATCGGCGCGTTGGTCTCCGCGCTCATCACCACGCGCATCGGCGCCCCGTGGGCGCTGCTCGTGGCGGGCGCGCTCATGGCCACGGGGGTCGGGATGCTGGTGAACGCGCGCCGACTCGACCGGAAGCACGTGCGGGAGGGCGCCGCAGGCGCGTGACGCCCGACACGGCCCGCATAGGGTGAGGGGATCCGCCGCCCGAACGCCGAGGAGATCCGCCCGTGTCCCGTCCCTGGCCCGAGGGCTCCTACATCGCCGCGCTGCTCGTGATGACCACCGCGACCGGCGCCATCGACGGCGTGAGCTACCTCGCGCTCGACCGCGTCTTCACCGGCAACATGACCGGCAACGTCCTCTTCATCGGGTTCGGCCTGGTGGGCGTCGCCGGCATCCCCGTCCTCAACAACCTCGTCGCGCTCGTGGCCTTCATGCTCGGGGCGGTGATCGCGTCCCGCATCACGCGGCGCGCGCCGACCGACGTGCACCTGCCGCGCTCGTCCGTCGGGATCCTCGTCACCGGCACCCTGCTCACCCTCGCGCTCGCCGTGGTCTGGCTCGTGGTCGGCGCGCTCGACACGGGCGTGATGATCGCGATCACGGGCTTCCTCGCGCTGCTCCTCGGCGCGCAGGCGGCGGCCGTGAAGAGCATCGGCCTCCGCGACCTCTCCACCGTCGTCGTGACCATGACGATGGTGAACCTCTCCTCCGACAGCCGCGTGGCCGGCGGAACGGGCGCCGCGTGGGCCCGCCGCATCGGCGCGATCGTCTGCATGGGGCTCGGCGCGCTCGTGGCCGCGCTCATCACCACGCACGTCGGCGGCGCGTGGGCGCTGCTGGCGGCGGGCGGCCTGATGGTGCTGGGCGTCGCCCTGCTGTGGAACGCGCGGCGCGTGGAGCGGAAGCGGCTCGACGAGGGCGGGACGGCGACCCCGGCGGTCGACGAGCGCACGGGCGTCGCCCCCGCCTGATCAGCTCCCCGGGGTCCGCCGTCCGTCCCGCGGTCCCGCCCCTGAGCGCTCGGCGCGGTGACCCGCGCCCCTCTGGCAGGGTGGATCCATGACCTCCCCCGGCGACGCCGCGCTCCTGACCATCGCCCGCGACATCGCGACCCGCGCCGGGGAGCTCGCGCTCCGCCGCCGCCGCGAGGGCGTCGAGGTGGCCGAGTCGAAGTCGAGCCCCGAGGACATCGTCACGCACACCGACCGCGAGACCGAGGACCTCATCCGGCAGGCGCTCCGGGACGTGCGCCCCGACGACGGCTTCCTCGGCGAGGAGTCCGAGGGCACCTCCGGCACGTCGGGCCTCACCTGGGTCGTCGACCCGATCGACGGCACCGTCAACTTCCTCTACGGCATCCCCGCGTGGGCCGTGAGCGTCGCCGTGGTCGAGGGCGAGGCGGATCCGCTCACCTGGACCGCGCGCGCCGGCTGCGTCGTGAACCCCACCCTCGGCGAGGTCTACACGGCGACCGCCGGCGGCGGCGCCGAGCTCGACGGGCGCGCCATCGCGGTCAACGCGGGCGTCCCCCTGTCGCTGGCGCTCGTCGGCACCGGCTTCTCCTACGGCGCCTCGACGCGGATCCGGCAGGGCCGCGTGATCACCGACCTCCTCGGCGAGGTGCGTGACATCCGCCGCATCGGCGCCGCGTCGCTCGACCTCTGCAACGTGGCCGCGGGCCGCACCGACGCCTACTTCGAGCGCGGCCTCAAGCCGTGGGACCACGCTGCGGGCGCGCTCATCGCCGCGGAGGCGGGTGCGCGGGTGACCGGGATCGGCGGCGGTCCCGCCTCCGCCGAGCTGCTGATCGCGGCGGATCCGGACCTCGCGCGCGCCCTCGAGGAGCGGCTGGATGGGCCGGACGCCTAGCCCCCCGAGGCCCGCGCGCGCATCCCCCGGGTGGCGTGAATCCCTCCCAGCGGTTAGCCTTTACCGATCCGTTACATCGCGACCGGGTTCGATCCGGTCGCACGCGCACGCCCCGACCCCCGTCGACCGGCCCGCGCAGCACACTGTCCCTCGCACTAGGAGCTCCACGATCCTGTCCGTCCTCCGCGCCTCGCGTGCCCCCCAGTCCTCCGTCCGGCGGCTCTCGTGCTGACCCCTGACGAGACCGCAGGGGTCGTCTACCCGACGCGACGCGAGCGACGCGAGGCCGAGCGCCGAGCGGCGGAGGCGGCGCTCGCCCCTCGGGCGGATGCGCAGGACGCACCCCAGCCCGAGCCGACGCCCGCCGCCACCGAGGCCCCCGCCGCTCCCCGCATCGCCCCCGTCGCCGTCGAGGCCCCCGCCGCGCCGACCACGCACCTCCCCGCGGACGCCGAGCCCGCCGCTGTCGCCGCCTCCGCCGACGACGTGCCGCTCGCGACCCGCGCCCGTCGGATCCGCAGCGCCGCGTCCGCCGCGTCAGACGCGCGCCGCTCCTCCTTCGTGCACGCGAAGCGCGCGAGCGTCCCCTCCGCCGCGCCGCACGTCCGGGTCCGAGGCCGCCGCGTCCCCGCCTCCTCGCGTCCCGCCCTCGCGGCGCCGTCGCCCGAGTCCACCGCCGGCCGCCGCCGCTCGAACGCCTCGCGCGGCCTCACGCTCCTGACCATGGCGTTCGTCGCCACGGTCACCATCGCCACGTCGCTGCCGTCGTCCGCGTTCCTCACCGGCCAGGACATGGCGCAGGCGAACGTGGTCACGGATGCGCCGGGCACCGCGGTCCCCAGCCAGAGCATCGCGCTCTCCTCCGCCCCCGAGGCCGTCGTCGTCGGCGGCACCGACGACGCGTTCACGGCCACGACGCCGCAGCAGATCATGCTGGCGCAGACGTCCACGGGCGCCGGCGCCTTCACGAACGACATCAACGGCACGATCCAATGGCCCTTCGCGGCCGGCGTGCCCATCAGCGGAGTCTTCGGCAAGCGCATCGCGCCCTGCTCCAACGGCTGCTCGAGCAACCACCAGGGCGTCGACTTCGCCCCCGGCATGGGCGCGCCCATCCAGGCGATCGCCGACGGCGTCGTGCGCGAGTCCGTCAACAGCGACACGGGCCTCGGCGTGCACCTCGTCATCGACCACGTCATCGAGGGTCAGCTCGTCACGAGCGTCTACGGCCACATGCTGCCGGGCTCCATGCGCGTGCAGGCGGGCGATCCCGTGAAGGTCGGCCAGCAGATCGGCCAGGTCGGCAACACGGGCGCGTCCACCGGCCCGCACCTCCACCTCGAGGTCCGCATGGCGGACGGCACCGCGGTGGATCCCTTCGCCTGGCTCAAGGAGCACGCGAACTAGCGCATCCCGCGCGGCCGACCGCCGCGTCCGTCGCACGATGACGCCCCCTCCGCCTGCAGGCGCGAGGGGGCGTCGTCGTGATGGGGAGGGGTCAGCCGGCGATCATCCACACGGTCGTGTCCGACGGCACCGCGTCGCCGTCCAGCGGCTGGCTGGCGAGGAGCACGCGGCCCTCGGGCAGCGGCACCGACGCGGATCCGAGGTTGGCGATCACGGTGACGCCCGCGCTCCGGAACGCGATGACGTCGTCGTCCTCGGCGGTGATCCACTCGATCGCGCCCAGCGCGAGGCCGTGCTCGCGGCGCAGCAGCAGCGCCTCCGTGTAGAGCGACAGCGTGGACGCGGGGTCCGCCTGCTCGGTGTCGCGCGCGAACCGGTCCCAGTCGTCGGGCTGGGGCAGCCAGCTCGCGTCGCCGTCGCTGAACCCGTACGACGGCTTCCCGGCCTCCCACGGGATCGGCACGCGGCAGCCGTCCCGCCCGTAGCGCTCGCCCGCGGTGCGGTGGAACGTCGGATCCTGGCGCGCCTCGTCCGGCAGGCGCGTGTCCTCGGGCAGGCCGAGCTCCTCGCCCTGGTAGACGTACGCGCTGCCGGGGAGCGCCAGCATGAGCGCGCTCGCGGCGCGGGCGCGACGGAGGCCGAGCTCCTCGTCGACCGTCACGGTCGACTCCGGCCCGATGCCCACGCCCTGCGGGTTCTCACCCGAGAGCGCGAGGCGGCTCGCGTGCCGCACCACGTCGTGGTTCGACAGCACCCACGTGCTGGGGGCGCCCACCGACCCGAAGGTCGCGAGCGACGCGTCGATCGTGCGGCGGAGCGCCTGCGCGTCCCACGGCGTCTCGAGGTAGCTGAAGTTGAAGGCCTGGTGCATCTCGTCGGGGCGGACCCAGTCGGCGAGCTTCGCGAGCGGCTCGACCCACGCCTCGGCGACCATGGCGCGGTCGCCCTCGTACGAGTCGAAGATCTCGCGCCACTCGCGGTAGATCTCGTGCACGCCTTCCTGAGCGAAGTACGGCGGCGGGGGAGCGGGCTGCTGGTCGTCGACGCCGCCGGCGCCGCCCATGCTGCCCTGGCCCTCGGGCGGCGTGTAGTCGGGGAGGCCGGGCGCCTTGACCATGCCGTGCGCCACGTCCACGCGGAAGCCGTCCACGCCGCGGTCGAGCCAGAAGCGGAGGATCTCGCGGAAGCGCTCGCGCACCCACGGGTTCGTCCAGTCGAGGTCGGGCTGCGAGGAGTCGAACAGGTGCAGGTACCACTGGCCGGGCGTGCCGTCGGGCTCCGTGAGGCGGGACCAGGCCGGGCCGCCGAAGATCGACTCCCAGTTGTTCGGCGGCAGCTCGCCGTCGGCGCCCTTCCCGTCGCGGAGCATGTAGCGCGCGCGCTCCTCGCTCCCGGCGGGGGTCGCGATCGCCTCCTGGAACCAGCGGTGCTCGGAGGAGGTGTGGTTCGGGACGATGTCGATGATCACGCGGAGGCCGAGCTCGTGCGCGCGGCGCTGCATCCGGTCGAAGTCGTCGAGGGTGCCGAACAGCGGGTCCACCGCGCAGTAGTCGGCCACGTCGTAGCCGGCGTCGTTCTGCGGGGAGAGGAAGAAGGGGGAGAGCCAGATCGCGTCGACGCCGAGCTCGCGGAGCGCGGGCAGCCGCTCGGTGATGCCGGGGAGGTCGCCGATGCCGTCGCCGTCCGAGTCAGCGAACGAGCGGGGGTAGACCTGGTAGATGACGGCGGTGCGCCACCACTCGGATCCGGTGCCGGGCGCGTCGTCGCCGTCGGGACGGGTCAGGAGGGCGTCCCGGGCAGCCGGGGCGGGCGCTGTGGGGGAGGGCGGAGTCATGGGATCGAGCCTAGGTGACGCCCCCTGGCCGACCCCGCCGACGACCGCGGGCCGGGGAACAGCGGAATAGCCGGGCGCGCGCCGCGGCTTGACCCTGGAGGCGGCGGCCCGCCGCCATCACCGGACGAAGGAGATCAGCCATGACGAACCCCGCACGCGTGCCCCTCGGATCCAGCGGCCTCGAGGTCAGCCCCCTGTCCTTCGGCGGCAACGTCTTCGGCTGGACCGCCGACGAGGCGACCTCCTTCCAGCTCCTCGACGCCTACGTCGCGGCCGGCGGGAACTTCGTCGACACCGCCGACGTCTACTCCGCGTGGAAGCCCGGCAACTCCGGCGGCGAGTCCGAGGAGATCATCGGCCGCTGGCTCGCGGACCGCGGTCGCCCCGACGGCCTGATCATCGCCACGAAGGTCGGCGCCCACGAGGCCGCGAAGGGCACCTCGCGCGACAGCGTCCGCCGCGGCGTCGAGGCCAGCCTCCGTCGGCTCGGCGTCGACGCGATCGACCTCTACTACGCGCACGTCGACGACCAGGAGACCCCGATCGAGGAGACCGTCACGGCGCTCGCCGAGCTCGTCGCCGAGGGCAAGGTCCGCGCGATCGGCGCCTCCAACTTCACCGCGGAGCGCCTGCAGGCCGCGCTCGACGTCTCGGCCCGGGAGGGCGTCGCCCGCTTCGAGGTGCTGCAGAACCGCTACAACCTCGTCGAGCGCGACGCCTACGAGGGCGAGCTCGCCGACCTGCTGATCCGCGAGGGCATCGCCTCCGCCCCGTACTCGAGCCTCGCCAGCGGCTTCCTCACGGGCAAGTACCGCGGCGGCGAGGTCGACAGCCCCCGCGCCGGCACCGCGTCGAAGTACCACGACGACCACGGCCGCGCCCTGCTCGAGGTCCTCGACCGGGTCGCCGAGGCGCACGGCGTCTCCGTCACCACGGTCTCGCTCGCCTGGCTCCGGGCCCAGCCGTCGGTCACCGCGCCCATCGCGAGCGCCCGCGACCTCACGCAGCTGCCCGACCTGCTCGCGTCGGTGGACCTCGAGCTGACGGCCGACGAGGTCGCCGAGCTCTCCGCGGTCTGATCCCGCGATCGCCCGATGGCCCCGCCCCCGGGCCGCCCCGCGTCCCGGGGGCGGCCCGGGACCTGCTATCGTCGTAGGGTTCCAGCGCATCTCCGACGCGCCCGGGCACGCCCCCATAGCTCATTGGTAGAGCACTTCCTTGGTAAGGAAGAGGTAGTGAGTTCAATCCTCACTGGGGGCTCGATCCTCACCGGTCCGGCTGCGGTCGGCCGCAGGGATCGTGGCGGGGTAGCTCAGGTGGTTAGAGCACACGGCTCATAATCGTGGTGTCGCGGGTTCAAGTCCCGCTCCCGCTACGGAAGCGCGGATCCCTCGGGGTCCGCCCTCCTCGATAGGCCCCGGACACCTCTCGCCAGGTTCCGGGGCCTTTCCTCTGCCCGCTCGCCGGTGCTGCGAGATGCCGCCCTCGGGATCCGCACCGCCGTGCGCGCAGCCGCAGCCGCGCCCGTAGCCGCCTCCGCGCCCGTGTCCGGCCGCGGCCGTCGCCCTTCCGGCGCCCGCCCCCGCGGCGTAGCCTCCGGGCATGACCCACCACGAATCCCCCGACCACCCCGACCACGCCTCGAGCGCCGAGCACGACGACGTGCTCTACAAGACCCAGGGCAACCCCGTCCCCGACGCCCACGACGAGGAGCGCCGCGAGGCGCCCGCCGGCGGCGACTACACCGCCAGCGAGTCCGAGGCGGAGAAGGAGGCGCGCGAGGGCGGCGCCTGATCCGCACCCCGCGCACCACGCGCACGAGGGCCGCCGCGACGCGTTCGCGGCGGCCCTCGCGCATGCCCGGGGTGCGGCGGACGGGGTCCCGGCCGGTCGACACGCCGGGCTCGCACGGGGTCGCGGATCGGACGCCCGGCCCGGATCCGCATGATGGCGCGGGAGCGGCCGCGACACGCCGAAACACTAGATGTAGTGGAATGACAGGTCTGTAGTTCGGGTTATATAGTGGAGAACCTCACCGCCCCACCGGGTGGCCGAGCACACCGGATCCTCGCGAAGACGCGGGTCCGGAGGCCATCGGGGCGAGAGCCACGAGACCTGAGGAGCCGCACCGGCGGCTCCCGATCCAGACACAACGGGAGGCACCCATGGACTACGACAACAACGACACCGTCGGCGGCTACGCGATCCCCGTCGACCCCATGGAGCTCCTGCAGTGCGACTCCTGCCAGTAGGCAGCTGACGCCGCAGCGGCAGCATCGCGACCTCAGGCCCCGGTCCCCACGAGAAGTGGGGGCCGGGGCTCTCGCATGTCCGAGCGCATCCGGGGGAGCGGCCCGCCCGGGGCGCTCGCGCAGCCGCCGCGTAGGATCGTCCGGTGCCAGTGAATCCAGAGCTCCAGGGCCGCGTGCTCCCCGCCGCCGCCCCGTACCTGGTGGGACGCGAGAAGGTGCGCGAGTTCGCCCGCGCCGTCGGCGCCACCCACCCCGTCCATCTCGATCCCCGCGCCGCGCGCGCCGCGGGCCACGCCGACGTGGTCGCCCCGAGCACGTTCCCGGTCGTCGTGCAGGAGGCGACGCTCGCGCAGCTGCTCGCGGAGCCCGACGCCGGCATCGACTTCAGCCGCGTGGTCCACGGCGAGCAGGCCTTCACGTACTCCCGGCCGGTGGTCGCGGGCGACGAGCTCACCGCCACGCTCACCGTGACCAAGGTCGCCACCCTCGGCGGGAACGCGATGGTGACCGCGGAGTCCGCGATGGCGGATGCCACGGGCGCCCATGTCGTCACGGCCGTCTCCACCCTCGTGGTCCGCGGGGACGACGCGTGAGCGCCGCAACCGCCGTGCCCGTGCTCGCCGACCTCTCCGTGGGCGACGTCGTCGCCGAGCGCGCGATCCACCTCACGCGCGACTCCCTCGTCCGCTACGCCGGCGCCTCGGGCGACTTCAACCCCATCCACTACCGCGACGACGTGGCCGCGTCGGTCGGCCTGCCGGGCGTGCTCGCCCACGGCATGCTCACCATGGGCCAGGCCGTGCAGCCGGTGGCCGACTGGGCGGGCGACCCGTCGCGCATCGTCTCCTACGGCGTGCGGTTCACGCGGCCCGTGGTCGTGGATCCCGCCGACGGGCAGGACCTGACCATCGTCGCCAAGGTCGGCGCCATCGACGCGGAGGCGGGGACCGTGCGCATCGACGTGGCCGTGTCCGTCGACGGCAAGACCGTCCTCGGCCGCGCGCAGGCGCAGGTCCGGCTGGCGTAGGGCCCCATGACGATCCAGACCCATCGCGACGCCCCGCTCGCCGACCTCACCACGCTGCGCGTCGGCGGCCCGGCCGAGGAGCTCGTCACCGTGAGCGAGCGCGACGAGCTCGTCGAGATCCTCACCGGCCTGTGGGCCGTGGGCGAGGACTGGCACGTGATCGGCGGCGGGTCCAACTCCCTCATCTCGGACGAGGGCGTGGCCGGCAGCGTCATCCGCATCGCCACGCGCGGCGTCGAGGTCGGCGCGGAGCGGGCCGACGGGACCGTCCTCGTGCGCGTGCAGGCGGGCGAGCCGTGGGACGCGCTCGTCGCGCGCACCGTGGCCGACGGGCTGGCCGGGCTCGAGGCGCTCTCGGGCATCCCCGGGTCCACCGGGGCCGCGCCCGTGCAGAACATCGGCGCGTACGGGCAGGAGGTCGCCGATGTCCTCGAGGGCGTCGACCTCCTCGACTACGAGACGGGCGCGGTCGAGCGGCTGACCGCCGCGGACCTCGGGCTCGGCTACCGCACGTCGTCGCTCAAGCGCGGCCGGGTGGGCGTCGTGCTCTCCGTCGACTTCGCGCTCACCCGCGGGGAGGGCCCCGACGCGCTCGGCCTGCCCATCGCGTACCCGCAGCTCGCGGGCGCGCTCGGCGTGGAGCTCGGGGATCGCGTCCCGGTCGCCCGCGTGCGCGAGACCGTGCTGGCACTCCGCGGGTCCAAGGGGATGGTGCTCGACGACGCCGACCACGACACCTGGAGCGCCGGCTCGTTCTTCACCAACCCGATCGTCAGCGCGGCCTTCGCGCGCACGCTCCCGGCCGACGCCCCGCGCTGGCCGCAGGAGGCGCCGCCCGAGGACCTCGTCGTGCCGCTCGGCGACGAGTGGGAGGTGGCCGAGGCCATCGAGCGCCAGGCCGTCGAGCGCCGCCGCCGTGCGCCCGCGGGCGTGAAGCTCAGCGCCGCGTGGCTCATCGAGCACGCGGGCGTGCACCGCGGATTCCGGCTGCCGGGGTCCGGCGCGGCCGTCTCCTCCAAGCACACGCTCGCGCTCACCAACCGCGGCACCGCGACCGCCGAGGACGTCGCCGCCCTCGCGCGCTACGTGCAGGGCCGCGTGATGAGCGAGCACGGCGTGATCCTGCAGCCCGAGCCCGTGCTGGTCGGCCTCTCCCTCTAGGGCCGGGCCGACCCGCACGGGCCGGATCGCGGATCAGGCCAGCAGGTCGCGGATCCGGCGCACGCCCTCGAGCAGCGCCTCGTCGCCGAGCGCGTAGCTGAAGCGCAGGAAGCCGCTCGGGCCGAAGGCCTCGCCGGGGACCGCCGCGACCTCGGCCTTCTCGAGCAGCACGTCGGCGACCTCGAGCGAGGTGGTCGGCGTGACGCCGTCGATGTCGCGGCCGAAGAGCCCCGTCACGTCGGGGTAGACGTAGAACGCGCCCTGCGGCGTGGGCGTGACGAAGCCGGGGATGGCGTCGAGCTCGGCGACGATCGTGCGGCGGCGGCGGTCGAAGGCCTCGCGCATCCGGTCGACGGTGTCGCGCGGGCCCCGGAGCGCCGCGATGGCCGCGCGCTGCGAGACGTTGGACACGTTGGAGGAGAGGTGCGACTGCAGGTTGCCGGCGGCCTTGATGGCGTCGGCCGGGCCGACCATCCACCCGACGCGCCACCCGGTCATCGCGTACGTCTTGGCGACGCCGTTGACGAGGATCGTGCGGTCGGCCAGCGCCGGCACCACGTCGACGATGCTCGCGGCCTCGGCCCCGTCGTAGACGAGGTCCTGGTAGATCTCGTCGCTGATGACCCAGAGGCCCTTCGAGTCCGCCCACTCGCCGATCTCGCGGGTCTGCTCCCGCGAGTAGACGGCGCCCGTGGGGTTCGAGGGCGAGACGAACAGCAGCACCTTGGTGCGCGGGGTCCACGCCGCCTCGAGCTGCTCGACGGTGACGAGGTAGCCCTGGTCGGCGCCCGCGAAGACGTCGACGGGCACGCCGCCCGCGAGCCGGATGGCCTCGGGGTACGTGGTCCAGTACGGCGTGGGCACCAGGACCTCGTCGCCCTGGTCGAGCAGCGTCTGGAAGGCCTGGTAGACGGCCTGCTTGCCGCCGTTGGTGACGATGATCCGGTCGATCCCGACGTCGAGGCCCGACGACGTGCGCGTCTTCTCGGCGATCGCCTCACGCAGGTCGGGCAGGCCGGCGGCGGCGGTGTAGCGGTGGTTGCGGGGATCGCGCGCCGCCTCGACCGCGGCCTCGACCACGTAGTCGGGCGTCGGGAAGTCGGGCTCGCCCGCGGCGAAGCTGATGACGGGGCGTCCGGCGGCCTGCAGGGCCTTGGCCTTGCCGTCGACCTTGAGGGTCGCGGACTCGGCGATGGATCCGATGCGGGTGGAGACGCGGCTGAGGGGGACGGTGCTCTGCGGTTCGGCCATGCCCATGAGCATAGGGATCCGGCCCGTGCGCCACGCGGGGTCCGCGGTCCCCGGACGGACGCTCGGACCGGGTGGGCGCGGATGCTGGTACACTCGTCCGGGTCGGTATCTCCGCCATGCTCTTCCGCGCCCTCTTCCGTCTGTGCTCGCACGGTCCGAGAGGGAGGGTCGCGAAGGGCGCGGGGCGGATGTCGACGCAGAGGGTGGTGGCTCAATTGGTAGAGCAGCGGTCTCCAAAACCGCAGGTTGCAGGTTCGAGTCCTGTCCGCCCTGCTAGATGGAACGGGTCCCCGGGCACGTGACATCGCGGCTCGCCCGAACTCCGGGCGGAGCCGAGCAATGCAGGAAGGGACCCACGCGTGGCGCGGAAGATCGTCGACGAGCCCAGCGAGGAGATCGTCGCGCAGGCTCGCGAGCAGCGGGATGCACGACGCAACCCCTTCGCCCGGCTGGTGCTCTTCATCAAGCAGGTCGTGCAGGAGCTCAAGAAGGTGGTCACCCCCACCCGCAAGGAGCTGCTCACGTTCACGGGAGTGGTGCTGGCCTTCGTCATCGTGATGATGGTGATCGTCTCCCTCCTCGACCAGCTGTTCGGGTACCTCTCCATCGTGGTGTTCGGCAACGGCGCCTAGCACCAGGCCCGCCCGCGAGGGCGGGACGGGACGGACGCGGACAGCGGGCGGGACACCGGCCCGGCATCGCGCGGGCACGACGGCGGCCGGGATCCCCACGGATCCCGCATCCGCGCGGCCCGGCGCGGGATCAGCACGGCACGGAACGGCAACGCACGACGAAGAACGAGGGAAGTAGATCCATTGGCTGAGAGCAAGCGCGACGACGTCGACCTCGCCCCCGCGGCGGAGCAGTCCTCCGAGGTGGACGAGGTCCAGGAGGGCCACGCCATCGAGTCCTCCGAGGAGAGCTCGGACGCGGCGGAGCACACCGCCCTGCACGTCGAGTCCGACTCGGTCGAGACCGACCTGACGGCGGCGCTCGACGCGATGGAGTCCGTCGAGGACCCCGAGGCCGACGCCATCGTCGAGGACGCCCTCGACATCGACTCGCCCGACGAGGCCGAGGCCGCCGTCGAGGCGACCGACGACGAGGCCGAGGAGGAGGCGGCCGAGGAGGCGCTCGAGCCCGCCGACGTCCCGCCCGCCACCGCCGAGGACGTCGCCCAGGCCGAGGCCGACCTGGTGCCCGCCGACGACGCCGTCGAGGACGACTCCGATGTCGACCCGTACGAGGACTTCCGCAAGGAGCTCCGCTCCAAGCCGGGCAAGTGGTACGTCATCCACTCCTACGCGGGCTTCGAGCGCCGCGTGAAGAGCAACATCGAGAACCGCATGGTGTCGCTCAACATGGAGGACGACATCTACCAGATCGAGGTCCCGATGGAGGACGTCGTCGAGATCAAGAACGGCCAGCGCAAGATGGTCAACCGCGTGCGCATCCCGGGCTACGTGCTCGTGCGCATGAGCCTCAACGAGGACAGCTGGTCGGTCGTCCGCCACACCCCCGGCGTCACGGGCTTCGTGGGCAACGCCCACAACCCCACGCCGCTGCGCTTCGAGGAGGCCTTCTCCATGCTGAAGAGCCTCGTCGAGATCAAGGAGGTGGCGCAGGTCAAGGGCCAGCCCACCAAGGGCGGCCAGGCCCAGCGCGTCGTCGCGGCCGAGGTCGACTTCGAGATCGGCGAGACCATCACGATCAAGGAGGGCTCGTTCGCGGGCCTCCCCGGCTCCATCAGCGAGATCAAGCCCGAGAGCGGCAAGCTCACGGTCCTCGTCTCCCTGTTCGAGCGCGAGACCCCGGTCGAGCTCAGCTTCGACCAGGTCACCAAGCTCTAGGCGGTCGGGCCGCGCGGCCCGCTCGATCTAGCAATCAAGGAGAAGGAAGAGAAATGGCACCGAAGAAGAAGGTCACGGGTCTGATCAAGCTGCAGATCAAGGCCGGCGCCGCCAACCCCGCACCGCCCATCGGGCCGGCGCTGGGACAGCACGGCGTCAACATCATGGAGTTCTGCAAGGCGTACAACGCCCAGACCGAGTCGCAGCGCGGCAACGTCATCCCCGTCGAGATCACCGTCTACGAGGACCGGACGTTCACGTTCATCCTGAAGACGCCCCCGGCCGCGGAGCTCATCAAGAAGGCCGCCGGAGTCGCCAAGGGCTCGGGCACGCCGCACACGGTCAAGGTCGCGAAGCTCACGATGGACCAGGTCCGCGAGATCGCCGAGCAGAAGCAGGCCGACCTCAACGCCAACGACATCGACGCCGCGGCGAAGATCATCGCCGGCACCGCCCGCTCCATGGGCATCACGGTCGAGGCCTAACCTCCACCACCCGCGGATCCCGTCCGGGATCCGCTCCAGCATCACGCGGGAGAGCCAGCCAGGCTCACATCCACCGCACTCTCGAAACAGGAGACACGAATGGCGAAGTCAAAGGCCTACCGGGCCGCAGCCGAGAAGATCGACCCGACGAAGGCGTACACCGCCTCCGAGGCCGTCGAGCTCGCGCGCGAGACCGGATCCAGCAAGTTCGACAGCACCGTCGAGGTCGCGCTCAAGCTCGGCGTCGACCCGCGCAAGGCAGACCAGATGGTCCGCGGCACCGTCATCCTTCCCCACGGTACCGGCAAGACCGCCCGCGTCATCGTCTTCGCGACGGGCCCCGCGGCCGAGGCGGCCATCGCCGCCGGAGCCGACGAGGTCGGCGGCGACGAGCTCATCGAGAAGGTGGCGGGCGGCTACACGTCGTTCGACTCCGCCGTCTCGACGCCCGAGCTCATGGGCAAGGTGGGACGCCTCGGAAAGGTCCTCGGACCGCGTGGCCTCATGCCCAACCCCAAGACCGGAACGGTCACCCCGGACGTCGCGCGCGCGGTGTCCGACATCAAGGGCGGCAAGATCGAGTTCCGCGTCGACAAGCACGCGAACGTCCACTTCGTGGTCGGCAAGGCGAGCTTCTCGCCCGAGCAGCTCTCCGAGAACGTCGGCGCCGCGCTCGAGGAGATCGTCCGCCTCAAGCCGTCCTCCTCCAAGGGCCGCTACGTGCAGAAGGCCACGGTCTCCACGACCTTCGGCCCCGGCATCCCGGTGGACGTCAACTCCATCTAGCCCCACCGCGCGACGAGCGCACGCACGACCAGCAGCACAGGAAGGGCCCGCTTCGGCGGGCCCTTCCGTCGTTCCCGGGGTCCGGCGCTGCCTAGGCTCGAGGGGTGAGCATCCCGGATCCCGCCGTCCCCTCCCTCCGCGTCGCGACGCCCGCGGACGCCGACGCGGTGGCGGCCCTCGCTGCCCGCACCTTCGCCCTCGCCTGCCCTCCGAGCACGACGGCGGAGGCGATCGCCGAGCACGTCCGGACGGTCCTCTCGCCCGCGCGCTTCGCCGCGCACCTGGCGAGCCCGGCGCATCGCGTGCTGCTCGCGGAGGTCGACGGCCGCGCGGTCGGCTACACGATGATCGTGGCGACTCCGCCCGCGGATGCCGACGTCGCGGGCGCGCTGCGGCTGCGGCCCGTCATCGAGCTGAGCAAGGTCTACGTCGAGCGCGGATCCCACGGGGCCGGCGTCGCACGCCCGCTGATGGCGGAGACGCTGCGTGCGGCGCGCGGGCTCGCGGGGGAGCGCGGCGCCGACGTCCTGGCGGGCATATGGCTCGGGGTCAACGAGCACAACGCGCGCGCGATCCGGTTCTACGCGAGCCAGGGGTTCCGCATCGTCGGCACGCGGTCGTTCCGCCTCGCGGACTCCGTGGAGACCGACCACGTCATGGAGCGGCCGCTGGCGGATCCCACCCCGTGACGAGGTCCCCGGATCAGCCGCGCGACACGTTCAGCACGACCTTGCCGCGCGCCCGCCCGCTCTCCATGTGGCGGTGCGCCTCGGCGGCGTCCTGCAGATCGAAGACCTCGTCGACGTAGACCCGGATGTCGCCCGACTCGAGCAGCCGGGCGATGACCGCCAGCGTCTGCCCGTCGGGCGCGACCTCGTAGTGGGTGGCGCGCACGCCCGCGGCGGCGGCGTCCTGCACGAGCGTCGGCCAGCCCTGCATCGGCGCGCTGACGATCAGGCCGCCGCGGCGCAGCACCGGGAGCGAGCGGGTGCCGGTGTCGTCCGTGCAGTTGCCGACCAGGTCGATCACCACGTCGACATCGGCGAGCACGTCCTCGAAGCGCACCTGCGTGCGGTCGATGACCTCGTCGGCGCCGAGCTCCGCCAGCCAGTCGACGTTGCGGGGCGAGCCGGTCGCGATCACGCGGGCGCCGAAGTGCCGCGCGAACTGCACCGCGAAGTGGCCGACCCCGCCGGCCCCCGCGTGCACCAGCACGACCTGGCCCTCGTGCGCCTTGCCGATGTCGACGACCATGCCCCACGCGGTGAGCGCGCTGACGGGCGTCGCCGCGGCCTCCACGTGCGACAGGCGCGCGGGCTTCCGGGCGAGGCTGACGCTGGGGACGGCGACGTAGGGGGCGTAGCTGCCGGGCATCCGCGGCGCCATGGCCAGGCCGAAGACCTCGTCGCCCGGGTGCAGCGCGTGGTCCTCGTAGGGCGACTCGACGACGACGCCGCTGAAGTCGCGCCCGAGCACCGCAGGCAGGGCGCCGAGCGCCGGGCCGCCGGGCCCGCCGGCGCGCAGCCGCAGGTCGACCGGGTTCACGCCCGCGGCGACGACCTTCACGAGCACCTCGGAGTCGAGGCGGCGCGGCACGGGCACGTCGGCCATCCGCAGCATCTCGGGCCCGCCCGTCTCCGTGACGACGGCGGCGCGCATGGTGGCGCCGAGCGGGGCGAGGGCGAGGGACGCGGCCGCGCGATCCCGCTGGGCCTGGGCGGCGACGCCGGCTCTCGACTGGACGACCTGGCTCATGGTGCGACCCTCCCTCGGACGTGACGGTGCGGTGGATCCCACCGCGCCCCCGCACCACCAGTGAAGTCGGCGGATGAGTCCGGCGTGTTTCCGCGGTGTTCCCCGGGCGAGAAGAATGCGCGGGCGGGACCGGTCGGCGTCGTGCCGGGGCGGATCAGGCCAGCCCGCGGGCTCCCGCCGGCGCGTTCGCCATGCGCACGATGAGGGCGATGAGGTCGTTCGCGCGCGCCACGAGCGCGGCGATCTCGGCCTCGTCCCGGTCGATCCACTTCCACTTCGGGATGTCGTGCACCGGTACGAAGTCCACGTGCTGCTCCCAGACGATGAGCGAGCGCTCGGCGCCGAGCACGTACTGCTGCCACCAGATCTGCCGCAGGTAGTTGCGCGGGATGCTCCGCCACGGCTTCGCGGTGGTCTTGATCTCGGCGAGCTCGAGCCGGCCGTCGGCGCGGAGGCCCACGCCGTCGGGGGTCGCCAGGTGCCGGCGCTGCCCCTCGGCGTGGAACAGGTGCGCGCTCGGGACGATGCCGTGCTCCGCCTCGACCCAGCGGGCGATCTCGGGCTCGCGCTCGCGCCCGTGGTCGGTGTAGCGGTTGCCGCCGAAACCGGATCCGTAGAGCTTCTCGAGCGCGACGGCCTGGAGGGAGGCGTCGGTCGCGAGGCGGGCCACGTCGGTCGCCGTGATGCCGAAGCTGCGCGCGCGGAGCCACGCGACCCGGTCGGACGAGTGGGCGACGATGCGCGTGAGGTGCGGCGGGGGAGGCGGCGGCGCGGGTGCGGCGGGTGCCAGGTCGTCCTCCCACGGGAAGGCCAGCATCTCGTCCGTCACGGGCTCCAGGGTACGCCGCGGATCCGGTGCCCCGGGGACCTCGCGCGGGCGGATCATGCTGCCCGACGACGGGCTTGTCAACAGGCAATGCGTTTCCGACCAGGGCACGGAGGATCGTGCTAGAAAGGCGTCGTCCCACCCACCCACACCAGCACGGAGAGAGGAAACGGCATGACCCTGCTCATGGAAGGACCGGCCCGCACGGGAGCATCGGCGCTCGCGGAGGCGCCCACGCGCGTCGAGGAGGTCGACGCGGCGCGCGCCGACGCGCTGCTCGCGGAGGCGTTCGGCTTCACCATCACGCACCGCGGGCGGGAGGCGGAGGTCGTGATGGCCGACGTCACCCTCTGCTGCAGCACGTGCTGCTCGTGCAGCAGCAAGCAGCAGCCTCGCTGACGCATCCGCCATGGACCCGTCGACGACCTACTCGGTGAGTCCCCGCTACGCCGTCGGGGAGGTGGAGGACACCCTCCACCTCCTCGGCGGCCGCGAGCTGGTCTCCCTGCAGCTGCCCTCCGGCGACGCCGTCTCCGCGGTGTCGCGGCTCCTCTCCCGACCCTTCACGCGCGCGGACGTCGACGAGGCGTTCGGCGTGCACGCCCCGGTCGTGGCCGACCTCGTCGACGAGCTCGTCGTGCGCGACGTCGTCGTGGGCGCGCCCACGCGGCCCGCCGCCGATGCCGCGCCCGATCCCGTGGGCCGCCTCGACGACCCCCACCAGGCCGAGCTCGCGCACGTGCTCGACGAGGCGCGGCGCAACGGCGGCGACCGCACGGGCCTCGGCCGCCCCCGGGATCCGCGCACCCCCGCGCGGGTCGCCCTGGTCGGCGACGCCATCCCGACCCTGCTCGCCTCCCTGGCCGAGGCGCTGCCCTCGGCGGAGCTCACGGACGAGGCCGACGCCGACCTGGTCATCGCGGCCGGCGGCCGGCGGGTCCTCCGGGAGGTGGGCGCCCGGATGCACGCGGCCGGTCGCGACTGGCTCCCCATCCACCCGTTCGACGGCCGCTTCCAGCTCGTCGGCCCGGTGGTCGTGCCGGCCGAGGGGCCGTGCCTCGAGTGCGTCGCCCTGCGCTGGGCCTCGACCACGCCGTTCGCCGCGGACCACGCGGCCGCGGCCGACGCGGTCGCGCCCATCGCCCGGGATCCCGGGCTCGACGCCATCGCGGCGGGCTTCGCCGCGCGCTACGCCGCCCGCTGGGTCTTCGCGCGCGACTGGCTGGTCGCGAGCACCGTCCTCGTGGTCGAGCCGAAGGTGCTGTCGGCGGAGGCGCATCCGGTCTTCCGCGTCGCGCGCTGCGGCACGTGCGGGCCGCGTCCCTACGCGGGGGTGGTGTCGCCGTGGCGCGCCTGAGGACGGCGGGCACCGACGTGGTGAGCCCGTACACCGGGCTCGTCGCGTACTCGCACCCCATGGCGTTCACGCCGGACGCCATCCCCGACGCCCTGCACTCCGCCCGCACGGCCGACACGGGCTTCCTCGCGGGCATCCCCACCGAGGGGTTCAGCATGGGGCCGGGCGGCGACGGCGCCGCGGCCCGCAGGTCGTGCGTGGGCGAGGCGGTGGAGCGCCTCTCCCTGGCCGGCGCCCGCGGGTCGTTCCGCACGCCGCTGGGCTCCGACGCCCGCCAGGTCGAACCGGACGCGTTCCGGCGCTTCCATCCTGCGCAGCGCGAGGATCCGGCGTTCCCGTTCGAGCGCGCCGAGCGCGGCGACCTCCTCACCTGGCTCGCCGCGCGCTCGCTGCACGGCGGGAGGCCGGTGCACGTCCCGGCGCAGATGGTGGTCTTCGACGACCCGCACGCGTCCGACGGGCACCGCGAGCGGCACCTGGAGCCGGCCACCTCGTCCGGCGTCGCGGCCGGCCCCACGTTCGGCTTCGCCGCGGGGCGGGCGATCCTCGAGCTCATCGAGCGCGACGCGTTCCAGCGGGCGTGGTTGCGCGGATCCACGCCGCCGGTCTTCGACTGGCGTGCCAGCCCGCGGCTCGCCGAGGCCACCCGGAGGGAGCTCGCGCGGCTGGAGGAGCTCTGCGGGCGGTTCGGCGCCGCCTTCTCGCTGCGCGTGCTCGACGCCGCGGCGGACGTGCCCGTGCTCCTCGCCGTCATGCGGAGCGACCGGATCGGCGTCGCGGTGGGCTGCGCGGCCGACTTCCGCCTGGACCGGGCCGTGCTCAACGCCGTGCGCGAGGCGGTGCACACCCACAACTGGTGCCTGCGGCTGCTGCCCCGGCCGCCCGTCGAGCCGTCCGCCGTGGTCGAGTTCGAGGACCACGTGCGGCTGCACTGCCCGCCGTCCGCCCGCCCGCTGTCGGCCGCCCTCGACGCGTCGGACGAGCGCGTGGCGTCCGTGGGCGGGCCGTCGAGCTGGGGAGAGGTCGTGGAGGGGCTGCACCGGGAGGGGATCGAGGTACTGCTGGCCGGGATCACCTCGCCGGAGGTGCGCGCCGCGGGCTTCCACGTGGTGCGCGCGCTGAGCCCTGACCTCGTCGCGCTCGACGTGCGGCACGACGCCCGGTTCCTCGGGCATCCGCGGCTGTACCGACGGTGGCGGGACGGGCCGGCGATCCACGGGCCAGCCGACCTCGTCGGCATCCCGCACCCGTTCCCGTGAGGGCGGCCCGCCGCCCCGCGTCCCCGTCATCGCGAGCCGGCCCGACCCGGCGCGCCCGCACCGCCCGTCGCCCGCACCGCCCACCGCACCCGCACCGCCCACCGCGCCCGCACCACCAGGAGGACCCCATGAGCATCACCGACATCGGCACGGCGCCCGCGCGCACGGCGGAGGACGGCCCCGGCGGGACGGGCACGGAGTCCCGTCCCGCCGCGGCGCCCGCCGGCAGCGTCGGCCCGATCTTCAGCGTCGGCGGCGCGGTCGAGCGGGCGGCGGGCGACCTCGCCGAGGACTTCCACGAGGCGTCGAAGATCACCCGCATCACCCACCCGGGCTGGACCGACGTGCGGTACGCGCAGCAGCTGGCGCAGGAGGCGCAGGGCGTCGCGGACGCGGGACCGGGCGGCGCCACGAGCGCCCCGCGCCTGCTCCCGGCGCTCGCGCTGCCGCCGGCGCTGCCGCTCCCGCACGGGCTCGGGGCGACGATGGCGGCCCGGCGGTCGGCGGATCCGGACGAGCTCGCGGCGCCCCTCGCGCTCCCGGAGCTCGCGACCGTGCTCCGGCTCGCCTACGGGCCGCGCGGCGACGGCGGCACGGGCCGCTTCGTGCCCTCGGCCGGCGGGCTCTACCCGCTCGACCTGCACGTCGTGGTGCGGGCGGCGGAGGGCGTCGCGGCGGGGATCCACCAGCTCGACCCGCTCGACGAGGCGCTCGTCGACGTGTCCGGCCTCGACCGCGTCGGCCGGCTCGCCCGCTTCCGACGTGCGGCGCCGACGGCCATGGCGCCCCTCGCGGAGCAGGCGGCCGTGACGATCGTGATCACCGGCAGCTTCGAGCGCTCCCGCACGAAGTACGGGCTGCGCGGGTACCGGCTCACGCTGCTCGAGGCGGGGCACGTGGCGCAGAACGCGCTGCTGGTGGCGACGGCGCTCGGGCTGCCGTCGATCGGCTGGGTCGGCTTCGTCGACCACGAGCTCGACGCCGTGCTCGGGCTCGACGGGGTGACGCAGTCGTCGCTCTACGCGGTATCGCTGGGCGGGCGTCCGGAGCGGGGTGGCACCGGATCCGTGCCCGCAGCCGCAGCCGCGCCCGCACCCGCACCCGCCGCGCGGCGTCCCCCCGACCCGCACGCGGCGGCCGCCGGCGCGCGGCACTTCGCCGAGGAGGAGGCATCCCATGACTGACGCGGTGGAGCTCGACGGGATCACCCGCGCCTTCGGCCGCAAGCGCGCCCTCGACGCGGCGTCCTTCGCGCTCGCGCCGGGGCTCGTGCACGCGCTGCTCGGGCCGAACGGATCCGGCAAGACCACGGCCATCGACGTGCTCACGGCGACGCGCCGGCCGGATGCGGGCCGGGCCCGCGTGCTCGGCCACGACGTGCGTCGGGGCGGCCCGACGGCCTCGCTCGTCGCGGTGATGCCGCAGGCGCTCGCGTTCCCGGAGTACCTCACGGTGCGCGAGGTCCTGGCCCTCGCGCTCGTGCCGCACGCGGGCGCGCTGACGCCGGCCGCGGCGATCGACCGCTTCGACCTCGACCGGCTCGCCGCGCGCCAGACCGGCGGCCTGAGCGGCGGCGAGCGGCGGCGGGTCGCGCTCGCCTGCGTGGTGGGCGCGGGCACGCCCGTCGTGGTGCTCGACGAGCCCTCCGCCGCGCTCGACATCCCGGGGCGGGCGGCCGTGCGCGACGCCATCACGGCGGTGCGCGACTCCGGCCGCACCGTGCTCCTCGCCTCGCACGACATGGAGGAGGTCGCCGCGCTCGCCGACACCGTCGTGTGCCTCGACCACGGACGCGTCCTCGGCCACTGGACGGCGTCCGACTTCCGCGGGCTCGCGGGGGTGCGCCGCGTCGGCTTCCGGGCGACGCCGCACGAGGCGCGCGCGTTCCTGCCCTGCGGCGCCCGGCCCGAGCAGGTCGCCGAGCCGCTCCCGGGCGAGCGGGTGCGCTGGATCATCGACACCGACCGCTCCGACGTGGTCGCGGGCCTCGTCCTCGCCGCCATAGCGGAGCCGGAGCTCACCGTGACGGAGCCGGGCCTCGGCGAGATCTTCGCGCGCGTGCTCGAGGGCGGAGGGCCGGGCGGCGCCGCGCCGGGTGGCAGCACCCCGGATCACGGATCTGCCGCCCCGCCTGCGCCCAGCGCCGACCCCGCCCGCCGCACCGAACACGAGGAGCCCCGCGCATGACCGGCACCGATCCGCACGCCGCCCCGACGATCGGCGCGCCAGGCGCGTCCGTCGCATCCGGACCATCCCGGCAGGGCCCCGCGCCGACCCCCGCCCCGCTCCCGCCCCGCCCCACGGCCCGACGCCGGGCCGCGATCTACCGCGCCCACGTCGTCAGCGAGCTGGCGCAGAACGCGCGGATGCCCGCCTTCGTCCTCCCGCTCCTCGCGTACCCGGTCCTCATCTACGTGGTGGTGGGCCTCCCGCAGGGCGGTCCTCCGGGCGCGCGGCTCAGCGTGCTCCTCGGCTACGTCCTGTTCTCCGTGCTCGGCACGGTCACGTTCCAGTTCGGCGTCGGCGTCGCGTCGGCCCGCGAGTCGCCGTGGGAGCGGTGGCTGTTCACGGCGCCCGTGCCGGCGTGGATCCGCCTGGCCGCCAAGCTCACGGTCGCGTGCGTGTTCGGCGTCGTCTTCGTGATCCCGGTGGTCGCGGTCGGCGTCCTCGCCGGCGGCGTGCGCGGCGATCCGGCCACGCTCGCCGCCGTCGGGCTCGCCGTGCTGGCCGGCGCCATCCCGATGGCGCTGCTCGGGCTCGCGATGGGCTACTGGTTCCCCGCCCGCGGAGCGCTCGGCCTCGCGAACCTCGTGTACCTGCCGCTGTCGTTCGCGGGGGGCCTGTTCACGGGCGGCGACACGAGCGGCACGCCCTGGGAATCGCTCACGGTGCTGCTGCCCACCGGCGCGTGGAGCACGCTCACGAGCGCGGTCGCCCGGCAGGACACCACCGTCATCGGCCTGCCCCTGGTGATCCTCGCGGCCTGGGCCGTGCTGCTCGGCGGCGTCACGCTCGCCGGCTACCAGCGCACCCAGTCGGCGAACTTTCGCTGACGCCGGCCCGCGAGCGGGCGCGGCCCGGTGTGTAGCGTGGATCCCGCGCGCCGTCACCGGGCCGCACCGCACGTCATCCGTCACCGTCGACGAGAGGGAAGCATGTCCGCGAGCACCACCCCCGTAGCCCTGTTCACCGGCCAGTGGGCCGACCTGCCGCTCGAGGAGGTGGCCCGCCTCGCGAGCGGGTGGGGGTTCGACGCCCTCGAGATCGCCTGCTCCGCCGAGCACCTCGACGTGTGGCGCGCGGCCGACGACCCGGCGTACCTCCGCGGGCGGCTCGAGATCCTGGAGCGCCACGGCCTCGAGGTGCACGCGCTCTCGCAGCACCTCACCGGCCAGGCCGTGTGCGACGACCCCATCGACTTCCGGCACCAGGCGATCCTCCGCTCCAAGGTGTGGGGCGACGGCCAGGCGGAGGGCGTCCGCCAGCGCGCCGCCGAGGAGCTGAAGCTCACGGCGAAGGCGGCCGCCGGCCTCGGCGTCACGCGCGTCACGGGCTTCACCGGATCCCGCATCTGGCCGTACGTCGCGATGTTCCCGCCCGTGCCCGAGTCGGTCATCGACGCCGGCTACCAGGACTTCGCCGACCGCTGGAACCCGATCATCGACGTGTTCGACGACGAGGGCGTGCGGTACGCGCTCGAGGTGCACCCGAGCGAGATCGCCTACGACTACTGGACCACCCGCCGCACCCTCGAGGCGATCGGCCACCGCCCCGGCTTCGGCCTCAACTGGGACCCGAGCCACATGATGTGGCAGGGCATCGACCCCGTCGGCTTCCTCCTCGACTTCGCCGACCGGATCTACCACGTGCACGCCAAGGACACCCGCGTCACCTCCGACGGCCGCGGCGGCCGCCTCGGCTCGCACCTCCCGTGGGGCAACCCGCGCCGCGGCTGGGACTTCGTCTCGGTCGGGCACGGCGACGTCCCGTTCGAGCGCGCCTTCCGAGCCCTGCGCAGCATCGGCTACGACGGGCCCGTCTCCGTCGAGTGGGAGGATGCGGGGATGGACCGCCTGCACGGAGCCCCCGACGCCCTCGCGCGGGTGCGCGCCCTCCTCTGGCCGACGCCCGACAGCCTGTTCGACTCGGCGTTCGCGAACAACCGGGACGACGCGCCCGCCGGATCCACCGCGTGACCCTGCGCGACGGCCAGCTCGCCCGCCTCCTCGTCGTCGACGTGGAGGCGGGCGCCGAGCGCATGGTCGCCGAGTCGGCCGTGCTGCACATCGAAGCGCCGAACTGGACGCCCGACGGTCGCTGGCTCGTCGTGAACGCGGAGGGCGGCCTGTGGCGTCTGCCCGCCCCGGACGCCGAGGAGCCGGATCCGGACCTGCCGGAGCCCGCGGTCGACTTCCAGGCCGTCGACCTCGGCGGCGTCCCGCCCATCAACAACGACCACGTCATCTCGCCCGACGGCGAGCACGTGTACGTCTCCGCGCGCGACGGCCACCTCTACGACGTGCCCTGGAACCGGGGAGCGGGCGGGCCGGGGCGACGCATCACGGCCGACCGGGATCCGGCGCTCCGCTTCAAGAACTACCTGCACGGCGTCTCGCCCGACGGCACGACGCTCAGCGTCATCGGCGGCCAGGTCGACGCGCGCGGCGAGTGGACCACGAACATCCACCTCGTGCCCGTCGACGGCGGCCCCACCACGCAGCTGACGGACGACGGCTTCCCCGACGACGGCGCCGAGTTCTCGCCCGACGGCGGCTGGCTGTACTACAACTCGGAGCGCGGCTCGGATCTCCCGGGCCACGCGCAGCTCTTCACGATGCGCACGGACGGCACCGACGTGCACCAGTTCGCCTCCGACGCGCGCGTCAACTGGTTCCCGCACCCGTCGCCCGACGGCGAGCACATCGTCTACCTCAGCTTCCCGCCCGGCACGCTCGGCCACCCCGCCGACCGCGACGTGATCCTCCGCGTCATCGACCGACAGAGCCACCGCACGCGCGACCTCGCCTCGTTCCCCGGCGGCCAGGGCACCATCAACGTCACGAGCTGGGCGCCGGACTCCCGGCGGTTCGCGTACGTCGCGTACCCGTTCCAGGCGCCCAGCCTCAGCTGATCCGGGCGGCCGGGCGGCCGGGCGGCCGAGGGCCGGACGGGAGCCGGCGGTCGCGGACCATCCACGGAGCGTCGTGCCAGGCATCTCCCCGGCGCGAGGCGAATCCCCATGGGATCATGGGGATCCGCGCCACCCGCCGTCCCGATATCCCGTCGGCCTCACTTCCGGAGACCCCCGTGAACATCACAACGACCACCTGGCTCATCACGATCGCGGTGACCATCGCGTTCTTCGTCTACGAGTTCTTCACCCACGTGCGGAAGCCCCACGAGCCCACCATCGGCGAGTCCGCCCGCTGGTCGGCGTTCTACATCGGCCTCGCGCTGGCGTTCGGCGTCGGCATCGGGTTCACCAGCGGCTGGGACTTCGGCGGTCAGTACTTCGCCGGCTACCTCACGGAGAAGGCCCTGTCGATCGACAACCTGTTCGTGTTCCTGCTGATCATGACCGGCTTCGCGGTGCCCCGGAAGTACCAGCAGAAGGTGCTGATGATCGGCATCGTCATCGCGCTCATCATGCGCGCCGGCTTCATCGCCCTCGGCGCGGCCCTCATCGAGAACTTCTCCTGGGTCTTCTACATCTTCGGCGCGCTGCTGTTCGTGCTCGCCTACCAGCAGATCAAGGGCGACCACGGCGGCAACGCGGCGGACAACATGTTCGTGCGCATCGCCCGCCGGATCCTGCCCGTCCACGACGACTTCGTCGGCGACCGCTTCACCACCAAGATCGACGGCAAGCGCTTCGTCACGCCGCTGCTGCTCTGCGTCATCGCGATCGGCTTCGTCGACCTGGTGTTCGCGCTCGACTCGATCCCCGCCATCTACGGCCTCACGAACGAGGCGTACATCGTGTTCACCGCGAACGCCTTCGCGCTGATGGGGCTCCGCCAGCTCTACTTCCTCATCGGCGGCCTGCTCGAGCGCCTCGTGTACCTGTCGCAGGGCCTCGCGGTCATCCTCGCGTTCATCGGCCTCAAGCTCGTGCTGCACGCGATGCACGTCAACGAGCTGCCCTTCATCAACGGCGGCCAGCACATCGAGTGGGCGCCCGAGATCCCCATCTGGTTCTCGCTCCTCTTCATCGGCGCGACCATCACGGTCGCCACCGTCGCGAGCCTCGCGAAGACCCGCGGCGACAAGCAGAAGCAGGACCGCGCGAGCGTGGACGGCGAGCCCGTGACGCGCGCGACGGACGAGGGGCGCTAGCTCCTCGCACCTCCGCACGATCCGGGCCCGGCGCACCACGCGCCGGGCCCGTCGTCGTGCGGCCCGGCGCATCCGTGCGCTGGCCGCTCGTGGGGCGCGCCGACCTGGCAGCATCACCGGGTGCCCGACGACGCCGATGCCGCGACCCGCGCCCGCCACCTCTGGGAGGAGGGGCTGCGATCGGAGATCCTGACCCTCCTCAAGCAGCGCGTGCGCGAGGATCCCACGGACCGGGCGTGCCGGCTCGTGCTCGCCGAGCTGTACCGCGAGCTCATCGCACCGGATCAGGCGGGTCGCTGGGGCATCGCATTCCCCGCCTGGACGACGGACGTCGAGCGCGATCGGCTCGCGCGCATGATCGCGCACTCCGGGATCGCGGACGACGAGATCCCGGCGTTCCTGGCGCTCCCTCCCGCGGACCCGTCCGAACCCGAGCTGCCGGACGAGGCCGCCGCGCTGCTGCCCGAGATCGAGCGCTACCGGGCGCACTTCGCCGACCCGGCGCGCATGACGCGATGGGAGCGGAAGGCGGCGCGACAGGCGGCGGAGCAGGCAGAGCGTGCGGCGATGTGGCCCTCCGGCGCCATGGAGGTCGTGGGCATGGCGACGGACTTCTCGTGGTGGATGGTCGGTGCCGTCTTCGCTCTGGGAGCGGGGCTCGTCTGGCTGGCCGCGCTGTTCGATCAGCCGGTGACCGCGCTCGCTCGCTGGACGGGCACCGCCACGCTCGGCACGATGGCGGCCGCATGCGCCGCGCGCGCCTTCGTGATGCGAGCCGACGAGCGGTTCCGGCGCCGCCGCGAGCCCGACAGCGATCCTGTCGACGTCGACGTGAGCCGGTGGATCATCGGGGCCATCATGCTCGGGCTCATCGTCTACGGTCTGGTCTCCGCGAATCTCCGGACCGGCGGCCCGCTCCCGTTCTGACCATCCCGCCGAGGCGGCCCCATGGCGGGCTCATGGCCGCTTCATAGGAAGATGCGGATGATGGACCCCGTGACCACCACCCCGCCCTCCGGCTTCCAGCCCGCCGCCGCTCCGCAGCCCCGCCTCACCCGCGCCGACGGGTCGCCCATCCGGGTGCTCGTGGTCGACGACGAGGCGTCCCTCACCGACCTGCTCCAGATGGCGCTCCGCTACGAGGGCTGGCAGATCCGCACGGCCGAGAGCGGGCACCAGGCGCTCGCCGCCG
The DNA here is from genome assembly GCF_001618005.1 of Clavibacter tessellarius. Classification (GTDB taxonomy): domain Bacteria; phylum Actinomycetota; class Actinomycetes; order Actinomycetales; family Microbacteriaceae; genus Clavibacter; species Clavibacter tessellarius_A. The sequence continues at coordinate 48,403 of NZ_LQXA01000030.1, forward strand.
CGCGCGAGTTCAAGCCCGACGCCGTGGTGCTCGACATCATGCTCCCCGACCTCGACGGCCTCCAGGTGCTGTCGCGCCTGCGGGCCGACGCCGAGGACATCCCCGTGCTCTTCCTCACGGCGAAGGACTCGCTCGACGACCGGCTCGCCGGCCTCACCGCGGGCGGCGACGACTACGTCACCAAGCCCTTCAGCCTGGAGGAGGTCGTGGCCCGGCTACGTGGCCTCATCCGCCGCTCGACGCTCGTGGTCAGCGACACCGTCGACCCCGTCATCCGCGTGGGCGACCTCTCGCTCGACGAGGACAGCCACGAGGTCTCCCGCGCCGGCGTCCCGATCGAGCTCACCGCGACCGAGTTCGAGCTGCTGCGCTACCTGATGCGGAACCCGCGCCGCGTGCTGAGCAAGCTGCAGATCCTCGACCGGGTCTGGAGCTACGACTTCGGCGGCAAGTCGAGCGTCGTCGAGATCTACATCTCCTACCTGCGCCGCAAGATCGACGCCGGGCGGACCCCGATGATCCACACGGTGCGCGGCAGCGGGTACATGCTCAAGGCCGCGGAGTGACGACGGACCCCGAGCCCTCGGGCGGCCCCGCCGACTCCGCGGGATCCACCCCGCTGCGGTCCCGCCTGGCCGCCGCCGCCCGCGGGATGACCCTCCGCCGCCGTCTCGTCCTCAGTGTCGTGGGCCTCCTGGCGCTCGCGAGCCTCCTGATCGGGGCGGTCAGCATCCTCGCGCTCCGGGCGTCGCTCCTGCAGCAGGTCGACCAGCAGCTGCAGGCCACGGCGGCGCGGTCGGAGAGCTACGTCGACCGGGATCCGGGCGGATACGGCAGCTTCCCCGGAGCGCCACCCGGCGGGCTCGGCGCGTTCGGGCAGCAGGTCGGCACCATCAGCGCGACCATCATCGACGGCGTCGTCTCCGGCGGCTACATCGCCGACCGGACCGCGGCCGCCGGCGAGCCCGGGGGCGCCGGCGCCGTCGAGCTCACCCGACGCCAGAGCCAGCAGCTGCAGAGCGTGCCGACCGACGGCGTCCCGCGCACGGTCGATCTCGGCGGTGCGCTCGGCAGCTACCGGCTCGTGGGCGGCACGTCGTCCTCGGGCGCGACCATCGTCACGGGCCTGCCGACGAAGCCGGCCGACGACGTGGTCGAGCAGCTCGTGCTCGTGATCACGGTGGTCGCCGCCCTCACGCTCGCGCTCGCCGCGCTCCTCGGCACCGTCATCGTCCGCCGCGCCCTGCGCCCGCTCGACCGGGTCGCGGACACGGCGACCCACGTGGCGGCGCTGGAGCTCGACCGCGGCGACGTCGCGCTCGAGGCGCGCGTGCCCGCCTCCGACACCGACGAGCGCACCGAGGTGGGCCGCGTCGGCGCCGCGCTCAACGGCCTGCTCGGCCACGTGGCGGACGCGCTCACGTCACGGCAGGCGAGCGAGGCCAAGGTGCGGCGGTTCGTGTCGGATGCGAGCCACGAGCTGCGCACGCCGCTCGCCTCCATCCGCGGCTACGCCGAGCTCACCCGGCGTGGGCCCCACGCTCTGCCGGAGGACGTGACGCACTCGCTGTCGCGCATCGAGTCGGAGTCGGTGCGGATGACCACGATCGTCGAGGACCTGCTCCTCCTCGCGCGCCTCGACGAGGGGCGCGAGCTGGAGTCGGATCCCGTCGACCTCACGCGCATCCTCCTCGACACGGTCGGCGACGCGAGCGCGGCGGGCCCGGACCACGACTGGGACCTCGATCTGCCGGACGACTCCGTGACCGTGCCCGGCGACGACGCCCGGCTCCGCCAGGTGGTCGTCAACCTGCTCGCCAACGCCCGCACGCACACGCCCGCGGGCACGCGCGTCGTCGCGTCGCTCGCGGTGGAGGCCGCCGGATCCGACGGGCACGCGGTCATCCGCGTCACCGACGACGGCCCCGGCATCCCGCCCGAGCTGCAGGCCTCGCTGTTCGAGAGGTTCGTGCGCGGCGACGGATCCCGCGCCCGCTCCACCGGCGGCACCGGCCTCGGCCTCGCGATCGCGCAGGCGATCGTGTCGGCGCACCACGGCGCGGTGTGGGTGGAGTCGGAGCCGGGCCGCACGGTCTTCGGGGTGCGGCTGCCGCTGGAGCGGCGGGCGGCGGAGGCGCGTGCCGCCGCGACTCCGGCTGCGCGCGCCGACGGCGACGGCGCCGCGTGGCCGCCCCCGTCCGGCGCCCCCGTCGCGGACCGCCCCGGTCCTGGCGACCAGGGCTGACGTGGATCCCGTCCGCCGCCTCATGTTCTGGCTGCGCGTGCCGTTCGTCGCGGATGCCGCGCTCGTCGTCATCGGGATCGCGCTGCTCGTCGGCGGCGACGGGGTCGGCTGGTGGGTGCTCGTGTTCGCGGGGCTGCGCGCGGTGGTCGGCGTGGTCGCGATCGTGTGGATCGCGCCGCGGATGATCGCGCGGCTCGCGACGCCCGCCCCGGGCACCGACGACGCACCGCCCGCCCCGGACGCGGGAACCGCCCGTCGCTAGGCTGGACAACTGATCCGGGCGCCCGAGCCGCGGATCGAGAGGGTCGTCATCGTGAGCGCAGAGCCAGTCGTCGTCGAGCCAGCGGAGCCCGCAGGCGGCATCCGCGTGCGACGCGCGCGCACCGGCGACGTGCCGCGGATCCAGCAGCTCGTCGAGCCGCTCGTGATGGAGGGCATCCTCCTCGGCAAGGACCTCGTGGTGCTCTACGAGAACGTGCAGGAGTTCCGGGTCGCGGTCGACGCGTCCGGCGAGGTCGTCGGCTGCGGCGCGCTGCACGTGATGTGGGAGGACCTCGGCGAGATCCGCACGCTCGCCGCCGCGCCGCACACGCGCGGCACCGGCGTCGGCCACGCGCTCCTCGAGCGCCTCGAGGACGATGCGCGCGAGCTCGGCCTCAGCCGCCTGTTCTGCCTGACCTTCGAGGTCGGCTTCTTCTCGCGCCACGGGTACCACGAGGTGGCGGAGTCGATCATCGCGCAGGAGATCTACTACGAGATGCTCCGCTCGCACGACGAGGGCATCGCCGAGTTCCTCGACCTCTCGCGCGTGAAGCCGAACACGCTCGGCAACACGCGCATGCTCAAGGCGCTCTGACCGGCACCCGTCGGGGCGCTCGCGTCTCCGCTCGATCCGGCCCCGCAGCCCCGGCCCGTGACCGCCGGGCGCGTCGATCCGGCCCTTCGGCCGCCCGACCGTACCCTGGCGTCATGTCCTCGACCTCGCCCGGAGGCCGCCCGTCCGCGGCCGTGTACCGCCGCCGCCGTCTGCTCGCGCTCCTCGTGGTGGTGGCGGTGATCGCGGTCGTCGTGATCATCGTCGCGAACATCGGCCGCGGCACCGCCGATGTCGCGGCGCCCGACGCGACCCCGACGTCGGACGCGGCGCCCGCCGGCGATGCGGCCGACCCCGCGGCCGAGGCCGCCCCGGAGCCCACGCCGAGCGCGAGCGCCGGCACGGAGACGAACGCCGACGGGTCGTGCGCCGTCGGCCAGCTGGCGGTGACGCCGGTCACCGATGCCGCCTCCTACAAGTCGGGCGTGCTCCCGAAGCTCTCCTTCACCGTGACGAACACGGGCATGGAGCCCTGCACCGCGAACCTCGGCACCACCACGCAGGTGTTCACCATCTCGAGCGGATCCGACGTGTACTGGAAGTCGACCGACTGCCAGACGGGCGCCGAGGATGCGCAGGTCGAACTCGCGGCCCGCACCCCGCAGACGTCGTCCCCGTTCGAGTGGTCCCGCCAGCGCTCGTCCACCACGACGTGCCAGGAGAAGCAGCGCCCGGCCGTGCCCGCGGGTGGCGCGACGTACACGCTGTCGGTCGAGGTGGCGGGCGTGAAGAGCGCGCAGTCGAAGTCCTTCCTGCTCTACTGAGCGGCCTCGTGAGCGTGCGCATCTGAGCACGGTTCTCGATTGGATGCATCCATTGCAATCCATGCATGCGTCTGTCATCCTGGTGCTCCACCGACGTAAGGACGCATCATGACCGACACCACCGAGACCCACGCCGAGCACACCATCGCCGAGCACCAGCACGGCACCGACTGCGGTCACGAGACGGTCACGCACGACGACCACGTGGACTTCGTCCACGACGGCCACAAGCACGCCGAGCACGGCGACCACTACGACGAGCACTGATCCCGAGCGCGGCGACGCGCCAGGATCGAGACGGGGACCAGGCCATCAGGCCCGGTCCCCGTCGTCGTCTCCGGCCACCCCTCGCCGTAGGATCGTCCAGGTGACCTACCCACCCACCGGCTTCGAGCAGGCCGCCGAGCTCTTCAAGGTGCTGTCGTCGTCGTCGCGCCTGGGGCTCATCGGGTTGCTGGCGTCGCGGCGGATGACCGTGTCCGAGCTCGTCGAGGAGTCCGGGATGTCGCAGCCGCTCGTCTCCCAGCACCTGCGCGTGCTGCGGGCGTCGGGGCTCGTCACCGTGGAGCGCGAGGGCCGCATCGCCCGCTACGAGGTGGCCGACACCCATGTGACGCACGTGGTGGACGACGCCGTGGCGCACGTGCGGGAGCACGCCGTCGGGCACGTCGACGCCGGCTGACGCGCGCGCCGCGGGCCGCATGCCCGGCGGCTGCCTCGTCTGCGCCCGACCGCGGATCAGAACGCGTCGTCGAGCTCCTTCTCCCGCTCGCTCTTCGCGAGGGAGAACGCGCGGCCGAGCGCGGAGAACAGCGGCCCCCACTCGGCGTCGACGATCTGCGTGAACCCGAGCCGCCGGGCCTCCGCCGCGCGCTGCGGAGCTGAGGTGACGCCGCGGATCTCGCCCGCGAGGCTGATCTCGCCGAACGCGGCGAGGTCGTGCGGCATGGCCTTGCCGTTGACGGCGGAGACGAGCGCTACGGCGATGGCGAGATCCGCCGCGGGCTCGGTGAGCCGCACGCCGCCGACCGTGGACACGTAGACATCGCGATCGGACAGCCGCACGTTGGCGCGCTTCTCGAGCACGGCGAGCAGCATGGCGACGCGCGACGCATCGACCCCGTTGACGACCCGGCGCGGCTGCGGCGCCTTCGTGTCGACGACGAGCGCCTGCACCTCCACGGGCAGCGCGCGGCGGCCTTCCATCGCGACGGTGACGCACGTGCCGGAGACCGAGTGGACGCCGCGCGAGAGGAACATGCCGCTCGGATCCGGCACCTCGACGATGCCGTCGCCCGCCATCTCGAAGCAGCCGACCTCGTCGGTGGGGCCGAACCGGTTCTTGAGCGCGCGGATGAAGCGGAGCGACGTCTGCCGGTCGCCCTCGAACTGGCAGACCACGTCGACCAGGTGCTCGAGGAGCCGCGGGCCGGCGATGGAGCCGTCCTTCGTGACGTGGCCGACGAGCAGGAGCGGCAGGTCGCGCTCCTTGCAGACGCGGATGAGCGTGACGGCGACCTCGCGCACCTGGCCCGGGTGCCCGGGGAGCCCGTCGGACGTGCTGCTGGAGACGGTCTGCACGGAGTCGACGATGAGGAGATCCGGCGACACCTGCTCGATGTGGCCGAGGATGGTGCCGAGGTCGGTCTCCGCCGCGATCATGAGGGACTCCTGCAGCCCGCCCGTGCGCTCGGCGCGCATGCGCACCTGCGCGACCGACTCCTCGGCCGTGACGTAGAGGACCTTCGCGCCCTTCGCGGCCGCGCGTGCCGCGACCTCGAGCAGCAGCGTGGATTTGCCGACGCCGGGCTCGCCGCTCATGAGGATGGCCGCGCCGGGCACGATGCCGCCGCCGAGCACGCGGTCGAGCTCGCCGACGCCGCTCGGCATGTGGCTGGCGGACGCGGTGCCGACGTGCATGATGGACCGCGCCTGGCTGGATCCGGCGGGCGTGAGCGTGGTGACGCGACCGGCCGCCGCGGGCGTCTGCGACACCTCCGCGACGGTGTTCCAGCTCTGGCACTCGGCGCACCGGCCGACCCACTTCGGTGTGGTCCACCCGCACTCCGAGCAGCGGTACGTGGAGTGGATGCGGGCCATGCGGGGGACTCTACCGGCGGCCGCCGACATGGTCCGACGGCTTCGTGTCAGGCATCGCGGCGGCGGAAGAGGAGGGCCGCGGCGGCGCACGGGAGCACGACCCAGACCGCGACGGCCGCGACCTCGAGGGGCGTGATCGGGGGCGGGGCGATGCTGCCGGTCGTGCCCGTGAGGATCCGGCCGGCGGTCGTGAGCAGCAGGTCGTACACGGGCACGTCCCCGAGGTCGGGGATCAGGCCGACGACCTGGGGCAGCACGAGCTGGATCGCGATGAAGGCGGTGATGGCGGCGACGCCGCTGCGCATCAGGGTCGCGAGCGCCAGGCCGAGGAGGGCGACCATCACGAGGTACGCGCCGGATCCGAGCAGCGGCCCGAGCACGCCCCACGACGCGAGGCTGCCGTCGTAGCCGATGCCGGCGCGGGTGCCGGTCGTGAGCACGTAGGCGGCGAGGCCGGGGATCACGCCGAGGCCGAACGCGACCAGCGCGACCGCGAGCGCCTTCGCGGCCAGCGCCTCCAGGCGGTTCGGCACCGCGGCGAGCGTCGAGGCGATCGTGCCGCTCGAGTGCTCGGAACCCATCGCGAGGACGCCGAGGACGCCGACCGCGATCTGGGTGACCAGGAGGGGCATCGTCAGGACGGCGCCCGTGCCCGCGTCCGCCATCGACGGCGACGCGTCCGCGGGCAACGGGGTGGCCACGAGGGGCACCAGCGCGCTGATGCCCACCCCGGCGAGGGCGACCAGCGCGACGGCCCAGCGAGTGGAGCGCAGCGTCGCGAGCTTCAGGAGCTCCGCGTGGGTCGCGCGCCGGAAGGTGACCCGCGTCGGCCGGGCGGCGCGAGGGCGGCGAGGGGATCGTGTGGTCGGCGTCATGGAGCCGACGCTACGGAGGGCACGCCCGGAGCCGAGTCGGGCGGCGGTGCCTGGTGCGTGGGCCGCGGGTGCCGCGACGCGGTCGTGTTCCCGCACGTGAGGGATACCGCGGGACCACGCTCGGGCCGGTGCGCGGATCCAGCGGGGTCGGGCACCGCGGGCGCGGCTCCGTCGGGTCAGTCGTCGGCTGTCTGGTCCGAGGCGGGCCGCGCCGTCAGCCGGACCAGCGCCCGGATGTAGAGGAGCACCGACGCGGCGAGGGCGGCCGCGCCGATCCACGGCGGATCGAACGTGCCCGTGATGAGCAGGGCGCCGACGATCAGCGTGACCACGAACCACAGGGTCCCGGTCGGCGGCGGCGCGAGGGCCCGGTCGCGGCCGCGGACGCGCACGTACATGAAGACGGAGAGCGCGAAAGCGGCCGCGGAGATCCACGGTGAGACGCCCGCGCCGGTGACGAGCAGGGCCCCCGAGACGAGCCCGATCACCATCCAGAGCGTGCCGGTGGAGCGGGCGTCGGGGGTGTCGTCGGCCATGCATCCACCCTACGGACGCGGATCCGTCAGGCGCGAGGGGCCGATCGTGCGACGACCGTCCTCGAGATCCTGTCGTACGGTGTGCGGCCCGAGCCGAGCAGGAGCGTCACGAGCCACACGGTCGGGAGCAGGTAGGCGATGACCAGGGGAGCTTGCGCGCTCGACGGGACGGTTCCTGTCGTGCCGTCGCTGGCGCGGACGAGCGTGTACACGGCCGCGTGCCCGATGATCCAGGGCAGCGCCACCTTGAGGGCGTTGCGGAGGAGCGCGCGGCGGAACGGGAGCGCCTCGCCGGTGCGGGCGTCCTGCACGATGAGCCTCCGCGCGCGCTTGCCGGGCGTCGCCTGGCGCGGTCCGGACTCCAGCACGGCCAGCGCGATCGTGATCGGCACGACCAGCACCAGCGTCGCCACGGCGTTCTCCGCGACGGGCGGGAGATGCATAGCGGCCCCGACGAGGAGGAGGGGCACCGTGACGGCCGCCACCAGCGCGATCCACACGCACATGAACAGCCAGTCGATGAGGACGGCGAGGACGCGGTCGCCGGGGTGCCGGGTCATGGTCGCGACCCTATCGACCGTGCGGCCCCCGCTCGGGATGGGGGACCCGACGACGCGCGCGCGTCAGCGCCCCGCCACCTCCAGCGCGCGCACCGTCGCCGGGAGGAACGGGAGGAAGGCGCTCGCCCAGACGCGGTAGCCGCGGTCGTTGGGGTGGAAGAGGTCGCCGGCGGCCTGGGTGATCGCGAGGATCGGGGTCTGGCGGCGGGTGATGGCGTGGAGGGGCGCCAGGCGCAGGCCGCGGTCGGCGACGAGGCGGCGGACGATCTCGTTCGCGACCCGGACCTTGCGCTCGCTCGCGGGGAAGTGGAAGCACGGCAGGTCGGCGACGACGGTGGTGGGCGGGACGGCGTCGAGGATCCGGCCCAGGTCGCGCTCGAACGCGACCGGCTCGAATCCGGCGATGTCGTTGGCGCCGATCGCGAGGGTCACGACGTCGGGCCGCAGCTTCGCGAGGCGGGGGAGCTGGTACTCGACCAGGTCGGAGACGCGGGCGCCCGAGACGCTGAGGTTGACCGTGCGGACCGAGCGGCCGCTCAGGGCGCGGATTCGGTCGGCGAGGATCCCGACGTAGCCGTTCACCGGACGGCTCGCCCCGATGCCCTGCGCGGTGGAGTCGCCGAGCGCGACGTAGAGGAGGTCGCCCTCGAGCTGCGCGTGCTCGCGCCACCAGGCGGAGTTCACGGGCAGCGTCTCGTTGAGGACGGCGGCGCGCTCGCGGCGACCGGCCTCGAACCGGCGCGGCAGGACGAGGGCGGCGGCGGTGAGGCCGCCGAGCGCGGCGGCGACGGAGGCGAGGAGGGCGGCGTGACGGGCGGAGCGGGTGGATCTCTGGGGCACCACGGGAGCCTACGCTCGTGGATCCGGGTGCCTGCTGGCCGGCACGTCGCGGGATCAGGCGACGCGGAGGCCGCGTGCGAGGAGCGATGCGACCTCCCGGGCGTCCGGTGCCCGACGGGGCCCGTCGGCCGCGGCTCCGATCCCGTGGAGCGCCATCATCACGGCCCGCGCGCTCACGTCGTCGCGGATGGTGCCGTCGGCGACTCCTCGGGACATCAGGTCGGTGAGTGTGCGTTCGAGCTCGCTGCCGCCTTCGGCGCGGGCGGCCTCGTCGACGATGCCGGCCAGCGTGCGCGCGAGCGGGGCGTGCTCGAGGACGTAGTCCACGAACGCGCGCAGGAACGCCTCCAGGGCCTCCGCGGGCGGGAGCGAGGAGGCGCGGCCGTGCTCGCAGAGCGCGACCACCTCGCCCCGGTAGACCGCCGCGGCCAGCGCCTCGCGGGTCGGGAAGTGGCGGTACAGCGTCCCGACGCCCACTCCTGCGCGCGCGGCGAAGTCGTCGAACCTCAGCTGCTCGTCGTGCTCGAACACCGAGCGCGCCGCGGCGATGATCGCCTCGCGGTTGCGCCGCGCGTCGGCCCTCAGCGGCTTCTCGTCGGCCATGCACCCTCCCGTTGACATCCGGAGATCATCTCCACATAATCAGGTGTGGAGACGATCTCCACTTTAACGGGAAGAGCGCCATGAAGATCCTCATGTTCGGACGCGGGGTCATCGCGACCATCTACGGCCAGGTGCTCCAGGAGGGCGGGCACCAGGTCGAGTTCCTCGTGCGCCCGGGCCGTGCCGCCGAGTACGGCGACGAGGTGCGGACGGACGTCATGGACGCGCGCCGGTCGCCCCTCGGGCGTCGCGTCCGCGGCTCCGTCGCCACGCGGCTGCGGGAGGACCTCGGATCCGCGGACGGGTTCGACCTCGTCGTGCTCAGCGTGGGGCACCATCGCCTCGAGGAGGCCGCCGCGTACCTCGCGCCCCGCATCGGCGATGCGACCGTGCTGGTCTTCGGCAACGTCTGGGGCGAGCCGCTCGCGGCGACCGCGCCCCTCCCCGGCGAGCAGGTGGTGTTCGGGTTCCCCCAGGCCGGCGGGGGCTTCGGGCCGGACGGGGTCCTCCACGGCGCCCTGTTCCGATCGATCGTCCTCGAGGCATCCGGGCGAGCGGCCGGTCGTCGCGGACGGCTGGTGCGCGCGGCGTTCCGGCAGGCGGGGATCGGCGCACGGGAGGAGGAGGACATGCGGGGATGGCTGCTGCTGCACTTCGCCATGGACGCCGGCATGTTCTCCCGGGCGCGGGCCGCGGGAGGTCTCGCGCGCATGGTCGGGGACCCGCGAGCGCTCCGGGACGCCTTCCTGGCGAGCCGTGAGCTGCTCCCCGTCCTCGAGGCACGCGGCGTGGACCTCCGCCGGCACGTCGCTGCCGCGCTCCCCTGGCGGCTGCCCGGGCTGACCGCCTGGATGCTGGCGGCCGCGACGGTCCTCGTGCCCATCGCGCGGGTGAGCCTCGCCGCGCACACCGATCCGGACGCCGCCGAGCACCGGGCCGTCCTCGAGGATGCGCGGAGCACGGCCCGGCAGCTCGGCATCCCGACGCCGCGGCTCGCGCGAAGCGACCGCTGACCCGTCCGTCGATGGGCGTCGTGCGTCGTGCGTCGTGCCGCGCGGCGCCGGGTCGACGGGATCGGCTACGCCTCCTCGGGCGCCCGCCCCGCCCCCGCCGGCACGAACCGGTACCCCATGCCGGGATCCGTGAGCAGGTGCCGCGGGTGCGAGGGATCCGGCTCGAGCTTCTTGCGCAGCTGCGCCACGTAGAGGCGGAGGTAGCCGCTGTCGTTCACGTGGGTCGGGCCCCAGATCTCGGTGAGGAGCGTCTGGCGGGAGACGAGCCGGTCGGGGTTCCGCACGAGCAGCTCGAGCACCTGCCACTCGGTGGGGGTGAGGCGCACGCGCGCGTCGCCGCGGGTGACGACGCGGGCGGCGAGGTCGACCGTGACGTCGGCGAACGACACGGCGGCCGAGCGGTCCTCGTCGGCGGCGGCGCGGCGGCCGAGGGCGCGGATCCGGGCGAGCAGCTCGTCGATGGAGAACGGCTTGGTCACGTAGTCGTCGGCGCCTGCGTCGAGCGCCTCGACCTTGTCGGCGGCGCCGGAGCGGCCGGAGACCACGAGGATCGGCGCGGTCGACCAGAGCCGGAGCGCCTGGATCACCTCCACGCCGTCGAGCCGCGGCATGCCGAGGTCGATCATGTAGAGGTCGGGCTTCTCGGCGACGGCCGCGCGGATGGCGGCGGCGCCGTCGTCCGCGGTGACGATGTCGTAGCCGAGGCTCGTGAGGGTGATGCGCAGGGCCCGGAGGATCTGCTGGTCGTCGTCGGCGATGAGGATCTTCACGCGGACACCTCCGAGGACGCGGCGGCGGGTGCCGGGGGAGCGGCGGGGGCGTCGGCGCCCGGATCCGCATCCGCGGCCGCCGCATCCACCGCCGGCTCCGCGCCCGCGCGGCACACCGGCAGCGCCACCACCATCGTGAGCCCGCCGCCGGGGGTGTCCTCGGCGGTGAGCGTGCCGCCCATCCCCTCGGTGAATCCCTTCGAGAGGGCGAGGCCGAGGCCGAGGCCGGACGCGTTGTCGGTGTCGCCGAGGCGTTGGAACGGCACGAACATGTCGTCGCGGCGCTCGGGGGCGACACCGGGGCCGTGGTCCACGACGCGGATCTCGACCGAGTCCGCGAACGCGCTCGTGCTGAGCCGCACGGGTACGCCCTCGGGCGCGTGGCGGACGGCGTTGCTCAGCAGGTTGACCACCACGCGCTGGAGTAGGCCCGGATCCGCGACCGCGCCGGGCAGGTCGGGCGCGAGGTCGAGCACGGCGTCGGCGGGGCCGAGGTCGAGCTCGTCGAGGGCGGCGAGCACGACGTCGTCGAGGTCGACGTCCATGAGCCGCACGCCGAGCACGCCGGCCTGCACGCGGCTGACGTCGAGCAGGTCGGTGACGAGGTCGGCGAGCGTGCCGAGGCTCTCCTCCGCGGTGGCGAGGAGCTCCTCGCGGTCGCCGTCGGCCCAGGTCATGCCGGGGGAGCGGAGCGCGGAGACGGCGGCGGTCGCGGCGCTGAGCGGGCGGCGCAGGTCGTGGCTGACCGCGGAGAGGAGCGCGGTGCGCACGCGGTCGGTCTGGGCGAGCGGGCCGACCTCGCGGGCCGTGTCGGAGAGGTCGCGGTGCTCGAGCGCGGCGTCGAGCTGCGCCGCGATGACCCGCAGGAGGCGGCGGCCGGACGCCTCGAGATCGTCGCCGTAGAGGGTGAGCACGCCGCGGGATCCCACGGCCACGTCGGTCGCGGCGGCGCCCGTGACGACGCCGTCCCACGCGATGGTCTCGTCGCGGTCGACGAGCTTCACGCCCTGCAGGCCGAACGCCTCGCGGGTGCGGCTGACGAGCGCGTGCACGGCGCCCTCGCCGCGGAGGACGGATCCGGACACGGTCGCCAGCAGCTCGGCCTCGGCGGCCGCGCGGCGGGCGACGCGGGCGCGGCGGGCGGCCTGGTCGACGATCCAGCTCACGAGCAGCGCGATCACCACGTAGAGCACGAGCGCGAGCATGTGCATCGGCTCGTCGACCGTGATCGTGTAGAGCGGGTCGATGAAGAAGTAGTCGAGCGTGATGCCCGAGAGCACGGCCGCGAACAGCGCCGGCCAGATCCCGCCGACGAGCGCCACGAGCACCACGAGCAGCTGGTACGAGAGCACGTCGCTCGTGATGGAGTCGTCCGAGCGCGTGGCCGAGAGGAACCAGGTGAGGAGCGGCCCTCCGACGAGGGCGAGCAGCGCGCCCATGATCCGGCGCCGCATGCTGAGCGCGCCGCCGCGGATCCGCGGGAGGCGGAAGCGCCCGCCGGCCGCCGCGTGCGTGACGATGTGCACGTCGATGTCGCCCGACTCGCGGATCACGGTGGCGCCGATGCCGGGCCCGGTGGTCGCCGCGGCGAGGCGGCTGCGGCGGCTCACGCCGAGCACGAGCTGCGTGGCGTTGGAGGCCCGGGCGAACTCCACGAGCGCGCGCGGGATGTCGTCGCCGACGACCTGGTGGTAGCTGCCGCCGAGCGAGTCGACGAGCGCGCGCTGGCTGGCGAGCGCCTCCGGGCTGCCGGAGCGGAGGCCGTCCTGGCTGGAGACGTGGACGGCCATCAGCTCGCCGCCGGCCGACCGGGCGGCGATGCGGGCGCCGCGGCGGAGGAGGGTCTCGCCCTCGACGCCGCCGGTGAGCGCCACGACCACGCGCTCGCGGGCCTCCCAGCGGGCGTCGATCCCCTTCTCGTCGCGGTACGCGGCGAGCGCGGTGTCGACCTCGTCGGCGAGCCAGAGGAGCGCGAGCTCGCGGAGGGCGGTGAGGTTGCCGAGCCGGAAGTAGTGGGAGAGGGCCGCGTCGATCCGCTCGGCCGGGTAGACGCGCCCGCCGGCGAGCCGGTCGCGCAGGGCCTCGGGCGCCAGGTCGATGACCTCGATCTGGTGCGCCTCGCGGAGCACGCGGTCGGGGATCGTCTCGCGCTGCGGCACCCCGGTGATCTTCTCGACCACGTCGTTGAGGGAGGCGATGTGCTGGATGTTGACGGTGGAGATCACGTCGATGCCGGCGTCGCGGATGAGGTCGACGTCCTGCCAGCGCTTCTCGCTCCGGCCGCCCGGGGCGTTCGTGTGGGCGAGCTCGTCGACCAGCGCGATGGTGGGCCGCCGGGCGATGACCGCGTCCACGTCGAGATCCGTGATCTCCACCCCGCGGTGCGACACCTCGCGCCGGGGCAGGATCTCCAGCCCCTCGAGCATCGCCGCCGTGGCGGCGCGGCCGTGGGTCTCCACGACCGCGACCACCACGTCGGCGCCCTCGTCGCGCAGTCGCTTGCCCTCCTCGAGCATCGCGTAGGTCTTGCCCACGCCGGGCGCAGCTCCCAGCAGCACCCGCAGTCGACCGCGCTTCATGTCTTCTCTCTCTTGCCCGTGGGGTGCGGGCGTCAGCCGCCGAGGCCGGCGAGCGCGATGTTCAGCTCGAGCACGTTCACGGTCGGCTCCCCGAGGTAGCCGAGGTCGCGTCCCTGCACGTGCTGGTCGACGAGGCGCGCGACCTCCTGCTCGGGGATGCCCCTCGCCTCGGCCACGCGGGCCACCTGCTCCCGAGCGTATTCCGGGCTGATGTGAGGATCGAGCCCGGAGGCCGATGCGGTGAGCGCGTCGGCCGGGATCGAGGCCGGATCCACGCCGTCGGATGCGGCGATGGCGGCCTTCCGGTCCGCGATGGAGGAGACGAGTGTGTCGTTCTCCGGGCCGAGGTTGCTGCCGCTGGAGGCGGTCCCGTCGTAGCCGTCGCCCGCGGCCGAGGGCCGGGACTGGAACCACTCCGGGAGGGCGGCGCCGTCGGAGTCCTGGAAGGACTGGCCGATCAGCGACGATCCGACGACCTGGCCGTCGGCGGAGACGAGCGAGCCGTCCGCCTGCGCGGGGAGCGCGAGCTGGCCGATGCCCGTGACGACGGCCGTGTAGCCGACGCCGAGGACGACGGTGAGGACGGCCATCGCGCGGACGGCGACGCCGGCGGTGCGGAGGGACTGGCGGGGGGAGGACATGCGCTTCCTTCTATCGGTGACGTGAGGTGATCGGGGAGGGGATCAGAAGCCGGGGATCAGGCTGACGACGAGGTCGACGAGCTTGATGCCGATGAACGGCGCGATCACGCCGCCGACCCCGTAGACGAGCAGGTTCCGGCTGAGCACCTTGGAGGCGCTGAGCGGCCGGTAGGCCACACCCTTCAGGGCCAGCGGGATCAGCGCCACGATGATCAGCGCGTTGAAGACGATCGCCGAGAGGATCGCGGATGCCGGCGAGTGCAGCTGCATCACGTTGAGCACCGCGAGCTGCGGGAAGACGCCCGTGAACATCGCGGGGATGATCGCGAAGTACTTCGCCACGTCGTTCGCGATGGAGAACGTGGTGAGGGCGCCGCGGGTGATGAGCAGCTGCTTGCCGATCCGCACGATGTCGATGAGCTTCGTCGGGTCCGAGTCGAGGTCGACCATGTTGCCGGCCTCCTTCGCGGCCGACGTGCCCGTGTTCATCGCCACTCCGACGTCGGCCTGCGCGAGCGCGGGCGCGTCGTTGGTGCCGTCGCCGGTCATGGCGACCAGGCGGCCGCCCTCCTGCTCCTTGCGGATGAGCGCGAGCTTGTCCTCGGGCGTCGCCTCGGCGAGGTGGTCGTCCACCCCGGCCTCGGCGGCGATGGCGCGGGCGGTGAGCGGGTTGTCTCCCGTGATCATCACCGTGCGGATGCCCATGGCGCGCAGCTCCGCGAAGCGCTCCTTGAGGCCGTCCTTCACGACGTCCTTGAGGTGCACGACGCCCAGCACGCGGCCGGATCCGTCGGCGTCCTTGGTCGCGACGACGAGCGGGGTGCCGCCGCCGTTCGAGACGGCCTCGACGGTCGCCGTGAGCTCGTCGCGGACGAGCTTCGGCAGCGCGCGGCCGCCCTCCTCGATCCAGGCGAACACGGCCGACGAGGCGCCCTTGCGGACGATGCGGCCGTCGGGCAGGTCGATGCCCGACATGCGGGTCTGGGCGGTGAAGGGCACGTCGACGCCGCGGGGCAGCGTCGCGGTGTCCACGCCCTGGGCGACGGCGAGGTCGACGACGCTGGATCCCTCCGGCGTCGGGTCCGCGAGCGACGACATGGCCGCGCCGCGGGCGAGCTCGTCGCCCGTCACGCCGCCCACCGGGATCAGCTCGCTGGCGCGGCGGTTGCCGTAGGTGATGGTGCCGGTCTTGTCGAGCAGCAGCGTGGTGACGTCGCCGGCGGCCTCGACCGCGCGGCCCGACATCGCGAGCACGTTGCGCTGCACGAGCCGGTCCATGCCGGCGATGCCGATGGCGGAGAGCAGCGCCCCGATGGTGGTGGGGATGAGGCAGACGAGCAGCGCGATCAGCACGGGCACGCTCACGGTCGCCGCGGCGTACGAGGCGATCGGGTTGAGCGTGAGCGCCACGATCACGAACACGATGGTGAGGCTCGCGAGCAGGATGTTCAGCGCGATCTCGTTCGGCGTGCGCTGGCGCGACGCGCCCTCGACGAGGCCGATCATGCGGTCGACGAAGGTCTCGCCGGGCTTCGAGGTGATGCGCACGACGATCCGGTCGCTCAGCACCCGCGTGCCGCCCGTGACGGCGCTGCGGTCGCCGCCCGACTCGCGGACGACAGGGGCGGACTCGCCCGTGATGGCCGACTCGTCGATGGAGGCGATGCCCCACACGACGTCGCCGTCGCCCGGGATCGACTCCCCGGCGACCACGACGACCATGTCGCCGAGGGTGAGGTCGGCGCTCGAGACCTCGCGGAGCTCGGCGCGCTGGGCGCCGGGGTCCCCGGAGGCGTCGTAGGACGCGACGACGTGCGCCATGGTGCTGGTGCGGGTCTTCCGCAGGCTGTCGGCCTGCGCCTTGCCGCGGCCCTCGGCCACCGACTCCGCGAGGTTCGCGAAGACGACGGTGAGCCAGAGCCACAGGGCGATACCCGCGGTGAACGTGGTCGGCACGGAGCTGCCGCCGGAGGATCCGGCGCCGCCCGTGAACGGCTCGGCGATCGCGAGGATCGTGGTGAACGCGGCGCCGACCTCGACGATCAGCATCACCGGGTTCTTCCACATCAGGCGCGGGTCGAGCTTCCGGAACGCGCCGGGGAGCGCCTCGGCGAGCTGCCGGGCATCGATGGCCCGGGCGCGCGACGCCCGCTGCTCGGAGCCGGCCGCGGGTGCGGTGCCGGTCTCGGGGGTGATGGTGGTCATGATGCGAGCCCTTCCGCCAGGGGACCCAGCGCGAGAACGGGGAAGTAGGTGAGAGCGGTCACGATGACCGTCACCCCGATGAGGAGGCCGACGAACTGCGGCCGGTGGGTGGGCAGGGTCCCCGAGGTGGTGGGGATGCGGTCCTGCGCCGCGAGGGATCCGGCGAGCGCCAGCACGAACACGATCGGGAGGAACCGCCCGAGCAGCATCGCGACGCCGAGCGCCGTGTTGAACCACGGGGTGTTCGCGGTGA
Source organism: Clavibacter tessellarius (assembly GCF_001618005.1). Lineage (GTDB taxonomy): Bacteria > Actinomycetota > Actinomycetes > Actinomycetales > Microbacteriaceae > Clavibacter > Clavibacter tessellarius_A. Next base: position 65,261 of record NZ_LQXA01000030.1, read on the forward strand.
GGCCGGCGAACGCGGATCCGTTGTTGTTCGACGCCGAGGTGAACGCGTACACGACCTCGGAGAGGCCGTGCAGGCCGCTGTTGAGGATCGAGGTGCCCTCGACGTCCTCGCGGACGGCCGGGATCGCGAAGCTCAGCGCGGTGCCGAGGAGCACGAGCGTCGGCGTGATGAGGATGTAGAGGCTCGCGAGCTTGATCTCGCGCGGCCCGATCTTCTTGCCGAGGTACTCGGGCGTGCGGCCGACGAGCAGGCCCGCGACGAACACGGAGATGACGGCGAGGATGAGCATGCCGTAGAGGCCCGAGCCGGTGCCGCCGGGGGCGACCTCGCCGAGCATCATGTTGAGCATCGGCATCATGCCGCCGAGCGCCGTGTACGAGTCGTGCATCGAGTTGACCGCGCCGGTGGAGGTGAGCGTGGACGCGGTGCCGTACAGCGTCGATCCGATGATGCCGAAGCGCTGCTCCTTGCCTTCCATCGCGCCGCCGGCGGCCATCGGGGCCGTGCCCGCGCCGTTCAGCTCGAAGATCGTGAGGGCCGTGAGGGAGGCCACGAAGATCGTCGCCATGACGGCCACGATCGCGGTGCCCTGGCGGGTGTCGCCGACCATCTTGCCGAAGGTGCGGGGGAGGGAGAACGGGATGGCGAGCATCAGGATCACCTGGAACGCGCTCGTCCAGGCCGTCGGGTTCTCGAACGGGTGGGCGGAGTTCGCGTTGAAGAACCCGCCGCCGTTCGTGCCGAGCATCTTGATCGCCTCCTGCGAGGCCACCGGCCCGCCCGGGATCGTCTGCGTGCCGCCCGTGATGGTCGCCACGTCCTGGAAGCCCGCGAAGTTCTGGATCACGCCGCCGGCGATGAGCACGACCGCGGTGACGAGCGAGAGGGGGAGCAGCAGGCGGAGGGATCCGCGGATCAGGTCGACCCAGAGGTTGCCGATCGTGCCGCTGCGCGTGCGGGCGAAGCCGCGGACGAGCGCGATCGCCACCGCGATGCCGACCGCCGCCGAGACGAAGTTCTGCACGGCGAGGCCGGCGAGCTGCACGGTGTAGCCCATCACCGCCTCGGGCGAGTACGACTGCCAGTTCGTGTTGGTGACGAACGAGACCGCGGTGTTGAAGGAGAGGCCCTCGGGCACGGCGGGGAGGCCGAGCGAGTAGGGGAGGAACGCCTGGAGGCGCTGCAGCCCGTAGACGACGAGGACGCCGACGAGCGAGAACGCGAGCACCGCGCGGAGGTAGGCGGGCCAGGTCTGCTCGGAGCGGGGGTCCACGCCGATGAGGCGGTAGATGCCGCGCTCCACGCGGGAGTCGTGGCGCGACTCGTACATGCGCGCCATGAGGTCGCCCAGCGGGCGGTGGATGAGGACGAGGACCAGGACGACGGACGCGACCTGGAGGATCCCGGCGAGCGTGTCCATCAGAACCTCTCGGGCCGGACGAGGGCGTACACGAGGTACACGACGGAGGCGATGCCGAGCACGGCGGCGGCGAGGCCGGCGGCGTCGGCGAACGAGGTGATCACAGCTTCTCCACTCCTCGGCCGACGAGGGCGACGAGGGCGAACAGGACGATGGCGCCTGCGATGTACACGAGGTCGAGCACTGGGGGATCCTCCGTTGAGGGATGCCGCGGCCGGTCGGACGCGGGTGCCCGTCGGGGGCACGGAGGACGAGTAGACACCTCGCGATCGGGCGTCCTCACGCATCCATACGGTTCCCTCACGGGGCGGCGGGGAACCTCACGACACTCCTACGCGGGGGTCGGCGGGGCGGCGCATCACCCCTTCACGCTCCTCCTCCACAGCCTGAACGCCGTCGATGGGGTCTCGTGATCTGCGCGCAGCGCTCACATCGGAGCAGCCGCCTGTATGTTGCTTTCATCGACGAAAGGCGCCGTCGGTTCCCATTTGAGGCCACGCGCTTTCATCCGTCCGCCCGAGGGAAGCAGCCCGAAGTGAGTGTCTTGCTCGTTGAACAGCACGGCATCACAGCCGTCGGGATGAGCTCCGGGCGTGTCTCCGAATGAGCGCTTCAGACCTCACGGCCGATGTCATGGCGCAGTTCCGCAATGCCGGAGTGGATGCGCACACGACGCTCCTGCTCGGCGCCGGAGCCTCGACGACATCCGGTCTGCCGGATTGGGACGAGCTCGCGACCCGCTTGCTGGTGAGTAGCGGGGCCGTGTCGAACGAAGAGAGCGCCCGAACCCTGGTGTCACGCCAAGATCCCATGATGGTCGTGGAATCAGCGCGGGCGCTCCACGGTCCGTCGTGGAACAAGAAGCTCCGCGCAGCTCTATACGAGGGAGTGCTGTCGCCGGAATCGTCTCCACTCCATCTTGCGGCCGTCGCACATGCACTCGGTGGTTCGCCCGGTGACACCACGCTGGTCACGCTGAACTTCGACACCCTGCTGGAGGATGCTCTCCAGGAGGAGACCGGGGCTCCCGTCGAGTCCGTCGCTGATGGGCGCGATGTGACTGACATGGCGGTCCATCATCTCCACGGAGTCGTGAGTACTTCCGCGACGACGGAGGCTGTGCTCACGCTGACGGAGTTCCTCGATCTCATGAGCGATCCCGACTCATGGCAGTTGCGGAATCTGCGAGCAGCTGTGGGGCGAGGCGCCGTGGTGATCGCGGGAACCTCATACCGGGATCCAGACGTGCGGCAATGGATGCATGACGCCATGAGGGGCGCCCCGGACAGTCACGCGACCCTCATCCTGCTGGCTCGGCAGGGTCTTGCGGTCACGAAGCAGGAGTTCGAGGACTTGCGGTCTGCCCTCACCGAGCAGTGGTCGGCGATAGGGATGCGGCCGGTCCTGGTGAACGACTTCTCCGATGCGGCGCAGGTCATTCGGGAGCTCCGGTTCATCGATGCGCCCCACTATCGCGCTCCCCAAGAGCGAGCAGAAGCTGTCTGGACATACCACGCCCTGAATTTCGCTCGCCTTCAGGAAGAGTACGTCGCAGAACTGGCGCAGAACGCGCAGACCCTGTCCGACGCGTTCTCCGTCGACAGCATGAATCTGACTCTGTGGCTGGCGAACTCGGAAGGGAAGCTCGCGCGATGGGCGGCTCAAGACCGCAGGTACCTCGACCCGAATGGACTCCGTATGGTCGAGACGGGTTTCGACAGCCCGTGGATCGCGGGTCAATCCCTCGGATCCGACACCTTGTTGCACAAGGATCTCCCGGAAGGTGACATACGGCGCTGGAGCTCTGTGCTGGCGGTCCCGATTCCCGTGACTCATCCCGAATTCCCCACGGTGACGTCGGCCGTGGTGACCATCGGGCTCCCGGATCGAGCGGAGACTTACGCGGGGTCGCGCTTCCTCTGGGCAGACGCGGTCTCCAAGATCGGAGATGCATGGACATCGAGGATCAGCGACGCTGTGTTCCCACGATGAGCGAGTACGATCGCGTACACGAAGCGGGAGGCGTGATGGCCGAGAAGCACAGCGCGGCGGGTTACCAGAGCTTGGGCAACGGCGTCTACAGGGTTGGTGCTGTGCGTCGGAGCGCGGTCACCGGGCGGTACGTCGTCAAGGGCCACGAGACACGCGTCGAGCGCTCGAGCGGTGAAGAAGCCCGCGGGCGCTCCGAGGAACGCCGCAAGTAGTCCGCGGCTGCGGCGCGTGGCCGGTTCGGAAGCGCCCCGTGCGGGGACGCGCCCGGCTACTCACGCCGCCCACCCCGCCACCACGTCCGACCCCACCTTCACGATCAGCACCGCGACCACCACGATGAACGCGACGCGGATGAAGCGGCTGCCGCGGGCGACGGCCATCCGGGATCCCGCGTAGCCGCCGAGCATGTTGGCGACGCCCATGCCGAGCGCGAGCGCCCAGAGCACGTGGCCCTGCGGGATGAAGAAGGCGAGGGCGCCGAGGTTCGTCGCGACGTTCACGATCTTCGCCTTGGCGCTCGCGAGCACGAAGTCGTAGCCGAGCGCGGTGATGAGCGCGATGATCAGGAACGTGCCCGTGCCGGGTCCGATGAGGCCGTCGTAGAAGCCGATGACCACGCCGAGCAGCGCCGCGATCCCGTGGTGCTTGCGTCCCGTGTGCCGGAGCGCGGCCACGTCGCCGAGCCGCGGGCGGGCGATCGTGACGACGGCGACGATGATCAGCGCCACCACCACGAGCGGCTTGAACACCGACGAAGGCAGCAGCGCCGCGAGGCTCGCGCCCCCGTAGGAGCCGGCCAGCGCGACGGCCGCCATCGGCAGCGCGGTGCGGAGATCCGGGTGCGTGCGCCGGTACCAGGTGACCGCGCTCGTCGACGTACCGAACAGCGACGCGAGCTTGTTGGTCGCGAGCGCCTCCACCGGCGTGATCCCCGGCACGAGCAGCAGGGCCGGCAGCTGCAGCAGGCCGCCGCCGCCCACGACCGCGTCGATCCAGCCGGCCGCGAGCGCCGCGAGCAGCATGAGCAGCGCGACGGTGAGGGTGATCTCGCCGAGGGATCCGCCGATGTCCACCGGGCGCCGGCTACTCGGCGGAGCCGGCGGCGGGGGAGGCGGCGCAGCGCGAGGCGTCCGCCGACTCGAGCGCGACCAGGCGGCGGATCTCGTCCGCGTCCACGTTCACGCCGAAGAGGGAGCGGCCGGGCTCGAGCACGCGGCCGGCCGCGAGCGGACCGATGTCCACGGGGTCGAAGCCGAACGCGTCCACGAGGGCCGCGACCGTCGCGCGCGCCGCGTCGTCGTCGCCCGCGACCGCGATGCCCTTGCGGCCGGACTCGCCGGACGGCCGCGGCCCCTCGTCGAGGTCGTGGTACCCCATGTGGTTGAAGGCCTTGACGATCGTGGAGTCGGGGAGGAACGCCTGCACCAGCTCGCTCGTGGAGGAGGCGGGGTGCGCCAGATCGTCGCGGTGCCCGTCCACCTCCCACCAGTAGTTCATGGCGTCGACCACGAGCTTCTCGCGGAGCTCGGCGGCGGGCACGGAGGGCAGCTTGCCGAGGGGGAGGGCGAGGATCACGACGTCGGCGCGCGCGGCCGCGTCCGCCGAGGTGGTGGCGACGGCGCCGGGCGCGAGCACCTCGACGATGAGGGCGATGCGCGACGGGTCGCCGGATCCGGAGATGAGGACGGGGTGCCCAGCGGCGACGGCGCGGCGGGCGAGCACCGTGCCGACCTTGCCGGCGCCGAGGATCCCGACGGTCGCCCGGGGCGCCGCTCCCTCGGCGTCGTCGCGGCGGGCGGGGGCGTCGGCGTGCTGCGTCATGCCCCCATCCTCCCCTCCGGCGACGGGCGCGGGCGGCATCATGGCCCGCGCGGCACCGGGCCATGGGCCGCGGGCCGTCCCGAAGGTAGGGTGGCGAGGCGGTCGGGTCCCGTCGTCCCGCCCGCGCATCCGACGGGCCGAGGAGGCGACATGCGCACGATCCCCCATCGCGAGGATCCGCATGGCTGACCGTGCGCTCTACGCCGACGCGGCCTCCGCGCTCGAGCGGGCCACCGCGTCCGGCGACGACCTCTGCGGGCCGCTCGTCGCGGCCATCGGGATGAACGGCGCCGCGGTCTCCACCCTCGGGGATCCGCTCGGCAACGAGACCCTCTGCGCGTCCGACGACCACGCCGCGCGGCTCGACGAGATCCAGCTCGACCTCGGCGAGGGCCCGTGCTGGGTGGCCGTCGCCACCCGCCGGCCGGTGCTCGAGCCCGACGTCCGCGGATCCGACGACCCCACCTGGCCCCTCGCCCGCCAGGCCATGCACGAGAGCGGGCTCGGCGCGGTGTTCGCGTTCCCGCTCGTGGTCGCGGGCCTCAGCCTCGGCGCGGTCGACCTCTACTCCCGCACCGCCCGCGACATCTCCCACCAGCAGGTGACCGACGCGACCGGCCTCACGCGCATCGTCGCGCGCCAGGTCCTCCGCCGCGCGCTCCTCGCCGCCGACGCCCCGCAGGAGGACACTGGATCGTGGGAGGGCCGGTTCTCGCGCCGCGAGGTCCACCAGGCCACCGGGATGGTCGTCGCGCAGATGGGCATCCCGCCGGCCGACGCGCTCCTCGTCCTCCGGGGCCACGCCTTCGCGACGGGGCGCAGCGTGCGCGACGTCGCCGAGGACGTGGTGGGACGGGTCCTCGACTTCACCCCGGACCGCTGATGCGCACCACGGACCACCTACCGCCCGAACGACCCAGAGGAACGACGCCGATGCCGGACACCCGCGAAGGACTGCTCGTCCGCACCTTCGTCAGCCTCGCCGACTCGCTCGTGAGCGACTTCGACGTGCTGGAGCTGCTGCAGACCCTCGTCGATCAGGCCACGCTGCTGTTCGACGCGAGCGCGGCGGGCATCATCATCGGGCCGGACGCCGCGCACCTCGAGGTCGTCGCGTCCACGAGCGAGAGGAGCCGGCTCGTCGGGCTGATGCAGGTCGAGGTCGGCGAGGGCCCGTGCGTCGAGGCCGTGACCACCGGACGGGTCGTGTCCGTCGCGGACGTGCGCGCGATCGCCGACCGCTGGCCGGCCTTCGCGGCGCAGGCGTCGGGCGCCGGGTACGTGTCGGTGCACGCGATCCCGCTGCGGCTGCGCGGCGACATCATCGGATCCCTCAACCTCTTCCGCGATCACGAGGGCGTGCTGAACGACGCCGACGCGGTCGCCGCGCAGGCGCTCGCCGACGTCGCGACGATCAGCGTGCTGCAGGAGCGCACCATCCGCGACAGCACCGTCGTGCGCGACCAGCTGCGGCACGCGCTCGACAGCCGCGTGCTCATCGAGCAGGCCAAGGGCGTCATCGCGCACACGCACGGGGTCGACATGGACGAGGCGTTCCGCATGATCCGCCGGCAGGCCCGCAGCACGAGCCAGGCGATGCCCCAGGTCGCCGAGGGGATCGTGGCCGGGCGGATCACGCTGGAGCGGGCGCGGGGCTAGCGTGCGCGGCGGCGCGGGGGCGCGGGGGCGCGGGGCAGGTCTCAGGCGAGCGTGCCGTCGAGGATCCGGTCGAGGGTGCCCAGCCCCTCCCACACGTGCGCGTGGATCCCGGCGCGGCGGGCGGCCTCCACGTTCTCGGGCTTGTCGTCGACGAAGACCATCCGCTCGGCCGGGGCGTCGAGGCGCGCGCACGCGAGCGGCCACACGTCCGCGTCGGGCTTCGCCATGCCGATCCGCGCGCTCGTGAGCACGTGCTCGAAGCGCGTTCCCCAGCCGTCGCGGTCCTCGAGCACGTCGGCCAGCTCGTGCGGGGCGTTCGACAGCACCGCGAGGCGGTAGCCGGCGGCGAGGGCGCGGTCGAGGGCGGCGGTCGTCTCCGCGTCGGGCGATCCCCAGCGGCGCTGCTCGATGGCGATCAGCTCCGCGAGGCCGTCGTCCGTGGGGACGTCGGCGCCGACGTCCCGGGCCACCGCCTCCCAGAAGACCCGGGCGCTCCCGCCCCGGTCGTACTCCTGGCGGTGCGCGTCGAAGGCCTCGCGCACGCGGGCCTCGGCGTCCTCGCCGGCGACCCCCGCGGGATCCAGCGCCCGGGCCAGCGCGCCGATGTCGTCCGGCCGCGTGATGAGCACGCCGCCGATGTCGAAGAGCAGCCAGGGGAGGGCGGGGTCGCGGTTCTCGGGCATGTGGCTCCAGGTGCGGATCGCGGGCGGGCGGTCCCTCGAGCATGCCCGGTCGGGCGGCGCGGCGCGCGCGTCGTGCCGCCGGCCGTGCGGATCCCGTGAGGGTCACCGGCCCGCGCGCACGGCTTCCGTGAGGGCGGGCGCGGGCCGGGCCCCGCGGGGGTAGACCGGAGGCCATGACCCTCACCGCGATCCTCCCGTCGCTCCGCCGCAGCATCCCGGATCCGCTCGCCGCCACGCGCTGGCCCGTCGGCACCGTCGCCACCACCACCGACCTGCGGGTCGGCGACGTCTCCCTCGTCGCGCTCGCCGCGGAGCGGGGGACCGCCTGCACCGTGACCGCCCCCGCGGTCGAGCCGGGCAGCAGCGGGCGCGCCTCCGCTACGGCACGCACCTCGGCGGTCGTGCTGCGGATCCTCGCGGTCGCGCCCGCCACCGCCGACGCCCCGCGCGCGATGCTCGTCGACGCGGACATCGCCGGCCTCGCCTGTGCGTGGGAGGAGGCGCGGCTGATCGGCCGGGCGTCGACCGCCGCGGCCCGGCCCGCGGAGATCGGCGGCGCGGCCGTGCGCCTGCCCGCCGACGTGGTCGCGGGCGACCTGGTCGTCGTCCCCGTGCCCGGCGCGGTCGAGGTGCGCGGGATCCGTGTGGTCGACGCGTCTGCGCCCGTGGTCGTGCCGCGTGCGGCGGGCCGGCTCGCGGCGGCTCCGGTGCGCGTCGAGGTGCCGGTGGTGGTGCGGGCGCTGTCGGCTGCGCGCTGATCCGGGTCGGGCCGCGGCCGGCGGTCCGCCTCGCCGCTCGCCGCTCGCCGCTCGTCGGCCGCCGCCGCTGCGCCGCCCGCCGCCCGCCGCCCGTGCGGCTCCCGCCCGGCCCTGTACTACACTCGATCCCGGTGGCGTGTCCGAGCGGCCTAAGGAGCACGCCTCGAAAGCGTGTGTGGGGGAGACTCCACCGTGGGTTCAAATCCCACCGCCACCGCCAGATGGATCCGGCGCCGCGCCTCGCGCGCAGCCCGATCCGCGCGAAGGGCCCCGGGAGACCGGGGCCCTTCGTCGTTCCCGGGCATCTCACCGCGTGCATCTCACCCGGCGCACCCCGGGCGCGCGTCCGCGCGCCGTCGACCGGCCCCGCGGATCCGCCTCAGCGCAGGATCCCGATCTCCCGCGCCGCCGCGACCGCCGCCGTCCGCGAGCTCACGCCGAGCTTCGAGAACACGTGCACGAGGTGCGACTTCACGGTGGCGTCGGTGATGTGCAGGCGCGCGCCCACCTCGGTGTTGGAGGCACCGTCGGCGACGAGCCGGAGCACCTCGATCTCGCGCGACGACAGGCTCACGCGCGGGGCGCGCATCCGGGCGAGGAGGCGGCTCGCGACCGCGGGCGCCAGGGCGCTCTCGCCGGCGGCGGCCGCGCGCACCGCGGCGAGCAGCTCGGCCGGCGGCGCGTCCTTGAGGAGGTAGCCGCTGGCGCCCGCCTCGACCGCGCCGAGGATGTCGCCATCGCTGTCGTAGTTGGTGAGCACGAGCACGTAGGGGGCGGCCTCCACCTGGCGGATCTGCCGGGTCGCGTCGGCGCCCGTGCGCTCCTGGCCGAAGCGGAGGTCCATCAGCACGAGGTCGGGCACGAGCGACGCGGCGAGCTCCACGGCCTCGTCGGGCGTGGAGGCCTCGCCCACCACGTCGATGTCGTCGACGACGTCGAGCACGGCGTGGAGGCCGGCGCGGACGACGGGGTGGTCGTCGGCGATGACGATGCGGATCACGAGGGATCGACCTCCAGGATCGCGGTGATGGTGGTGCCCCGGCCGGGCGCGCTGTCGACGTCGAGGCGGCCGCCGAGCTGCTCCACCCGCTGCGCCATCGCGCGCAGGCCGAACGAGTCGGTCGTGCCCGCGTCTTCCCCGACGCGCTCCGGGTCGAAGCCCGTGCCGTCGTCCCGCACGGTGAGCGTGGCGTGCGCGGCCGTGACGGCGACGCCGATCTCGACGGACCGCGCGTCGGCGTGCTGGGCGACGTTCGCGACGGCGCCCTGCGCGATCCGCAGCAGGGCGGTCTGCACGGCCATGGGGAGCGGCGGGTCGGACGGCGGCACCGCCACGTCGATCCGCAGCCCCTCCCGGCGCCACTGCGCGCCGAGCCGGCCGAGCGCCGCGCCGAGCCCGGCGTCGAGCGACGGCGGAGCCAGCTCCCGGATGAAGCGGCGCGTGTCAGCGAGGCCGTCGGCCGCGGTCGCGCGCGCGAGGCGGATGTGCTCGAGGCCCGGCCGGTCGCCGTCCGCCGCCTCCGCCGCGTGCAGCAGCATCTGGATGCTCGTGAGCCCCTGCGCGACCGTGTCGTGGATCTCCCGGGCGAGCCGCGCGCGCTCCGTCAGCACCCCCTGCTCCCGCTCCGTGGCGGCGAGCAGGCCGCGGGTGGCGATCAGCTCGGCGAGGAGCTCCTCGCGCTCGGCGGACTCCCGGGCGAGCGCCCGGTAGCCGAGGCCGATGAGGAGCGCGACGCCCGCGCCGACGAGCGGCCCGATCACGCCGCCGACCGTGAACCCGCCATGCAGCCCCAGCGCCACCACGGCGACGAGCGTCGCGACGACGACGGCGACCGGCCCGACGACGCGCGGCAGCACGTGCAGGTAGAGGAAGAAGAGGGGGAAGACGAGGTAGGCCGCATCCGGCACCAGCACGAGGAGCGCGATCCACGCGGCGGTGAGCGCGGTGATCCACACGGCCCCCGCGGCGACGCGGCGCGACGGGCGCGCGGCCGGCACGCGCGCGCCGAGCAGGTAGAGCACGGCGAAGGCGGCGGAGAGCGCGAGCGCGGCCGGCATCCGCGGCCCCTCGACGACGAGCACGCGCACCACGACGAGGGTGAGCAGCGCCGCGGAGAGCACGTGCAGCCCCGTGCGGAGTCCGACGAAGACGGGGGTGAGGGTGCTGTGCGCGGCCATGTGCCTGAAGGCTACGGGCGCGAGGCGGGGAGCGGATCAATCGGAAGTTCGATCGGAGGACCGAACTCCTCCCCGATGGATGTGGAGGGCCGGGCGGCGAGGCTCGTCACGGCGGCAGGGAGGGTCCCGGCGCCGGAAGGATCCACCGTGTTCGTCGCCCGTCGAGACCTCCGATTCGCCATGGGCCGGTTCGCGCTCATCGGCGCGGTCGTCGCGCTCATCACCCTGCTCGTGGGGTTCCTCGCCGGGCTCACCGGCGGCCTCGCGGAGCAGGACGTCTCCGCCGTGCTCGGCCTCCCCGGCGACCGGCTCGTGCTCGCGCAGCCGGACGCCGGCCAGCCGTCGTTCGCGCAGTCGTCGCTCGACGACGCCACGGTCGCCGCCTGGCGGGGCACCGCGGGCGTCACGGCGGTCACGCCCGTCGGCATCGTCCAGGGCCGGGCCACCCCGACGGGCGACGCCGCATCCGCCGTCGCGGTCGCGCTGTTCGGGGTGCCGCACGGCGCCCCGGCGTCGACGGTCACCGACCTCGCGCCCACCGCCGATGACGCGGTCGGCCTCTCCTCGGCCGCCGCGCGCTCGCTGCACGCGGCCGTCGGCGACCGGATCACCGTGGCCGGCACCGACTACCGCGTCGCCTCGATCGGCGGCGACGCCTCCTACAGCCACACGCCCGTCGTCGCGCTGACCCCCGCCGCGTGGGCCGCGGCCGACCAGCGGCTCGGCGGCGACGGCGACGCGACCGTGCTCGCCGTCTCCGGATCCCCCGACTGGGACGTCGCCCAGGCCGCCACGCACACGACGGCCTCCCCGGCGCTCACCAGCCTCGGCGCGCTCGAGACCTTCAAGTCGGAGGTCGGCTCGCTCGGCCTGATGATCGCGATGCTGTTCGGCGTCTCCGCGCTCGTCGTCGGCGCCTTCTTCACCGTCTGGACCATGCAGCGCGCCGGCGACATCGCCGTGCTCAAGGCGCTCGGCGCATCCGACGCGTCGCTCATCCGGGACGCGCTCGGGCAGGCGCTCGTGGTGCTGGTGCTCGGGATCGGCGTCGGCATCGCCGTGGTCGCCGGCCTCGGATACCTCGCGAGCGGCACCATCCCGTTCCTGCTGAGCCCGCTCACCACCGTCCTCCCGGCGGCCGTCATGGCCGTCTTGGGGCTCGCCGGCGCCGCCGTCGCGCTCCGCACCGTCACCCACGCCGACCCCCTCACCGCACTCGGGAGCAACCGATGATCTTCCTCGACGACGTCACCCTCACCTTCCCCGACGGGGACTCCCGCCTCACCGCGGTCGACCACGTCTCGCTCACGGCGCCCGCGGGGGTCGTCACCGGCATCACCGGGCCGTCGGGCTCCGGCAAGTCCTCGATCCTCGCGGTCGCGGCGACGCTGATCCGCCCCGACTCCGGCCGCGTGGTCATCGGCGACGTCGACGCCGCGACCCTCAGCCGGACGGAGGCGACCGCGCTCCGCCGGGACGGCATCGGGATCGTGTTCCAGCAGTCGAACCTGATCCCGTCGCTCACCGCGCGCGAGCAGCTCCTCGTGATGGCGGAGCTCGGCGGCGGCGGATCCGCGCGGCGTCGCGCCGTCCGCGTCCGCGCCGACGAGCTCCTCGACGCGGTGGGCCTCGCCGCCCACGCGGGCAAGCGGCCCGCGCAGCTGTCCGGCGGGCAGCGCCAGCGCGTCGCCATCGCCCGCGCCCTCGTGCACGGCCCGTCCGTGCTCCTCGTCGACGAGCCCACGAGCGCGCTCGACCAGGAGCGCGGCGCCGAGATCATGGAGCTCATCGCCCAGCTCAGCCACGAGCAGGGCACGGCGACCCTGCTCGTGACCCACGACCTCGTGCACCGCGCCGCGCTCGACCGGCTCGTCACGGTGGTGGACGGGCGGATCGTGGCGGACGATGCGAGCGATCGCGCTCAGTCCGTCCCGCGCACCGCGTACAGCACCACGTCGTCCAGGTAGCGCCACAGCGTGCCCGTCTCCGGGAAGCCCGCGCTGCGGAGCGCCTCCAGGTGGAAGCCGAGCGTGACCTTCGGGGGCGCGACGTGGAGCTCCTCGCCCCAGACCTCGTCGCGGCGGGCGAGGGCGGCGGCGTAGCGCGGGGTGTCGGCGACGGCCTGCCACCACGCGTCCCAGGTGTCGACGTCGCCGGATGCGAACGCCGCGTCCTGCACCTCCTGGTCGTCCGCGAGGGAGATGCGCCGGAGCGTGCCCTCCTGGTGCGCGTCGTAGGAGAGGTGGTCGCCGTTCAGCACGATGCCGCCCGGGCGGACGAGCGCGGGCAGCGCGCGGTACACGTCGACGAGCGCGGCCGGCTGCAGCCAGTGCAGGGCGGTGGAGGAGACGACGGCGTCGAAGCCGCCTCGGGCGATGAGCGGGTGGTCCGCCCAGCCGGCGTGCGCGAGATCCACCTCGGCGATCTCCAGGCGCGGTTCGCCGAGCGCGAGGTCGGCGGCGATGGCGAGCAGCGCCGGGTCCTTGTCGGCGACGACGGCGGTGGCGCCCGGGATCGCGGCCAGGATCTCCAGCGCGAGCGAGCCGGTGCCGCCGGCCAGGTCGAGGATCCGCGGCGCGGCGGAGCCCGCGGCCACATGCCGCACGACCCGCGCGATGGTCGCGAAGCGCTCGGCCCGGTGGCGGATGTAGCCGGTCTGCTGCGCGTCCCAGCGGGCGGCGAGGGAGCGGGCGTCCGCGATCACGGCGGCGTCGGCCTCGCTCGGGGCGGGTGCGGTGGTGGTGTCGGTCATGGTCGGGTCCTCTCGAGGGGGGTGGATGCGCCGAGCGGGTCGCCCGGCGCGGGGAGGGTGAAGCGGAGGTGGGGGTGCCCGTCGGCGTCGGGGATCACGGTGGTGCGCACGCCGTAGACCGCGTCGAGCAGGTCGGGCCGGAGCACGTCGCGCGGGGATCCGGCGCCGGCCACGCGCCCGCGGTCGAGCACGACCACGTGGTCGCAGGCCGCGGCGGCCGCCTCGAGGTCGTGCAGCACGACGACCACGGTCGGGGCGATGCGCCGCATCAGCCCCACGACCTCGAGCCGGTGCCGGATGTCGAGGTGGTTGGTGGGCTCGTCGAGCAGCACGTGGCCGGCGCCCTGGGCGAGCGCCCGGGCGAGGGCGACCCGCTGGAGCTCGCCGCCCGAGAGGGTCGCGAGCCGGTCGGCGGCCAGGTGCGCGAGGCCGACGGCGTCGAGGGCGGCGGCGATCCGGGCGTCCCGCGAGGATCCGCCCGCCCGCAGCACGCCGTGCTCCGCCAGCCCGCCGAGCGCGACCTCGTCGGCCACGGTGAGCGACTCGTCGGGCTCCTGGCGCTGGCCGACCTCCGCGATCCGGCGGGCGATCCAGCGGCGCGAGCGCGTGCGCACGTCCTCGCCGTCGATCGTGACGCGACCGCCCGCGAGCGGCACGGCGCGCACGAGCGCGCGCAGCAGCGTGGTCTTGCCGCCGCCGTTCGGGCCGACGATGCCGGTCACGGATCCGGTCGGCGCCTCGAACGAGACGTCGTCGAGCAGGACGCGCCCGCCCGCGACCACGCGCACGCCCTCGGCGCGGATCACGGCAGGGCGGCCAGGAGCCCCGCGAGCTCGGCCGGGCCCTTCGCGGAGAGCATGCTCGGCGGATCCGTGAACGGGAACCGCAGCGCCACCACGCGCCCGTCCCGCACGGCCGAGAGCCCGGAGACGCCGGGCGCCCCGCGGAACGCGGCGATCGCGTCGTCGGGCGAGCCGCTGGAGTAGAGGAGCACGACGGTGCGCGGATCCCGGGCCACGATGTCCTCCACGTTCGCGTCGAACACGCGCTGGTCGGAGTCCGCGTAGACGTTCCGGAGGCCGGCCGCCTGGAAGACCGGCGTCACCATGCTCGGGCCGCCGTAGGGGGAGAGCACGCTGCCGCCGGAGGAGACGTAGAGCGCGGCGGCCGTGCCGGCGTCGGGCGCGGGATCCGCGAGGCCGGCCTGGGCCGTGGTGATCGCCTGCTCCGCGCGGTCGCCCGCGCCGAGCACCGCGCCGAGCGAGCGCAGCTCGTCCCACACGCGGTCGAAGGTGGCGGTCGTGCGGAGCTCGGGCGCCGGATCCGCGCAGTACGCGCTCGGCGTGTAGAGCGGGATGCCGCTGGCCGCGAGGGCCGCGCGGTCGACGGCCTTCTCGGGCGCGATGACGAGGTCGGGCCGCATGCCGATGAGGCTCTCCTGGGACACCACGGATCCGCCGGTCGCGTTGGTCTCGGTCGACAGGACGTCGGCCTTCGCGAGCGTGTCGTACGTGGCGGGGTCGTAGAGGTCGGGCTGCAGGGAGCCGGTCATCGCGACCACGCGGTCCACGGCGCCGAGCGCCTCGAGGTTCGGGATCTCGTCGGCGTTCACGAGCACGATGCGCTGGGGCGGTGCCGCGAGGGTCACGGGCGAACCGCAGTTCGTGATGGTGAGGGGGAAGGACGTGCCGGCGGACGGATCCTGGGCGCCCGGCGCGCTGGTGGGCGCGGGCGCGCAGCCGGCGAGCCCGGCGAGGAGGGTCGCGGCGGCGACGAGGGCGAGCGGGCGCCGGGCGGTGAGCGGGCGCCGGGGCGCGGGGGATCGGGTCATGGGGCTTCCTGGGTCGGTCGGTCGATGTGCGGGGGGAGTGCGGGGACGAGGTGGCGGCGGGTCGGCGGCTCAGGCCGCGCGGATCCCTCCGCGGCGGAGGAGGACGAGGAGGAAGGGCGCGCCGAGGATCCCGGTGACCACGCCGACCGGTATCTCCTGCGGCGCGAGGGCCGTGCGCGCGACCGTGTCGGCGCCGACGAGCAGCATCGCGCCGAGCAGCGCGGCCGCAGGGATCACCAGGCGGTGCCGCCCGCCGACGAGCCGCCGGGCGAGGTGCGGCACCACGAGGCCGACGAAGCCCACGCCGCCGACGCCCGCGACGATCACGCCGACCATCGCCGAGACGCCGACCATGAGGCCGATGCGCGCGCGCTCCGGGTCGAGGCCCGCGGAGCGCGCGGAGTCGTCGCCGGACGCGAGCGCGTCCACGAGCGGCGCGACCACGACGAGCGCGGTGAGGCCGACCGCGGCGGCCACGGCCGCTCCCGCGAGGGCGAGCGGCTGCACGCTGGCCAGGGATCCGAGCAGCCAGAACAGCACGGATCGCGCGGCCTCGGGGGAGTCGCTCGAGAACACGAGGAAGCTCGTCGCGGCGTTGAGCGCGTACCCGACGGCGAGCCCGGCGAGCACCAGCCGCAGCGGACCGCGGCGGTCGGCGGCGCCCGCGAGCAGGGTCACGAGGAGCACGGCGCCGATCGCGCCCGCGAGCGCGGCGCCGGAGAAGAGGAGCGCGCTGCCGCCGCCCGCGACGAGCACGACGAACGCGACGCCCGTGGACGCGCCCGAGTTGAGGCCGAGGAGGTACGGATCCGCGAGGGCGTTCCGCACCAGCGCCTGGAGGAGCGCTCCCGCGGCCGCGAGCACGGCGCCGGCGACGACGGCCATCGCGACGCGCGGCGCCCGCGTGCCGATCACGATCTGCGCGGCCGAGTCCGACCAGTCGCCCCGGGGGAGGCCGAGCAGGCGCTCGCCCAGGATCCCGGCGACCGTGGTCGGCGGCAGCGGCACGGGCCCGATCGCGAGCGCCGCGAGCACGACCGCGGCGAGGAGCAGGGCGAGCACGCCGAGCGTCGTGCGGCCCCGGCGGAGGACGGCGGCGACGGAGGGGGCGGAGGCAGCCGGGGCCGCGACGGGTGCCCGCCCGGCAGCGGGCGCGGGGGCATCGGGATGCTCGACGAGCGGATCCATCGGGCGTCCTCCTGTTGTCGAGAAGCATTCTCACATGTCCGATGGGCGACGCCCGACCCCTGGGGGCGGCGCCGCACGGATCCCGCACAGCGACGCGGAGGATCCTCATGCACACGCATCGGGCGCCGTCGCCCGCGTTCCCGTCGGGCCCCGCCATGATGGGCGCCGGCCTCACCTCGAATCGAGGGACGGTCCTCCTCGCGCATCCAGATCGGAGCACCGCCATGTCCCACGACGTCGAGCCCTCGCCGGGCGCGTCCGCGCCGCCCGTCGTCACGACCCCGCACGCCCGCCGCGCCGCCGAGCGCGGCGTCACCCCGGGCGTCCTGCTCGCCGCCGACTGGTCGTGGCGCCTCATCGTCATCGGCATCGCCGTGGCCGGGGCCGTGTGGATCCTCGTCTCGCTCAAGGAGGTGGTCATCCCGTTCCTCATCGGCCTGCTCGTCTGCGCGCTGCTGCAGCCGCTCGTCGCGTCGCTGCGGAAGCGCGGCTGGCCGGCGTGGGTCGCCATCACGTCCACGCTGCTCGCCACGGCCGTCGTCATCGCGGGGCTCGTGCTGCTGCTCGTCACGCAGATCAACACGGGCATCCCCACCCTGCAGCGCCAGGCCATGGCGCGCTTCGAGGACGTGCGCGACCTCCTCGCGCAGCCGCCCTTCAACGTGGTGCCGGCCGACTACGACGCGCTGCTCGCCTCCGCGGGCAAGGCCCTCGAGAACAGCCGCGAGGCGCTGCTCACCGGCGCGCTCGACGCGGGTCTCGGCGTCGGCCACCTGGTCACGGGCGCGCTGCTCGCCTTCTTCACCATCGTCATCGTGCTCATCGACGGCCGCGGCATCTGGGGCTTCGTCGTCCGGGTGTTCCCGCGGCGCGCGCGGCCCGCCATCGACGGCGCCGGCCGCGCCGGCTGGGGCACGCTCTCGGCGTTCACGCGCGTGCAGATCTTCGTGGCCGCGGGCAACGCGGTCGGCATCGGCATCGCCGCGTGGCTCCTCGGGCTCCCGCTCGCCATCCCCATCGCGGTCGTCGTGTTCCTCGCCTCCTTCATCCCGGTCGTGGGGGCCATCGTCTCGGGCGCCTTCGCGGTCGTCATCGCGCTCGTGTTCGTGGGGCCGCTGCAGGCGGTCATCATGCTGGCCGCGGTCATCGGCGTGCACCTGCTCGAGTCGCACGTGCTGCAGCCGCTCGTGATGGGCGGCGCCGTGCACGTGCACCCGCTCGCCGTGGTGCTCGCCGTCGCGGCCGGCTCCTACGTCGGCGGCGTCGCGGGCGCCCTGTTCGCGGTGCCCCTCGTGGCGACCCTGAACGTGATGGTCCGGCACATCGCCGGAGGCAGCTGGAAGGCCGGCGCCCCCGCCGTAGGATCGGACTGACGCACCTGCGGAGTCGACGGAGCCGACCGCCAACGTCTCTACCGGGAGGACCCCACCATGACCGAGGAGAACTACTCGAATCCGGATCGCAACCTCGGGATGGAGCTCGTCCGGGCCACCGAGGCCGCGGCCATCCGCTCCGCCCCCTTCATCGGCAAGGGCGACAAGAACGCCGCCGACGGGGCCGCGGTCGACGCCATGCGCAAGTTCCTCGGCACCGTCGCGTTCGACGGCCTCGTCGTCATCGGCGAGGGCGAGAAGGACGAGGCGCCGATGCTCTTCAACGGCGAGCACGTCGGCAACGGCTTCGGCCCCGCGTGCGACATCGCGGTGGACCCCATCGACGGCACGAGCCTCACCGCCGCCGGCCGCATGAACGCCCTCTCCGTCATCGCGGTCAGCGACCGCGGCAGCATGTTCGACCCGTCCGCGGTCTTCTACATGGACAAGCTCGTCACCGGCCCCGAGGGCCGCGGCGTCGTCGACCTCGACCGCCCCATCGGCGACAACATCCGCGCGCTCGCCGAGGCGAAGGGCCTCGCGGTGGAGGACATGCAGGTCGCCGTGCTCGACCGGCCGCGTCACGCCGACCTCATCGCGCAGATCCGCGCGGCCGGCGCCTCCACCCGCCTCCTGCTCGACGGCGACGTCGCCGGCGGCATCAACGCGGCCCGCCCCGACTCGCGCATCGACATGTGCGTCGGCATCGGCGGCACCCCCGAGGGCATCATCACGGCGTGCGCGATCAAGGCGCTCGGCGGCGTGCTCCTCTCGCGCCTCGCGCCCAAGGACGACGCCGAGAGGCAGCGGGCGATCGATGCGGGCCACGACCTCGACCGCATCCTCGACCAGGACGACCTCGTCACGGGCGACAACGCGTACTTCGTCGCCACCGGCGTCACCGACGGCGCGCTCGTCGCGGGCGTCACCCGCCACCGCGGCATGATCCGCACCTCGAGCATCGTGCTCCGCTCGCACTCCGGCACCATCCGCCGCGTGGAGGCCGACCACCTGGTCTCCAAGTGGTACAGCCCCGCGGCCTGACCCGACCGCACGCCGCACGACCATGACGACCCCGACCACCCCGACGATGCGGCCCCGGCCGTGACGCGCACGCCCCGCAGCCTGATGTCGCGGCTCGTGCCGCCGGTCATCGCGGTGGTCGGCGGGCAGGGCGAGTTCGCGTCGCCCGACCGCACGATGCGCCGGGCCGGCCGCCGCGTGCTGCGGCCGGGCGGGTTCGCCCCGCCGCCGCTCCTGCGCGGGGTGCGCGTCACCGCGCGGGTGGAGCGCGGCTGGCACGTCTACGAGGTGGCGCCGGCGCGGGCCGCGGGTGGCGATGGCCGCCGGGCCCTCTACGCGCACGGCGGCGGCTGGACCCACGAGATCTCGCCGTTCCACTGGTGGCTGGTCGGGGGCCTCGCGCGCCGCACCGGCACGACCTTCACCGTGCCGATCTACCCGCTCGTCCCCTCGGGCACGGCCGCGGAGGTCGTCGAGCGCACGGCCGACCTCGCGGCGGCGCTCGTCGCGGAGGTCGGCGCCGACCGCGTCGCGCTCATGGGCGACTCGGCGGGCGGCCAGATCGCGCTGTCGGCCGCCCTGGCGCTGCGCGACCGGGGCGTGCCCGCGCCGCGCGACGTCGTGCTGCTCTCACCCGCGCTCGACCTCTCCTTCGCGGATCCGCTCATCGCGCGCATCCAGCCCACCGACCCGTGGCTCGCGGTCGACGGGCTGCGCGCCGCCGTCGAGTCGTGGCGCGGGGACCTGCCGGTGGAGGATCCGCGGGTCAGCCCGCTGCGCGGATCGCTCGCCGGCGTCGGCCGCATCACGGTGTTCACGGGCACGCACGACATCCTCTTCGCCGACGCGCGCGCCCTCGAGCGGAAGGCGGCCGCCGCCGGGCACCCGGTGCGGATCCACGTGGAGCCGAACCTGCTGCACGTGTACGCGCTCATGCCGATCCCCGAGGGCGCCCGCGCGCGTGACGCGATGGTCGAGCTGCTCCGCGCCTGACGCGAGCGCGCGCCCTGGCTCGGCCCGCGCTCGCGCCGTCCCGCCGGCGGCCGCCCGGATCGCGGGAGGAGAAGCGGCGTACGTTCGAGGAGCGGGCGACGAGGCCCGGTGCTCGCGGAGGGATCCCCATGACCAGGACACACAGGACGCTCGCGGTGATCGCGGCGGCCGCCACGGCCACGCTGCTCGCGGGATGCGGATCCGGCGGCACGGGCTCGGCCGACGCCTCCTTCACGGAGGAGGCCACGGGCACCCTGAAGGCGTGGGCCTTCGACGGCGCGGACGACGTGGGGAAGGCCCGCATGCAGCACGCGGCCGACGCGCTCTCCGGCGTCACGATCGACCTCGACTCCACCGCGTTCGACGCGCAGAAGTTCACGACCCGCGTCGCGAGCGGCCAGACGCCCGACGTCGTGCAGATGGACCGCCAGTTCGTGGCGACCTACGCGGCCCAGGACCTGATCCTCCCGCTCGACGAGTGCTACTCCGTGAACGGCGTCGACCCGGAGGAGCGCTTCTACGAGTCCGTCACGAACGACATCCGCTACGACGACGCGATCTGGGCCGTGCCGCAGTTCTTCCAGCCGCCGGCGATCCTCCTCAACGAGCGCGTGCTCGCGGCGGCCGGCGTGAGGGCCGACGAGTTCGACACCTCGAAGCCCGACCAGCTCCTCGAGGCCGTCGGGAAGGTCTACCGGGAGTCCGGCGGCGACCCCGCGGTGCTCGGCCTCGACGCCGTGCCCACCAGCCAGGCCGCCCTCTGGATGCTCGGCTTCGGCGGGCAGCTCGTCGACGACGAGGGGAAGCCCACCCTCGACGACGCCGCCAACCTCCCTGGCCTCGAGTTCCTCCAGCGGCTGTCCGACGCGCAGGGCGGCTACGCGAAGGCGAAGAGCTTCACCGACGCGTTCGACACGTTCGGCGACGGCAACCAGTTCGTGAAGGACCAGGTGGGCGCGCAGGTCGACGCCCAGTGGTACCTCAACGTGGTGGCGCCGTACCGCGACGACATCGACATCTCGGCCGTGCCGTTCCGCGACCGCGACGGCGAGCCCTTCGCGGTGGCCGGCGGATCCGCGTTCGTGATCCCCGCGGGCGCCGCGAACAAGGACGCCGCGTGCGCGTGGATGCTCGACCTCACGAGCCAGGAGGCGTGGGAGGCCGCGGGCGACGTCCGTGCCGCCACGGTCGCCGAGAACGGCGGCATCTACACGGGCCTGTTCACGGGATCTCCGGCCGCGGACCAGGCGGTCCGCGACGCCCACGTCGTGCCGAGCGGCGACGACGGGATCGACCAGGCCATCGCGACGTTCTACGACGTGGTGGCGGAAGGACGCTCGATCGGCGGGTCGCCCGCCGGGCAGCAGATCCAGAGCGAGCTCCAGAACGCGGTCGCCTCGACGCTCCTCGGCGACAAGACGCCCGAGCAGGCGCTCGGCGACGCGCAGACCGCGGCGATGCGGGCCTACGAGCAGGCGGCGCGCTGATCCGCCGATCTGCACACGCCGTGACCAGGGCGCCCGGGTAGCGTCGGAGGCGGGCGCCCACCCGCGCTCCCGGACGAGGGATCAGTACCCGGAACGCGACAAGACTGGCCGCAAGGAGAAGTCATGTCGTGGATCGTCCTCATCGTGTCCGGGGTGCTCGAGGCCGTCTGGGCCACCGCCCTCGGGAAGTCCGCCGGGTTCACCAAGCTCGTGCCGACCGTCGTCTTCGCCGTGACCGTCGTCGCGAGCATGGCCGGGCTCGCGTTCGCGATGCGCGAGATCAGCACGGGCACCGCGTACGCCGTGTGGGTCGGCATCGGCGCGGCGCTCACCGTGACCTACGCGATCATCACGGGCGAGGAGCCCGCGAGCGTCGTGAAGGTGCTGCTGCTGCTCGGCCTCGTCGGCTGCGTGGTCGGCCTCAAGCTGGTCGACTCCGGGAGCTGACCCGCGGCAGGAGCCGGGCGCATCAGCCCTTCCGCCCCTGCGTCGCGATGCCCTCCACGAAGTAGCGCTGGCCGAACGCGAAGAGCACGAGCATCGGCAGGGTCACGAGGAGCGCCGCGACCATCACGAGCTGGTAGTCGCCCTGCCCGCCGTTCGTGGGGCTGAACGCCGTCATCGCGTAGGAGAGGCCGAGCGGCACCGTGAAGCCCTCGACGCTGCCGGCGTTGAGGTAGATGAGCGACGCCTGCAGGTTGTTCCAGCTGGCCTGGAACTCGAAGATGAAGATGATGACGAACGACGGGATCGACAGCGGCAGCGCGATCCGCCGGAACATCCCGAAGTAGCTGGCGCCGTCGAGCCGCGCGGCCTCGAACAGCTCCCGCGGCAGCCCGAGGAAGAACTGGCGCTGCAGGAAGATGTAGAAGGCCGAGCCGAACAGGTTCATGCCGAACAGCGGGATCCACGTGCCGATGAGCCCGAGGTTCTTCCAGATGAGGAACTGCGGCACCATCGTGACGGCACCCGGCAGCATCATGGTCGCGAGCACGAGGCCGAACAGGATCCTGCGGCCCGGGAACCGGAAGTACGCGAAGCCGAACGCCACGAGCGCGCTCGAGATGGACACGAGCGCCGCGGAGAGCAGCGCGATGGCGAGGCTGTTGCCCATCCAGCCGAGGAGCGGGAGCTGCTCCCACACCTCCACGTAGTTCTGCGGCGTGAAGGTGCGCGGCCACAGCGCGTTGTCGAAGACCTCGCCGCGCGGCTTGAGGCTCGCGGCCAGCAGCCACGCGAACGGGTAGAGGAAGAGGAGCGCGAAGCCCACGAGCACCGCGGCGATGAGGCCGCGGCCGATGCGGGAGCGCACGCGGCGGCCGCGGTCGGGGTCGGCGCCCCGGGGCGACGGATCCCGCGACGGCCGCGGCGTGAGGGCGGCCGCGAGGCGAGGGTCGCCGGTCGCGGCGGCGGGCGTCGTGGTCGCGGCGGCGTCCGGCGTGCGGTCGGTGACGGCCATCAGCGGTCCCCCTCGTAGTAGACGAACCGGCGGCTCAGCTTCACCTGCACGAGAGTGATCAGCAGCACGATCACGAACAGCAGCCACGCCATCGCCGCCGCGAACCCGAAGTCGAACGAGCGGAACGCCTGCTGGAACAGGTACACGCCGTAGAACAGCGACGAGTCCGGGGAGGCGTTCGTCTGGTCGCGCCAGAAGAGCAGGTAAGCCTGGTCGAAGACCTGCAGCGCGGCGATGGTGAGCACGACGACGTTGAAGAAGATCGCGCCGGAGATCATCGGCACGGTGATCGCGAAGAACTGCCGCACCGGGCCGGCGCCGTCGAGCGACGAGACCTCGTAGAGCTCGCGCGGCACGTCCTTGAGGGCGGCCAGGAAGATCACCATGGTGCCGCTCACGCCCCACAGCGTCATGAGGACGATCGACGGCTTCACCCAGTCGGGGTCGATGAGCCACTGCGGGCCGTCGATGCCGATCGCCTCGAGCCCCTGGTTCACCGCGCCCGTGTTGCCGTTCAGGAGCAGCAGGAAGACGCTCGCGGTCGCGACCGTCGGGGTCATCTTCGGCAGGTAGTAGAGGGTGCGGAAGAGGCCGGCGCCGCGGCCGAGGCGCGCCAGGAGGATCGCGAGCAGGAGCGCGAGGCAGACCTCGAACGGCACCGCGAGGATGGCGTAGAAGAGCGTGTTGCCGAGCGAGAGGGCCACGCGCGGATCCGAGAACAGCCGCTCGTAGTTCTCCGTGCCGACCGGGGTGGCCACGTCGGTGGCGAGGTTGTAGTCGCTGAACGAGACCACGAGGCTGTAGACCATCGCGCCGAGCGTGAAGACGAGGAACCCGACGATCCACGGGCTGATGAAGAGGTAGCCGGCCACGGCCTCGCGGCGGGCCATGCGGGAGCGGCGGGGACGGGGCGCCCGGTCGGCGGAGGCGCGGGCGCTGCGCGGCGGGCGGCTCGTCGTCGTCATGGTGGTCCTCGTCGACTGGTGGATCGGGGCGTCGTCGCTCCTCCTGCCGACCCTAGACCGGCTCCTCCTCGGCGTCCGGGTCGTGCGCATGACGGACGCCCGCCCCCGCGCGAGGCGGGGACGGGCGTCGGGTGATGCGGTGGTGCGGCCGCCGTGCGGCTAGCCCCGGCGGCGGCGGGCGCGGACCGCGATGACCGCGACGATGCCGGCCACGAGCGCCGCGGCGCCGAGCCCCAGCTCGAGGATGAGGCGCGCGCCGTCGCCGCCCGTGCGGGGGAGGTGGCCGCTCGGGGGCGGCACGTCGCCGGGAGGGGTGGACGACGGGACGCCGGAGGTGGGCGTGGGCGACGGGGTGGGCGTGGATCCGCCGGTCGTGCCGCCGGTGCCGCCGCCCCCTCCGCCGCCGGTGCCGCCGCCCGTGCCGCCGCCGGGCGTGGGCGTCGGGGCGGGCGAGGCCGAGGGCGCCGGGGTGGGCGTGACGACGGGCGTGGAGCCCGAGCCGATGGGCGAGGTGGTGCTGCCGCAGGTGGAGGCGACGAACGCGTCGTCGTCGAGGGTGACGGCTCCGTTGCGAGCGAGCGCGCGGCCGTCGACGGTGGCGCCGGTTCCGACGGAGATGGAGGTGAGCGCGAGGATCGACCCGGCGAAGCCCGAGTTCGTGCCGAGGCTGGCCGAGCTCGAGACCTGCCAGAACACGTTGCAGGCCTGGGCGCCGTTGACGAGCGAGACCCGGCTGCTCGAACCGGTGGTGAGCGTGGAGGGGGCCTGGATGACGAAGACCGCGGACGGGTCGCCCTGCGCGTCGAGCGTGACGGTGCCCGTGAGGCCGAGCGGGCCGCCCGCGGTGTAGACGCCGGGCGTGAGCGTGGCGCCGACGAGGTCGGCGGGGATGGCGGCGGTGGTGGGGCGGCCGGCCGCGTCGACGTAGGCGGTGGTGAGGTCGGACTGGGCCTGGCCGGCCGCGGCGTCGGCCGCGTGCGTGGCGCCGCCGACGATGCCGGGCGGGAAGCCCGTGACCGACGCGGACGGGCTGGTGCCGAGGTCGGCCGTGAGCGTGGTGAGGCCGGTGTTCGTGACGCCCTGGCCGGCGAGCACCGAGTAGGAGGCGGCGGTGCCGAGTCCGACCGTGGCGGTGGCGGCGAACGCGCTCGCGGGAGCGAGGAGCGCGGCTCCGAGACCGCCGGCGGCGGTGGCGGCGACGACGGCCGCGGTCAGCGCGACGGATCCGCAGCGCTTCCGGGTCGTGGACGAGGGCGTGCGGGCATGGCGCGACTGGGGCATGGGGCTCTCTCGTCCGAGTTGGGGCCGTCCGAGGTATGGCGGGCGGAACCGCGACAGTATCGAGGGAGCAGCGGGCTGCGGGCGCTCCGTCCACAGGCGGTTACGGTGTGGGGGTGACCCTCCCCGTGGACGAGATCCCGACCCGCGACGAGCTGGTCGAGCTCTACGGATCCGTCGGCTGGACCGTCTACACGCGCGACCCGGAGCGGCTCGAGCGGGCGCTCGCCGGATCCGACCTCGTCGCGACCGCGCGCGACGACGCCGGCACGCTCGTCGGCCTCGTGCGCACCGTGAGCGACGGGGTGTCGATCTGCTACGTGCAGGACCTCCTCGTGCGCCCCGACCGCCAGCGCGGCGGCGTCGGCCGCGCGCTCCTCGAGCACGTGCGCGACCGGTACCGGGACTGCGCGCTCATCGTGCTCACCACCGACGCGGGCGGCACCGACGACGCCGAGCGCTCGCACCCGTTCTACCGCTCGCTCGGCTTCGTGCCGCACGGGGAGCAGGGGCTGGCGGCGTTCGCGCGGCGGCCCTGACGGGGCTCACGCGAGCTCGATCCTCTCGTCGAGGTCGAGGCGGTCGAGCACCGTCCGGTCGTGGCTGACGATGACGAGCGCGCCACGGTGGGCACGGAGCGCCTCGACGAGGCGGTCGACGCCCGCCATGTCGAGGTCGTTCGTCGGCTCGTCGAGCACGAGGAGCTGCGGCGGCGGATCCGCCAGCAGCAGCCCCGCGAGCGCCACCCGGAAGCGCTCCCCGCCGGAGAGCGACGCGGCCGGGCGGTCGACGGCGTCGCCGCGGATGAGGAATCGCGCGAGCCGGTTCCTCAGGTCACGGGGCGGCACGTCGGGCGCGGCCCGGCGCACGTTCTCCAGCACGGTGCGGTCGTCGTCGAGCCCGTCGCGTCCCTGCGGGAGGTACGCGATCCGATCCGTCAGGGCGACGGCGCGGGTGTCGGGCAGCGGGTGCTCACGTGCGTCGGGTGCCCCGACGAGCTGCGCGAGCAGCGTGGACTTGCCCACCCCGTTCGCGCCCGTGATCGCGATGCGCTCCGGCCCCCGCAGCACGCGTGCGCGGCCTCGGACCGTGATCTCGGCGACGCGTCGGGAGGCGGGGAGCCCGGGACCCGGCAGGTCGAGCCGCACGGGCGCATCCTCCCGGAGGTGCGACTCGGCCTCGGCGACCGCGTCCGCCGCCTGCCGCTCGGCGTCCGCGTGGGCCCGGTGGAGGCGCCCCGCCGTCGCCTCCGCGTGCTTCCGGCGCTCGTTCGCGGCCATCCGCGGCATCGACCCGCTCGCCCGCGCCCCGGCCTTCGCGCGGCGGGCGATCGTCGTCTCGGCCTCGATGCGCTGACGGCGCTCGGCGCGGTGCGCGTGCTCGGCCGCGCGGATCCGCCGCTCGGCCGCCGCCTGCTCACCGGCCACGCGCTCCTCGTGCTCCGGGAACGCGCCGCCGGTCACGGTGATCCGGCCGTCCCGGAGCTCGGCCACCTCGTCCACGTGCTCGAGCAGCTCGCGGTCGTGGCTGACGACGACCAGTGCGCCGCGCCAGCCATCGACGAGGTCGAGGAGGATCCCGCGCGCCCGGCCGTCGAGGCTGTTGGTCGGCTCGTCGAGGATCGCGACGGGCCGGCCGCGGAGGCGCACCCCGCTGATCGCGACGAGCACGGCCTGCCCGCCGGAGAGGGTCGCGACGGGGCGGTCGAGGTCGTCCTCGGCGAGACCGACGTCGCGGAGCGCCGCGGCCGCGCGGGACTCCACTTCCCACTCGTCGCCGAGCGCGTCGAAGTGCGCCGGGTCGGGATCCCCGTCGAGGATCGCGCGCAGGGCCCGGAGCCGGGCGCGCACCCCGAGGAGGTCGGCGACCGTGTCGTCGGGGCCGGTGCGGAGCCGCTGCGGAAGGTGGTCGACCGGTCCGCTGGTGGCGATGGATCCGGATGCGGGCGCGAGGTCGCCGACGACGAGCCGGACGAGCGTGGACTTGCCGGCGCCGTTGCGGCCGACGAGGCCGGTCGTGCCGCGGCCGAACCGCGCGCTGGCGGAGTCGAGGACGAGCGCGCCGTCCGGCCAGGCGAAGGTGCAGCGGTCGAGCGTGATGGAGGGTGCGAAGGGCATGGGCCGTCCCGGTGGGTCGATGCGGGTGCACGACGACCACCGGTCCGCCGAGGCGGAGGGCGCGGCCCGGGGATGCGGGCGCGCGCGGGGGTCGTCAGTGCGTGATCAGCTGCTGCGCGAGGGGCGCAGTACCGGGGGTGAGGCGCATCGGTCCGACTTCCAGGCGGGGAGCCCCCGTGTCCGCGGCCGGACCGACCGGCCGGTGTGTCGGCCGCACCGGAGGCGTCGGGTCGCGACGGGGTACGCCTGGCAACCTACGCGGTCGGGCGGCGGCGGGGCAAGGGCAGCCCGCGGGCGCGCGTCAGCCGGGGAGCGTGCGGGCGCTCTGCGGGTCCTCGACCAGGCGCGGGGCGTGGTCGAGGTCGAGGCTGCCGGGGAAGTTCAGGTGGGTGAAGCGGCCGTCGGGGTCGTAGGACGCGGCGTGCGTCTGGATCCCCGATCCGCGCACCCAGCCGTCGTCGGCCACGCGTCAGCTCCGGTCGACGGGGCGGCCGGGCTCGGCGGGCTCGTCCCACCCCTCCTGCGGGGTGTCGCACGTGCCGCGGAACACGTACTGCGACGGGCGCTTGCGCTCGCGGCTCGACCAGTCGATCGCGGGGCGGCGGGCCTCCGGCGGCAGGTATCCAAGCCGGTAGACGGCCATGAGCTGGAGCTCCGGCGGCACGCGGAGCAGCTCCTCGACGCGGGTCCACTGCGCGCGGATCTCCATCGGGAACGAGATGAACTGGATCCCCATGCCGAGCTCCACGGTCGTCAGCCAGACGTTCTCCATCGCCGCGCCCAGCGAGAACGTCGAGTAGAAGGATGCGAGGGACTCGGGGCGGTCCTCGGCGCGGTCGAGCATCACGCCGATGAGCAGCGGGCTGCCCGCGACGAGCCGCCGGTTCTCGCGGCCGAGCGTCTGCGGCACCCGGAGCGCGTTCATGAGCCCCTGGCCGCGCGGCGTGAAGGCCTGCTTCGTGAAGGGGCGCAGCGGCGCGGGCAGCCTGTCGAAGAGCATGCCGTCGCGGCGCCGGTCCATCTCCTCCTGCGAGAAGCGGAAGTGGTGCTTGTAGCGCTCGAAGAACGTGCCGTTCGACATCGTCTCGGTCATGCTCTCGCCGCTGATGTCCGCGATGCGCTCGATGGTGTCGCGCTCCTCGATCAGCACGAAGCGCCACGGCTGGCTGTTGAGCTGCGACGGCGCGCGGCCCGCGACCTCCATCAGGAGCCGCTGGTGCTCCTCGCTCACGGGATCGGGCAGGAAGGCGCCGTTGGTGGTCTTCCGGGCGCGCAGGACGTCGAGGAACTCCACGTTCATCTCCAGGCGGTGAGGGTGCCCCAGGCGTACCAGGGCGCGGCGGTCAGGGCGACGGCGGGGTGCCGGCGGGTGCGCGTGCCGGCGGCGGGGAGCGCGGCGAGCGGGATCAGGGCGGGGGCGAGCCGGAGCGCGGCGCGACGGCCGGCGGCGCGGCCGGGGGCGGCTGCCCGGAGCGCGACGGCCAGCGCGACCGCGGTGAGGGTGCTCGTGAGCAGGTACGCGCGGTGGTGGAGGCGGAGCTCGGGGCGCGGCGGCAGGATCCGGGTGGCCGCGGCGATCCCGATGGCGCAGTTCGCGAGGTACGCGGCGCTCGCGGCGGCGAAGGCGATGCGCACGCCGGGCGACGCGGCGCGGGTGCGGCTCCTGGTCATCCCCTGCGACGCTAGTCCGGGCCCGGCACGACGACCGGGCCCGGGCGGCGGCGCACAGCCGCGGGTGAGATCCCGGTTGGATGGACCCATGCAGACCTCCCCGGCCGCCCCCGCGCGCCTGCTCCTCACCCGGCACGCGCCGACGCCCTGGAACCGGGAGTACCGGTACGACTCGCGCACCGACATCGACGTCGACGACGACGCGGCGGAGCAGCTCGCGCCCCTCGCGGCGCGGCTGCGCGGGGAGGGCGTGGAGCGGATCCTCGTGAGCACGCTGTCGCGCGCCCGCAGCACCGCGCGGATCCTGCAGGAGCAGGGCGTCGCGCCGGGCGTGGTGCCCGAGCCGCGGGCCGAGCTGGTGGAGCTCGACTTCGGCGGCTTCGAGGGGATCACGCGCGACGAGCTGCGCGGCCCCGTGCACGGGGCGGCGTTCGCGGCCTGGCTCACGGGCGAGGACGGCGAGCCCGCGGCGCCCGGCGGCGGCGAGACGTGGGCGGCGGCCGCGATCCGGGCGCGGGCGGTCCTCGACGACGTCGCGGCGGATCCGCGCACCACGCTCGTGGTCGCGCACGGCTACCTGCTGCGCGTGCTCTACCTCTCGGCGCTCGGGCGCTCGCCGGCGCTCACCCGCTCGCTGGTGTGGGCCAACGGGCAGCTCATCGAGCTGGAGCGCGACGGATCCGGGTGGCGCGAGAGCGGGCCCGCGGGGAGCCGGGCGGCGCGGCGCGGGTAGCGCGGCTCCGCACGCGCCGCTCAGCAGGCCGGATCCGCGTCCGTCGCCGGATAGCGCAGCTGGAACACCACGTCGTCGAGCGCGCCCGTCCACACCATGTCGTCGCCGGAGCGGGCGAGCGGGCCGTCGGTGAGGTCGATGGCGTCCGCGAGGCCGAGGCCCGCGATCCACGACTCGACGATCTCGCGCCGCAGCTCGGGGGCGTACGCGTCGGCGTCGCCCGCGAAGTGGATGCCCTCCCACAGGCCGCCGAGCTGCCAGGCGAGCGGCGGCAGGCCGCGCACCTCGCCCTCGGCGTTCCACGCCATCGCGATGGAGGTCTCGATGGCCTGCCGCGTGATGCGGCGCTCGGTCGGGACGTGCTCGGGTGCGGTCGACACGGTCGTCTCCTCGTGCGGCCGGGGGCCGTGCTCGGCGGGTGGGGGATCCCGGAGCGACACTGCCGCGTGCGCCCGGCCGTCGCCAGCCGGATGCGCTCCACGGACACCATCCGGAACCCTTCGTCCCCTCATCGTATTTCCTCGATTGTGGGAGGATGTGCCCGGACGGATGCCGGGGATCAGCGCAGGGCACTGCGCGGACCGGGCACGGACCGTCGTCGCGTCCGGGGGGATGCCGACGCCGGCGCAGCGTCCGAAGCGAGGGGGATCCATGGCGTTCACGACCGCCACCGCACGCCGGGAGGACGACGTCACCGTCGTCGCCGTGACGGGCATGCTCAACATGGCCTCGGCCCCGGAGCTCCGGGAGGCCGTCCACGACGCGCTCGCCGGCGGGGCGTCCCGGATAGTGGTGGACCTCGCCGAGGTCGACTTCATCGACTCGTCCGGGCTGGGGGCGCTCATCGCCGGCCTCAAGTCGGCCCGCGACGCCGGCGGCGACCTGCGGCTGTCGGCCCCGGGACCCCAGGTCGCGATGGTGCTGCAGCTGTCGAACCTCGACCGCGTGCTGATCGCGTCGCCCACGTCCGAAGCCGCGTACCGTGACTGAGACCACGCGGTCGCTGACTCTCCGCTCGCCCGGCCAGGACGTCGACGCCGTGCACGGCTTCATCGCCCGCCTCTGGGACGAGCGTCCCGACATCGGCGCCCTCGACCGCATGGCGTTCGAGACGGCCCTCATCGAGCTGGCCTCCAACGTCATCGAGCACGCCGACCACGGCCAGGGCGTCACGTGCGAGGTGAGCGTCACCGTCGACGCCGGCACGATGAGCGCGCGGCTGCGCGACGGATCCGAGCCCGGCGACTTCCGCCTCACCCCGCGCGAGATGCCCGGCGAGGACGCCGAGTCCGGCCGCGGCCTCGCGATGGTCCAGCTGCTCTGCGACGACCTCTCCTACGAGCGCGTCGGCGCCGAGAACGTCTGGAGCGTCCGGCGCACGCGCGCCGAGCCGGAGGTCGACGGCGCCGCCGGGTCGCCGGCGTGAGCACGCCGTTCAAGCTGCCGCGCGTCTTCTCCTCGCGGCCGGCGCCGGCCTGGGTCGAGCGCATGGCATGGGTGCCGCAGACGGGTCCGCGGGCGATCGGTCCGGCGGGCCCGACCGCGCTCGTCAAGCAGCTGCCGATGGTCGCGATGTTCGGGCTCGCCGTGGTGATGACCCTCGCCGTGCCGACCCTCACCGTCACCTCGCCGCGCGCCCTCCTGATCTCCATCGCGCTGGTCGCGCTCGCGACCCTGCTGGCCGCCGCCGTCGCGCTGCGCCGGGAACGCGCCCGCCTCACGAACCTCGTGCCCGCGCTCGACATGGTCGCCATCGGCGTGCTGCGGATCGCGACGGGCGAGAACGCCTCCATCTACGGGACCCTCGTGATCCTCCCCGTGGTCTGGTTCGGCCTGAACCCCGGCCGGTGGAACGTGCTCGTCGCGTTCGTCGGCGTCTACGTGACCTTCGGCCTCCCGCTCCTCCTCGAGCTCGGCGAGCAGAACGCGAACGAGCTGTGGCGCGGCTTCTACAGCGCCGTGGCCTTCGCGCTCGCCGCCTTCGTCGTCAACGAGCTGTCGCGGCTCACGCGGCTGAGCCTCGAGGCGTCGCGCGCCCGGGAGCGCGCGAGCCAGGAGGAGATGCGGCGCGCCTCCGTGGTGCAGCAGGCCCTCCTGCCCAAGGCGCTCGTGCCGCTGCCCGGCTACCAGGTCGCCGGCGCGTGCCTACCGTCGAAGGCCGTGGGCGGGGACTTCTTCGACTGGTACCCCGTGAAGGAGGGCCTGGCGTTCACGCTCGGCGACGTCATGGGCAAGGGCATGGGCGCCGGGATCATCGCGGCCACCGCGCGCGCGGTCGTGCGCAGCGCGAAGAACGTGCCGGATCCGGTCGTCGCCATCGAGCGCACCGCCGACTGCTTCACCGCGGAGCTCGGCGAGACCTCGACGTTCGCCACGGTCTTCCACGCCCGCGTGCGCGCCGAGGACCACACCGTGCTCTACGCGGATGCGGGCCACGGGCTCACCGCGCTGGTCCGCGCGGACGGGTCGCACGAGCGCCTCGAGTCGGCCGACCTGCCGGTGGGCGTGCCCGGCGCCTCGGGCTGGAGGTCGCACGCGCTGCGACTCGACCCCGGCGACCTCATCGTGACCTTCAGCGACGGCGTGCTCGACCTCTACGACGGCACCCTCGGCGCGGTCGACCGGGTGGCCGAGCTGGCGCGCGAGTCGGCGTCCGCGGAGGAGCTCGTGGAGCGGATCACGGCGCTCGCCGCCGGCCAGGAGAACCCGGACGACGTGACCGTGCTGGTCCTCCGCCGGGAGGCGTGAGGCCCCCGGAGACGGGTCGTCCGGGCTCGGTCCACGCCCAGGACGCGCACGTACACTCGGCCCAGGCGCCCGGATCCGGGGGGATCGTGCGCCGGTCGGGTCTCCCGTCCGGTGCGGCCGGCGCCGGGACACGCAGGGGGACGACGACATGACCATGCAGCAACCCGTCGCGCGCTCGGTCGGCTCGCCTCCGTCCGGCCGGTCCACCGAGATGCCCGCGGCGCTCGGAGCCGAGGACGAGCTGGTGCGCCTGCGGGCCGTGCACGACCTGCGGCTCGTCGGATCCGCGGCCGAGGAGCGCTTCGACCGCGTCACCCGCATCGCGCGCGAGATGTTCGACGTGCCCGTGGCCGAGATCAACCTGGTGGCCGACACCGACCAGTTCACGAAGTCGCCGCAGCCGCACGGGGTCTCGCTGCTCTCCGACCGCACGCAGTCGTTCTGCGACGTGACCATCCGCTCGCCCGACCTCCTCGTCGTGCCGGACGCCACCCGGGACGCGCGCTTCGCCGAGCGCACCACGGTCACCGGGCCGCGGCACATCCGCTTCTACGCCGGGCGGCCGCTCCGCGCGGGCGGCCAGACCGTCGGCACGCTGTGCCTCGTCGACACCGAGCCGCGCGACCTCGACCCCGCGCAGGAGAAGCTGCTCGACGAGATGGGCGCGTGGGTGGAGCGCGAGCTCCGCGACAGCGCGGACGAGGAGGCGGCCGGGGAGATCCAGCGGCGGCTCCTGCCCGTCGACCGGCCGCTCTGGCCCGACTTCGAGCTGGCCGGGATCAGCATCCCGTCGCGCGGCGTCGGCGGCGACTTCTACTCGTGGGGCGAGGACGCCGACGGCCTCCACGTGACCCTCGCCGACGTGATGGGCAAGGGCGCGGGCGCGGCGATCCTCGCCTCGGCCGTCCGCTCCGGCTTCCAGGCGCACCGGGGAGCCGACGTCGAGCGCACCGTGAGCGCCGTGCAGGCGCAGCTCCAGACCGACCTCGACGCGACCGAGACGTTCGCGACCTTCCTGCACTGCCGGGTCGATGGATCCACCGGCGCCTTCGCCTACGCCGACGGCGGCCACGGCCTCACCCTGGTGCTCCGCGCGGACGGGTCGCACGAGACGCTGCCGGCCCTCGGGCTGCCGCTCGGCGTCGTGCCGGACGCCACCTGGACGACGGCCGCGGGCGAGCTCCGCCCGGGCGACCGCCTCCTCGCCTTCACCGACGGCGCCCTCGACCTCTTCGACGGCTCGCTCGACTCGGTCGTGCCGCTCGTGGAGCTCGTGCGGGACGCGGCCGACGCCGCGGAGACGGTGCAGCGCATCCACGACGCGGTGGCCGGCGTGCGCGTCGGCGACGACGTGACGGCGGTGTGCGTGCGGTACGCGGGCGGGGCCTGAGCCTCCGACTACACCGCCGCAGGCTGCTCGGCCCGCGCGTACTCGGATCCCGAGCGCGTCCGCAGCACGAGGCCCGCGTCCACGAGGTGGCGGCGGAGCAGCGCGTGGTCGTCGGTGAGGCGGACCAGGCGCGCGGTGAGGGCCTTCTCGTCGAGGACCTCTTCCGGATCCAGCACCTGGGCGACGACGTGCCGCAGCAGGTCGTCGAGGTCGGCCGGGGAGGCCGGCCACTGCGCGATGCGGCCGTCGCGGAGGAAGCGCTCGACGCCCTGGGCGGGCGGGGTCGCGGGCTGCTGGGCGAGGATCGCGCGGAAGACGGCGTCGGGCGCGGTCGCGGTGTCGTCCTCCGCGACCGCCACCAGCCCCGATCCGGTGAGCGCGCGTGCGGCCTTCGTGCGTCGGGCGGGGGAGAGGTGCGCGAGGGCGTCGCCGAGGGAGGAGCCGAGCACGACGCGCGCGTACGCGGCCCGCATCTCCGCGTCGGCGAGCACGGCGGCGATGCGGCGCGGGTCGATGTGGTCCATGCCCCCATCCTGCCCGGCGCCTTCCGGCGCGCCGAGCGGGACGGATACGGTCGGGACATGCCCGTCCTCCGCCTCCTCGGCCGCGCCCTGTCGCGGATCCTCTACGTGCTCGGCAAGGGCCGCATGGCCGGTGACGGCCAGAACCCGGCGAACGGCGACCCGATGGGGTTCGAGAAGCCGCAGCAGTACCGACCCTGAGTGCGGCCCACCACGCACGACGGCCCCCGTCCTCACCAGGAGGACGGGGGCCGTCGTGTCGTGCGGGAGCGGATCAGCTCGCGTCGGAGACCGCCTGGTTGATCGCGGTCGGGGCGTCGTACTCCTTGTCGGCGATCTTCCGGAGCGCGTCGAGCGTGCCGGAGTCGGCGCCCGACTCCTCCGCCTTCTTCACGATCGCGTCCTTCGACGCCGGGTAGTCGAGGCCGCTGAGGTGCTTCTGGAGCTCGATGGGATTGATGGCCATGGGGTGTCCTCTCGTCGGTGATCAGGAGCGGTCGGCGCGGAGGTCCACGCCGCCCACGGATCGAGTCGACTCCTCCGGCGGCACGTCGCCTAGGTGCTCTTCCTGGGGATCCGACGGCTCCGGCGCATCCGGCGCATCCGGCCGCTCCGCCGCATCCGGCCGCTCCGCCGCCTCCGCCGCGAACAGCACGTCGAACGCGTCGACCTCACGCACGGGCAGCGTGGTCGGGGCCTCGAGGTGCACGGCACCGCTCGGGACGATGCCCGCGCCGCCGAAGCGCTCCATCACGCGCCACTGCGCCGCGACGTCCTCGCCGGAGTGCCGCTCGGGCAGCAGCTCCCAGAAGTCGAAGCCGCCCGTCTCCACCAGCGCGCGGCGCCGGTAGAGCACGCAGCCGCCGACCCACGCGATCCGGTACGCGAGCCAGGTGTCGACCTCGAGGTCGAGGTCGGCGGCGATGTGGGCGAGGTTCGCGGCGTTGTGCAGCGGCCAGCGGTCGAAGCCCGGGGTGCCCCGGCGGATGCGCTCCGGCTCGACCCCGTCGCCCCACGGGGTGAAGGCGGCGGCCTCGTGCGCGCGGCGGTCGTCGAGGTAGCTGAGGCCCTGCACGGCGGCGCCGACGAAGCCGATGTCGAGCGCCTCGAGGGCGTCGTGCATCCGCCGCAGCATGCCGGGCTCCAGCCACACGTCGTCGTCGAGGAACAGCACGGCGTCGGCCGTGGCGCGCGCGAGCAGCGACGCCCGGTGCTCGGCGATCCCGCGACGCGGCAGGTGCGCGACCACCTCGACCTCGCGGCCCTGCGCGCGGAGCACGCGGACCATGCCCTGCACGCTCGGCTCGACGGATGCGCGGGATCCGTCCGACTGGTCGCTCACGATCACGCGGAACGGCGGGTCGTCCTGCCCGGCGAGGCCCGAGAGCGTCACCGCGAGCTCGGCGGTGCGGCCCGCGGTGGGCACGAGCACGTCGATCGCGGGCGCGTCGGGCGCGCGGCCGGCGCCCCACTCGCCCGACCAGCGGCGGCTGCGGCCGGCGGTCACCGGGGAGCTCCCGGCGCGGGCTCCGGATCCGTCTCGGGGGCGGCTGCGGCGGCGTCGGGACCGGCGGGCGGGGCGGCGGACGCGGACGTCGCCGTCCCCGCGCGCCGCGTGAACCCGGGGTCGGGAGCGGAGGCGCGGATCCGGTCCACCATCGAGCTCGTCGACTGCGACGGCACGTAGCCGAGGATCGACACCTCGCCGCCGTACCCGCGCACCACCGCGGTCTCGTCGAGCATCTCGGGCGTGTAGTCGCCGCCCTTCGCGTAGACGTCGGGCCGCACCGCCTCGAGCAGCGGGATGGGGGTGTCGGTGTCGAAGACGGTGATCACGTCGACGCAGGAGAGCTCGGCGAGCACGCCCGCGCGGTCCTCTGCGGTGTTCACCGGTCGGTCGGATCCCTTCAGCCGCCGCACGGAGTCGTCGCTGTTGAGCGCCACCACGAGCACGTCGCCGAGCCGCTTGGCCTGCCGGAGGTAGGTCGTGTGGCCGCGGTGCAGCACATCGAAGCAGCCGTTCGTGAAGACGATGCGGCGGCCCGCGGCGCGCTCGGCGGCCACGAGCTCGACGAGCTCCGCCTGCGACACGGTGCGCGAGCGCGTCTCGCCGAGGTGGTCGGCGAGGGTCGCGGCGGAGCACACGGACGTGCCGGGCAGGCGCACGACGACGTCCGCC
The DNA here is from genome assembly GCF_001618005.1 of Clavibacter tessellarius. Taxonomy (GTDB): domain Bacteria; phylum Actinomycetota; class Actinomycetes; order Actinomycetales; family Microbacteriaceae; genus Clavibacter; species Clavibacter tessellarius_A. The sequence continues at coordinate 101,480 of NZ_LQXA01000030.1, forward strand.
GCGGCCTGCGCGAAGTCGGCGCTGACCTGGAGCGGGAGGCCCACGGCGCGCGCGAGCGTGAGGGCGGCGACGAACGTGTCGCCCGCGCCGGACGCCTGCTTCTCCGGCACCGGATGCGCGCGCGTGCGGTACGGCTCGCCCGCGCCGAGCACCACGGTGCCGTCGCGGTCGAGCGTGACGACGGCGGTCGCGGATCCGGAGGCGGCGAGCACCGCGTCGGCGAGCCCCGCGATGACGGCGGCCCGGTCCTCGTCGCGCGCGAGCGGACGATCGATCAGGCGGCCGGTCTCGCCCGCGTTCGGCGTGATGAGGTCGGGGCGGAGCGGCGCCCACATGGCGGGATCGTGCGCATCGACCACGGTGAGGCCGGGGCGGCTCGACCGCGCGGCGAGCGACTCGAGCACCACGCCGTGCAGCGTGCCGGTGCCGTAGTCGGAGACGATCTCGGCGTCCGCGTCGGCGGTGGCCTCCAGCGCGGCGCGGGCGAGGGCGCGCGCGTCGTCGCGGTGCACGGATCCGCGGTGCACGTCGTCGACCCGCACGATCACCTGGTCGTCGCCCACGATGCGCGTCTTGGTGGTGGTGCGGAGGCGCGGCGAGTGCACGAGGCCGGACACGTCGACGCCCGCCGCCAGCAGCAGGTCGCGCACGCGGTCGCCCGCGGCGTCCTGGCCGACGAGGCCGACCATCCGCACGGTGCCGCCGAGGCTCGCGAGGTTCACCGCGGTGTTCGCGGCGCCGCCGAGCGACTGGATCCGCTCGGTCACGTCCACGACGGGCGCCGGCGCCTCGCGGGTCATGCGGTCGCTGTGGCCGCGCCACCACTCGTCGAGGATCACGTCGCCGATGACCGTGACGGTGGGCCGGCGCTCCGCGAGCAGGCCGATGATGCCGCGCAGCTCGCTGGTCATCGCGCGTCGCCCGCGTCGGTGCTGACCGAGCCGGAGGATGCCTCGGCCGGGGTGACGTCGCCCGCGTCGAGCACCGGCAGCCCGAGGTGAACGACCGTCGTGGTGCTCATCTCGTCGAGGAGCTCGGGGCCGTAGCCGAAGCCGGATCCGCTACGCCCGCGGGGCTGCGCGGCGCCGCCGGGTGCGCCGCCGAAGACGCCGTTGACCTTGATCGTGCCGACGGGCAGCTCGGCGGCCGCCCGCTGCGCGTGCTCCATCGATCCCGTGAGCACGCTCGCGGCGAGCCCGTACCGGTCGTCGGATGCGCGGGCGAGCGCCTCGTCGAAGTCCGCGACGACCTGCACGGCCGCGACGGGGCCGAACGTCTCGGCCGTCATGACGGTCATGTCGGCGGTGCAGTCGACGAGCACGGTGGCGGGGTAGCGGGATCCGGGGCCGTCGGGCACGCGCCCGCCGACGAGCGCGCGGGCGCCCTCGGTGAGCGCCTCCGCGATCTGCTCGTGCACGGCGTCGCGCATGCGCTCGTCGACCAGCGGGCCGAGGTCGCCGGAGGAGTTCCAGCGCTCGGCCTCCGCGACGAGCGCGGCGGTGAAGCGGTCGGCGATGGCGGCGTGCACGTAGATCCGCTCGACCGAGGTGCAGATCTGGCCGGCGTTGGCGAAGGACCCGAGGGCGGCCTGCGCGGCGGCCCACGCGGGGTCCACCCCGGCGTCGACGAGGAGCGGGTCGTTGCCGCCGTTCTCGCGGATCACGTGGGTGGGGGTGCCGGCGGCGCGGCGCGCGATGGCCTCGCCCGCGGCGGTGGATCCGACGTGCGCGACCACGCGCGTGTCCTCGTGCGCGACGAGCCGGTCGCCCACGTCGCCGCCGCCGACCACGGACACGAGCACGCCCTCGGGCAGCGCCTCGGCGAGGATCCGCCCGAGCAGCTCGCCGGTGTGCGGGCAGCGCTCGCTCGGCTTGTGGACCACGGTGTTGCCCATCACGAGCGCCGCGCCGATGATGCCGGCCGCGACCGCGACGGGATCGTTCCACGGCGTGAGCGCGACCGTGACCCCGCGCGGCCGCGGCACCGAGAAGTCGACGTTCGGGAGCGTGCCGAGCAGGCTCTTCCCGCGGTGCACGGGCCCGAGCTCGGAGTACTGGAGCAGCGTGTCGACGCCCGCGCCGACGCCGCCGAGCGCGTCGCCGATGGGCTTTCCGGTCTCGCGCGCGTTGAGGGCGGCGAGCTCCTCCGCGTGCTCGGCGAGCGCGTGGGCGGCACGGCGCACGGCCTGTCCGCGCTGGGCGGGCGGCATCGCGGCCCAGGCGGCGGATGCGGCGACCGAGCGGCGCACCGCGGCGTCCACCTCCTCGGGGCTCGACGCGTCGATGTCGCCCACGGGCGAGCCGTCGCGCGGATCCGTGATCCGCAGCGTCCCGGGTCCGGCCTCGGGCTCCTCGGGGTCGATCAGGGCGTCCAGGTCGAGTGCGGTGTCCGTGGTCACAGGTCTCCTCGCGGGGTCGGCGGCCCGCGGATGCGCGGCCGGGGGCGCTCGCGCGCCACCCGGCCCGTACCCACTTCCCCGGTGTCCCACACGGGGCGTCGGCTCCTCCCCGAAGTCCGGATCCGCCCCTGGTCCCCGGATGCGCTGGTCGGCTACATTGGGCGCGCACCCGCCGACATGGTGCGTCCATGACACCGCGATGGGCGCCCTCGTCCGAGAAGCACGGCGTTCCCCAGGACGACCAGGTCCACATGCTCCTCCATCCGAACTACGTCCAGCACCTGCGCAGCGAGGAACCTGATGGCGGACGCATCACGCTCTACATCGGCCACCCCCATGGTCAGACGGAGCGCGAGGTGGAGATCCTGGTGAGGACGTTCCCCGGAGCACGGCGGGAGGCACTCGTCTTCCACGCCATGCCGCTGGGCCCGAAGTACCGCCGTTATCGAGAGGAGCACCCGGATGGCCGACATGACGGATGAGGAGTACGAAGCCCTCGCCACGCGACTCACGGATCCCGACCGCCCCGTCGAGGCCATGGGTCCGCCGCTGACGGGCGAGGCCGCGGCCGCCTACGGGCGCGCCTTCATGCTCCGCGAGTACGGATCCATGGAGGCCATCGAGAAGGCGATCGAGGATGCCCGGCGGTACGACGCCGAGAAGCGCGCGACCGCGGACCCGGACCCGAGCCCCGCCTCCGAGTCGGTCGTCCGCGCCGTCATCTCCGCCGCCGACTCCGCGGCCTTCCGCGAGCTGGAGCGGCGCAGCGGGCTGGAGCAGGCGGAGCTCGTGCGCCGCGCGGTGCACGAGCTCCTCGTCGCCGAGAAGCTCGTCAGCTGAGCGCTCCGGCCGCGCGCGGCTACGGCTCCAGGTGCCCCAGCTCCGGCTGCGCCAGGAACGCCACGACCGGATCCGCCGCCGCACCCGTCTCGAACACCACGAGGTCGTTGCGGCCCGCGCGGAGCTGCGCGCCCGGCACGTAGAGCGTGTGCTGCGGGCCGCGGGTCCAGTAGCGGCCGAGCGCGAAGCCGTTGACGAACGCGACGCCCTTGCCCCACGAGCGCGTGTCGAGGAAGAGGTCGGCGGGCGCCTCCAGCTCGAACGACGCGTGCGCGAGCACGGGCCCGTCGAGGAAGCGGACGGGCGCATCGGGCTCAGCCGACGCGTCCGCGTCCGGCACCTCGGGCCCGCGCGGCGCGTCCGCGATGACGGCCGCCGACGCCACCGCCGCGGCCATCGCGCCGAGGTCGAGCGGCAGGCTCTCCCAGCCCGTGAGCTCCTCGCCGTCGAGCGTCGCCGGCCCGATGAGGCCCTTCGCCTCGCCGATGCGCACGCCGTAGTTCACGCGCCCCTGGTCCTCCACGAGCACCTCGAGCATCCGGCCGGGCGGCACCGCGATCGCCGTCTCGTGCTGGTCGCGCTGGATCACGCCGACGCGTACGCCGTCCACCGACACCACGGCGCGGTCGCGCACCTCGCCGAACGACAGCACGCGCGCATCGTCGGACGCGGGCAGCGCGACGCGGTGCAGCGCGAACCCGCGGAACACGCCGAGCGCGTCCATCGACGGCACGGCGGGCGTCGCGCGCCAGGCGGCGGGATCCGCCACGAGGTCCGCGAGCGGCACGACCGCGTCGAACGCCGTCCGGAACGCGGGCGCATCGCCGCGCTGCGCGGGCACCTCGTCGGGCACGTCCCGGTACCGCGCGATCACGTCGCGGAACGCGAAGAACTTGGGGGTCGGGGATCCGGTCTCGTCCAGCGGGGCGTCGTAGTCGTACGAGGTGACGTGCGACTGGTACGTGCCCTTGTGGTTGGCGCCGTTCGTGAAGCCGAAGTTCGTGCCGCCGTGGAACATGTAGATGTTCACGGACGCGCCCGCGGCGAGGAGCGCGTCCAGCTCGGCGGCGGCGTCGGCCGCGGAGGTCGTGTGGTGGTGCTCGCCCCAGTGGTCGAACCAGCCGTCCCAGAACTCGCTGCACATGAGCGGCCCGGTCGGCTGGTGGCGGCGCAGGGTCGCGAGGCGCTCGGTGGCGCGCGAGCCGAAGGATCCCGTGCGGTGCAGCTCGTCGAGGCTGCCGCGGGAGAGCATCTCGTCGGTGGGCTGGTCGACGGTCGTCAGCGGCACGATGATGCCGGACTCGCGCGTGAGGTCGACGAGGTGCCGGAGGTAGTCGGCGTCGTCGCCGTACGCGCCGTACTCATTCTCGATCTGCACGAGGATCACGGGCCCGCCCATGTCGATCTGCCGCGGCGCGACGATCTCGTACACGCGGCGGAGGAACTCGTCGACGGCCGCGAGGTACAGCGGCTCGCTGCGGCGGACGCCCACCGCGGGATCCTCGAACAGCCAGCCGGGGAGCCCGCCGCCGTCCCACTCCGCGCAGATGTAGGGGCCGGGGCGCACGATCGCGTGCATGCCCTCCGCGTGCACCAGGTCGAGGAAGCGGCCGAGGTCGAGGCCGTCGCTCGTGTCGAACGCGCCGCGCTCGGGGGAGTGGGCGTTCCAGGCGACGTACGTCTCGATGGTGTCGAGGCCCATGAGGCGGGCCTTGCGGATCCGGTCGGCCCACTGGTCGGGGTGCACGCGGAAGTAGTGGAGCGCGCCCGCGATGACGCGGTGCGGTCGGCCGTCGAGCTCGAAGTCGTCGGCGCCGATGCGGAAGCGGGTGCTGGTGGCGGGGAGGCCGGGCATGGTCGTGTCCTCAGGGGTGCGGGATGGCAGGGGAGAGGGGAGGCGCGACTCGCGTCGCACCTCCCCTCGTCGTGCGGGTGCTGCTACTTCACGTCGACGGTGAAGCCCTGCTGCTGGCCGTACTCGGCAGCCGCCTTGCCCCACGCCTCGAGGACGGGGTCGAGCGAGGTGCCGCCGGAGTACGCCGACGAGGCCGAGTCGCTGAAGATGCTGTTCGTGTAGACCTGGAAGGGCAGGTACTGCCAGTCCGGGACGACCTCCTTCGAGGCCGCGCTGAGCACCTCGTTGATCTTCTGCCCGCCGAAGTACTCGGGCGCCTCGGCGAGGAACTCGGGGCTGTTCAGGTCGGCCGTGGTGGAGGGGAAGCCGCCGGCGTCGAAGGAGATCTTGCGACCCTCCTCGTTCGCGGTCGTGAACTTCGCGAACTCCGCCGCGACGAGCTTGTTGGCCGACTGCTGCATGACGGCGATGGAGGATCCGCCGCTCTCCGCCGTCGCGGTGTCGCCCGCGCTGTACTGCGGCATGGGGGCGACGCGCCACTGGCCGGAGCCCGCGGTGGCCTGCGCCTCGAGGTTGCCGGGCATCCAGGCGCCGGTGATCAGCGTCGCGATGGATCCGTCGCCGAGGCCGCGGAACCACTCGTCGGTCCAGCCGGGCGTCTGGGCGAGCGAGCCGCCCTCGACGAGCTTGTTCCACATGGCCGTGTACTTCTTGGCGCCCGCGTCCTGCATGTCGATGGTGACCTTGTCGCCGTCGACCTTGTAGGGCTTGCCGCCGGCCTGCCAGATCATGCTCGTGGTGAAGCCGGCGTCGCCGGAGTCGCTGGTGATGTACTGGTTCGGGTCGGCGGCGTGCATCTTCTCCGCCGCGGCGACGTACTCGTCCCACGTGGTGGGGACGGCGATCTGGTACTTGTCGAAGACGTCCTGGCGGTAGAACATCGCCATGGGGCCCGAGTCCTGCGGCAGCGCGTAGAGGGCGTCGCCCTCGGTGACGGCGTTCCAGGTGGACGCCGTGAACTGGTCCTTCAGGTCCGTGTAGCCGTAGCCCGAGAGGTCGGCGAGGGACTTGCCGAGCGCGAACTGCGGGATCGCGAAGTACTCGATCTGCGCCACGTCGGGGGCGCCCTTGCCCGCCTTGATGGCGTTCTGGAGCTTCGTGTACTGGTCGGCGCCGGTGCCGACGTTCTGCACGTCGACCGTGACCTTCGGGTGCGCCTTCTCGAACGCCTCCGCGATCGGCTTGATGGCCGGGGCCCAGCCCCAGACGGTGATGGAGGACTGCGTGTCGAGGGCCTTCGCGAGGTCGTCGGCCGAGGCGGAGTCGGCGCTGGCGCCGCCGGATCCGGAGGAGCACGCCGCGAGCGAGCCCGCGAGGACGATGCCGAGGCCGAGCGCGATGGCGCGCTTCGCCCTGCGGGGGAACGAGATGGACATGGTGGTGCCTTTCACTTCTTCGTGGTGGTGAGGGGAGGTGCGGAGGAGCTGTCGGAGGGCGCTACGCCTTGACGCCGCCGGCCGAGAGGCCGGACTGCCAGTAGCGCTGGAGGAAGAGGAACGCGATCACGATCGGGATGATCGCGAGGAACGAGCCCGTGATGACGAGGTTGTAGATCGGCTGGCCGCCCACGGTGGTGGACTGCGCGTTCCACTGGTTGAGGCCCACCGTGAGGGGGTACCAGCGGGAGTCGCTCAGCATGATCAGGGGCAGGAAGTAGTTGTTCCAGGTCGCGACGATCGAGAACAGCAGCACCGTGATGAGGCCGGGCGACAGGAGCCGCAGGCTGATCGTGAAGAAGGTGCGGATCTCGCTCGAGCCGTCGATCCGCGCCGCCTCGAGGATCTCCTCGGGCACCGAGTCGACCGCGTAGGTCCAGATGAGATACAGGCCGAAGGGGCTGATGAGCGACGGCAGGATGATCGCCCACGGGGTGTTGGTGAGGCCCATCTGGCTGAAGAGCAGGAAGGTCGGCACCGCGAGGGCCGTGCCCGGGATCGCGACGGCGCCGAGCACCACCGCGAACACGATCTTCTTGCCCGGGAAGTCGAACTTCGCCAGGCCGTAGCCCGCGAGGGTGGCGAGCAGCGTGGCGCCGCCCGCTCCGACGACCACGTAGATCAGCGTGTTGCCGAGCCAGCGCACGAACTCGCCGTTGCCGTAGGTCAGCACGCCCTGGATGTTGTCCCACAGCGCGAAGTCGCCCGAGAACCAGAGGCCGAACGAGCTGAACAGCGCGTCCTGCGTCTTGGTCGAGTTGACCAGGAGCCAGAACAGGGGGAGCACGGAGTAGATGAGCAGCAGCGACATCACGATGGTGAGCACGATGCTGCGGCGCTCGCGCGGGGCGCCGGCGGAGCGGCGGCGCTTGGGCGAGCGGTCCGCCGGGGCGTCGCGGACGGGCGTGCCGGCGTCGGGCGCGGCGAGGGGGGTTCCGGTGAGGGTCGACACGGTCAGCTGTCCTTCCGGGTGCCGACGAGCTGCACCACGTAGGCGACCACCATCGTCAGGACGCCCATGATGATCGCGATGGCGGCGGAGTAGTTGAACTCCTGTCCCGCGAAGGACAGGTTGTAGGCGTACATGTTCGGCGTGAAGAACGAGCTGATGCCGTTCGGCGCCAGCGTCTGCAGGATGTTCGGCTCGTTGAAGAGCTGGAAGCTGCCGATGATCGAGAAGATCACGCCGATGACCAGCGCACCGCGGATGGCGGGCAGCTTGATGCCGGTGACGATGCGGAACGGGCCCGCGCCGTCGAGCTCGGCGGCCTCGTAGAGGTCGGGCGAGATGACGCGGAGGGCCGCGTAGAACAGCAGCATGTTGTAGCCGACGAACTCCCACGTGACGATGTTGCCGATCGACGCGAGGATCCAGCTCTGCGAGAGCAGGTCGGGGAGGTCCCAGCCGGTGGCCTGCTCCAGGTTGCCGACGAGGCCGAAGCGGTTGCCGTAGATGAAGCCCCACATGAGCGCCGCGACGACCGCGGGGACGGCGTAGGGCAGGAAGATCGAGATGCGGAAGAACGCCGTGAGGTGGAGGCGGGCCGAGTCGAGCGCGAGCGCCGCGAAGAGGGCGACGAACAGCATGATCGGCACCTGCACCACGAGGAACAGCGCGACGCGGCCGAGGGCCTCCCAGAACTGCGCGTCCCGGAAGGCACGCGTGTAGTTGTCGATGCCGACGAACGAGTTGCCACCGATCATCCGCTCCTGGAACAGGCTGAGGTAGATCGAGTAGCCGACGGGCGCGATGAGCACGACGAGGAAGACCACGAGGAACGGGGCCACGAACCACAGCCCCGTCCAGCGTCGCTTGTCGCGTCGCATCGGGGCGCCGCTCGGGCGGGCTGCGTCGGGCGCCGTCGGCCGGGCGGCCGAGGTCGACATCGTCGTCATGTGCTTCCACTTCGTCGGGGGATCGCGGCGCCATCAGCCCGTCGGGGGAGGGCTGTCACCCACCTCGGGAAGATTGGGTGTTTGCGCAAACATCTGTGATGCTCGCAACCATGACATCTCCACCGTCGGCCGTCAAGTCGGGCGGCCGGCGCACGCCCGGCGGCCGCACCGTGTCGATGGCGGACGTCGCGGCGCACGCCGGCGTCTCCGCCCAGACCGTCTCCCGCGTGTCCAACGGCGCGCAGAACGTGGAGGCCTCGACCCGCCAGCGCGTGGTCGACGCGATGGCCGAGCTCGGCTACCGGCCGAACAGCGCGGCCCGGGCGCTGAAGACCGGCCGCTTCCGCAGCATCGGCATCATCATGTTCACGCTCTCCACCCTCGGGAACATGCGCACGCTCGACGCGATCGTCACCGCCGCATCCGATGCCGGGTACACGATCACGCTGATGCCCGTGCCGCACCCCACCGAGGGGGAGGTGGCCGGCGCGTTCAGCCGGCTGCAGGAGGAGGCGGTCGACGGGGTCGTCATCATCATCGAGGCGCACATGCTCGACCGCGCCGACGTGATCATCCCCGTGGGGCTGCCCGTCGTGATCATCGACTCCGACGCGGGCGACCCGTTCGTGGTCGTCGACACCGACCAGGAGCAGGGCACGCGGCTCGTCACCCAGCACCTGCTGGACCTCGGCCACACCGCGATCGTGCACGTCGCCGGCCCGTCCACCTCGTACTCCGCGGCCCGGCGCGCGGCGGAGTGGCGCGCGACGATGGTCGACGCCGGGCTCTCCCCGGAGGATCCCGCGCAGGGCGACTGGACCACCGCGTCCGGCTACCGCATCGGGAAGGAGCTCGGGCAGCGCGCCGACATCACCGGCATCGTGGCCGCGAACGACCAGATGGCCCTCGGGATCCTGCACGCGCTGCACGAGCTGGGCCGCGACGTGCCGGGGGACATCAGCGTGGTCGGCTTCGACGACACGGAGGAGTCGAGCTCGTTCTGGCCGCCGCTCACGACCGTGCACCAGGACTTCACCGAGATCGGCCGCCGCTCCATGCAGGTGTTGCTGGAGATGCTTGAGGGGCGCGAGCCGTCGCACGACCGCATCGTGCCGACGCGGCTCGTGGTGCGCGAGAGCGCGGCGGCGCCGCGGGCCAGCTCCCGGGCGACCCGCGGCTGAGCGCTCCGCGTCAGGTGCGCACGACCCCTCGTGCCGACGTCGCGCGGGATGCGCGCGGCGGCAGCGGCTTGCCCGGTGCGACCGTGCCCGTCGTCTGCATGAAGGTGTTGCCGCCCTCGAACAGCGCGTAGGTGTCCCCGGGTGAGTCGAGGTGGATCGCGATGGGGTTGTTCGAGTGGTCGAACCGGCAGCCCTCCACGATGACGCGGCCGCCGCTGCCGACCTCGAGGGCGGCGTACTGGCCGGATCCGGCCTGCGTGTTGTCGAAGACCACCCCCTTCACGTCGACGTCGCCGCGGAGCAGCGGCCGCCCCCGCATGAGCGGTCCGATGTGGTCGCCCACCAGGTTCACGTGGAGGTGCCCGGTGGTGGCGTAGCTGTCCTGCGCGTTCGCGCCGACGAGGATCCCGAGGCGCTCGGAGGCGAGCGGCTGGAGGCCGAAGCCCCAGTCCCAGCGGATGCTCGGATCGATGTCCGCGTACGCGCGCGAGTAGGAGAACGTGCTGTTCGAGATGGTGACGTCGTCGGCCCCGCGGGTCACCGACATGAGGTCGTCGGTGGTGTCGTACGCGACGATGCGGTCGATGGTCACGTGCGCGGCACCGCGCACGCTGATGGCCTCGTAGTTGACGCCCGCGCCGTGCGGCCTCGTCGCGGCGCCGGAGAGCGCGACGAGGTCGGAGAGGCGGCCGTGCAGGGTGAGGTCGCGCACGGTCACGTCGTGGAGGGCGCCCGCGTAGGTGTGGTCGTAGATCCGCAGCTGGATGTTCACGAGCTCCACGGTCGGGGTGGCGCCCTCGATGAGCGTGCCGCTCGATGCCGCGTCGAGCACGTCGACGAAGACGGGAGAGGGGCCGCCGTAGAGCGACGTGGTGATGACGATGTGGTGCACGTGCTTCGCGATCGCGGTGCGCAGCGCATCGACGCTGGCGACGCGGGCGGTCGCGCCGGCGCCGGTCGCGGACGAGCCCGAGGTGAGGGCGGCGCTGGTGGTCGTCGCGGCGGCGGCGGGAGCGGCGGCGTCCGCCGGAGCGGTCGGGCCGGTGCCCGTGAGGGCGACGAGGAGGAGCGTGCCGGCGAGCGCGGCGGGCAGGGGACGGATGCGCATGGATGCCTCTCGGAGAGGCGCCGTGGCCCGCGGGCCGCGACGCGGGAGGATGCGCGGCGCCCCGTCTGGCGACGCGGCCACGCTGTCAGACGGCCGTCTGATGCGTCACCGTAACGGCGGGCTCGACGGTGTCGGGCGGCCTCCGCACAGCGCATCCCGCCCCAGCGTTTCGACCGACCCGCCGCGGGGAACGGGGAGGGGGACCCGCCCGCCCGACCAGGAGGCCCGCCTGTGCCCGTCGTCGCCCCGCTCCACGAGACCTTCCCTCGCGTCCGCTCCATCGCCGTGCTGCGCGGCGGCGGGCTCGGCGACCTGATCTTCGCGCTGCCGGCCATCGCGGCGCTGCGGGCCGCATACCCGGGCGCGCGGATCACGCTGCTCGGCACGCCGCTGCACCGCGCGCTGCTGGCGGGCCGGCCGGGCGCGCCCGAGGAGATCGAGGTGCTGCCGGTGGCGCACGGGGTGCGGGACGTGCCGGGCACGGATCCGGACCCCGCGGAGGTCGAGGCGTTCGCCGGCCGGATGCGCGAGCGCCGCTTCGACCTCGCCGTGCAGGTGCACGGCGGCGGCCGGAACTCGAACCCGTTCCTGCTGCGGCTCGGCGCGCGGCACACCGTGGGCACCGCGACCGACGACGCCGAGCGGCTCGAGCGCGTGATCCCGTACGTCTACTACCAGCACGAGGTGCTGCGCGGGCTCGAGGTCGCGGGGCTCGCGGGCGCGCGGATCGCCGACCTCGAGCCGGTCGTCGAGGTGACCGATGCCGAGCGCGACGCCGCCACGCGGCACCTGGCGGGCGCGCCCGGCGGGCTCGTCGTGATCCACCCGGGCGCCACGGACGTGCGCCGCCGCTGGCCCGTGGAACGGTTCGCGGAGATCGCGCGCCGGGCCGCCGCCGACGACGCGCAGGTGGTCGTGGTCGGCGACGCGACGGATGCCGCCGACGCCGACCGCATCGTGGCGCTCGGCCGGGACGGCCTGCCGGCCGAGCAGGCCGCGCGCATCACCTCGCTCGCCGACTCGCTCACGCTGGGCGAGCTGGCCGGCCTCTTCACCCACGCCGACGTCGTGCTCGGCAACGACAGCGGCCCGCGCCACCTCGCGCAGGCCGTGGGCGCGCGCACGGTCGGCGTGTTCTGGTTCGGCAACGTCATCAACGCGGGGGCGTTCGGCCGCACCCGGCACCGGATCCACATGGGCTGGACCACGCGCTGCCCCGTCTGCGGCGTCGACGTCACGCAGGTCGGCTGGACGGCGGAGCGCTGCGCGCACGACCCGTCGTACGTGGTCGACGTGCAGGTGGACGACGTGCACGCCGACGTGGAGCAGCTGCGGCGGGCGTCGCTCAGGGATCGCGTCACGGTCTGAGGCACGCGTCGGCCGCGCCTGGTGACGGGGCGCGCGCGGATCCGCCGGGTCGGCGAGCATCGGGGGATGGACTGGCGAGAGGACCGCATCGGCTCGGCCGTGCGCGGCGAGAACCCGACCGTGCTGCGCGAGCTGGGAGCGGGGTACGCCGTCATCGGCGACGTGCAGTTCCTCCCCGGGTACTGCGTGCTCCTCGCGAAGGACGCGCAGGCGACCGCGCTCGCCGAGCTGCCCCGGCTCGAGCGCGTGCGCTTCCTGGCGGACGCCGACCTGCTCGCGACCGCGGTCGAGCGCGCGTGCCGGGCGGCGGATCCGGCCTTCCGTCGCGTGAACCTCGAGGTGCTGGGCAACGCGGACGCCTTCGTGCACGCCCACGTCTGGCCGCGGTACGCGTGGGAGCCGCCGGCGCTCACGCGGCGTCCGGTGTGGCTGCACGCGGAGGAGCGGTGGGCGGATCCGGCGACGGCGCTGGGCGACGCGCACGCAACGCTGCGGGCGCGGATCACGGCGGAGCTCGACGCGCTCGTGGCGGCGGACGACGTCTCAGTCCGCGCCGGCTGAGACGAAACATCTCGGTCGCCCTCTCGGCGAACGATCAACTCAGAGTTGAGTGTTGCTTCGGTGACCTCGCCGTCATCGAGGATCGGTCGCGAGCGCCTCCGTCGGCCGCATCGTCGTCGCGATCGCCGCGTTGCGCAGCGACTCGGTGCCCGCGTCGAGGTAGCCGAAGCTGCGCTCGTGGGCGGCGTACTCCTGCTTGCGCAGGGTCGGATCCTGGATGGTCGTCCACGCCGCCGACCGCGGGTCGTCGTTCCAGCGCGAGTGCAGCACCGGGGCGTGGCCGGTCACCGGGAGGAGGCCGCGCGACGGATCGCCGTCGACCTGGATCACGGTGGCGCCGAAGCCGGGCGCACGCGGATCCTGCCGCGACAGCCGGCCCCACACCGCCTCCGCGTCGTCGGCCGCCTCGCCCGCGTAGACGTGCCGGGCGTGCAGGTCACGCACGCCGGCGATGCCATCCTCGACGCCGGCCGAGCCGAGCATGACGAACGAGTAGACGCCGAGGTCGCGGGCGGCGAGCGCGTCGGCGGCCATCGTGGAACCGTACGAGTGCGCGATGACGCTCACGGTGGCGAGGTCGCCGTGCGCGCGAGCCGCCCGCAGCCCCTGGATCTCGCTCGCCAGCAGCGGGGCGCCGCGCTCCGCGCTGTCGCCGAGCGTCGCGTCGATGCCGGGGGCCGGTGTCCGGTAGCCGATCCACGCGACCACGGCATGCGCGGCCGGCGCGCCCACGGCCGCCTGCGCGTCGTACACGTTCTGCGCGGTCTCGGTCCAGAGCTGCATGTCGTCGGTGTAGGTGCCCATGCCGGGGACGGTGAAGGTGACCTGGCGCGCGGTGTCGAGATCACCCACGGCGATGGCGGCGAGCGGCGGATCCCGGTGCGTGAACGACACGAGGGTGCGCCGCGGCCCGCCCTTCGACCGGAGCGCCTCGCGGATCGCGGTGAGAGCGGTGAGCCGGTCGCGCGCGGCCGCGTCGCCGGGGTGCGCCGCGACCGCCGCCTCCTCGGTCGCGAGACGCGCCGCCAGCTGGCGGCGGTTGGCGGCGTCGCGGGAGGCGTAGTCCACGCCGTCGAGGTTGCCGATGAGACCGGACGAGTGCCGGATCAGGGTGCGCTGGCGCTTCCGGTCCTTCGCGGCCCACCAGCTGACGACGTGTGCGGGAGCGGCGTCGCGCACCTGCAGCTCGAGGGACGGATGCGCGGCGATCATGCGCTGCGCCTGCGCGTCGGAGAGTGCGGCGTACCGGTCGAGCTGCGCGAACCCCGCGTCGACGCCGCCTCCGGGCGGGGCCGGCAGGATGAGGAGCCCGACGAGCACGGCGGCGAGGGCGAGCGCGGTCTCGCGTCGACGATGCGCCCGGGTCACGTGCGCCTCCTCATCGGGCGCTCCGCCGGAAGGGTGCGCTCGTCAGATGGTAGGTCGTCCGGATCGGGCTCCGGCCGTGCACCGACTGCACGCGCGCTGGACACCGGGCATGCGCTCGCCGTGCACGGGAGGCGGACAGCGGGTCAGCCGCGCCGCAACGCGAGCGCGTCGCGGAGGGCGGTGGCGGAGGCCGCGGTGCTGTCGATGCGCCAGTCCGCCTCCTTCTGGAAGTCGAACCACACGAAGCCGAGCACGTCGGGCTGTGCCTGCAGGTACGCGACGAGGTCGCGGTTCCAGGCGGACTTGGATCCGCCGACCTCGCTCGACGCCACCTCGCCGATGACGAGCGGCTTGCCGGGCGCGACCGCGCGGAGGCGGTCGATGCCGGGGCCGAACAGCGTGGCCGGATCCGTCCACCGCTGGCCGGGCGCGGAGCCCCAGTTGTAGCCGTCGAGCGCGACGACGTCGACCTGGTCGCTGCCGGGGTAGAGCGAGGCCAGGTCGGTGGATCCCTGGTACGGCACGTTCGGGCTCCAGACCCACTTCACGTTGGTGGCGCCCTGCGCGGCGACGAGGTCGTGCACGTGCTTCCACGCGGCGACGTACGAGCCGGACGCGTTGCCGTTCACGCCGTCGGACCACGGGTACCAGTTGCCGTTCATCTCGTGGCCGTAGCGGAGGTAGACGGTCTTGCCGTACTTCGCGAGGTCGGCGCCCCACGACCGGATGTAGGCGTCGTGGTCGCCCGCGACGATGCTCGCGTTCGTGTACGCGGACTGGGTGGTGCCCGCGCCGCCCTGCCACGGCTCCCACGTGACGAGGCTGTCGGCGCCGCGCGCGGCGACGCTCTGGAGGCCCGCGATCGGGGCCGGGTGCGTGAAGTCGACGTGGCTCATCACGATGGACGGGCTCTCGCCGAGCTCGACGGAGGCGGCGTCGAGCTCGCCGTTCGCGGTGGGGCCGCCGGGGGTCGAGAGGCCGAGGCGCAGGCGGGCGGAGCTGATGGCGGGGGCCGACGAGGTGGCGGGGGCGGGCGTCGCGGCGGCCGGGACGGTCGGCGTCGCGGCGGGCGCCGGGGTCGTCGTCGGCGCGGGCGCCGGGGTGGCGAGGCGGGCGGATCCGCTCGACTTCGCCGGGGCCACCGTGAACGTCGTCGCGGCGGAGCGCGTGCCGGAGGTCGCGGTGATCTTGATGGTCGAGAGCGCGGTGCGGGGGATGGAGATCGCGGTCGTGAACGTGCCCGTGGCGGTGGTCGTGATGCTCTTCGCGGCGGACCCGGCGGCGACGACCGCGGCCTTCTTCGCCGTGAAGCCCCTGCCCGTGACGGTCACGGCCGTGCCGACGGGGCCGGAGGCGACGGAGAGGACGACCGCGGCGGGGGCCGTGGGGACGGGCTGCGCCGCGGCGGCGCGGGAGGCGACGGCCGGTGCGACGAGCACGGTCGCCGTCACGACCGCCGGTGCGACGGCGGTGACGACAGCGCATTTGAGGCGGCGACGAGTGGGCATGGCGATAGGGTCCTTCCCCCGATGGATGTATGCGATCGTATGTACTTCGGCGCCCTCCGTCCAGCGGATGTCCGTCTGGCGACGGGATCCGCTGGCGGGGGCTGAGCGGCTATCAGACGCGGCGGGCGGCGAGCGCGTCGCGGATGGCCGTGGCGGAGGCCGCGGAGCTGCCGATGCGCCAGTCCGCCTCCTTGTCCATGTCGAACCAGACGAAGGCGACCACGTCGGGCTGGGCCTGCAGGAACGCGACGAGGTCGGTGTCCCACGCGGCCTTGGATCCGCCCACCTCGGACGACGCGGTCTCGGCGATGATGATGGGCTTGCCCGCCGCGACGGCACGCAGCCGCTCGAGGCCGAAGCCGAAGAGGTCGGACGGCGAGACCCAGGCGCGGCCGGCGACGCCGGTGCCCCAGTTGTAGCCGTCGAGCCCGACGACGTCGACGTACGCGGCGCCCGGGTAGAGGCCGGCGAGCGGGGTGGATCCGGTGTACGGCACGTTCGGCGTCCACACCCAGCGCACGTTGGTGGCGCCCTGGGCGACGACGACGTCGTGCACGTGCTTCCACGCGGCGACGTAGGAGCCCGGCGCGTTGCCGTTGACCCCCTCGGCCCACGGGTACCAGTCGCCGTTCATCTCGTGCGCGTAGCGGAGGGAGACGGGGCCGCCCCAGGCGGCCAGCTGGGTGCCCCACTCGCGGAGGTAGGCGTCGTGGTCGCCCGCGAGGATGCTCGCGTTCGAGAAGCCGGGCTGGTTCACGCCGCCCCCGGCCTTCCACGGCTCCCACGTGAGGAGGCTCTCGGCGCCGCGTGCGCGGACCTGGTCGAGGGCGGCGATGGGCGGCGCCTGCGTGAAGTCGGCGTAGGAGAGCACGATGCTCGGGTCCTCGCCGACCTGCGCGGCGACCTGGTCGAGCTCGCCGCCGGCGGTGGGACCGCCGGGGGTCGCGACGCCGAAGCGGAGCCGGGCGTCGGAGACGGTGGGGGCGGCGCTGACGGCGGTCGGCGCGGTGCTCGCGGCGCCGCTGCTGGCGGCGTTGGCGGGGGATGCTGCGGTGAGGATCCCGGCGGTGAGGGCGGCACCCAGGAGGAGGGTGGTCGCGAGGCGGATGGGGCGGTGGTGGTGCTGCATTGTGTCCAATTTTCTGCGGATGTCCGCTCCCTGGAAGCTATCCGACGCTCCTCGGGCTGGACCGCCCGATGTCCGCTCACGGCCGGACGGTCAGGGGATGGTCGGGTCCGCTCGCGTCCGCGCATCCGTCCGCCCGTGCGCCCGTGATCTGCCGAGCGGCGACGCGCTCAGCCCTCGGCGACGGGGAGGTGCGCCGGCTGCTCGTCGCCGGGGTCGGGCGCGAAGGCGATGGACTCCTCGATCAGGCTGACCACCACGTCGACCTCCGCCTCGTCGCGCGGGCCGTAGACGAGGAACTCGGTGCCGTAGTCCTCGTACTGGTGCGGCGTCGCCCAGCCGAGCGCGGTCAGCTCGGTGCCGCGGGCGACCGGGAGGCAGAGGTGCAGGGACGTGTCGTCGACGCCGTGCAGGTGCACGGGCTCGAGGCGGCCCTCCGGCGCGAGCGACGCCCAGGGGACGATCGGCTCGGCGAGGTCCTCGAGGAAGAGGCCGCGCGACGTGGCGGGGGACACCTGGCTGTGGCTCTCGCGCACCCCGGGCAGCGCGAACGCGCGCGCGACGAGACGGCCCCAGAGCTCCGGTGTCGCGCGGTCGGTGAGCTGCCGCTGCGGGCCCTCGTCGGAGAGGGTCGGGCGCGGGCCGCGGCGTGGGGTGGAGATCACCCGTCGAACGTATCGGCGTGGCTAGGGTGCCGGAAACCCCCGGACGACGGAGACGCGATGAGCTACGACGAGTACGAGCACGCCTTCGATGAGGCGCCGCGCGCCGGTGTCCGCAGGTCGCGCGTGCCGTGGGCCGGACGGCGGGAGCCGCGCGAGCGGAAGGCGCCGGGCTGGGGTGACCGGGTCGCGGTGGTGATCCTCTTGGGCGTCGAGGGGATCGTCGCGTGCGGGGCGTACCTGCAGGTCCTCCTCAGCGGCATGTTCTTCGACCGATGCGCGGATCCATCCCTCACCTGCGACTACGCGCTCGGGGACGTGGTGATGACGACGGCGCGCGCCGCGGTGGCGGTCGTCGTGATCCTGTCGGTGGTGGCCGTCGTCCTCCGGAGCGTGCGGCGGCGGTCGGCGTGGTGGGTGCCGCTCGTCGGGTGCGTCGTCCTGGTCGCGGTGACGTACGGCACCGGCGGCCTCATGGACCTCGCGGCGACGTGAGCCGAGCCCGCCGCCGTGGGAGCGTGGGACGCATCCGACCCGAGGAGCCCGCATGACCACGTACCCGTACGAGTCGCAGTGGGGCGACCTCGCCTGCAACGCGCCCCTCATCGAGCGCGGCGAGAGCCCGGCCGGGTTCTTCGACTGGCGCACCGAGGGCTATCCGTCGGAGGCCGAGTACCTCTTCTGGTCCGGGCACGTGTGCGGGCTGGCGGGGCTGCGGTCGGTGCTCACGGCGTGGATCCCGTCGGCCGGCGCGCTCGGCATGCACGAGCTGATCACGCGCGCCGTCGCCCGCGCCGCCCTCACGCGTGACGGCGACGACGTCGGCGGGCTGTACTACCGGCCGTTCGCGGAGTGGGTGCGCGACGACTTCGGGATCGAGGCGCTCGTGCACCCGCGGATCGACGTGCCCGAGCTGCTCGCCGAGGTGGGCGAGGGGCGGGTGGTGCTCGCGTCGGTGTCGTCGGAGATCCGCTACCCGGAGCGGCCGGCGACCCGGCGCGGCGGGCACCTCGTGCTGGTGCACGCGTTCGACGGGGAGACAGCGACGTTCCACAACCCGTCGGGCGTGGGATCCACGGCGGCGGACGCGCGGCTCGGGGTGGCGGACTTCGCGCGGTTCTCGGCCGAGCGCGGGGTGACGCTGGTGCGGCCGGGCTGAGCGGACGCGACTCGCGGATCGCCCGCGCCGCAAGACCCTTCCGCGGCGGACGCCGGACCGCTACCGTCGCGCACACCCGCCGATGCGCGGGCCCGACTCCGACGGAGGACACCATGAGCCAGCAGCAGACCATGCAGCGCCCGAGCCTCGCCGGGCCGGAGCCGATCCGGCCGCCGTACGACGCCCGGCTCGCGATGATCCTGCTCGTGACCGAGGGGGTGCTCGCGTTCGCGGGCCTCATCGCGATGGTGGTCGCGAGCTGGATCCCGGACCGCTGCGGCACGCCCGGCTGCGACTACCCCCTCGGCGTGCTGGCTTCGCGGCTCTGGGTCGCGGGCACGATCGGCGTCCTCGTCCTCTCCCTCGCCGCGACGGTCGTCTGCCGCACGCGCCGCGTGAACGCGTGGTGGGCGCCGGCGACCGGCATCGTGCTGATCCTCGGGATCAACGTGGCGGCGCAGATCATGACGGGTATCGCGACGACGCCCTGACGGATGCCCGACGGACGAGACGAGCCCGGCCCCGCGCAATGCGGGGCCGGGCTCGTGTCGTGCGTGCAGGGTGCGGATCAGCCGCGACTCACGGCCAGCTGTCCTCGAGCTCGTGGGTGATGACGAGCTCGCGGATCTCGCAGCCGCGCGGCTGGCCGAGGATGAACATCACCGAGTCGGCGACGGCGGCCGGGTCGTTGAGGTTCGCGTCGGAGCCGGGCTTGTACTTCGGGTCGCGGTCGTCGAAGAAGTGGGTCTTCATGCCGGAGGGGATCAGCGTGGTCACGCCGACCTCGCCCTTCGTCTCGGCAGCCAGCGCGCGCGTGAAGCCGAGCACGCCGAACTTGGAGGCGCAGTAGGCGGTCGCGTCCGAGACGGCCTTGATGGCGAGCGACGACGCGACGGTGACGACGCGGCCGTGCGACTCGGTGAGGAACGGCAGCGCCGCGCGGACGACGGCGACCGTGCCCATGAGGTTCACGCCGATGACCTTCTCCCACTCGGTGGGGGCGACGTCGACGAGGCGGCCGCAGCGGTCGATGCCCGCGGCGGTGACGACGGCGTCGAGGCCGCCGTGCGCCTGGGCGATCTCGGTGACGAGCGCCTCGGTGGCGCGGGTGTCGGAGACGTCGATGCGGTGCGCCTCCATGCCGGTGACGCTCGACGTGTCGAGGTCGAGCACGATGGGCTCGCCGCCGGCCGCGAGGACCGCCTGCGCGACCGCGGCGCCGAGCCCGGACGCGCCTCCGGTGATGAGGACGCGGCCGGTGCTGGGGCGGGGGGAGTCGGTCATGGGTGTTCCTTCCGTGGTGCGGATCGCGCCCGTTCGGCGCGGGGGTGCGGGGGAGTCGTGCGGATCAGGGGCTCAGCGCATCAGGGCTCAGCCGACGCGGGCGAGCGCGCCCGCGAGCTTCGTGGTGGAGCGGCCGGGGTGGTACGGGACGGTCACGGCCTGGCCGCCCCACTCGGCGATGACCGCCGCCTCGGGGAGGTCCTCAGTGCGGTAGTCGCCGCCCTTGACCCAGAGGTCGGGTTTGATCGAGCGCAACGCCTCCTCGGGGGTGTCCTCGGAGAAGAGCACGACCGCATCCACCACGCCGAGCGACATCAGCAGATCCACGCGGTCCTCCTCGGTCATGATCGGGCGCTCGGGTCCCTTGAGGCGGCGCACCGAGTCGTCCGAGTTGAGGAGCACGACCAGGCAGTCGCCGAGCGCGCGGGCCGCGGCGAGGGTGCGGGCGTGGCCGGCGTGCACGAGGTCGAAGCATCCGCCGGTCGCGACGACGGTGCCACCGGCGGCGCGGGTCGCGCGCACGACCTGGAGGGCGCTCGCCGCGTGGCCGCCGATGGGGCGCGCCGCGGGCGGACCCACGAGGGTGGCGACGCCGCCCGCGTCTACGTACTCCGCGGCCGCGGCGACGGCGTCGCGCACGGCGTCCTCCACCGCGGATCCGCCGGCCAGCGCCGCGAGGGCCGTGGCCGCCAGGCGGTCGCCCGCGCCGCACGGGTCGCCGGTCGCGACGAGCGGGGCGGGCACGACGACGGGCATGGATGCGCCCGCCGCACCCGACGCGGGCGCCGACACGAGCAGGGCGCCGCGCTCGCTCATCGTGACGGCGACCGTGCCGACGCCCCACTTCTCGCGGAGCAGGCGGGCGGCGTCGGCGGCCGCGGACACGTCGCGTCCGGCGATCCCGGAGAACGCGCGCGCCTCGGCCAGGTTCGGGGTGGCGAGCGCGGTGTTCGGGACGGGCGGCTCGCCCGCGGGGTGCGGATCCCACACGAGCGGCACCACGGCGGCGCGCGCGTCGAGGGCGGCGCGGAGGCGCGGGTCGCGCGTGACGCCGCGGCCGTAGTCGGCGACCACGATGGCATCGGCCGTGGCGATCGCGTCGAGCATCTCGTCGGTCGCCTCCGGCGTGGGTGGCGGCGCGCAGCCCTCGTCGATGCGGGCGATGGCGTGGCCGTCGGCGCGGACGCGGGTCTTCACGGGCGTGGGCGCGCCCGACGGGCCGGCGACCACCTCGATCCGATCGAGGCACGCGCGCAGCGTCTCCGCGCGGTGGTCGTCGGAGAGCACGGTGACGAGGCGCACGTCGTGGCCGTCGCGCGCGAGCATCGTGGCGACGAGGCCGGCGCCGCCCGCGCGGGGCAGCGACTCCTCCACCTCGATGACGGGGACGGGCGCGTCGGGGCTGAGCCGGTGCGCGGCGCCGGTCATGTCGACGTCGAGGAGCACGTCGCCGACCACGACGATCCTCATGCCGGCACCTCCGCGGGAGCGGCCGTGGTGGACGCGGGCGTCACCGACACGGGGACGGCGGCGGAGACGGCGGCGGGGGCGGACGCGGGCGCGGCGGATCCCGGCGACGCGGGCGCCGCATCCGCGGTCGCCGACGCGCGCGCGGCCGCCCGGTCGTTCGCCTTCAGGCGGCTCTCGAACGCGCGGCAGATCGCGTGCACGGCCACCAGCTGCGCCTCCTGCACGTTGGCCGACGGGCCGTCGAGCGCGAGGGACTCGTCGCACGCCTCCACGAGCGGGTTCGGGCCCGGCCCGGTCATCGCCCAGGTGGTGGCGCCGGCGGCGCGCGCGGCGGCCGCCGCCTTCAGCAGGTTGACGCTGCGGCCGCTCGTGGAGAGGAGCACGACGATGTCGCCGGATCTCGCGTGCGCGTGCACCTGCCGGGCGAACACCTCGTCGAAGCCGTAGTCGTTGCCGATCGCGGTGACGGCCGACGACTCGGAGTGCAGCGCGATCGCGGAGAACGGGCGGCGGTCGCCGTCGAAGCGGCCGACCAGCTCGCTCGTGAGGTGCTGGGCCTCGGCCGCGGATCCGCCGTTCCCGGCCGCGATGAGGCGCGCGCCGTGGCTGAGGCGGTCGGCCATCTCGCTGCCCCACGCGGTGAGGCGCGGTGCGTGCGCGCGGAGCGCCTGGAGCACGGGGGCGAGCGCGTCGAGGTGGGCGTCGACCACGGTCGGGTCGGCGGGGAGCCCGTCGACGGCGGCGTCCTGGATCGCGGCGCGGTACGCGTCCGCGGTGCGGGCGGCGACGGTCGCCCAGGAGTAGCCGTGCTCCATGCGGTCGCGGCCGGCGCGGCCGAGGGCGCGGCGGCGGGCGGGATCGGCGAGCAGCTCCCCGAGCGCGTCGGCGATGGCGGCGGGGTCGCGCGGCGGCACGAGGATCCCGGTCACGCCGTCCACGACGCTGTCGGTGAGCCCGCCCACGGACGACGCGACGACGGGCACGCCGGAGGCCATCGCCTCGAGCGGCACGATGCCGAACGGCTCGTACCAGGGCGCGCACACGACCACGTCGGCGGTGCGCATCACGGCGGGCATGTCGGCCTGGGAGACGCGGCCGTGCAGGCGCACGCGGTCGGCGACCCCGGCGGCGCGCGCGGCGTCCATCAGGCGGCGGGCCTCGGCGTCCTCGGTGGCGCTCGCGGCGTCGCCGGATCCGCCGACGATCACGAGCTCGACGTCCCGGTGGCCGCGGTCGGCGAGGATCCCGAGGGCCGTGATCGCGAGGTCGACGCCCTTGCGCGGCACCAGGCGGCCGACGACCATGACGCGCATCGGGGCGTCGGCGGCTGCGGCGGCGTACGACCGCGGCGTGAAGTGCCCGATGTCGACGCCGCACGGGATGACGGTGATGCGGGCCGCGTCGACGCCCGCGCGCACGAGCTCCGCGGCCTCGTCGGAGCAGGTCGCGATGACGGCGTCGGCGCGGCGGCCGACGCCCGGCTCCAGGTGCGTGCGCTCGGCGGGGCTCGTGTCCTCGACGCCGAGGTGGCGGCGCTTCACGGATCC
This sequence comes from Clavibacter tessellarius, assembly GCF_001618005.1. Classification (GTDB taxonomy): domain Bacteria; phylum Actinomycetota; class Actinomycetes; order Actinomycetales; family Microbacteriaceae; genus Clavibacter; species Clavibacter tessellarius_A. The sequence goes on from NZ_LQXA01000030.1 coordinate 124,307, forward strand.
GAGCGCGTGGAAGGTGTGCAGCACGGGCGGGGCCGCGGCGGCGCCCACCGGGGAGGACGCGAGGCGCGCGGCCGCGTCGAGGGCCGCGACCCCGGACATCCAGAAGTGGCTGTGCACCACGTCGGGCCTGTTGGTGCGCCAGTCGGCCAGCAGCCCGTCGGCGAGCTCGCCCATGTGGGGGAGGAGGTCGTCCTTAGGGACCGCGCGCGCGGGTCCGGCGTCGAGGTGCACGACCTCCACGCCGGGCGCGAAGGCGACGCGGGCGGGCAGCGCCTCGTCGTCGCGGCGCGTGTAGACGGTGACGGTGTGGCCCTCGTCCGCGAGCGCCGCGGACAGCGCCGCGACGTGCACGTTCTGGCCGCCGGCGTCGACCCCGCCGAGGGTGGCCAGCGGGCTGGCGTGCTCCGAGATCATCGCGATCCTCATCGTGTCGTCCTCTCGTCGAGCGGGTGGTGCGGGTGGTGCGGGGGAGTCGGGGAGCCGGATGCGGCGGGCGCGCGGCGGGACCGGCGCGCGGCGGCGGCATCCACCGCGTCGTGCAGCACGGTGTCCATGTCGCGGAGGAACCGGCCGAGCGAGTAGCGGGCGAGCGCGGCCTCGCGGGCGACGCGGCCGCGGCGGGCGGCCTCGCCGAGATCCGCGGCGAGCAGCCGGGCCGTGCGCACGAGGTCGGCCGGGTCGGACGAGATCGCGCCCGCGTCGGGCGGCACCGCGCGCGACGCCTCGGTCGCGTCGAGCACGAGCACGGGCACGCCCATGTGCATCGCCTCCAGCAGCGACAGGCCGAGCGAGGTCCAGCGGTGCGGGTGCACGTAGGCGCGCAGCCGCGCGAGCTCGGGGTGCATGCGGGCCGTGGGGAGGTCGCCGCGGGGGACGAGGCGCTCGCCGAGGTCGGGGAACGCGCCGGGCAGAAGATCCGTGCCCATCCCGAACACCTCGACGGGCGCGACTTCCGCGAACGCGGGCAGCAGGTCGGTGCCGGTGATGCGGCCGCGGCGCACGGGCTCGTTGATCACGGCACCGAACGATGCGACCTCGCCCGTGTAGAGCGCACCGGGGTCGGGCACGCCGTGCTCGACGACGGTCGTGGGCGCGGATCCGGTGTCCCACATGAGCGCGTTGAAGCGCGTGACGTGGATCACCGGGATGTCGTCGCGGTCGGCGAGCGCGTGCACGGTCTCGGTCGGGGCGCCGCGCGGGGTGTTGTGCTCGAGGAAGACGGCCGGCACGTCGGATCCGAGGCGGCGGCCGAGCAGGCGCTCCGCCTCCTCGATCTCGGCGACGCGCTGGAGGAGCACCAGGTCGACGTGCGTCTCGTGCAGGGACGACGGATCCACCTCGCGCGCGCTCGCGGGCCAGTCGCGTCCGCCGCGGCCGAGGCCCCAGCCGTCGCGCGCGGGCGTGGTCGGGAACAGGATCTCGTGGGATCCGCGCACGAACGAGTCGGTCCAGCCACCGTGGACGTGCCACATCAGGATCCTCATGCGGGCACCTCCGCGTCGGCGCGGGCCGCGGCGTGCGCGGGGTCGCGGTCGGCTGCGGTGCGATCATCCGCGCGGGAGTCAGCGCGGTCGGCCGCGTGCTCGGATCCGGGCCCGGTGGTCGCGAGCAGGCGCTCGACCGCGTCGGCGACCTCCGCGGGCGAGACGCCGGCGAGGCACGGATGGCCGGGCACGGGGCAGTCGCGCGCGCGGCTGAGCTTGCAGGGCGCGTCCTGGTCGCCGAGCAGGATCACGGGCACGCGGTACGGCGCCCAGCGGATCGGCGGCACGACGGGCGAGAACAGGCTCACGACCGGCAGGCCCACCGCGGCGGCGAGGTGCGCGGGCCCGGTGTTGCCGCTCACGAGCACGGCCGCACGGCGCATCAGCGCGCCGAGGCCCGCGAGGTCCGTGCGGCCGCCGAGGTCGAGGGCGGCGGATCCGGCGACGTGCGCCGAGAGGTCCCGCTCGTCGGGGCCGCCGGTGACGACCACGGGGATCCCGCGCGCGGCGAGGAGCGCGACCGCGTCCCGGTGCTGGTCGGCCGGGTACGAGCGCGCGCCGACCGCGGCGCCCGGGTGCACGAGCGCGAACGGGCCGGCGGGGAGGAGCGCGGCCACGTCATCCGGCAGCGCGGCGTCGAGCACGGCGAGCCGGCCGTCGTCGTCGGCCGGCAGCGCATGCCCGCCCGCGGCGGCGATCGCGAGGGCGCGCTCGGGCTCGGGCTGGTCCTCGTCGAGGTCCTCGCCGGGCTTCAGGCGCACGTCGAGGAGGGAGCCGGCGTAGTCGACGCTCGCGCCCGTGATCCGCTCGACGCCCGCAAGGCGCAGCAGCAGCGCGAGCGGGAGCGGCGACTGGTGGAAGGACGTGAGGATGACGGCCTCGTCGGCGTCGACCTCCGCGAGGATCGCGTGCAGCGCGTCGACGGACGCGGCGTCGGCGGCGGGCGCGGGGGAGGAGATCCACGGGGAGTCCCACACGTGCACCGCGTGCACGCCGGGCAGCAGCCGGCCGGCGGACGCGCCGCGCGGACCGCAGAGCAGGTGGACCTCGACGCGCGGGTCGGCGGCGACCGCGCGCACCGCGGGCCCCGAGATCAGCACGTCGCCCACGGAGTCGAGCCGCACGACGAGCACCCGGCGGGGCGCGGGGTCGTGGATCAGCAGGTGCACCGCGTCGAGGATCGTCGGCGCCACGAGCTCCGCCTCGGCCACCTCCTCCTCGCGCGTGACGGGCGTCGGCACGAGCACGCCGCGCGCGCCGGCGTTCCGGGCGGCGCCCATGTCGGCGGCGATGTCGCCCACGACCGCGACGGTCGACGGATCCACGCCCAACGTCCGGCAGGCCTCGAGCACCATGCCGGGCTGCGGCTTCCGGCAGTCGCAGCCGTCGTCGGATCCGTGCGGGCACAGCAGCACGAGGTCGAACGCGCCGAGCAGCTCCTGCACGCGCGCGTTCACGGCGTCGGCCTGCGCGCGGGTGATGAGGCCGCGCGCGATCCCGGACTGGTTGGTCACCATGCCGACGCGGAGGCCCGCGGCGCGCACGGCGTCGATCGCCTCGCGGGCGCCGGGCATGAGGGTGACGAGCGCCGGATCCCCGTTGTACGGCACATCGACGACGAGGGTCCCGTCCCGGTCGAACAGGACGGCCTCGAGGTGGTTCCCGGGCGAGCGCATGGTCGGCCCGTACCCGACTGCTCCTCGACCCAAACCCCGCCGGGAGCACTTCCTTCGGGGCGTCACGCTTCTCCCCGGAGGACCGGAGCAGCGCCCCCGGACGGGGTCGCGAGGAGCAGTGCCCTGGGCCCGCGGGGCACAGCGCCCTGGTCCTGGCGCGCGCCGCCGGTTCCAAACCCGAGCCACTGCATGTGGCCACGGCCCCTGATGAGATGACGTTAAGCGGGGGTCTATGTCGTCCCCGCACGCCAACTTCGCGTCAGTCCTGATGCTCTACCGCATCGAAGGTCTGCCTCTGCAAGGTTTGTTCAGACAGGTACCTGGCTCTAAGTCCTACGTGTAGGTATTGGTTACCATTCGCCTCCGCGTATGCTCATTCTCATGAGCCCTCCATTGCCCCTTCCCCACCTTCCCTCGGAAATGCTTCGTAGACGCCGGCAGGCTGAGGAGGAGGCCAACACTGGAATCAGTTGGAAGCAAGGTTGCTCTGCAACGATCGGACGTAAAATATTTGCGTTCCTACCGAGCGTCACGAACGCTACAGACAGGGCGTACGCGCGTGCCGATAAATTCCGTCTCACTTCAAGTGATTCGGGGCAATTCGCTGAGGCATCGTATCTGGCTCTCAGGGGCGATGGCGATGAGCTGGAGCGACTTGATATTGTCGCGGCTATCTATTACGCCCTGGTGGAACTAAAGGCAACCGACGATGATCCTGTTACAACAGCGTTCGGTTGGGAGCCGCCGGAATATGATGCAGAGTCTTACGTTCTTTACGCCAATGATCTCTTGTTAAGCGGCCGAGTGGATTGGGAATTTAGTGATGGAAGTTTAATTCCGCGAGGTGATGGGTTTCTGCATGTGCAGGTAGTTAGTCCCGCCATGCAAATGCTGAACCAAAACCCTACGTATGTAGTTGCGTTGCGCGCTTTTCAGTCTGCGTTAGACGCTCTCGGCTCTAACCAGCCCGCTGACGCGATCACCAAGACGGCGACCGCTCTCCAGGAATTTTTCCGGGCGATGGGTGTCCGAGGGAATAGTATAAGTGATCAATTGAGCGAAGCCGCGCGGCGTAATATCATTACATCCGCGGATCGCAAGCTCTTCACTCCATATGTTGATTGGACGAATGCAGATCGCTCTCTTCATGGATCTGCGCACTTCCACCGAGATGGAGAAGTCACCAGGTCGGATGCGTGGTTAGCCCTCCACGTGGTGGCGGCAGTGATGGTCAGGCTGTCAACTGGGGAACCGCGTGCTGTTCAGTAAAGCGAGATCGAAGTTCCTTGCCGGAATGGAGCGAACTGCACTTTGTGGGAGCAATGGATGCCAATCACCCCCGCCGCAGACTATTACGAGGTCCGCCGGCTCACGCTACCCCGCAGCTCAAGTGTCAGATAAAGATAGCTACGGGTATTACTCGGAGCGCTGAGCCGGGCACTCGGGAGCTTAAATCCATAGCCAATAGTTCATCAATGTCGGTCTCACCGATTTTCCCGCCTCTCGTGTTATTAAGTTTCTCTTTCATGAAGTCGACCATTTTGTCAACCGCGTCAGGGGACACGTTTCGCATGAGTTTGTTTCTCTGGAATACGGGCAGATCGGCCTGTAGACTCGAAGTTACTTTGCCTAATACGGTATAAGAGCCATCGAGGATGCGATCTTCGTCCTCGACAACGAAGTGTGATGCATCGCAAATAGTTAGCATAGTCAAGTCGGGGATGGTGGGAATGGAGCCGTAAAATTCACGTGTCTTTTCTTGTCTGAAATCAAGCTTTACGGCCTCCGTTATCTGACGCGCCAGTGAAGCATTTGATGTCGCTTTCAGGTCAAGTTCAAGCGCTCGCGACTTTATTTCTTTGAATACGGTGAAGTCGATATCAGCAGTACCACGCCTTCTGGCCAGCCACTCGACTATCGCCGCTATCAGATCTGGTGTTAGGACGTCCATGAGTGCGGGGATGGTGGACGGAGAAAAGGTCGCGGTATACTCAATAAAATTGCCGGGTATAAGGGATGACATATCTGAGGAGGCGTCAACATAAGTGACAAAGTTCTGGTCGCGGAGCGCGGCCCTCACGATGTTCAAATAGTACGCTTGCGAATACACGAACGATTGTGAAGAACGGGAGTTTGTGGTAATAGTTGTTGCGTGGTCTCGTGAAAGGTTGCCTTCGCCTCCAGCTGCCGCCCCGACTATCCCGGGCATGGAACCCTTCGCTGATGTTTGTGCAGCAATCCGCCCAGTGTGAGAAGTGGCATCGCTATTACCGTGGTCGTTTTGGCGAGTCTCGGCCGTAACGAGTGGCTGATTCATAAGCTGCTGAAGCAAGCCGGCTACGTGGTCAGGGTTCTGGTAGATCGCGACTACAGGCGGGTGCTGCCCTGTTATTGGGTTGCTCATGAATCCTCCATTGGCTTCGGCGTCATCGCCGAAATTCCGATACTCGTCACTCTACGTCCGTGTCTGTGCCTCTATGCCGCGGGCGCCCCCGCGATCCACCGCGACCGCGCCAGCAGCATCGGCATGAGCGGCGCGACGAGCAGCGCGCCCAGCCCGCCGACCGCCATGTCGCCGATCGTGTCCGTGTAGCCCGTGAGGATCGCCGGGTCGAGCCACGTCTGCCCCGCCCACTCGCCGAGCTCCCACAGCGCCGAGAGCGCGAGGCCCACCGTGAGGCTGAGGAACCCGAGGGGCAGCGGCCGCCGGTCGACCACCACGCCGGCGCGGTCGGCGAGCAGGATCACGAGCGCGGCGAGGGCCGCCGTCGTGACGAGGTGCGCGGGGATGTCCCACCACGGCAGCCGCTCGTAGAGGTCGAGCCGGTTGCTCGCGGCGGAGACGAGCGTAGTGATCCCGATCGCGAGGTCCAGCCCGGGCCGCGCCCCGAGACCCCGCGGCGCCACGATCCCGAGCAGCGCGAGCGCGAACATCGCGGAGGTGACGCCCGTCCACGCGAACACGGAGAAGAGGAACGTGAGCAGCCCGATCACGCGCACGGCGTCGGCGAGGATCGCCGTGATCCCGCGCGGCGGCTGCAGGAAGGTGAGCCCGGCCAGCCCGGCGAAGGCCGCGACGTCCTCGGGCGGGGTCGGCGCGTCCGGCGGGGTCGGATCCGTCAGCACCGCACCACCGCCTGCAGTGCCTCGTGATCGCTCGGCGCGCGGCCGCCGACGCGCGTGGTGTTGATGCCGACCCGCTCGACCTCGACGTCGGGCGTCACGAGCATCCAGTCGATCCGGCGTGTGGTGCGCTTCGGAGCCTTGTAGTTCGACCAGGTGCCCCACTCGGGCGTGAGGCGCTCGCGCGCGGCGGGCCACGCGTCGACGAGCGCGCCCGACTCCACGAGCAGCCGGTGCGGCGCGGTGTCGACGCCCGCGTTGGTGTCGCCGGAGACGATCGTGGGCACCTGCACCTCGGCGACGATCTCGAGCATCATCCGCGCGGACTCCTCGCGCGACCGCCACGACAGGTGGTCGAAGTGCGTGTTCACGTGACGCAGCGGGAGGCCCGTCGCGCGGTCGAGGAAGTCGGCGACCACGGCGATCCGCGGCACCATGTTGCCCCAGCTGCGGGATCCGGCGACCGCGGGCGTGTCCGACAGCGCGACCTGCCGCCAGCTCGTGAGCTCGAGGCGGCGCGTGTCGTAGAAGGTGGGGCAGCCCTCGCCGTGGCCGTCGGCGTTGCGGCCGTGCCCGATCCGCCGGTAGTGCCGCCCGAGCGCGTGCGACAGCGCGCGGCCCTGCGTGGGCATCGCCTCCTGCGTGCCGAGGATCGCCGGCTGCTCGCGCTGGAGGAGCTCGGCCAGGAGCGGCTCGCGGTCAGCCCAGCGGTCGGGGCTGCCCGGCCGGTAGCGGCGGAACAGGCGCCGGATGTTGTACGTGATCACGTGCAGCTCGGGTGCCTCGACCGGGCCGATCAGCGCCCGCCCGTCCTGGAGGGTGCCGTCGGCGCTCGGGGTCATGGATCCATCGTCCCCCAGCGCGGCGGCGGCGTCCGCGGCTGGCGGGGATCCGTCACCGGGCGCGTGCGTGCTCCTTGCGGCCGGAGAAGACGATCGCCCCAGGAGTCCGGCGCGGCCGAATGGTCCTGGGGCGTACGCCGAGAATGTACCAGCGTGCCGTGGACCTGGATCTGTGATCTCCGGTCGCCTACCCTCCTCGTCATGGTGCGCGGTGAGAGCGAGAAGCAGGTGGCGAGCGTGAGCCAGCCTGAGTCCGCGATCGAGTCTCCTCCGGACGGCCGTGTCGCGTCGGTGGAGGAGACCATGAGGGTCGCCCGCATCCTCGCCAAGCGACACGCGGAGCTGCTCCGCCGCCTGGCCTGATGGTCGTCGCCCTCTCCTACGAGGCGGTCGTCCAGATCAACCTGGAGTTCGGCGGACGCGACCGGGCGGGCGCGGCTGCGGATCACGCGCAGCAGCCACCCCCGTCGGATCCGCTGCCGACGTCGGTCGAGCACACGCCGGTCTCGGGCAGCACGAGCTGCACGCGGCGGGCGGCGTCGTGGCGGCCGGCGAGCTCGTCGGCGATGGAGCGGACCTGCTCGTAGCCGGTGGCGAGCAGGAACGTGGGTGCGCGGCCGTAGCTCTTCATGCCGGCGATGAAGAACCCAGGCTCGGGGTGCGCGAGCTCCGCGACACCGTGGGCCGGGACGCTGCCGCAGGAGTGCAGGTTCGGGTCGATCAGCGGGGCCAGCAGGCGCGGCGCCTCGACGATCTCGTCCAGCGAGAGCCGGATCTCGCGCAGCATGCCGAGGTCCGGGCGGAACCCGGTGGCGTTGACGACGACGTCGGCCTCGATCTGGTGCAGCTCGTCCCGGCGCCGCCCGACGAGCGCGACCCGGCCGTCCTCGGCGGACGCCACCCGGTCGATCTCGAACCGGTCGACGAGGGTGATCACGCCCTGGCGGACGAGGTCGTGGACGACCCCGCCGAGGGCACCGCGCTCGGGCAGCTCGTCCCCGGCGGACCCGTAGACGCGGACGGGCGTCGTGGAGCGGATGGCCCAGGTGATGCTGGTGCCGGGCTCCTCGCGGGCGAGGGCGGCGAGCGCGACGAGGGTGCTCGCGGCCGAGTGGCCCGCGCCGACGACGACCACGTGCTGGCCCGCGAACCGCGCCCGATCCGCGCCGCGGACGTCGGGCAGGGCGTGACTGATCTTGTCGGCGACCTCGGCGGGGACCGCGGGTGTGAGCCCATCGGAGGTGAGGGGGTTCGGGGAGGAGTAGGTGCCGGAGGTGTCGATGACGGCCCGGGCGAGGACGTCCTCGGTCCCCGCGGCCGACTCGAGGCGGAGGAGGAACGGGGCGGATCCGCGCCGGGCGGAGCGGGTGCGGTCCATGCCCTGCCGGGTCACCGCCCGCACCCGTGCGCCGTAGCGGATCCGCGGGGCAAGCTCCGGCGTCGCGGCCAGCGGGGCGAGGTAGGCGTCGACGAGGTCGTGCCCGGTCGGCAGGCGCTTCGCCGCGGGCGCGTCCCATCCGGCGGCGTCGAGGAGCCGCGCGGCGGCGTCGTCGACGAGGAACTCCCACGGGGAGAACAGGCGCGTGTGGCCCCACCGCCGGACGGCGGCACCCGCGGTGTCGCCCGCTTCGTAGACGGTCACCTCGATGCCGCGCTCGAGCAGCTGCGCGGCCGCGGCGAGCCCGACGGGGCCGGCGCCGATGATCGCGACGGGCAGGCCGGCGAGGCGCCGCTCGTCGGTGCGGGGCGGGACGGTCAGCGTCATCGACATGCGGGGCTCCTCGGAGGTGGTGGGTGGATCAGCGGGTGGCGGGCAGGAGCTCGGCGAGGAGCTGCCGCACGCGGTCCTTGATGTCGTCGCGGATGGGACGGACCTCGTCGAGGGCCTTGCCCTTGGGGTCGGTGAGCTCCCAGTCCTCGTACCGCTTGCCGGGGAAGACCGGGCACACGTCGCCGCAGCCCATGGTGATGACGACGTCGGAGTCCTTCACCTGCTCGGTGGTCATGAGCTGCGGGACGGCCTGGGAGATGTCGATGCCCTCCTCGGCCATGGCCTGGATCGCGACGGGGTTGATCTGGTCGCCGGGCTCGGAGCCGCCGGAGCGGACCTGGACGGCGCCGCCGGAGAGCTCGCGCATGTACCCGGCGGCCATCTGCGAGCGGCCGGCGTTGTGGATGCAGACGAACAGGACGGTGGGGGCGGTGGCGGTGGCGGTGTCGGTCATCGGGGTCTCCTCGGCGGATGGGGTGGACGTCAGGCTCGGTCGGCGACCGGGTCGAGCGCAGGGACGGCTTGGGCCGCATCGGGGGCGCGTCCTGGGAACAGCCGCGGGCGCAGCCACAGGGCGGCGTAGACGAGCGCGAGCAGCGCCGGCACCTCGATCAGCGGGCCGACGATGCCCGCGAGGGCCTGCCCGGAGGTCGCGCCGAACGTGCCGATCGCGACCGCGATGGCGAGCTCGAAGTTGTTGCCCGCGGCGGTGAAGGCGAGCGTGGTGGTGCGCTCGTAGCCCAGCCCGACGGCCTTGCCGAGCAGGAACCCGGCGAGGAACGTGACGGCGAAGTAGATGACCAGCGGGATCGCGATGCGAACCACGTCGAGCGGACGGTCGATGACCTGCTGCCCCTGGAGCGCGAAGAGCATCACGATCGTGAACAGCAGCCCGTAGAGCGCGAACGGCCCGACCTTCGGCAGGAACCGGTCCTCGTACCACGCACGGCCGCGGGCCTTCTCGCCGATGCGGCGGGACAGGTACCCGGCGAGCAGCGGGATCCCGAGGAACACGAGCACGGATGCGGTGATGGCCCAGAACGAGAACCCCGCGCTCGTGGTCGGAAGCCCCAGCCAGGACGGCAGGAGCTGCAGGTAGAACCAGCCGAGCGCGCCGAATGCGAGCACCTGGAAGACGCTGTTGACCGCGACGAGGAACGCCGCCGCCTCCCGGTCGCCGCACGCGAGGTCGTTCCAGATCAGCACCATCGCGATGCAGCGCGCGAGGCCCACGATGATGAGCCCGGTGCGGTATTCGGGCAGGTCCGGGAGCAGCAACCAGGCGAGCGCGAACATCAGCGCGGGGCCGACGATCCAGTTCATGGCGAGCGAGGAGATCAGCAAGCGCCGGTCGCCCGCGACGGCGCGGGCGTCCGAGTAGCGGACCTTCGCGAGCACCGGGTACATCATCACCAGCAGCCCGACCGCGATCGGCACGCTCACCGATCCGATGCTGGACGCGTGCAGCGCCTCGCCGATCGCCGGCGCGAACACCGCCAGCAGGAGGCCGGCGCCCATCGCGGCGAGGATCCACACCGGCAGCAGCCGGTCGGTGGTGCCGAGGCGGACGGGAGCGGGAGCAGCAGGAGGCATCGAGGGGTGTCGCGACTTCCGATCGGCGGGTCATCGACGTGCGTCGATGACCTGAGCATGACGTAACCCATCGACGACTGTCAATGTGTGCGAGGATCGAGCGCATGGCCGTCCTCGACATGCTCCCCCTCACGGACGTGACCGCGTGCTGCGCGCCGCTCACGCGGGAGGTCATGAGCGCCGACGGTGCGGACAAGCTCGCCCGCTCGCTCCGCGCGATCGCGGACCCCGCCCGGCTCCGCCTCATCTCGATGGTCGCCGCGCACGACGGCCAGGAGGCCTGCGTGTGCGACCTCACCGAGCCGCTCGGCCTCGGCCAGTCGACGGTCTCGCACCACCTCAAGGTGCTCGTCGACGCCGGGATCCTCAGCCGGGACAAGCGCGGCAGCTGGGCCTACTACCGCCTCGTGCCGGGTGCCCTCGACGCGCTCGCCGGGCTGCTCCGCACCGTCTGAGCCCGGCCGAGGAGCGCTGCGCGGTCGCCCTCAGGCGTCCGCGGATCCGGCCCCGTCGCCCCGCGCCTCCGCCGGCAGCCGCCGCCCGCGCACGGCGAGGATCGTCCCGCCCACGACCGCCGAGATCAGCGAGCCCACGAGCACGCCGACCTTCACCACGTCGTCCTGCGCGCTGCCCGTGCCGTAGGCGAGCTCGCCCACGAGGAGCGAGACCGTGAAGCCGATGCCCGCGACGAAGGAGAGGCCCACGACGTCGGGCCAGCGGAGCGTCGGGTCGAGGCGGATGCCCGGCAGGCGCGTCACGAGCAGCGACGCGCCCGTGATCCCCGCGGCCTTGCCCACGACGAGCGCCACGACGATCCCGATGGCGACGCTGTCGGACAGCGACTCCCGCAGCCCGTCGAGCCCGCCGACCGCGACCCCGGCGGAGAGGAACGCGAAGACCGGCACCGCGACGCCGGAGGAGACCGGCGACCAGCGCTCGGCGAAGTGGTGCGTGAGGGCGTGCCGCTCCTCGTGCCCGTCGGCGTCCCGGTGCGTGACGCCGGCGCGGGCGGTCGCGACGGCGGGCACCAGGATCCCGAGGACGACGCCGGCGATGGTCGCGTGGATCCCCGACGCGTGCACGAGCGCCCACGCCGCGACGCCCAGCGGGATGAGCACGTACCAGGCCCGCACGCCGCGGCGCACGAGGATCCCGAACGCGGCGAGCGGAACGAGCGCCAGCAGCAGCGGCACGAACGCGATGCCCGCCGTGTAGAAGACGGCGATGATCGTGATCGCCAGCAGGTCGTCGACCACCGCGAGAGTGAGCAGGAACGTCCGGAGCGCGGGCGGCAGCCGCTTGCCGACCACGGCGACCACGGCGACCGCGAACGCGATGTCGGTCGCGGCGGGGATCGCCCAACCCTGCAGGGCCTCGGGCCCGGCGCCGAGGTTGATCAGCGTGAAGATCACCGCGGGCACGATCACGCCGCCGACCGCCGCCGCGATGGGCAGGGTCGCGACGCGCGGATCCCTCAGCGACCCCGCCACGAACTCCTGCTTGAGCTCGAGGCCGACGACGAAGAAGAAGATCGCGAGCAGGCCGTCGGCGGCCCAGGTGCCGACGCTGAGGTGGAGGTGCAGCGCCTCGGGGCCGAACTCGAAGCCGCGGACGCGCTCGTAGAGGTCGGCAGCCGGGCTGTTCGCCACGACGAGGGCGAGCACGGTCGCGATGAGCAGGAGGATCCCGCCGGTCGTGTCGCGGCTGAGGAACCGGGCGAGCCGGGCGCCGCGGCCGGGCGCGGCGGGCACGTGCGGAGGGGCGGGCAGGGGTGCAGAGGAGGTCATGTGCGTCTTCCGTCGACGAGCGCGAGCAGGGCGTCCCCGCTCTGGCGCCGTGATCGACGGGAGCGGCCTACGCGGCTGGCGGCGGGCAGCCGGCGATCTCGCCGTGCGCGTTGCTGCCCCAGAGGCTCATCCACCCGTTGGTGCCCGAGGTGCGCTTGGTCAGCAGCAGCCGGTTCGGGTACGCCTGGCGGCCGACGCGGGCGCGTCGGGTCGCGGCGTCGAGGAGGTGGGGCACGGATCCAGCGTAACCGGCGGGCGAGTGGCTGCCCCGTGGGGGATCGGTGGCGGCACGGTGTCAAGCGGCTCTCGCGGCTCTGCCTGTCCCCTGCAGGGACGGATGCGATGCATGGACCGCATCCGTCCCTGCGCGCCACGCGTCAGAACCAGAGGTCGATGGTGAAGTCGAAGCGATCTCCGGCCTGCGCCTGCAGCTCCTTCAGGAGGCGGAAACCCTCGCGTTGGAACCAACGACGCCGCTCCTCGGACCCGAACAAACCCGTTTCCTCGTCGGCATGCTGTCGGAAGAACGTCGCCCAGTCGACCAACCGCTGCTTCAGCTCCGGCGTGACCACCTCGTCCCACGCCACAGGCGGCCCGACGCCGATGCCATCATTCAGTGGCCATTTCTGCCCGTAGTCGACGGAGAGTCGGAGGGGGCGTCGACGTGCATCTGTGCTCTTCTCAGTCACGGACGCCTGCGCAATCCGGGACGATGGTCGGATACGAGGTGATGACCTTCCGAGTGTTCGCAGACACGATGACCGTCGGGTTGTAGACGCTCAGAAGCGCACCATCCTCATCGTGGATCTCGATGGACGTCGAGTAGCACAGCTTGCTGTCGCCTTCCGGTTCCGGATCGTCAGCACGAATGGATTGATCGGTCATGAACATCATGAGATCGTCCCAGTTCCCGCCTCCTCCGGCGCTGTCCACGATGGCTTGCCAGTCCCCTTGGTGACGATCGCGGATGTGGTTGTAGCCGCTCACCCACGTGTCGTCATCGTCCTTGTCCCCACAGAACATGTCGAGATGCCCTGCCGTCACATCCCACGACTGGACACTGACATCACCGAATCCGGCGTTGCACAGCGCGATGGTGGTCGCGCTCAGCTTCTCGTCTCCGAGGCCTGGCGGCGTGCCCGTACTGGCACGCGTCGCTGCCTGGGCCCCGGACACAGGGCCGATCATCGCGGCCGTGACCATCGCCGCCGCCAGGATCTTCTGATGCATCTTCATGTTCCCGCTCCTCACGAGGATCATGCGGAAGTGCGCACCAGGGCTCGTCGCCCGGGGCGCATCCGCCCTATGTGCTGAATGACGACAAGCCAACTCAGAGCGCGGTGCTCCCGCCGGTCTGATACACAGGCAAGCGGCACGCGGAAGTCGCAGGCGGCGGAGCTCCCTCTGAGGGCGGTCGCAGGTCGATGGGGCACCACCCGTCGGGGCGTGCCCGTCAGTGCCCGGCGCCGAGGTTCCCGGCGAGGCGGCCGTGCATCGCGGCGGAGGAGTCGTTCATGCCGGTGATCTCCGCGCGCTTGCCGTGGCGCTCGTACTTCGTGGTGATCGCGTCGAGCGCGGCGACCGTGGAGGCGTCCCACACGTGCGAGCCGGACATGTCGATGACGACGCGCTCGGGGTCGGCGGCGTAGTCGAACTGCGTCGTGAGGTCGTTGCTGGAGGCGAAGAACAGCTCGCCGATGACGGCGTAGTGCGCGACGGGCGTGCCATCCTCGGCGGTGCGCTCCGAGCGCTCCACGGTCGCGAAGTGCGCGACCCGGCGGGCGAAGACGATCATCGCGGCGATCACGCCGATGATGACGCCGATGGCGAGGTTGTCGGTGATCACGACGATCACGACGGTGAGCACCATCACGAGCGTCTCGCCCACGGGCATGCGGCGCAGCGTCGACGGGCGGATGCTGTGCCAGTCGAACGTGCCGAACGAGACCATGATCATCACGGCCACGAGCGCGGCCATCGGGATGATCGCGACGACGTCGCTGAGGCCCACCACGAGGATCAGCAGGAACACGCCCGCGAGGAACGTGGAGATGCGGGTGCGGGCGCCGGACGCCTTCACGTTGATCATCGTCTGGCCGATCATCGCGCAGCCGCCCATGCCGCCGAAGAGGCCCGAGAGGATGTTCGCGCCGCCCTGGCCGAGCGTCTCGCGGGTCTTGCGCGACGGGGTGTCGGTGATGTCGTCGACGAGCTTGGCGGTCATCAGCGACTCGAGGATCCCCACGAGCGCGACGGCGAGCGCGTACGGCGCGATGATCCGCAGCGTCTCGAGCGTGAGCGGCACGTCCGGGATGAAGAGGGTCGGCAGGCTGTCGGGCAGCGCGCCTTCGTCGCCGACGGTCGGGACGGCGAGCGCGGTGGCGACCGTCGCGACGGTGACCACGATGATCGCGACGAGCGGCGCGGGCACGGCCTTCGTGAAGCGCGGCATCACGACCATGATCACGATGCCCACCGCGACCAGCGGGTACACGAGCCACGGGACGCCGACGAGGTTCGGGATCTGCGCGGAGAAGATGAGGATCGCGAGCGCGTTGACGAACCCGACCATCACGCTGCGCGGCACGAAGCGCATGAGCTTCGCGACGCCGAGGAGGCCGAGCACGATCTGGAAGAGCCCGCCGAGGATGACGGTGGCGATGAGGTAGTCGAGGCCGTGGTCGCGCACGAGCGGCGCGACGACGAGCGCGACGGCGCCGGTGGCCGCGGTGATCATGGCGGGCCGGCCGCCGAGGAACGCGATGGCGACGGCCATCACGAACGACGAGAACAGGCCGACGCGCGGATCCACCCCCGCGATGATCGAGAACGAGATGGCCTCGGGGATCAGCGCGAGCGCGACGACGAGGCCGGCGAGCACCTCGCGGCTGAGGAGGCGCGGGTTCTTGAGCGCCTCGAGGACGGTCGGGCTGCCGTGGCGCACCGCGGGCGTGCGGACGGCGGGGGCGGGGGCTGCGGGCATGACGACTCCGGGGCGGTGGCGGGTGCAGGGGGCGGGAGGGCGCCGGCGGCCCGGAGGCGGACGCGGTGGCGTCCCGGTGCGGCAGGCGGGGGCGGCGCCGACGATCGGTCGGGCCGCGTCCCTATCGTAACGTGAGGGTAGGGTCCGCCGCCGCGATCGGTCCGCGCCGGTCAGTGTCCGGCGCCGAGGTTCCCGGCGAGGCGCGCGTGCATGGCGGTGGAGGCGGCGTTCATCCCGACGATCTCCGCTTCCTTGCCGTGCTGGTGGTACTTCGTGGTGATCGCGTCCAGCGCCGCGACGGTGGAGGCGTCCCAGACGTGGGATCCGCTCATGTCGATGAGCACGCGCTCCGGGTCGCCCGCGTAGTCGAACTGCGTCGTGAGGTCGTTGCTCGAGGCGAAGAACAGCTCCCCGACGACCTCGTAGTGCACGGTCTCGTGTCCGGTGGAGTCGACGCTGATGCGCCGGTCGACCGTGGCGAAGTGCGCCACCCGGCGGGCGAACACGATCATCGCGACGACCACGCCCGCGACCACGCCGATGGCGAGGTTGTGGGTGGCCACGACGATCACGACGGTGAGCACCATGACCGCGGTCTCGCCGAGCGGCATGCGCTTCAGCGTCGACGGTCGGATGCTGTGCCAGTCGAAGGTGCCGACCGACACGATCACCATCACGGCCACGAGCGCGGCCATCGGGATGATCGCGACCACGTCGCCCAGGCCCACCACGAGCACGAGCACGAAGATCCCGGCGAGGAAGGTCGAGATGCGGGTGCGCGCGCCCGAGGCCTTCACGTTGATGAGCGTCTGGCCGATCATCGCGCAGCCGCCCATCCCGCCGAAGAACCCGGAGAGCACGTTCGCGGCGCCCTGGCCCCAGGCCTCGCGGGTCTTGTGGCTGGGGGAGTCGGTGATGTCGTCGACGAGCTTCGCGGTCATCAGCGACTCGAGGATCCCGACCACGGCCATCGCGGCCGCGTACGGCGCGATGATGCGGAGGGTCTCGAACGTGAGCGGCACATCGGGGAGGAACAGCGACGGGAGGCTGCGGGGGAGCTCGCCCTCGTCGCCGACGCGCGGCACGCCGATGCCCATCACGACCACGGCGGCGGTCAGCAGCACGATCGCGACCAGCGGCGCCGGGACGGCCTTCGTCAGCCGCGGCAGGAACACGATGATCGCGAGCCCCACCGCGACCAGCGGGTACACCGCCCACGGCACCCCGATGAGCTGCGGCAGCTGCGACGTGAAGATGAGGATCGCGAGCGCGTTCACGAAGCCGACCATCACCGAACGCGGGATGAAGCGCATGAGCCTCGCGACGCCGATCACCGCGAAGAGCACCTGGAACACGCCGCCGAGGATCACGGTGGCGATGAGGTAGTCGAGCCCGTGGTCGCGGGCGACCGGCGCGATGACGAGCGCGATGGCGCCCGTGGCCGCGGTGATCATGGCGGGGCGCCCGCCGAGGAACGCGATGGAGACGGCCATCACGAACGAGGAGAAGAGGCCGACGCGCGGATCCACGCCCGCGATGATCGAGAACGAGATGGCCTCGGGGATGAGCGCGAGCGCGACGACGAGGCCCGCGAGCACCTCGCGGCTGAGCATGCGCGGGTCCTTCAGCGCCTGGAGGACGGTCGGGCCGGACGGCGGTCGGTGGCGGACCGGTGCGGTGGTGCGGGTCGGGGTGCGGGTGGGCATGGTGGTGCTCCGTTCTGTCGCGGGCGTCGCGCCCGCTCTTCTGAGGACTGGGGCGCGTCGCTGCGCGGATCGGGGCTGCCGCGCACGGGCGGGAGCGGAGGGGATCGGAGCGGGGCTCCGGAACCCTACCCTAACGTGAGGGTAGGGTTGGTGTCACGTCGGATCGGGACCGGGCTCGACGCGACGGCCGCGCCGCCCCCGCGCGGGCACCCGGTCGGGGCGGCGCGGTACAGTGCTGTCGACGGGCTCGGCACGATCGGCCCGGGGACGCGCTCGTCGCGGCGCATCGCGCACCGACCCGCACGACCGCGAGACGGGCCCTGGGCCTCGATCGATCCCGTCCCACCGCGCCCGCTCCGGCACCACCGCCGGTCCGCGTGCGGCGCATGCGCTCGTCGTCCGCGATCCGGTGCGGCACCACCCCGCACGACCAGACGGACGCCCGGCATCGCCGCTGAGTCCAGCATCATCCGCGTGGCGCGCATCGCGCGTCCGCCCCCTGACATCACCTGCACGACACACCAGCACGACACCACCAGAAAGGCACCATGCCTCCCACCACCGCGCACTCCCTCGACCTCGCCAAGCCCGGGCGCCTGCCCCGCGGCGGCATGCGGATCACCCCGCTCGGCGGCCTCGGCGACGTCGGCCGCAACATGACGATCTTCGAGCAGGACGGCGAGCTGCTCGTCGTCGACTGCGGCGTGCTCTTCCCCGAGGAGACGCAGCCCGGCATCGACGTGATCCTCCCCGACTTCAGCGCCCTCCGCGGCCGTCTCGACAAGATCAAGGGCATCGTCCTCACGCACGGCCACGAGGACCACATCGGCGGCGTCCCGTACCTCCTCAAGGAGCGCCCGGACATCCCGATCATCGGCTCCCGCCTCACGCTCGCGTTCATCACCGCGAAGCTCGAGGAGCACAAGATCAAGCCCGTCACGCGCGAGGTGAAGGAGGGCGACCGCATCGACGCCGGCGTCTTCAACCTCGAGTTCATCGCCGTGAACCACTCCATCCCGGACGGCCTCGCCGTCGCGATCCGCACGCAGGCCGGCCTGATCCTGCACACGGGCGACTTCAAGATGGACCAGTTCCCGCTCGACCGCCGCCTCACCGACCTGGGCGCGTTCGCGCGCCTCGGCGAGGAGGGCGTCGACCTGTTCCTCACCGACTCCACCAACGCGGAGGTCCCCGGCTTCACGACCGCCGAGCAGGACATCGCGCCGGCCATCGAGCAGGTGTTCCGCAAGGCGCCCAAGCGCATCGTCGTCTCCAGCTTCGCGAGCCACGTGCACCGCATCCAGCAGGTGCTCGACGCCGCCGACACGCACGGCCGCAAGGTCGCGTTCGTGGGCCGCTCGATGGTGCGCAACATGAAGATCGCCGCCGACCTCGGCTACCTCAAGGTGCCGAAGGGCCTCATCGTCGACCTCAAGCAGCTCGAGAAGATGCCCGACGCGAAGGTCGTGCTCGTCTGCACCGGCTCGCAGGGCGAGCCGATGGCCGCGCTCAGCCGCATGGCGCGCCGCGAGCACATCATCGAGGTGGGCGAGGGCGACACGATCCTCCTCGCCAGCTCGCTCATCCCCGGCAACGAGAACGCCATCTACGGCGTGATCAACGGCCTCATCCGCTGGGGCGCCGACGTCGTGCACAAGGGCAACGCCAAGGTCCACGTCTCCGGCCACGCCAGCGCCGGCGAGCTCGTCTACTGCTACAACCTCGTCAAGCCGAAGGGCGTCCTGCCCGTGCACGGCGAGTGGCGCCACCTCGTCGCCAACGCCGCGCTCGCGGTGAAGACGGGCGTGCCCGAGAGCAACGTCCACATCATCGAGGACGGCGTGAGCGTCGACCTCGTCAAGGGCCGCGCCACCGTCTCCGGCCGGATCCCCGCGCCCTACGTCTTCGTCGACGGCGCCACCATCGGCGTCGCCACGGAGAAGGCCCTCGAGGACCGCCGCACGCTCGCCGAGGAGGGGCACATCACCGTGCTCGGGATCTTCGACGAGCCGAGCCAGAAGCTCCTCGACCCGGCCGAGTTCCTCACGCGCGGCTTCGTCGCGCACGACGGCTGGAAGAAGGAGGCGGAGGCCGCGGTCAGCAAGGCCCTCCAGGCCGCCGCCGGTCGCCGCCGTCTCGACGGCCCCGCCGCCGAGCGCGCGATGAGCGAGGGCCTGTCCCGCTGGCTGCAGCGCCAGCACCGTCGCCAGCCGGTCATCACGGCCGTGGTGGTCGACGCCGACTAGCTCGACACGCACCACCGGATCCTCCGGGATCCGTCCCTCCGGCCGGCGGAGCGCTCAGGCGCCCGCCGGCCGCGGCATGCCCGGCGCCGCTCCGTGGGGTCGCTCGCGCATGACGCCCGCCGCCGAGAGCACCCGCCTACGGATCGCGGGAGGCCCGGCGGGCCGGGCTCCGCGCCGAGCTCGACCGCGTGCGACGCGGGGCGCTGATCCGGTCGTGCCGCCGGCGCTGACGGCGCCGGGTCGCTGACGGCACCGTGCGCCGACCCCGCGGCTCAGCCGAGCGCGCCCAGCGCCTCCGCCGCGGCATTCGCCGCACCGGAGACCAGCGCGTCGTCGGCGACCGCGTCCTGCTGCTGCTTCGACGAGTGCACCGCGATGACGATGGGCGCGGCGTCCGGCCGCCAGATCACCGCGACGTCGCCGCGGCTCGCGTAGGCGCCGCTGCCCGACTTGTCGCCGACCGTCCACTCCGTCGGCAGCTCGGCGCGCACGAGCGTGGCGCCCGTCTGCGTCGCCGTCAGCCAGCCGGTGAAGAGGGCGCGCTCGTCGTCGTCGAGCGGATCCGCGAGGGCACCCGGACCGCCCAGCGCGTAGGCCCGCATCAGCGCGGCGGCCGCGCGCGGGGTGGTCGTGTCGCGGTCGTCGCCGGGGATCGCCTCGTTGAGCGTCGGTTCGGTGCGGGAGACGACCGTCGTGTCGTCGCCCAGGGCGGTGAGCGCGGCGTCCAGCTCGGCCGGGCCGCCGAGGGCCTCGAGCAGGAGGTTCGCGGCCGTGTTGTCGCTGCGCGTCATCGCCGCCTCCGCCAGCTCGCGGAGGGTCATCGTGCCGCCGACGCGCGTCTCGGTGACGGGCGCGTAGGCGAGGATGTCGGCCGCCTCGATCGGCACGGCGCGCTCCATCCCGGCGATGCCGACGCGGTCGAGCAGCGCGGCCGCGAGCGGGGCCTTGATGGTGGAGGCGTACGCGAACCGCTCGTCCGCGCGCCAGGAGACCTCGGCGCCCGTGCCGGTGTCGATCGCGTGCACGCCGAGGCGCGCGCCGAAGCGCTGCTCGAGGGCGGTGAAGGCGGCGTCGGCCGCGGCCCGGTCGACGGCGGGGGCGGCGGATGCGGACGGCGCGGCGGTCGCGGGCGGGGTCGCGGTCGGGGCCTCGGCGGGGGTGGCGGCGCATCCGGCGAGGAGGGCGGCGGCGAGCGTCGCGGCGATCGCGGCGCGGGCTGTGCGGGCCGTGCGGCGGGCCGTGCGGCGGGCGGGGTGGATCACGGCGGGGCTCCTCGGGAGGCGTCGGGTGGGAGGCGGTGCGGCGCGGGCCGCGGATCCAGCCTCTCGTGCGCGGGCGGGCGCGTCGTCCCCCGGGCGGTGCAGGCACGTCCCCCGCGCGGACCACGCACGGGCCAAGGCGCGGCCGACGCGCGGCCCACAAGCCCGATTCAGCGGATGTGGAAATCTGTTCCCTAGGCTGCGCGGGGTCCCCGACGCGGGACCCCGGCATCCGACCGATGCGCACCCCGACGCCCGACCCCCCGAGAGACGAGAGGCCGCATGAGCGCCATCACCGCAGTGACCCCCGGCGAGATCCACCCGAGCGAGGGGTACGACGGCTTCGTCGGCTGGGTCCTCTCCCTCATCGAGACGCTGGGGGAGGTGGGCGTGGGCCTCGCCGTGCTCATCGAGACGTTCGTGCCGCCGATTCCGTCGGAGGCGATCCTCCCCGTCGCCGGCTTCCTCTCCTACGAGGGCCGCATGAGCGCGTGGGGCGCCTGGGCCGCGGCGACCGTCGGCGCGCTCGTGGGCGCCCTCATCTGGTACGCGATCGGCGCCGCGCTCGGCCGGGACCGCACCCGCCGCCTCGTCGGCCGGATCCCGCTGCTCGACCACGCCGACTTCGACAAGGCCGAGGCCTTCTTCGCGCGCTGGGGCGGCACGGCCGTGCTCCTCGGCCGCTGCGTGCCGCTCGTGCGCTCCTTCATCTCCATCCCGGCGGGCATCGAGCGCATGCCGCTCGCGCGGTTCTCGCTCTACACGGTGCTCGGATCCGGCGCCTGGAACGCCATCTGGGTGGGCCTCGGCTTCGCGTTCGGCCCGGCGATCCGCCCGGTGCTCGAGGAGTGGAGCGGCCTGATCTCGTACGCGGCGGTCGGCGTCATCGCGCTGCTCGTCGTGTGGTTCGTGGTGTCGCGGCTGATCCGGCGGGTGCGGGCGGCCTGACTCGCTGGTCCCGGCGGCGGCGCGACCCGGTCACCGCCGGTCCCCTCTGCCAGGCTGGAACCCATGCAGATCCCCGGCGACCGCGCCGCCCTCCCCGACGACGCCCGCCCCGCGACCGGATCCGCCGACGCCCCGAACGAGATCCTCGTCCTCCGCGCCATCAAGCTCGGCGACATCCTCGTGGCCGTCCCCGCGCTCCGGGCCATCCGTCGCGCGCACCCCGACGCCCGCATCTCGCTGGCCACCACCGGCTGGCTCGCGCCGGTCGTCCGGCTCCTCGGCATGGTCGACGAGCACCTCCCGCAGCAGGGCTTCGACCACCCCATCGCACGCGAGGCCGGCACGGTCGACCTCGCGATCAACCTGCACGGCGCCGGCATCGAGAGCCGCACCCTCCTCCACGAGCTGCGGGCGCACCGCACGCTCGGCCACGCGGCGCCCGAGCTCGACGGGATGCCCGCCGCCGACGGCCCCGCCTGGGAGGACCACGTCCTCGAGCGGTACCGCTGGGCCCGGCTCGTCTCCTGGCACGGCATGCCCGCGGATCCGGACGACGTCGGCATCCTCGTCCCCGTCGAGCCGCCCGTCGCCGAGCACGCCGTGGTGATCCATGTGGGCGCCGCCTACGGATCCCGCCAGTGGCCCGTCGAGCGCTTCGCCGAGGTCGCCCGCGCGCTCGCCGACGAGGGCCGCAAGGTCGTCTTCACCGGCTCGGACAAGGAACGCGAGCGCGCCCTCGAGGTCGCCGCGATCGCCGGCATGCCGACCGAGACCGTGCTCGCGGGCGAGCTCGCCCTCGACGCGTTCGCCGGGATCATCGCGGCCGCCGACCTCGTGATCTCCGCCGACACCGGCGCCGCCCACCTCGCGACCGCCTACGGCATCCCCTCGGTCGTGATCTTCGGCCCGGCCCCGCCCGAGGAGTGGGGCCCGCCCGCATCCGGCCCGCACATCGTGCTGACCGACGCGTCGCAGCGCCTCGGCGACACGTTCTCCGCCATCCCGGATCCGGCGCTCCTCGCGATCACGCCTGCCCACGTCCTCGAGGCGGCCCGCTCCCTCGACGGCCACCGCGTGATCCGGCCGCTCACGGGCGAGCCGCGCGACTGACCTTCCTGGCGCCAGGACGGCTCAGCGCCGCAGCCGCATGACCTCGAACGCGAGGTCCACCGGGATCGCGAGCGGCTGCTCCGTGAGCGGCACCTCGTGCCGGAAGCGCTCGTCGCCGATCCCCGTGACGATGCGCGCGAGCTCGCCCTCGCGATGCACTTCGACCAGGTGCACCCCCGGCACGTTGTCGTCGAGGTGACCCTCAAGTGAAGCGAGGTCGTAGTGCAGCGTCAGCCAGATCGCCCACGGCGTCATGTCGGACGGGAAGCTCTGCCAGCAGTCCGTGTCCAGCGGCGCGAGCGGCATGACGGCGGCGAGTGCCTCATGGATCTCCTCGCTCGTCGCCCACGCCGGGACGCGGATCCGGTCCCCGGAGGTCGTGATCAGCGTCGACGAGTCCTCCGCGAACTCGACGCCCTCGACGATCGCGACGCCCTCCGGCTGCGACCGCTCCACGAGCGTCAGCCGCGACAGCAGGTTCCCGCGGAACGTCGCGCCGCTCGGCAGGTTCGAATGTTCCATCTTCAGGCCCTCTATACGCTGTCAACTGTAGTTCGCGAGCATCGTCTTCGCCGCCCCGTCGATCCGTAACGTACCGCCGTGGGGCGAGATCAGCTACGGCCGCGTGTGCCAAACGGCACACCCACGCGCACCAATGATTCGATGCCGCTTATTGCGCGGTGCGGAGAGCGTTGCCGCGGGGCATGATGCCCCGCGGCAACATCGCGTCAGCTGACTGTCTCATTCACCCAGGAAGGACATGCCCCTTCAATTCCATCACAGTAGGAAGTGACCACCCCCTGCGGATCTCCGTCTACGTCTCGGAAGTCGACTATGGTTTTAACCACTACTGAGTCTTCAACTTCACCTGTCTCGGGATCCACCTTCAAAAAAGTGGTGAGGTACTTCCATGCGCTACCGGCGTTCGGTTCCCCGCTATCGGGCTCCTGGGTCGCGACGCGAACTGCTGTGTAATTCAAGTTATGCTTGAAATAGATCTTGGACTGCGCCGTGATTCGCAGGACGACGAGCCGGTCCTTGTAATCCTGCCAGCGAGTACTGACCTCGCTAGCTTCATCGGTTTGTGCGACGACTTGATGCTTCAATGCTGCGTCAATCATTGATTTAGGCATTGCTGCCGTGACCACGACATAGTGATGATTGGCATCTCTGCCCGGTGCGGCGGTTGCGCCGTACGCGGCAGCTGGCGCAGCTACGGTGACAGTCATTGCAAAGGCAATGTTTGCAATGACACTGATTGTTTTGTGCATGTTGGCGCCTTCCGTGCGCGTTGCATGAACCAGTCATTCGCTGGAGGGAGTGTTTGCTATGACGAGGGCAAGGTACTAGCCCGTTCGGATGGGAATGGGTTCTTGTCCACAGACCCCTACGCATGAAACTACGAAGCGTTAGAGAGTCCAGGTCGCCGGACGCCGCCTTGCGGAGTACTCGTCATCGAATGACTCGTTCGCCGCGGGGGTCGATGGTTGACTTTCCGACAGGCGATGTCTCGAACCTAAGCCGTGGACTCGGGGCGGCCGTTAATAAAAGCGGAGTCCTCGTTCCCGCCATGGTGCAGTACGATTTACCTGCTTCGCCACCTCTACTCGAGCGCCACTTGGATGTATATATGGGGCTGTCGGCTTCAACTGATGTCGCGCCTGGAGTTCAAGCGAGTGAACTTGTTGCGGATGCCGCATGCGAATCGGTGCGCTATTTATCTAGCTGCTGTCGAATCTCTTCGGAGGCTGGATCACCTGGTAGCGTTCGCGGCTGCTAGGTCGGCAATACGGCATGGTCATATCTCGTCGTACCCACCACGGTCGTTGTGCGTGCCGTTTGTTCGTGCCTGTGGACCTAGCAAAGGTATATCCCCGGTGCGTTGATATCAAGATGACGCTCGACCGGCGCGAGGTCGTAGTGAAGCGTCAGTCATATCGCCCACGGCGTCATCTCCGGCGGGAAGTTCGTCCACGAATCAGGGCCCAGGGGTGCCAAGTCCACGATGTCACTGAGTGCACGATGAGTTTCTTCCGGCGTTGACCAAGCGGGCACAAAAACTTGGAGTCCGGAGGTGGTTATCGGTTGAGTCGAGTCTTGCTCGAAGACGATGCCTTCGATAAAGTAAACGCCCTTTGCTTGAGAGCGCTCGACGAGCGTCAGTCTTGATAACAAGTTGCCATGAAAAGGCGCGCCAGGTGGCATGTTTGCGTACTTCGCGGCGGTCAGCTGTAGTCCGCGAACACCGTCTTCGCCGCCCCGTCGAGCCGCACCCTGCCGCCGTGGGGCAGGATCCACTGCGGCCGCGTGTGCCCGAACGGCACGCCCACGCACACCACCGCGCGCGGGTTGTAGCGGTCGACCTGCTCGATGATCGTGTCGCGCTGCTCCGCCCGCAGCCGCGCGCGCTCCTCGGCCGACGGCACCGGCGCGCCCATGACGGTGGTCACCGGCCGGGCGACGAGCACGCCCGCGACGACGTCGAGGATCCCGCGCTCGCCGAGCCCGCGCACCCACCGCCGCACGCTGTCGGCCGACGGCACCTCCTCGCTCGTCTCCAGCAGCAGGATCCCGCCCTCGAGCTTCGCGACCTCGGGCATGCGTCCGGCCATCGCGATCTGGTCGATCACCTCGATGCAGCCGCCCCACGTCGGCCCCTCCACGGTCTTCGCGGGCCCGGCCCACTTCCACGGCTCGGTCGTGTGGCGCTCGCCGTGCTCGGTGAGCGCGCGAGGATCCGTCCAGTCGATCCCGAAGTCCTCCGACTCCCCGGGCTCGGTGATCTCCAGCGTTCCGCCCTCGATGAGCGCGGCGCGCAGCGAGCGCAGGTGCACGTCGTCGATGCCGGGGCCTGCGCCGAGGTGCACCTGGGTGGATCCGCCGTAGAAGCTCGGGATGCCGAGCCCCGCGAGCAGGTTGTGCAGGTTCGTGTTGTCGCTGTAGCCGAGGAACGGCTTGGGGTTCCGGGCCAGCTCCTCGATGTCGACGTGCGGCACCACCGTGACCTGGTCGTCCCCGCCGATGGTCGAGACGATGGCGCGGATGGAGTCGTCGGCGAACGCGGCCGTGATGTCGGCGGCGCGGTCGCGGGCGCTGGCGCCGAGCCGCCGGGTGGTCGGGTACTCGACGGGGATCAGCCCGGTCGCCTCCTGGAGCCGCCGCATCGCCTGCTCGTGCACCTCGGGCGCGATCCCGGGGGCCGCGAACGCGGGGCTCAGCACCGCAACCCGATCTCCCGCCTTCGCCTTGGGCACGGACTTGCGGAACCGGGAGGAGGTGGAGGGGATCATGCGGGTCATGCTCCCAGAGGAGGCCGTGAGCGCGCGGACTCCGCCCCGCTGCGCCCTTGCCTCCTGTGCCGATCCTCGGTATCCATGCTCCATGGCACAAGACAGCTTGAGCGGCCGGGACGCGTCCCTCTCCCGACAGGTGGTATCCGGGCGAGACCGGTCCGCAAGGGAGGTGCTGCGGGCCGCGCTGGTCGTGGGGGAAGCGAGCGGCGACGCCGCACCATTCGACGTGGAAGCGTTCATCGCGGCCAAGCGCGCCTGACCGCCTGCCGGTTCAGGCCCGTGGCGACCGCGGGGGGATCGGATGGATGGCCTACGGCCCACCCAGCCAATGGTCGATCCGATGATGATCCGGGCTGAACCCGTGCCCGACGCCCCAGATGACCGCCTGGGTGCGGCTCTGCACCTGGATCTTGCGGTAGATCGAGCGGATGTAGCTCTTCACCGTGTTGGGGGAGAGGTACGTGAGCGCCGCGACCTCCTGGTTGCTCTTGCCCTGCGTGATGAGCGCGAGGATCTCCGACTCTCGGTCGGTGATCCCCTCGCGCTTGCCCGGCCAGTCGAGCGACGGCGCGCTCGCGGCCCGTAGCGGCGCCTCGTTGAAGAGCTCCTCGCCGGAGTGGATCCGCTCGAGCGCCTCCACGAGCTCCCGCGCGGGCAGCGCCTTGGAGAGGTAGCCCTGCACGCCCTGCCGGCGCGCGTCGGCGATCAGCTCGGGCTGGAAGTTCCAGGTGTAGACGACCACGCGGCGGGCGCGGGGGTTCCGCACCAGCTCCGCGATCTCGTGGTGGTCGGACTCCGGCTGCGCGAACGAGTCGTAGAGCACGATGTCGATGTCGTCGGAGAGAGCCGCGTTGGCGTCGATCTCGGCGACGACCACACGGTCGCGGTAGTCGTCGAACATGTGGGCGAGGCCCTTCAGCACCACGTCGTAGTCGTCGACGAGCGCGATCGTGACGGGGCGGGTGCGGGTGGCGGGCATGGATCCAGGATCCCACCCCCAGGGGTGTGCTCCCACACCCCGGAGGGTGGTTGGTTGAGGTCATCGCCCCGAACGGGCACCACCGCGCGTCTTCCTGACGTGCTCGCACAGAAGAGAGATCACCATGCTCGGACTCATCATCAGCCTCATCGTCGTCGGCCTCATCGCGGGCTTCATCGCCCGCGCGGTCGTCCCCGGCCGCCAGAACCTGTCGATCCCCATGACGATCCTGCTCGGGATCGTCGGCTCGTTCGTCGGCGGCTTCCTCGGCTTCCTGATCTTCCAGCGCGACGCCATGGACGGCTTCTTCCAGCCCGCCGGCATCGTCGGCTCGATCATCGGCGCCATCATCGTGCTGCTCGTCTACGTGAAGGTCGGCGGCCGCACGTCCGTGCGCCGCTGAACACGGCCGGGCGAGCCCTGGACGCGCTGGCGCGTGCCGGGCGACCGCCGGTAGCGGAAGCAGCGGAGGGGCGGGTCGCCGAGCAGGCGGCCCGCCCCTCCGGCGTGCGCGGTCCGATCATGTGCGGCAGTCGGGCGAGGGCGGCATCCGTCCAATGAGCGGGCCGCCCGGGCGCATCCGGTGTCGGCTCCCTGTCCGAGGACGTGATCGCGCCGTCCGTGGCTCATGATGGGCATGCGCCCGCCGGCAGGACGACCCGTCCACGCTCCGTCCGCGGATCCAGTCGCGACGACGACGTCGCCGGCCGGGCATCGATGCGGACACCGCCCGGCCCGCCGCCGGGACGTCCGACCCCGGGCGGACCGCCGCTCGCCCGAGCGGAGCGCAGCGCCCACGAGAGGAACCACCATGAGCATGGAAGGCGTCGCCTGGAGCTCGCTCTACAAGATCTCGAGCGCGCGCGACGACGCGCGCGGCATCTCGCGCGCGTCCGTGAAGCGGATCCTGACGTTCGCCGTGCCGTACCGGGCGAAGCTGCTCGTCTTCATCGGGCTGTCCGTGGTCGGCGCGTTCCTCGCCGTCGCGACGCCGGTGCTCGCCGGCCAGGTGGTCGACGTCATCGTCGCCCGCGGCGAGGTGGGCACGATCATCCGGCTCGCCGTCGTCATCGCCCTCGTGGCCGTGGCCGACGCCGCCGTCTCGCTCGTGACCCGCTGGTTCTCGGCGCGCATCGGCGAGGGCGTGATCCTCGACCTCCGCACCGCCGTCTTCGACCACGTGCAGAAGATGCCCATCGCGTTCTTCACCCGCACGCGCACCGGCGCCCTCGTGAGCCGCCTCAACAACGACGTGATCGGCGCGCAGCAGGCCTTCAGCGGCACGCTCTCCGGCGTGGTCACGAACCTCGTGGCGCTGATCCTCACCCTCGCCGTCATGCTCAGCACGTCGTGGCTCGTGACCGTGCTCGCGGTGATCATGCTCCCCCTCTTCCTCGTGCCCGCGCGCCGCATGGGCGGTCGCCTCGCCGCGCTCCGCCGCGAGGCCGCCGACCACAACTCGGCGATGAGCACGCAGATGACCGAGCGGTTCTCGGCGCCCGGCGCCACCCTCGTGAAGCTGTTCGGCCGGCCCGACGAGGAGTCCGCGGAGTTCCGCGTGCGCGCCGCCCGCGTCCGCGACATCGGGGTGCGCACCGCGATGCTCCAGTTCGTCTTCGTCACCGCGCTGATGCTCGTCTCCGCGCTCGCCCTCGCTCTCGTCTACGGGCTCGGCGGCTTCCTCGCGCTGTCCGACCAGCTCGACACCGGCGAGGTCGTCACGCTCGCGCTCCTCCTCACGCGCCTGTACGCGCCGCTGACCAGCCTCGCGAACGCGCGGGTCGAGATCATGAGCGCGGTCGTCAGCTTCGAGCGCGTCTTCGAGGTGCTGGATCTCGTGCCCCTCATCCAGGAGAAGCCCGACGCCGTCACGGTCCCGGCCGGCCCCGTGTCCGTCGAGTTCGACGACGTGCGGTTCGCCTACCCGTCCGCCGACAAGGTGTCGCTGGCCTCCCTCGAGGAGGTCGCCACGCTCGACACCCGCGGCGGCGACGAGGTGCTGCATGGCGTCTCGTTCCGGATCGAGGCGGGGCAGACCGTGGCGCTCGTCGGCACGTCCGGCGCCGGCAAGTCCACGATCGCGCAGCTGCTCTCGCGCCTGTACGACGTCGACCGCGGCGCCGTGCGCCTCGCGGGGACGGACGTGCGCGACGTCACCTTCGCCTCCATGCGGCACACCCTCGGCATGGTGACGCAGGACGGCCACCTGTTCCACGAGACGATCCTGTCCAACCTGCGCCTGGCGCGGCCGGACGCGACCGACGACGAGGTGTGGGACGCCGTGCGCCGCGCCCGGCTCGAGCCGCTCGTCCGCTCGCTGCCGGACCAGCTCGACACCATGGTGGGGGAGCGCGGCTACCGGCTCTCCGGCGGCGAGCGCCAGCGCATGACCATCGCGCGGCTCCTGCTCGCGCAGCCGCGCGTCGTCATCCTCGACGAGGCGACGGCCGCGCTCGACTCCACGTCGGAGGCCGCGGTGCAGGCCGCGCTGAGCGAGGCGCTCGAGGGGCGGACGGCCCTCGTCATCGCCCACCGCCTCTCCACCATCCGCAGCGCGGACATGATCCTCGTGGTCGAGGACGGCGCCATCGTCGAGCGCGGCACGCACGACGAGCTGCTCGCCGCGAACGGCCGCTACGAGGAGCTGCACCGGACGCAGTTCGCGGTGCGGAAGGCGGTGGCGGCGGACGTGGACGGCGGGCCCGGCCTCTGATGGCGGCGCCCGGCCCGTTCGACTCGTCGTCGACCGAAGGCATATTCGCCCGTGAAGTTCGGCGGGTTCAAGTTCGTTTACTTTTAACGGCCCGGCGAGCAGCGAACCGCTTTGAGTGCCCCGGATTAATGCCGATACCGGACCCGAGGAGGGGCTTGCTCGCCGAGGAGGTCATACTCATCACTAGTGTCCGAGGGATGATGGCGCCGTAGCGTAAACAACTTGTGTCCAATACGCGCAGCAGTCCTTGTCGTGGCCTCAGGTGTGAGCCACACGCAGGTCCGCCGTCTGGAAGTTAGCTGCCTGCTTCGATGGGCACGTAGAGATGAGCACGTGCGACAACGATGCCGTGGCGGATTACGTAACACTCGACGTAGTGATCGCCGCGAAATGCCGTTGGCTCTCGGCGTTCGTTACCACCCGCATAGTTGCCTCTGATAATATCGCCGCGAATTTGGTCCCGGCGTTCCGCTTCCGGTCCCCGGTTAAGGACCTTCCAACGCACTTCGTACGGAAGTGGGACGTCCGTATTGTCGATCGTGAAGCTGAGAGTCTTTTTCGGTGGCAGTCGACGATGCTTGATTAAGTATTGAGTGAGGGAGATGGGGCGGAACCCAGCCTGCGTGACTATGCACGTGATGTCGAGCCCGTGCCGTATGTCTACCGCGTATTGGTCCTCAATGAATTGCTCGGTGTCGGTGAATCTTCCGACCGGCAATGCGGCGGCCGAAAGGGTTTTCGCCGTTGCGGGCTCCGCCGGCGAAGCTTTGCCAAATACAGCTCGCCACTTTTTGAACTCGCTTTTAGTGCCGGCCGCGCTGATGGCCTCGTCGCAGAGATCGGCACCCGAAGCTGCGCTTTTCTGAAATCGCTTCTTGACCTTGACGCGTTGTCGGCTCCCTAAGGCTACATAAAAATCATGGTCCTCTTGGTCGGCAAGGTAGCGCAGGAAATCACGTATCATTTCGCCGTAGAGCTCGGAATTTGAACTGTGGTGCGCGTCATGGCTGGTGAGGTAGTTGTAGGCCAGCGTGTCGACCAGTAGCCCGCCCATCACTATCCCGTGCTTGTTTCGCCAGGCCCTGGTCAGTTTGCAAAGCCGACGAAGATTGCCAGATGTTGTGTTGTTCGTCTCCTTAGTTGCGGCTATCTCGTCGCGCGGCTTCGTGACCTTCCACGAGTCACTGTAGGTGTCCGGGTAGTCGTACGACGTGTCATCGTTCTCGAAGACTGGCTGCACCTCGAACATAAAGTTAGTAAACTCAACTACTACAACGAGTCGGTCAACACGGACTGTCGTGTTGGAGTAGCGTTTTGCAATGGCATCGCGAGATCGCTGTAGCGCCTTACGCGGCCCACCAGCCGAGTGGTAGTCGACATTAAGGCTCGAGGGTAGAATATAGAGTAAATCCAGGTCTGAAATACCCTTAATGGCGGTCGCTCGACCATAGGATCCGACCATCAACTTGTTTGCGTCTGACCCCTCCAGGTCACGGAACTCGCTGTTTAGCGCTTTCGTTATTTCGTCTCTGCGGGTCGCAATATTTTCAGTTGTATCAACAGCCAGATTTGACAGCAGGGCGTCGAAGATGTCAGCGGTCTGCGTCATTGCCGTCCTCGCTTTCTTTGTTACTGTTTGGTTCATTGTCCCGTAGTCTTTCGGGTAGCAATAAGTCCAGTTCCGCCGAGGTGAATGTCAGATCTTCGCGGTTCTTCAACCGATCCTGCGCGGTTATGTAGGCCTCGGGGCTTGTCCGGGGGGCATCGCGAAGCACAGCGCCAGCAGCTTTCTGCAGGGCATCCCGCCGCTCCGCCGCCTCATGCGTCGAGACGTTGCCGGCCTTTAGATCGACGATGAGCGAGAGGTAGGACTCCCGAATGTCCCACAGCTGTGCCGCGGTATTACGATGCTGCTGCATCTCCTCGCCATAGCGGAAGGTACGATCGGCAAGGCTGGCGCCAGCTACCACGACAGCGACAAAAGAGGTCACCAGCGAGCCCCACTTAGGCTCGAGGAACACGCCCGCCAGCGACGCAATAAAGGTGCCGGACCCGGCCGCCACTAGAACAAACTTCACCACTCGGTGCTTGCGTGATCGGGCCTCAAATAGGTCTGCTTGGACTTCGTGGGTCTTTTGTGTGTACGCGATCCGTCCGTAGATTTCGCGCACCTGGCCAAGGAGGAGCGTGCGTTGAGTGTCAGTTGACCCTGCGGGTTCTGGCTGGTCCATGCATCCTCCGTGCGTCGACTCGACGTCGCCGGCGCGATGTTCAGTTCTTGAAGTAGTTCGGTGCAACTCGTCCGAGGCGGTCGTCTTGGGTGTCGGTGACATCTCGCAGGAAAACATGGCGGCCGATGTCAAAGTAGCCGTGCTTGTCGGTGCTGTACCAGACGTCGACGACTCGAAACCGCCGGTATGCCTGCCCGGGGACGAGCATGCCATCGCCCACTGACACCGGGACGTGGTAGTGCTCGTCCTGCCAGGCAAGCTCCCCTTCCACCCAGTACGTGTTGATCCATGGGTGCTGATCCTCGACCTTCACGGTGACCTCCTTCGGATGTTGTCCCACAATGTTGCGGCAGATGAATCATGCCGCACTACTGGCACAAACGGGCGTCATTTTTGTACCCACTTTGGGGGCAAATGGCGGGGCAGCGTCGGAGTCGCAGCTTTGGCGGAGCGCTGCGGGGTACGCCAAAGGCGTTTTTAGGAGCTGAAGCCCGGCGCAGCAAATCCCGATATTGTCTGTAAGTCCTTGTAGGTCGACTAAGGCGATAGTCGGGACAGGCGCTCCTCGTCTTCCAGAATGCAAGCCGCGCGTGGCGAAGTGGCTTCAAGGAGCGCGAAGGCCAATGGCTTGCTGTTGAGGCGAAGGAGTAGGTAAGCCGCGAAGGGTGCTGTCGCCGAGGGGGCTACGCCGGCAGGCACATCACCCGAACACCCGCCGCACCACCTCGAACTCCTGCTCCAGGCCGTCCCACTCGTCGGATCCGTCGGGCCGGCTCGACTCGTTCACCATCGCGAGGGCGCCCTGGAAGCCCGCGTCCTGGAGCACGCGGAGGGAGCGGGCGTAGTCGACCTCGTCGAGGCGGCCGTCGTCGTGGCGGTGCGCCTTGGCATGGCAGGTGACCGCGTGCGGGGCGATGCGCGCGAGCTGCTCGTGCTTGTCGGGCATCGTCCAGTTGCCGAGGTCGATGAGGAGGCGGATGTCGCCCGCGTCGGCCAAGAGGGCGAGCACGGCGTCGGCGTCGGGCATCATCTCGCGCCAGTTC
This sequence comes from Clavibacter tessellarius, assembly GCF_001618005.1. Taxonomy (GTDB): domain Bacteria; phylum Actinomycetota; class Actinomycetes; order Actinomycetales; family Microbacteriaceae; genus Clavibacter; species Clavibacter tessellarius_A. The sequence continues at coordinate 157,094 of NZ_LQXA01000030.1, forward strand.
TCGACGACCACCTGGATGCCCGGGTGCGCGTCCGCGAGCCGCGACATGCGCCGCGCGCTCGACGCGAGCAGCTCCGGGGTGGGCGCGCTGCGGCCGGCGCCGACGCGGGCGTGGTGCGCGCCGAGGGTGAGGGCGTCGTCGAGCCGCTCGGAGATCCACCGCTCGTGCAGGTCGGCCTCGGTGGGGTGCGTGAGGTCGCCGTCGTCGACGAGGAACGCGTCGAGCACGATGGCCGACGACTCGAGCGACGACCGCAGCTCCTCCAGGTAGGAGGCGTCGCGCGTGGGCAGCTGGAAGTGGGCGAGCTGCACCGCCCGGTAGCCGCGGCGGGCGAGCTCGGCGGGCAGGTCGAGGAGGTCGAGCGCCCCCGCGGCGCGGGTGACGGCGCCGGTTCCGTCCGGGCCGGCGACGCGCGGATGCCCGAGCGTCCCGTCGAGCGACCAGGCGTGGACGGCCTTGTCGGTGGGGCGGGTGGATCCGGTGGGACGCGTGGATCCGGTCGGGCCGGCGGACCCGCTCGGGCCCGTCATCGGATCGCTCCGGTCGGGTCGTGGGCGATGGCGTTCATGCGGCCTCCGGGTCGCCCGCATCGGCGCGGGGCATGCGTACGATCGTAGGCGCGGGCACGCCGCGGTGTCCGGGGTGATCCCGGGCCGACCCGGCCGCACGACGCCCGCTCCCCCGATCACCGCCCGATGAGGAGCGCCATGGACATCGTCGTCTGGAACGAGAACGTGCACGAGAGCCGGGGTGACGCGACGGTCCTGTCGCACTACCCGGACGGGATCCACGCGGTCGTCGCCGACGGCCTCCGCGAGCTGCTGGGCGACGAGGCGCAGGTGAGCACGGCGACCCTCCAGGAGGATCAGCACGGCCTCACCGAGGAGCGCCTCGCCGCCACCGACGTCGTCTACTGGTGGGGGCACGTCGCGCACGGCGACGTCTCCGACGAGGTCGTCGCACGCGTGATCCGCCACGTGCACGCAGGCATGGGCCTCGTGGTGCTGCACTCCGGCCACTACTCGAAGGTGTTCACGCGCCTCATGGGCACGACCTGCTCGCTCAAGTGGCGGAACGACGGCGAGCGCGAGCTGGTCTGGACCATCGCGCCGCAGCACCCCATCGCCGAGGGGATCCCGCACCCGATCGTCATCGACCGGCAGGAGATGTACGGCGAGCAGTTCGACATCCCGCGCCCCGACGAGGAGGTGTTCCTCTCCACCTTCGCGGGCGGCGAGGTGTTCCGCTCGGGCGTCGCGTACCACCGCGGACGCGGCCGGGTCTTCTACTTCTCACCCGGTGACCAGGAGTACCCCGTGTACCACCACCCCGACATCCGCCGCGTGCTCGCGAACGCCGCCCGCTGGGTCGCGCCGACCGACGGCCGCGCCGACCTCACGGCCGACGAGCACCCGCGCGACTGGTTCCTCGCCCGATGAGCGCCACGGAGAAGCCGGCCGCTCCCGCGTACGACGGCCCCCGCGTCCGCGTGATCCACGTCGGCCTCGGCGGCTGGGGCGGCGACTGGGCCCGCAACGCCGTGCCGCAGGTCGCCGAGATCGAGGTCGCAGGCGTCGTGGATCCGAGCGAGCCCACCCGCGAGAAGGTCCGCGCGCTGCTCGGCCTGCCGGCGTCGGTCGCGTTCGCGTCGCTGGCCGACGCGCTCGCCGCGGTGGAGGCGGACGCCGTGATCATCACCGCGCCGGCCGTCACGCACGCGCCGCTCGCGCTGGAGGCGCTCGAGGCCGGCAAGCACGTGATCGTCGAGAAGCCGTTCGCGAACTCGACCGCGGAGGCCGCCGCCGTGGTCCGCACGGCCGAGCAGCTGGGCCTCATCGTGCAGGTCAGCCAGAACTACCGCTGGTACCCGGCGCCCCGCCGCGTGCGCGAGCTGCTCGCGGCCGATGCGCTGGGCGAGGTCGCGACCATCGAGATCGACTTCCGCCAGTGGGACAACGACGAGCCCGAGGAGTACCCGCACTACCGGTTCCCGCAGCCGATCATCAACGACATGGCGATCCACCACTTCGACCTGATCCGCATGATCACGGGCCGCGAGGCCGTGCGCGTGTTCGCCCGCACCAGCCGCCCGTCGTTCAGCCACTACCGCGACCCGGCCGTCGCGTCGATGGTCATAGAGCTGGAGGGCGGCCTCATCGTCGACTACCGCGGCAGCTGGCTGCACCGGGGACCCGCGACGCCGTGGGCCGGGGAGTGGCGCATCTCCGGCGCCGACGGCGAACTGACCTTCACCAGCCGCGGCGAGGGCGTCTCGGCCGACCGGGTCGGGATCCGCGACGCCGCGGGCGCCGAGCGCGAGCTCGACCTCGAGACGCTCCCGCTCACGGGCCGCGCCGCGGGCCTCCGGGCCTTCGCCCTCTCGATCCTCGGCGGCCCGCCGCCCGAGACGAGCGGCCGCGACAACCTCGGCAGCCTCGCGCTGATGGAGGCCGCGGGCCGCTCCGCGGAGTCCGGACAGGTGGAGGACGTGCGCGACCCGCTCGCCGGCTGACGCGCCGGCCCGGCCGTCCCCGCGTCATGCAGGAATAGCCGGGCCGCGCCCCGCCTTGTGATCCGCGAGGCCCGACGGCGTGCCGACCCCGACCCCCGACCGAAGGACGGCCATGACCCTCACCGAGAGCACCACCCCCGCATCCACCGCCCGCACCGCCGACACGGCCGTGCCGCTCGTGCGCGAGCTCGACACCCGCTGGAGCCCGCGCTCCTTCGACAAGGACGCCACCGTCTCCGACGCGCAGCTCGACGCCCTGCTCGAGGCCGCGCGCTGGGCCCCGTCCGGCAGCAACCAGCAGCCGCGCCGCTTCATCGTCGCCCGCCGCGGCACGCACGCGTTCGACACGATCGTCGACTCGCTCGTCGGCTTCAACGCCGCGTGGGCCGTGAACGCGTCGGCGCTCGTCGTCGCGATCGCCGAGACCTCCACGGTCGAGGGCGAGAAGCGGCCCTACGCCGCGTACGACCTCGGCCAGGCCGTCGCCCACCTCTCCGTGCAGGCGCAGGCCGAGGGCCTGCACACGCATCAGATGGCCGGCGTCGAGTTCGACAAGCTCTCGGCCGCGTTCGACCTGCCCGAGAACCTGCAGCCGCTCACGGTCACGGCCGTCGGCACGGTCGCCCCGGCCGACGCGCTCGAGGGCCCGCTCGCCGAGCGCGAGACCGCGCCGCGCTCGCGCCTGCCGCTGTCCGAGCTGGTGCTCGTCCGCGAGTAGCGGATCCCGCGCGCCCGCGGCCGTCGACCTCCGGGTCGGCGGCCGCTGCCGTGCGCGGGCGGCGGGTCGGGCCGGGCGACGAGTCAGGGCGGGCGGCGAGGACGGGCGGGCGCGTCGGCCGATGCGGATCCCGCGGACTCAGCCGCCGAGCACGTGCCCCACGAGGTCGCGGAGGAACGGGATCGCGTCCTGCACCTGGTCGACGCCCGCGATCACGGTGGCGACGAGCGGCCACGCGGATCCGACGAGCGTCGCCACCACCGCGGAGACCGCCGCGACCCACGCGACGCGGCCGTCCCGGGTGCGGGCGGCGATGCCGAGCATCACGAGCGCGACCACCAGCGACACCCCGACGCCGAGCGCGATGAGGGTCACGGGCACGTCGAGCTGGCCGGCGGTCGCCGCGTCGGCCGCGCCGACGAACCCGAGCACGGGCAGCAGCAC
>NZ_LQXA01000031.1 GCF_001618005.1 Clavibacter tessellarius
CCCGCGCCGCCGCCCTCCTCCGCGTGCTCGCGGCCGTCGCCCGCCGCGTCTCCCCCGGGGTCGCCCTGGCCGTCGCGGCCGACGCACCCGGTGCGCCCGCCGCCCTCGACGCCGACGCCGCCGTGCGCCTCGTCGACGACCCCGAGCGCACCGCCCTCGTCTGGGAGGCGCTCGCGACCCGCTCGCCCGCGCTCCTCTCCCGCTCGCTCGAGCGCCGGGGCGAGGCGCCCGCCGGCACCGCGTGGACCACGCGCGTCCGCGACCTCGATGCCCTGCGCTGGGCCTTCGACGACGACGACGCGCGCGCCCTCGGCATCGACCCGGACGAGCACCGCCGCTTCCTCACCGACTTCCACCTGGGCCGGTTCGCCGGCAGCCACGCGCGCGGCGTCGCGCACCCCGCCGGGGTCGCCGGCACCACGGCGTCCCTCGCGGGCCTCGAGCAGGACGACCCGGGCGCGGTCGAGCGGATCCTCCTCGCCCACTCCATCGCGCTCAGCAGCGGCGGCCTGCCGATCCTCGTGCTCGGCGACGAGGTGGGCCAGCTCAACGACTACGGCTACGACGACGTGCCCGCGCACGCCGACGACAGCCGCTGGGTCAACCGCCCGCTGCACCCGTTCGAGCGCTACGACCAGCGCGAGGACCGCACCACGAGCACGGGGGTCGTGCACGCCGGGATCCGCCGCCTCGTCGCCGTCCGCGGCGCCACCCCCGCCCTCGGCGGCACGCGCGTCGTCGGGTTCGACGCGCACCACCCGCACGTCCTCGGCTACCAGCGGCCGCACGCCGACGGCACGGTCCTCGTGCTCGCGAACCTCGGTGACGACGCCGCGACCGTGGAGGCCGCGACCCTCGGCGGGTTCGCCGAGCACGCCGTCGACCTCGTGCGCGACGAGCGGCTGCGCCTCACCAAGGGCATCGTCCTGAGCCCCCGAACGTTCGTCTGGCTCCAGGCGGCTCCCGACCTCGCGTGACACACTCGCAGGCGGATTCGGGTCGGCACGGAGGAACGGCATGAGCGACGAGGGACGCGGCACGGGCCGGCCTCCGGGGAGCCCGGGCGGCGCCTCGGGGTTCGCCTGGCCCATGTGGGTCAACATCGGGTGGATCGCGCTCGGCGCCTGGCACGTGCTGGCTCCCGTGAACGACGCGTCCGGCTGGCTCGGCCTCTTCCAGATCGCCGTCGGCGCCTTCGGGATCCTCGCCTCCCGCCGCCGCGCCCGTCGCCTCGCGGAGGCCCAGGCCGACGCGATGCCGCTCGAGGAGGCCACGCGCCTCCCCGCGGACGTCGGCGACGACCGCGCCCGGCCCGACGAGGCCGCCGTCGCGCACGCCGAGCTCGACGCCCGCCTCCGCGCCCTGGCCATGCAGCTCGAGCAGCCGGGCACCCCCGGCGCCGATCCCGACGAGCCCGAGACGCCGCACCAGCCCGGCCCGCGCAGGCGGGGTCGGTGGGCCCGGAGCCGCGGACGCGTCCGCGACGACGGCCTCGCGGACGACGGCCTGCCGCCGGTCGCCCGCTGGTAGCGGCGGCCCTCAGCTCGCCCGCGCCACCCCGCGCGACATGATCGCCGACGTCAGCGCCTCGATCGAGTCCCGCGGGCCCGCCGGGTTCGCCATCAGCACGTAGTCCACCTCGTCGAGCTCCGGCAGGGCGAGGCGCGTGGTCACCTTCACGAGGTCGGTCGGGATCAGCGCCTGCGGCAGCACCGCCACGCCCATGCCCGCGCGCACCGCGGCGAGCACGCCGTTCACGTCGCGCGTGCTGCAGGTGACCCGCCACGTGCGCCCGGCCCGCTCGAGCGCGTCGATCGCCATCTGCCGGCTGATGCTCGGCGCCCGGTACGCGATGAGCGGCACCGTCGCGCCCGCCTCGATGAGCGTGCGCTCGAGGCCCACCCACACCATCCGGTCGCGGCCGACGCGACGCTCGGCGGGCTGCTCGTCCACGGTCGTCTTGGTGAGGATCAGGTCGAGCTGCCCCGCGAGCAGCCTCCGGTGCAGCGGCCCGCTCTGCGTGACCGTGAGCTCCAGCTCGATCTGCGGGTGCAGCTGGCGGAAGTGCCGGAGGATGCGCGGCAGCTGCGTGATCGCGAGGTCATCGGCGGTGCCGAAGCGGAGGCGGCCGCTCACCTGCGATCCGCCGAAGTAGCTCTCGGCCGCCCGGTGCGCCGCGAGGATCGTGCGCGCGAAGCCGGCCATCGCGTCGCCCGCGTCGGTGAGCTGCATGTCGCGGGTGTCGCGCGCGATGAGCGTGCGGTCGACCGCGCGCTCCAGCCGGCGCACCTGCTGGCTCACGGTCGGCTGGCTGATGCCGAGGCGCGCGGCCGCCTGCGTGAAGCTGCGGGTGTCGGCCACCTGCAGGAAGGTGGCGAGCAGGGTCGGGTCGAGCATCGTCGCTCCATTCGAGATCGTGATGCCACTCATCATGTCGAGACGGGATCCGAATGGGAAGTCCCGGGGTAGCTTCGGTGACGGCCCCACGAGGGCCGCACCCATACGGAACCGATCCGCCGATACGCAACGCATACCGCAGGACTGATGACACCGCCGCCGAACGCCTTCCCCCCGACCGCCCCGCTCCCGATCCAGACCCGCCGCCCGCCGTGGCGCCACACGCTCATCGCGCTGAGCGTGCCGAACTTCCGCCGGTTCACGGCCTCCAACGTCATCGCCATGACCTCGGGCTGGATGCAGCGCATCGCCCAGGACTGGCTCGTGCTCGAGCTCACCGGCAGCGTCACCGCGGTCGGCATCACGGTCGCCATGCAGTTCGCGCCCATGCTGTTCTTCGGCCTGCTCGGCGGCGTCATCGTCGACCGCTGCTCGAAGCGGATGCTGATGATGATCACCCAGGGCACCTACGCGCTCCTCAGCGCGCTGCTCGCCGTGCTCACGCTCTCGGGCGCGGTCGAGGCGTGGCACATCTTCGCCATCGCGTTCGCGACGGGGCTCGTCACGGTGATCGACAACCCGGCCCGTCAGGTGTTCGTCACCGAGATCGTGGGGCAGGAGCACCTGCGGAACGCGATCAGCGTGAACTCGTCGGTGTTCCAGCTCGGCGGCATGGTGGGGCCCGCGCTCAGCGGGATCCTGCTGCTCGCGGTGGGCGCCGGCTGGTCGTTCGCGATCAACGCGCTCGCGTGCGTCGTGGTGGTGCTCACCCTGTGGAGCCTGAAGACCCGCGACCTGGTCCGCATCCCGCCCGCCCCGCGCCGCCGCGGCCAGCTCGCGGAGGGCCTCCGGTACGCGCGGTCGAAGCCGACCATCCTCTGGCCCGTCGTGCTCGTGGCCGTGTTCAGCGTCTTCGGCCTCACGATGCCCGTGCTGCTCGCGGCGTTCGCGAGCGACGTCTACGACGTGGGCGCGGGCGGCTACGGCTTCTTCAACTCGATGGTCGCGATCGGCGCGCTCACGGGCGCGCTGCTCTCGACCCGGCGCACGAGCGTGCGGCTGCGGACCATCGTGGTGGGCGTCGGGATCACCGGCGTCCTGCAGGCGGCCGCGGGGCTGATGCCCGGCATCGCGCCGTTCGCCGCCGTGCTCGTGACGGTCGGCATGGCGTCGCTGCTGTTCCAGACCGCCGCGAACTCGCTCGTGCAGCTCTCCAGCAACGTCGCCATCCGCGGCCGGGTGATGAGCGTCTACGTGCTCGTGCTCCTCGGCGGCCAGGCGATCGGCGGTCCGCTCATGGGCGGGATCGTGGAGGCGTGGGGCGTGCACGTCGGCATGATCGTCTCGGGCGGCGTGCCCGCGCTGGCCGCGATGGTCGTCGCCGTGGTGCTCGCGTGCCGCGGACAGCTGACCCTCGAGGTCGTGGTGCGCCGGCACGTGCCGCGGGTGCGGATCACGCCGCGGGCCGAGCGCCCGGGCCGGTCGCGCCCCGCCGGCCGTGCGGGCGACACGACGACGCCGGCCCCCGCCACGGCGCCGATCCCGTCGCCCGCGGCGACGGCGACCGGCGCCGTCCCGGTCAGCCGCGCACGTCGATCGCGCGGTGGCGCTGCTGCACGCCGGCCGGGCCGTACGGGTAGTCGGACACCACGGGCGCGCTCACCGCGCTGAGCGACGCGATCTCCTCGGCCGTGAGCTCGAGGTCGGCGGAGGCCATGTTGTCCTCGAGCTGCTCCACGGTGCGGGCGCCGAGGATCACGCTGGTCACCGCCGGCTGCGCCTCGAGCCACGCGAGCGAGACCCGCGCCGACGTGGATCCGTGCGCGTCGGCGATCCGACGCACCTCGTCGAGGATCGCCCACGTGCGCTCCTGGCCGTTCCGCGGCGTGAACGCCTCCATGCCGCGCTCCGGGTCCTCGCCGAGGCGGGTGGCACCGGTCGGCGTCTCGTCGCGGCGGTACTTGCCGGTGAGCCAGCCGCCCGCGAGCGGCGACCACGGCAGCAGGCCGATGCCCGCATCCCGCGACGCGGGCACGATCTCCGACTCGATCTCGCGCACGAGCAGCGAGTACTGCGGCTGCAGGGTGACGGGCGGCGTGTACCCGAGGGCCTTCGCGACGTGCACGGCCTTCGTCAGCTGCCAGCCCAGGTAGTTCGAGAAGCCGTAGTACGAGATCTTGCCGGCGCGCACGGCGTCGTCGAGGAAGCGCAGGGTCTCCTCGAGCGGGGTCACTGCGTCCCACGCGTGCATCTGGTACAGGTCGATCGTGTCGACGCCGAGGCGCCGGAGCGAGTCGTCGAGCGCGCGGGTGAGGTGGCGGCGCGAGGTGCCGACGTCGTTGTTCCCCTCCCCCATCGGGAAGCGGCCCTTCGTGGCGACGACGAGCTGGTCGGCCTCCGACGGATGCGCCTTCAGCCAGCGCCCGACGATCTCCTCGGAGACGCCCGACGTGTAGACGTCCGCCGTGTCGATGAACGTGCCGCCGCCGGCGACGTACGCCTCGAGGATGCGGCCCGAGGTCTCCTCGTCCGCCTCCGCGCCGAAGGTCATGGTGCCGAGCGCGTAGGTCGAGACGACCGCGCCGCTGTTCCCGAGATTCCGGTACTGCATGTGGTTCCTCCATCGGATCCGCCGCGGGCGTCCCTGCCCGCGGTCCCGTCCAGCATGCACCGCCCGGGCGGCCGGGAGCCGGTCGCGGGCGCTCGGTACCATGGCGGCATGTCCGTCGACGAGCTGTCCAGCGCCGCGCAGGACTACCTCAAGCTCATCTGGTCGGCGACCGAGTGGACCGACCAGCCCATGACCGTGTCGCGGCTGGCGGAGCGGCTCGGGATCCGGCCCGCCACCGCCTCCGACGGCATCCGCCGCCTCACGGCGCAGGGCCTCGTGGAGCACCGGCCGTACGGCAGCATCGAGCTCACCGACGACGGGCGCCGGCACGCGATCCAGATGGTGCGCCGCCACCGGCTGCTCGAGACGTTCCTCGTGGAGGTGCTCGGCTACGGCTGGGACGAGGTGCACGACGAGGCCGAGGTGCTCGAGCACGCGGTCTCGGACGACTTCGTGGCGCGCATCGACGCGCACCTCGGGCACCCGTCGCGGGATCCGCACGGCGACCCGATCCCCTCGGCCGACGGCGAGCCGCACCTCCCGGACGCGACCGTGCTCGCCCACGCCGCCGCCGACCGGCCCCTGCGCGTGCGCCGCATCTCCGACGAGGACCCGCGCCTGCTGCGCGAGCTCGCGGAGCACGGCATCGGGCTCGACGCGACGCTCGTGCGGTCACGCGCGTCGGGCGGTGCGGCCGCCGTGCTCGTGACGGTCGACGGATCCGCGGTCCGCCCGCTCACGCCCGCCGCCGCCTCCGCGGTGTGGGTCTCCGCGGCCGACTGATCCGCGGCCCGCCGACGCGCCCCGGCGCGCTCAGCCCGTGACGGTCAGCACCACGAGCGCCACGTTCAGCACCACCACGAGCGACACCGCCACCCACGCCGCGATGCGCGTGAGCGGCCGGTCGACGTGCGCGCCCATCACGCGGCGGTCGCCCGTGAGGCGGATCAGCGGCACGAGCGCGAACGGGATCCCGAGGCTCAGCACGACCTGGCTCACGACGAGCGCGGTCGTCGGGTCGACGCCGATCGCGAGGATCGCCAGCGCCGGGATCAGCGTCACCACGCGCCGCGCGAGCAGCGGCACCTTCACGTGCAGCAGGCCGCCCATGATCGCCGCGCCCGCGTACGCGCCGACGGACGTCGACGCGAGGCCGGAGGCGAGCAGCCCGACCGCGAAGACGACGCCGACGACCGGCCCGAGCGACGCCGTGATGGCCGCGTGCGCGCCCTCGATGGAGTCGGTGCCGGGCACGCCGCCGAGGCTCGCGGCCGCGATGAGGAGCATCGAGATGTTGACGGCGCCGGCCACGGCGAGCGCGGTGATCACGTCCCAGCGCGTCGCGCGGAGGAGCCGCCGGAGCACGCCGTCGTCGGTCTGCACGCCGTGCCGGTCGCGGCTGAGGGAGGAGTGCAGGTAGACGGCGTGCGGCATCACGGTCGCGCCGAGCATGCTGGCGGCGAGCAGGACGCTGTCCGGCCCGTCGAAGCGCGGCACCAGGCCGCCCGCGATGCCGGACGCGGAGAGCGGGCTCACGACGAGGCCGGTGAGGAAGCCGACCGTGATCACGAGGAGCAGCGCCCCGATCACGAGCTCGAACGGCCGCTGCCCGTGCCGCGACTGCACGGCGAGGAGGCCGATGGAGACGAGCCCCACGATCACGCCGCCCGCCAGCAGCGGGATCCCGAACAGCAGGTGCAGCGCGATGGCCCCGCCGATGACCTCCGCGAGGTCGGTGGCCGCCGCGATCAGCTCCGCCTGCACCCAGAACGCGCGGCGGCGGGTGGTCGGCAGCCGGCGGCCGAGGAGCTCCGGGAGGCTGCTGCCCGTGACGAGCCCGAGCTTCGCCGACTGGTACTGCACGAGCACGGCGATGGCGTTCGCGGCGACGAGCACCCACACGAGCAGGTAGCCGTAGCGCGCGCCCGCGGTGAGGTTCGCGGCGACGTTGCCCGGATCCACGTAGGCGATGGCCGCGACGAACGCCGGCCCGAGCAGGAGGACGAGCCGCGGTCCCGTGACGGGCCGGCGCGCGCGGCGCTCGGGGGCGGTGCGGGTCATGGCGGCCTCTCCGTCGAAGTGTTAGCCGAGGCTAACATCCGTTCGCGCACACGCGGGAGGGCCCGTCCGGATCGGACGGGCCCTCGGGTCGTGCGGCGAGCGCGGCGGGCGGCCGCGTGCGGATCGCGTGCGCGGATCGCGTGCGCGGAGAGCGGGTGCGGATCAGCTCGCGGAGCGCCCCGGCGCGAGGAACGCGGAGTCGTCCGCCTCCTCGCCGCGGATGATCCGCACCCAGTGCGCGAGGAACGCCGCCCCCGCGTGGTCGTGCACGAGGTCGCCCGCGGTGAGCACCGGGTACGGCGTCGCCGGGATCCCGTCGGCGGGCCGCACGTCGACGTGCGCGACCTCGTGACCGTGCTCGTGCAGCCAGCCGGCCATCGCGTAGTCGGTGCGCGAGTCGCCGACCGTGCGCCAGCGCAGCGGCAGCGGACCGCTGTCGGCCAGCAGCTCGAGCGCGCGGGAGGCGCCGAGGTCCTTGCCGAGGCGGATCGACTCGATGTCGGTCGAGATGATCGTCGGATCCACGCGCACCTGCACGCGCCCCTCCGCGTCCGGCACCTCGACGCCCTCGAGCACCGAGCCCAGCCCGTGCGCCTGGAGCATCTCGACCGCGCGCGCGTCGAGCTCCGGCTGCACGGCGAGGTAGTCGGCGGACGACACGCTCGTGAGCTGCTCGAGCGAGACCATCGCGTGCTTGGTGGCGTCGAAGAACATCCAGTCGGCGAAGCGCTCCTCCACGAGCCGCTCCATGTCGCGCATGAACGCCTCGGGCAGCGCGAGCGACCGGTCGACGTGAACCTCCCCCGCACCCGCGGGCGAGATCGAAAACCACGACGCGCCCTTCTCGCACACGGCGTTCACGCGCGCGCCCTCCGGCAGGCCGGCGGCGAGGAGCGGGCCGACGACCTGCTCGCGGATGAAGGCGTCCGACCGGCCGGTGTTGAAGACGATGGGCACGCCCGCGGCGGCGAGCTCCACGAGGTCGGTCGCGATGCTCGGGATGGCGAGGGTGCGGGTGATCGGGCTGGCGATGGGGCCGTCGACGTCGAGGAGGAGGCCGAGGGGCGCGGGGGTCGTGGTCACGGCTCCATCCTCGCGCAGGCACGCGGCGCCACGGGACGGCTGGGGACCAGCGACGGCCTCCCGCGCCACGGGACGACTGGGGACCACCGACGGCCTCGTGGGTCCGGCGGCGTCAGGCGTCCGCGCGCGCGGCGGTCGCGCGACCCCGGGCGGCCCGCCCCGCGGATCCGACGACGAGCACCACCGACACCGCCATGACGACGAGGTACGCGACCGGCAGCGTCGGGAGCCCCAGCCCGTCGAGCAGCGCGCCGCCGGCGAGCGCCCCGCCGCCGATCCCCACGTTGAACGCCGTCGTGTAGAACGAGCTCGCCGTGTCGCGGAACGACGGGTGCGCGGCGTGCAGCATGCGCGTCTGGAGGAGGGACGGGATCGCGCCGAACGCGAGGCCCCAGAGGAGGAAGCCGGGGATCGCGACGCCCCACATGCCCGGCGCGAACGCCAGCGCGCTCACGCCGAGCGCCGCGGCGGCGAGCCCCGAGACCACGCCGAGCTGCGGCCGGCTCGAGAAGACCGTGCCCGCGATGAGGAGGCCGACGGCCCCGGCGATCCCGTAGCCGAAGAGCATGGCGCTCAGCTGCTGCTCGGGGATGCCCATCACGCGCGTGACGAACGGGTCGACGTACGTGTAGAAGCCGTACTGGCCGATCATGATCACCATCGCCGTGAGGCACACCAGCAGCACGCCGCCCACGCCCTGCCCGGCCATGCGCTCGCGGAGGGGGACGCGGCCCACACCCGACGCGGCCGCGGGGGTCTCGCGCTCCGGCCGCCCTACCGCCGGCAGGAACCGCCAGGTCAGCAGGATCCCGAGCAGCGTCAGCACGCCGATCCCCGCGAACGCCGCGCGCCAGCCGAACGCCTGCCCTGCCGCGGTGCCGAGCGGCACGCCGAGCACGAACGCGAGGCTGCCGCCGCCGACCGTGAGGGCGACCGCCCGGCCGATGAGCGCGGGCGGCACGAGGTGCGCCGAGTACGCGCCGACGACCGCCCAGAACAGGCCGTGCGCGAGCCCGCCGAGCACGCGCGTCGCGACGACGAGCTCGAACGTGGGCGCGAGCGCCGTGAGGAGGTTGCTCGTCGCGAAGACCGCGAGCACGGCGAGGAGCAGCGCGTGCCGCGGGACCCGCCGGGTGAGGGCCGCGAGCGGCGCGCTCGAGACCACCACGGCGATCGCGAACACCGAGACGAGGAGGCCGACGCGCGACTCCTCCACCCCGAGGTCGCCGCTCATCTCGCTGAGGAGGCCGGTGGGCAGCGTCTCGCTCGTGACGCTGAGGAACACGCACGCGGCGAGGGTGAGGATGCCGACCCAGGGGAAGCGGAAGGCCGGATCCGACGGGTCGTGCGGCGGCACGGGCGTGCGCCGGCCGGCGTGCGCGACGCGGTCGGGATCGGGCAGGAAGATGGGGGAGGTGTTCGTCATGGAGACCCACGGGACGTCGACGGCGGGAGAGCTCCCGGGGCCGGCGGGATCCGCCCGGCCAGTCGCTAGCCTAGACGGATGACCGACCAGGCCACCCCGGCGCGTGCCCCGCACCGCGTCCTCAGCTTCTCCTGCGACGACCGGCCGGGCATCGTCCACGCCATCGCCGGGGCCATCGTCGAGGCCGGCGGCGACATCACCGAGTCGCAGCAGTTCTCGAGCGCCGACACCGGCCGCTTCTTCATGCGCCTGCAGATCCAGAGCGCGGCCGACGACGACCGGCTGGCCGACGCCCTCGCCGCGGTCGTCGAGCGGTACGACGCGACCTGGCACCTCGACGAGGTGGGCCGGCCGCTGCGCACGCTCGTGCTGGGATCCACCGCCGAGCACTGCGTGAACGACCTGCTCTTCCGGCAGCGCGCGGGCCAGCTGCCCGTCGAGATCCCGCTCGTGCTCAGCAACCACGGGAAGCTCGCCGACCTCGCGGGCTTCTACGGCGTGCCGTTCGAGCACGTGCCCGTGACGGACGACGCGTCGAAGCGGGCCTTCGAGGAGCGCGTGATCCGCGCGGTCGAGGAGCACGACGTCGAGCTGGTGGTGCTCGCGCGCTACATGCAGATCCTCTCCCCCGAGCTCTGCGCGCGCCTCAGCGGCCGGATCATCAACATCCACCACTCCTTCCTCCCCGGCTTCAAGGGCGCGAACCCCTACAAGCAGGCGCACGCGCGCGGCGTCAAGCTCATCGGCGCGACCGCCCACTTCGTCACGAGCGACCTCGACGAGGGGCCGATCGTGGAGCAGAACGTCGTGCGGGTGGACCACTCCCGCAGCGCGCGCGAGCTCATGGCCATCGGCCAGGACGAGGAGTCGCGCACCCTCACGCAGGCCGTGCGCTGGTTCGCGGAGCACCGCGTGCTGCTCGACGGCGCGCGCACGATCATCTTCCGCTGACGCACCGCCGCGCACGACGGAGGGGGCGGGCGCCTCGCGGCACCCGCCCCCTCGGAGGTCATGACTCGGGATCAGTCGCGGATCAGCGGATCACGAAGATGTGCTTCCGCGAGCTGGTCTCCGCCGCGTTCGCGTCGTCGCCCGCGTAGGCGGCGGTCACGGCGTACAGGCCCTTCGCGTACGCCGGCAGCCGGACGCGGCCGGTGCCGGACGCGTCCAGCGCGACCTCGTACGCGTCCCTGCCGACCGTGACGGTGACGCTGCCCGTGGGCGCCGCCTTCGCCGCGCTGTCGACCTCGACCGTGACGACGGCCTTCCGCGCGCTCGTCAGCACCCATGGCGTGACGGACACCGTGACCCTGCTGGCCAGCTTGATCACGACGGGCTCGCTGGTCGCGGTGCCCGCGGGGCCCGCGGCCGGCTTCGCCGTCACGACGACCGTGAGCGACTTCCCCGCGACCGACTTCGCGGCCCGGTAGGTCGCGCGCGTCTGGCCGGCGAGCGGCTTCCCGCCGGCGGACCACTGGTACGAGAAGGCCAGACTCTCGGCGTCCCACGTGCCGGGCGACGCGGTGAGCGTCCGGCCGACGGCGGGCGTGCCGGTGATCACGGGCGGCGCGGTCGCGACGGGGGCCGGGATCGCGCCCGACTCGACGCGCACGTAGGTCGTCGCCGCGGAGCCCGAGTAGGCGACGCGACCGAGGTACGACGTCTCGGGAGCGAGGCCGGTCCACGACGCCGTGTAGGTGGCCGGCCGGCTCTGCACCGCGTCGACCGGGTCCGGGGACACCCGGAAGCCGCCCTCGTCCGTCGTCGTGGACAGGTCGTACTCCGTGACCGTCCACTCCTCGGTCGTCTCGCCCTCGGGGACCGAGAAGACGTCGACCTTCACCACGTACTCGCCGGCGACCGGCTCCTCGATGGTCACGGACTCGTCGGCGGACTCGGTGGCCGAGGTGTACGTCGCCGCCACCTTCCCGTCGACGACCCGGGTGACCGTGAGGTCGAGGTCGGCGGCGTCGTCCGCCGAGTCGAGGTCGATCCGGGTGGCCAGCTGGCCCTCCGGGACGGTCACCGGGTAGGTGGCCGACGTCTTCGCGGGGCCGGATCCGGTGACGGGCGACGAGGCGTCCTCCGGGTCCGGGATCACGACGCCGGCGGTGAGGCCCTCGGCGGTCAGCGCGATCGGGCCCGTGGTGCCGGGTGTCACCGTGACGTCGACGGAGCCGTCGATGCCGGTCCCCTGCACCTCGGCCGGGGCCGCGATGGCGACGGGGTTCACGGCGACGGGGCTGCGCACGACGTGGTCGGCGCTCGTCCAGGTGAGCGACCCGGTGGCGTACGCGTCGACGGGCGCCGTGGTGCGCGTGAACGCCACCTCGTACGACTTCGTCTGGCCCGCCTCGGTGAACTCGAGCGTGGACGGGGTCACGTCCGCCGTGATGCCCGCGAGCCCCTGCACGCTGGCCGCGTAGGTACCGGGCCCGGTGGAGGTGACCTCGCGCGTCACGGTCTCGGAGCCGGTGAGGGCGCCGATCGCGATGCTCGCCAGGTTGAGCTCCGACGGGTCGACGGGGTCGATGCCCGTCGCGTAGCCGAGGGCCGCGAGGTACGCGACCCAGTCGCTGCGGTCGTTGAGGTACAGGAGGCCCGCGTCGAGGTAGCGGCGCGCGTCCACGTGGCCGGCGCCCTGGGCGAAGGGATCCGTGACCGTGCCGCCGTCCGCGTCCACCGTGTCGTACGCGGTGGTCATGAGGGCCGACTTAATCTCGGAGACGGGCGCGTTCGGGCGCTCGCCCAGGTACAGCAGCGCGAGGCCGGCCACGTGCGGGGCCGCCATCGACGTGCCGGACAGGAGCGCGAAGGTCGGGTCGCCGCCCTCCGCGTTGTTCGTGGCCGCGATGATCGAGACGCCGGGCGCCGCGACGTCGGGCTTCAGGATGTCGCTGCCGTCCGCGAGCACCGGGCCGCGCGAGCTGAAGCCGGCGACCTGCGGGGTCGGGGCGGACACGCCCGTGACGTTGTCGGGCACGAGGGTGACGGTCGCGCCGGACGTCGCCGCGTAGGCGGAGACGGCCGCGTAGACGTCCGCGTCGAGGTGGACGGTCGGCACGGCGTGCGTGTCGGCGTCGATCGAGTTGGGCGTCGGGTTCACGAGGACCATGCCGATGCCGCCGGCCCGCTCGACCTCGGCCGACTTGGCGGTGCGGTCGAAGGTGCCGCGCTCGCACAGGACGATCGTCCCGGCCGCCTCGGCCGGGTCGAGGGATCCGGGTCCGCACAGGTTCGGGGTCGTGGCGCCGGCCGCGGCGACGGAGGCCGCCGTGACGAAGGCGCCGGTCACCGGCTCGGTGACCGTGATGGACGAGCCCGCGAACTGCTGCCCGTCGCCGAGCTTCGCGGTGGCCTCGAAGTTGCCCGCGACCGTGCTCGCGGCGACCGTCGTGATCCACGGCGACGCGTTGTCGAGCGTGGAGGCGTCGGGCCCGGAGTTGCCCGCGGATGCCGAGACGAAGATGCCCGCCGTGGCCGCGCCGAGGAACGCCTGGTCGGTGGCGGAGAACGTGGTCCGCGCGGCGCCGCCGCCGATGGAGTAGTTGATGACGTCCACGCCGTCCTTCGTCGCCTGCTCGATGGCGGCGACGAGATCAGCGCCCGCGCAGCCGTCGTCGGTCTGGACGGAGCCGTCGGGGCCCGACCAGCAGACCTTGTAGGCCGCGACCTTCGACGCGGGCGCGACGCCCGAGATCTCGCCGAGCGGGTTGCCGTCGATGGTGGCCTCCACGCCGGCCTCGCCCGCCGCGGTGGACGCGGTGTGCGATCCGTGGCCGTCGCCGTCGCGCGGGGAGACGTACTCGCCGGTCGCCGCGGTGCCGATGTTCGTCTTGCCGAAGCCGTCGACGAAGTAGCGCGCGCCGACGATCTTCGTGCTGCAGTCGGCGGCCGTGAACTGCTCGCCCGTCTGGCACACGCCCGCGAACTGCGTGCCGTCGCCCTTGTCGAAGCGGATTGTGGACCCGTCGAGGTAGGGCGCGTCGCCCTTCGCGGTGCCGAGCGGCTCTCCCGCGAAGGACGGGTTCTCGGGGGCGATGCCGGTGTCGATCACGCCGATCACCGCGCCCTCGCCCGCCTCCTCCTGACCGCCCGTCTTCGCCCAGACGCCGTCGGCGCCCGTGAGGTCGAGGAAGTCGGCCGCGGGGGTGGAGGTGGGGTGGTAGATCCGGTCGAGCTCGACGCTCTGGACCTCCCGGTCGCTCGAGAGCTCGGCGGCCTGCTCGGCGGTGAGATCGGCCGAGAAGCCGTTGACCGTCAGCGAGTACGAGTAGTCGATGTCGGCGCCGACGCTGGCGGCCACATCCTGCTGCTGCTGCTCGAGGTGGTCGGTGTAGTCGACGACGGGGGCGGACCGGGCGTCGAGCTGCGTGCCCGAGCGCGCCTGCGTCGCGGGGAGTCCCGCGATGCCGCCCTGGTACGTGGCGGCGGCCTGGTCGACGAGGGTGACGATGTAGCGGCCGTCCTCGAGGTCGGCCGCCTGCTTCGCGACGGTCGGCGCGGGCGCGGCCATCGCGCCTCCCGCTCCGAACGTGACGAGGCCGGCGGCGACGAGGGCGGTGGCGGCGACGGAGGCCGTCGCCCGGCGCAGGGAGGCTGCGCGGTCGGACTCCGGGCGGAGCCGAGGGGAGCGTGGGATCACGAACACGTCCTTCAGATGGGGATCGGTGGCCCGAACGCGCCCCTTGCGACGCGCACGAATCCTCAACATACCCCGGGTATTCGCCCTGAGAAGGGCTCCGTGTTACCACCGTGTAACGGTTGCCGAAGGCACTCAGATGCCCGTCATCTCGGCGATCTGCCGACGCCGTGACACCGAAGTGAGTCTGTGCCGATGCCCCGCGCACGGCAGGTTTCCAGCATCCCGTCCGGCCGGATCCGCGCGACACCGCGCGCGCCGCGCATCGCCCCGGGCACGCGGGAGGGGCGGGTG
>NZ_LQXA01000032.1 GCF_001618005.1 Clavibacter tessellarius
CCGTCGGCACCCGCCCCTCCGTCTCACCTGCGGATCAGCCCGCCACGTGCCACTTCCGCGCGGGGCTCGTGCCGGCGCCGACCACGCCGTCACCCGCGTACGAGGCCCGGACCGAGTAGTCGCCCGGCTGGATCCCGGACACGTCCAGGTGCCCCGACCCCGACCCGTCCAGCGGCACCGTGAAGGTGCGGTCGCCGACGGGGACGGTCACCGAGCCGGTGGCCGCCGCGCGCGCGCCGCTCCGCACGGACACGTCGATGCACGCGGATCCGGACGGCGCGCCCGCCGGAGTCGTGAGCGTCATCCGCACGTCGGCCGCGTACCGCGCCGTCACCGGCGCGCTCGTGGCGTCCGCCGTCGCGCCTCCCGGCGCGGTCGCCGTGACGCGCGCGGTGAGCGCGGTCCCGGACAGCTTCGACGTGACGCGGAGCACGGAGGCCGTCGCGCCCGGGATGGGCTTCCCATCCGACAGCCACTGCGTCGCGAAGGTCGTGCCCACCGGGGTCCACGTGCCGGTCGAGGCCGTCAGCGTCTGCCCGACGTCCGGCGTCCCGCTGATCACAGGTGGCGCGCTGGCGACGGGCGCGGCGGCGGCGGCCGGCGTCGTGACGTCGACCAGCGTCGAGGCGTCGGATCCCGCGTACGTCACGAGACCGACGTACGCGGACCCCGCCGCGAGGCCGGACCACGACGCCGTGTACGTGGCCTTCCGGCCCTGCGTCACGGGGAGCTGCGCGGGCGACACCGCGAACGAGCCCTGCCCGCCCGACGCCGTGACGTCGTAGCGGGTCAGGTCGACGTCGGCCTTCTGCGCCGTCCCGGCGACCGACTCCGCCTCCAGGGTCGCGACGTACTTCCCGGCCGGGGGCGCCGGCACGACGATGCGCTCGGACGGCGACGACGTCTCCTGGATGTCGACGACCTTGCGCGTGCCGTCGGCTCCGACGCTCTGCAGCAGCAGGGACAGGTCGGAGGCGCCGTCACGCGGGGTCGCGTCGAGCACCAGCGCATCCTCCCCCGCGGCGACGGTGAACGGGAGCTCCAGCCCCTCGTCCTTCGCGAGGGATCCGCTCGGACCCGACGGGGTGCCCGACGCGGCGTGCAGCACCTCCCCCTTCGCGAGCCCGGAGGCGGTGAGCGCGATCCGGCCCGAGACGCCGGGGGTCACCGGCACGGCGACCTTCCCGGCGGTCCCGCTGCCGGACACGCGGGCCGGGGCCTCGACCGCCTCCGGCCGCACCGCGACCGGGCTGCGGACGGTGCCGCCGGGGCCCGTCCAGGTGAGCGACCCGGTCGACCACGAGCCCGTGGCCGTACCGGCCTTCGTCGTGATGCGCACCTGGAAGGAGCGCGTCTGCCCGGGGGCCGTGAAGGTGAGCTTCGCCGGGCTGACCTTCACGTCCGCGCCGGCCACGCCCTGCACGGACGCGGTCCAGGTGCCAGCCGCCTGCGACGTCACCGTGCGCGTGACGGTGGTGCTGCCGACGAGCTTCCCGACCGCGATGCTCGGCAGGTTCAGCTGCGACACCGGCACGGCCGCCGCGGGATGCGGCAGCTCCAGGCCGGTCTGCGCGGCGTAGCCCGCCCAGTCCTTCGGGCCGCTCGGGTACACGAGGCCGGGGTGCAGGTACCGCGCCGGCGCGATCTCGCCGGCGCCCTGCGCGAACGGATCGGGGGCGGCCTGGCCCTTGGCGTCCACCGTGTCCGTCGCGGTGGTCATCATCGCCGACTTGATCTCCGCGGGCGACGCCTTCGGGTGGATGCCGAGGTAGTCGAGCGCGAACCCGGCGATGTGCGGCGACGACATCGACGTGCCCGAGAGCACGGCGAAGCCCGGCTTGCCGTCGATGTCGGCGTAGGCCGCGGGGATGCCGGAGCCCGGTGCGGCGATGTCGGGCTTGATGATGTCGCCGCCGTCCGGCAGGTCGGGCCCGCGCGAGCTGAAGCCGGTGACCTGCGGAGCGGGGCGCACGACGCCCGAGGTGTTGCCGGGCGTGAGCGTCGCGGTGGCGCCGGCCTTCGCGGCGTACGCGACGATCGCGGGCCGGGCGTCGACGTCGACGTGGACGGTCGGCACGGTGTGCGTGTCGAGGTCCTCGGAGTCCGCCTTCACGTTGGTGAGGATCATGCCGATGCCGCCCGCGCGCAGCACCTCGGCGCTCTTGTCGATGCGGGCCGACACGCCGCGGTCGCACTGCACGATGCGGCCCTTCACCTTCGCCGGATCCAGCGTCCCCTTCCCGCACAGCTCCGGCGACTTCGCCCCGGCGACACCGGCGGCCGCCGCGCTCACGAGCGGGCCCGTGACCGTGGTCGGCACCGTGATGGATCCTCCGGAGTGCTTGGTGCCGTCGCCGAGCGTGACGGTGGCCGAGTAGTTGTCGGGCACGCTGCTGGCCGCGACGGTCGTGATCCACGGGTCGAGGTTCGTGACGGTGCCCGCGTCGGGTCCGCTGTTGCCCGCGGACGCGGCGACGAAGACGCCGGCGCTCGCGGCGCCCAGGAGCGCGCGCTGCCAGGCGTCCGGTGACTTCCCGCTGCCGCCGAGCGACATGTTGATGACGTCCGCCCCGTCGGCCGTGGCCTGGTCGATCGCGGCGATGACGTCGGACGCCTGGCAGCCGTCGTCGGTCTCGACGGTCGGGTCGGGCCCCTGCCAGCACACCTTGTAGGCGGCGATCTTCGCGGCGGGGGCGACACCCGAGATCGTGTCGAGCACGCGCCCCTGGATGGTGGCCGTGACGCCCGCGTCCCCCGCGGCCGTGCTGGCGGTGTGGGTGCCGTGCCCGCCCGCGTCGCGCGGCGAGCGCGTCTCCTGCGGGCCGAGCGGGTCCTTGGACGCGTCCCGCCCGGCGATGAAGTAGCGGGCGCCGATGAGCTTCGTCGAGCAGTCGGCCGCGGTGAAGCCGGCGCCGGTCTGGCAGGTCCCGTGGAAGACGCTGCCGTCGGCCTTCCGGAACGCGATGCCCGTGCCGTCGAGGTAGGGCTCGTCGCCCGGGGTGGATGCGAGGGCCTTGCCCGCGAACGACGGGTTGTCGGGGGCGATGCCGGAGTCGATGTCGGCGATCACCGTGCCGGCGCCCGCCTTGTCCGCCCCGCCCGCGGCCGCCCACAGCCCGTGGTCGCCCTCGAGGCCGAGCGCGCGCGTCGCCGGGGTGGACTGCGTGTGCACGGTCTGGTCGGGCTCGACGCTCAGGACGTCGGCGGAGCGGCCGAGCGCTCGGACCTGCGCCGCGGTGAGGTCGGCGGAGAAGCCGTTCGTGGTGAGCGAGTACTCGTGCGTCGGCGTGACGCCGATCGAGTCGGCGACCGAGCGCTGCGCCTTCGCGAGGTGGTCGGTGTATCGCTGGACGACGTCGGACTGCGCGTCGAGGCGCGCACCGGCGTCGACCTTCGTGCGCGCGAGCCCGTCGAGGGTCCCGTCGTAGGTCGCGGCGGGCTGGTCCTTGAGGGTCACCAGGTAGTGGCCGTCCCCGGCGTCCGCCGGCAGGCTGGCCCGCGGGATCGTGGCGGCACCGGCCGCGGTGCTCCCGGCGACGACGAGCGCCAGCGCGAGCGTGCAGGCCGCCATGGGCCGGGCCCCGGGGAGGCGACGCCTCCCGCCGGGCGGGATCGGGTCGAGGTGGATGGGCATGGCTGTTCCCTCCTGTCGCCGGCTGACCGGCATCCGGATCCGCGGCGCACCACGTGCGCGGCACGGCGGTCGCCGCCGTCGCGGACTCGCGTCGTCGACGCGTTGGGGAGAACCGTAGGGAGGAAGCCGCGGCACCCGTCGGCCCTCTGCACACGCGAGGCCCGGCCGGGGACGCGAGAGGCCCCGCCCCCGTATCGGGGGCGGGGCCTCTCGGCGTGCGGCGGCGTCGCGAGGACGTCCGCGGGATCAGGCCAGGCGCGTCTGCAGGTTGTCCGCGAGCGACGCGAGGAACTCCTCGGTCGTCTGGTACGGCTGGTCGGGCCCGACGAGGAGCGCGAGGTCCTTCGTCATCTTGCCGCTCTCGACCGTCGTGATGACGACGTCCTCGAGGGTGTCCGCGAACGTCTTCAGCGCGTCGTTGCCGTCGAGCTTCGCGCGGTGCGCGAGGCCCCGGGTCCAGGCGTAGATCGACGCGATGGGGTTCGTCGACGTGGGCTTGCCCTGCTGGTGCTGGCGGTAATGGCGCGTGACGGTGCCGTGCGCGGCCTCCGCCTCGACGACCTTGCCGTCGGGCGTGGTGAGCACGCTCGTCATGAGGCCGAGCGAGCCGAAGCCCTGGGCCACGGTGTCGGACTGCACGTCGCCGTCGTAGTTCTTGCAGGCCCAGACGTAGCCGCCCTCCCACTTGAGCGAGGCGGCGACCATGTCGTCGATGAGGCGGTGCTCGTACGTGAGGCCGGCGGCGTCGAACTGCTCCTTGTACTCGGCCTCGAAGACCTCCTGGAACAGGTCCTTGAAGCGGCCGTCGTAGGCCTTGAGGATCGTGTTCTTCGTCGAGAGGTACACCGGGTAGTTGCGGGCGAGGCCGTAGGACAGCGACGCGCGCGCGAAGTCGCGGATCGAGTCGTCGAGGTTGTACATGCCCATCGCGACACCGGATCCGGGGCTCTGGAACACCTCGAACTGCTGCGGCTCGGAGCCGTCCTTCGGGGTGAAGGTCATCGTGAGCGTGCCCTCGCCCTCGAAGCGGAAGTCGGTGGCGCGGTACTGGTCGCCGAACGCGTGGCGGCCGACGATGATCGGCTTGTTCCATCCGGGCACGAGGCGCGGGATGTTGCTGATGATGATGGGCTCGCGGAAGATCGTGCCGCCCAGGATGTTGCGGATGGTGCCGTTCGGCGAGCGCCACATCTTCTTCAGGCCGAACTCCTCGACGCGCGCCTCGTCGGGCGTGATCGTGGCGCACTTGACGCCGACGCCGTGCTTCTTGATGGCGTTGGCCGCGTCGATCGTGATCTGGTCGTCGGTCTCGTCGCGCTTCTCGATGCCCAGGTCGTAGTACTCGAGGTCGATGTCGAGGTACGGGTGGATGAGCGTGTCCTTGATGGACTGCCAGATGATGCGCGTCATCTCGTCGCCGTCGAGCTCGACGACGGTCCCCTCTACCTTGATCTTCTCCACGAAGTCCTCCTCATGCTCGTCGGTGCCCTCCGTCCGCGCGTCTCCGTCGGCGCGCGGCGGGTCCGGCTCGTCGCCGGTGGATCCGTCGGCCAGCCTACCCGCCGAGGCCGTTGTCTCGACATCGAGACATCCCCGATCCCGCGATCGGACGGGGCCCGCGCCGTCCTGGTCCGGCCGGGCGCCGGGCGATACCCTGTGCCCATGAGCGACATGAGACTCGAAGAGCTGAGCGCCCGCACGATCGTGGCGGCCAACACGCTGACGCTCAAGCCGGGGCAGGAGAACTACGTCGCCCCCGTGTCGCACTCCATCGCCGAGGCGTACGTCAACCCCACCACCGCCTGGCCCCGCGTCGTGATCGAGGACGAGGAGGTCGTCGGCTTCATCATGGGCAACTTCGACCCCGAGGCCCACGAGGAGATCTTCCGCAGCTGCATCTGGCGCATCAACGTCGACGCCGACGCGCAGGGCCACGGCGTCGGCCGCTTCGCCGTCCTCTCGCTCGCCGACGAGGCGCGCTCGCGCGGGTTCGACCGCCTCACGGTGGTGTGGGAGCCGGGCGAGGACGGACCGGAGGACTTCTTCACGCACGTGGGCTTCGAGGTCATCGGCGAGACGCAGTACGGCGAGGCCATCGGCGCGCTGGCGCTCTAGCGCGTGGCCGTCTTCACGACGCCCGGCGAGTACACCGATCGTGTCCTCGAGGTCGTGGCCGAGATCCCCGCCGGCCGGGTCATGACCTACGGCGACGTGGCCGCCGTCTTCGGCCGTCGCGGCGCTCGCGCCGTGGGGATGGTGATGCGGTACCACGGCTCCGGGCTCCCCTGGTGGCGCGTGCTCCGCGCGGGCGGGCACCCGCCGACGGGCCTCGCGGACGAGGCGCGCCCGCGGTACGAGGCGGAGGGCACGCCGCTCGTCGACGCGCCGACGGATGCGGGCTACCGCGTCGACCTGGCGGCGGCCCGCTGGTTCCCCTGACGGGCTGACGGGCTGACGTGCGCTGCCGGGCCACGCCGAGCCACGCCGTGACACCGGCGCCCTGCTCCCCGTCCGCCTGACGGCCGAGCCCGGATCATGCTCCGGGACCACCGCCGGGGCCTCCCAGCCGATGCGGCGGAGGACCCTCGACCGCTGGACTGGGATCATGCCCCGTCGCCCGTCCGCCCGCTCCCTCGTCGCCGTCCCGATCACCGTCGTCCTCGCGCTGTCTCTCGGCGGCTGCGGCGCGGCCCGCACGGTCGGCGGCATGACCAGCCCGGCGGACGCGCGCGTCTACGCCGCGGCGGCGGACGCCGAGGGGCGGCTCCCGTCGTGGATCCCCGCCGACGCGACCGACGTCCGCATCAAGACCTCGCTCCGCGGCGAGGGCGCCATCCTCGCGTTCCGCTCCGCGACGCCGGCGGACGCCCTCGGCTGCACCGCCGCTCCCGCCGACGCTCCCCCGCCCGCCGTCCAGGACACGTGGTGGCCGGATCCGTCGCCCACGGCCGCGATGACGTGCGGCGACGGCTGGCTGACCGCCGCCGCCGGGGACGCCGTGCACGCGTGGCTGCCGGCCGGGTCGCGCGCGCTCGACCTCTGACACCGGGCAGGGCACCTGCCGCGCGGGAGGCGCCCTGCTCGGTCGCGCTAGACCAGCGACTCCCGCCAGGCCGCGTGCAGCTGCGAGAAGCGGCCCGTGCCCTGGATGAGCGACTCGGGCGTGCCGTCCTCGACGATCCGTCCCTGCTCCATCACGAGCACGCGGTCGGCGATCGCGACCGTCGAGAGCCGGTGGGCGATGATGATCGCCGTCCGGTCCGCGAGCAGCGTGGTGAGCCCCTGCTGCACGAGCCGCTCGCTCGGGATGTCGAGCGAGCTCGTCGCCTCGTCGAGGATGAGCACCGCCGGATCCGCGAGGAAGGCGCGCGCGAACGACACCAGCTGCCGCTGGCCCGCCGAGACGCGCCCGCCGCGCTTGTTCACGTCGGTGTCGTAGCCGTCGGGCAGGCTCACGATGAAGTCGTGGGCGCCCACCGCGCGCGCCGCCTCCTCGATCTCGCCACGCGTGGCGTCCGGCTTCCCGATGGCGATGTTGTCCGCGACCGAGCCGGAGAAGAGGTACGCCTCCTGCGTCACCATGACGATGGCGCGGCGCAGGTCCTTCGGGTGCAGGTCGCGGAGGTCGATCCCGTCGAGCGCCACGCGGCCGTCGGACGGGTCGTAGAAGCGGGAGATGAGCTTCGCGAGCGTCGTCTTGCCGGCCCCCGTGGATCCGACGAGCGCGATGGTCTGCCCGGCCGGCATGTCGAGGTCGAACCTCGGGAGGATGGTCTTGCCCTTCCCGTAGCCGAACTCGACGCCCTCGAACGACACGTGGCCGGTGGAGTGCCACAGGTCGACGGGTCGCACCGGGTCCGGCACGCTCGGCTCCTCCTCGAGCACGCCCGAGATCTTCTCGAGCGCCGCCGACGCCGACTGGTAGCTGTTGTAGAACATGGCCATGTCCTGCGCCGGCCCGAAGAACTGGCGCGTGTAGAGCACGACAGCGAGCAGCGCGCCGATGCCGAGCTGACCGTCGGCCACGCGCAGGCCGCCCACGAGCAGCACCACGGCCACCGTGATGTTGCCGATGAGGATGAGGCCCGGATCGAAGACGCCGAACACCTGGATCACCCGCATGTTCGTGTCGCGGTACCCCTCGACGTGCTCGGAGAACTCGTCCGCGTTCCGCTTCTCCTTGCGGAACGCCTTCACCGCGCGGATGCCGGTCATGGTCTCCACGAAGTGCACGATGAGCCGCGCGGACTTCACGCGCGTCTGCCGGAACAGCGCCTGCGACTTGAGCGCGAACCAGACGCTGAGGAAGAAGAGCGGCACGAGCGCCGCGAGCAGCACGAGGCCCGATACCCAGTCGAAGGAGAACAGCGCGATGGCGGTGAACGCCATGTACAGCGCGCCCTGCACCAGCTGGTTGATGCCGCCGTTGAGCAGCTCCCGGATGGAGTCGAGGTCGCTCGTCTGCCGGGAGATGATGCGGCCCGACGTGTAGGTCTCGTGGAACTCGAGGCTCAGCTTCTGGGTGTGCAGGAACATGCGCTTGCGGAGGTCGATGAGGATCTCCTGCGCGATGCGCGCCGACATCACCTGGTACTTGGCCACCAGCAAGGCGCCCGCGACCGCCACGAGGACGTACGCGCCGATGACGAGCGCGAGGAGCGTGGGGTCGTCCGTCTCGAGCAGCGCCGGCAGCGCGCGGTCGAGGCCCACGCCGATGAGCGCGGGGCCGGCGACGTTGGCCGCGGTGGCCACGAGGATCGTGACGGCGGTGAGGATCAGCGTCCGCTTGACGGGCTGGACGGTGCTGACGAGCAGCCGCGTGGAGCGGCGTCGGATCTGCCTGCTCTCGGCGCGGGAGAAGTCGTCCCTCTCCTCGCCGGTGACCCCGGTGACGCTCATGCTGAGGCCTCCTCGCGCACGGTGTTCCCTTCCACGTCCAGGCTCGAGATGACGAACCGGTAGTGCTCGCTGGTGGCGAGCAGGTCGGAGTGCCGGCCGACCGCGGTGATGCGGCCGTCCTGCATGAGCGCCACCCGGTCCGCGAGCATCACGGTCGAGGGGCGGTGCGCCACGATGAGCGCGGTGGTGGACGCGAGCACGCGGCGCAGCGCCGCCTCGACGAGCGCCTCGGTGTCGACGTCGAGCGCCGACAGCGGGTCGTCGAGGACGAGCACGGAGGGCGCTGCGGCGACGGCACGCGCGAGCGCGAGCCGCTGGCGCTGCCCGCCGGAGAGGCTGAGCCCCTCCTCGCCGACCGTCGTCTCGATCCCGTCCGGCAGGTCGCGGACGAAGCCCGCCTGGGCGATGTCGAGCGCCTCCTGCAGCACGCGCTCCGCCTCGGGCCCGCCGTCGACGAGGTCGGGGCGGCCCAGCAGGACGTTGTCGCGGACGCTGGACGAGAAGAGCGTCGCGTCCTCGAAGGCCATGGCGATGCGGCTGCGGAGCTCCTCGAGCCGGAGGTCGCGGATGTCCACGCCGTCGAGCTCGATGCGGCCGCCCGTCACGTCGTAGAGCCGCGTGGTCAACGCCGTGAGCGTCGACTTGCCGCAGCCCGTGACGCCCACGAGCGCCATGGTCTCGCCGGGCAGCAGCTCGAGGTCGATGCCGTCGATGAGGTCCGCCTGCCCTGCCGGGGCGTCCTGGTAGCGGAAGTGCGCGTCCCGGAACACGAGGTGCCCGCGCGGATCCGCGATGGTAGCCGGCGCGTCGGGGTCGGTGATCGCGTCCTCCTCGTCCATCACCTCGAAGTAGCGGTCGACGGCCGTGCGCGCGTCGAAGGTCATCGACAGCAGGAAGCCGACGGACTCGATCGGCCAGCGCAGCACCGCGGCGGTCGCGAAGAACGCCACGAGGTCGCCGACCGAGATCTGGCCCGCGGACGCGAGCAGCACGCCGCCGAGGAGGGCGAGCGCGAACGTGATGTCCGGCACCAGCAGCAGCCACAGCCAGATGCCGGCGATCGCCTTCGCCTTCTTGATCTCGGTGCCGCGCAGCTCCTCCGCCTGCTCGGCGAACGCGTCGTGCATGTGCTTGCCGCGGCCGAACGCCTTGAGCACGCGGATGCCGTGGACCGACTGCTCGACGCTCGTCGCGAGGTCGCCCGACTGGTCCTGGCTGAGCCGGGCGACGGAGGAGTACTTCTGCTCGAAGAGGTAGCCGTAGACCCACAGCGGGATGGAGCAGACGAGGAACCCGATCCCGAGGCGCCAGTCGATGGACACCAGGAACCCGATGCCCACCAGGATCGTGAGGATGTTGACGATGAACAGCACCAGGCCGAACGCCATCCAGCGGCGGATGAGGTTGAGGTCGCTGACCATGCGGGACAGGAGCTGCCCGCTCTGCCACCGGTCGTGGAAGGCCACGGGCAGCCGCTGCAGCTTCCGGTAGAAGGCGTTGCGCATGTCCGCCTCCATCAGCGTGCCGGGCTTCAGCACGAACCAGCGGCGGAGGGCGATCATGGCGGCCTCGAGGATGCCGAGCCCCAGGATCAGGAGCACGGCGGGCACCACGGCCGCCGCGTCGCCGTCGCCGAGCGGCCCGTCGACGAGGCCCCGCAGGATCTGGGGGATGATCAGCGCCAGCAGCGAGCCGATGAGGGCCACCACCATGCCGGCGATGATGCTGGGCATCGCGGGACGCGCGAACGGCAGCAGGCGCATGAGCACCGCGATGGTGCCGGGCCGGGGGCCGTGGCGGTCGGAGGGGGGCGCGGCCTGGTCGGCGGGCGTTGTGCTGGGCACGAGGCGTTCCTTCGGTAGACCCGATCCATGGTGGACGGGCGGTCGTACGGCGGCGGTCGGCGTCAGGACGCGGACGGCGGGGTTCGTGGTGGGGCGACGCAGGCGCTCGCGACCCCACCGGATGCGTGGTCCCGCGGCGGGCGGCTGAGGGCGCGGCGTCCTCCCGGCGAGCACGCCCGGTCGGCACGCCGCGCGACTGCCGGCGGCGTGGATCCGGCGGAGCGGGCGACGCGTCGGTGTCGCCCCTCCCCGGCAGCGCTTAGAGGGCGGCTTCCGGGCGGAAGCCGTCGAGGCGCACGCGGATGGCGGCTGCGGGCGTCGAGTGCGTGCGTGCGTCTGTCGTCGATGTCGTGGTCATGACACCCTCCCTGGCTGCGTATGCGATTCACGTGTGGGCCGCACCGATCGGACCATGTGGATGGCCGCTCCAGGCAGCCTTTCAGGATATGCAGCGGCGGCGTCACGCACAAGAGCCCGCCCTGCATCCGAGGATGCGGGGCGGGCTCGTGGTCGAGGAGCGGGCGGCATGGAGCACGCGGCTCCCTCGCAGCGGGTCAGTCCACGCGCACCGAAAGGCACGTGACGGACCCCTCGAGCTTCTCGAACTCGCTGATGTCGACCGTCACCACCTCGTACCCGAGCGTCTGCAGGAGGTCGGCGGTGCGCGGGGCGGCGGCGGACAGGAGCACCGTGTGCTCGTCCAGGACCACGACCGCAGCGCCCTCGGCCTCCGGCACGGGGAGGAAGGACGGGAAGAGGCGGGCTGCGTCCACGAGCGGCTCGTACCCGATGACCGTGCCATCCGGCAGCGCGGTGACCTGCGTCTTGAGGTGGAGGGTCGAGGCCACGGGCACGGCGACGACCTCGTATCCGAGCGGGCGGGCGATCTCGCGGAGACGGCGGATGCCCTCGGGGTTCGTGCGGGAGCTGCTGCCCACGTAGAGCGTCCTGCCGACCTCGAGCACGTCTCCCCCGTCGACCGTCGCGGGCAGGTCGATGGTGACGACGTCGAGACCGAGATCCCAGACGCTCTGCTCCACGCCCTGCCGCTCACCACGACGCGACTCGGCGCCGGAGGTGAGCACGACCGCCGTGTCGCCCAGCACCACGACGGCGTCCTCGACGAAGACGGAGTCGGGGTGCGCGTCCGACGGCGGCACCTCGCGGGTGGCCCATCCGTGCTCCTCGAGCGCGAGCACGTAGCGCTCCCACTGCTGGTCGGCGAGCTCGGCGTCGATCGGCTGCCGATCGACGTGCGTGAGCTCGCCGTCGGCGAGGCGCGACGAGGGGATGCGGACGAGCGCGACCCGCTCCCGCGCACGCTCCTCGCCGTCGCCGGACAGACGCCGCCAGATCCGTCGTCCCAGGAGGATGGACGCGAGGATCAGGCCGAGCTCGAACATGAGGTTGAGGCCGAGGATGGTCCCGAGGAGCGGAGCGACGATGTCGCTCTTGAGCGGCGCCCCCTGCGCCATGGCCCCGAGCAGGCTGCCGAGGAGCGCGGCCACGATCGCGGCGAGGACGGAGCCGACGATCGTGGTCCACAGCCGCCGGTACGCTCCGGCCCCCGCGAGAGCCGCGAGGAGCACGAACGAGATGAGCGTGTGCACGGTCCAGTAGTCCAGGAGCGGGACGAGAACGGCCACACCCGGCTGCTGGCTCGCGCTGAAGACCGTGAGCACGCTGAACAGCAGGCCGAGGATCGCGGACACCCCAGCCGCGACGAGCGCAGCGGACAGGGCCCTGCCGAGGGATGCGCCGGCTGCGGGCGACCGCTTCATGAAGGAGGGCGCGGGCCTGCCTGCGGTCCTCACCGCGCCCACCGCCGGATTCCCGGAAGAGGTCCGGGCGTGCATGTCGGCCGACGTCTCCGGGGCGTCGGGTGCGGAGGAGCGGTCATCGTCATGGTCGTTCTCTCGGGGATCGGTCACGACCCACGACCCTAATCCCCGCGCTCACGACCCTCATGTGAACGGCCTGGACGGCGGGCGGATGCCTCGCGCCGGCGCCGTGCCCGTTAACGCGAGAAGGCCCGCCGCACGAACGCGACGGGCCTCCCCGTTTACTCAAGTTAAGTCCGGCGGTGTCCTACTCTCCCACAGGGTCCCCCCTGCAGTACCATCGGCGCTGAGAGTCTTAGCTTCCGGGTTCGGAATGTGACCGGGCGTTTCCCTCTCGCTATGGCCGCCGAAACACCTCATACACACCCCTCAGGGCATGAAATCTGTGATGAATCGACCAGTCAAGCTGGTTGTTCAATTGATACCCGACCGTATATCGGGAACCACATAGTGGACGCAAGCAAAGTGTTTTCAAGATATCGGCTTATTAGTACAGGTCAGCTCCACGAGTCTTTAGTCCTCGCTTCCACATCCTGCCTATCAACCCGGTAGTCTAGCCGGGAGCCTTCACCCTAAAAGGGATGGAAATCTCATCTCGAAGCCGGCTTCCCGCTTAGATGCTTTCAGCGGTTATCCGTTCCGAACGTAGCTAATCAGCGGTGCTCCTGGCGGAACAACTGACACACCAGAGGTTCGTCCATCCCGGTCCTCTCGTACTAGGGATAGATCTTCTCAAATTTCCTACGCGCGCAGCGGATAGGGACCGAACTGTCTCACGACGTTCTAAACCCAGCTCGCGTACCGCTTTAATGGGCGAACAGCCCAACCCTTGGGACCTACTCCAGCCCCAGGATGCGACGAGCCGACATCGAGGTGCCAAACCATGCCGTCGATATGGACTCTTGGGCAAGATCAGCCTGTTATCCCCGAGGTACCTTTTATCCGTTGAGCGACAGCGCTTCCACAAGCCACTGCCGGATCACTAGTCCCGACTTTCGTCCCTGCTCGACTTGTCAGTCTCACAGTCAAGCTCCCTTGTGCACTTACACTCGACACCTGATTACCAACCAGGTTGAGGGAACCTTTGGGCGCCTCCGTTACTCTTTAGGAGGCAACCGCCCCAGTTAAACTACCCACCAGGCACTGTCCCTGAACCGGATTACGGTTCGAAGTTAGATATCCAGAGTGACCAGAGTGGTATTTCAACAATGACTCCACCCGAACTAGCGTCCGAGCTTCACAGTCTCCCACCTATCCTACACAAGCCACACCGAACACCAATACCAAGCTGTAGTAAAGGTCACGGGGTCTTTCCGTCCTGCTGCGCGTAACGAGCATCTTTACTCGTAGTGCAATTTCGCCGAGTTCGCGGTTGAGACAGCTGGGAAGTCGTTACGCCATTCGTGCAGGTCGGAACTTACCCGACAAGGAATTTCGCTACCTTAGGATGGTTATAGTTACCACCGCCGTTTACTGGGGCTTAAATTCTCAGCTTCGCACTTGCGTGCTAACCGTTCCTCTTAACCTTCCAGCACCGGGCAGGCGTCAGTCCGTATACATCGTCTTGCGACTTAGCACGGACCTGTGTTTTTAGTAAACAGTCGCTTCCCACTGGTCTCTGCGGCCTTCAAACGCTTCAGGAGTAAATCCCTACACGCCTCAGGCCCCCCTTCTCCCGAAGTTACGGGGGCATTTTGCCGAGTTCCTTAACCACGATTCTCTCGATCTCCTTAGTATTCTCTACCTGACCACCTGAGTCGGTTTGGGGTACGGGCGATTGGAACCTCGCGTCGATGCTTTTCTCGGCAGCATAGGATCACTGATTTCGTCCGTGAGGACTACCCATCGGGTCTCAGGCTACATAGAAGACGGATTTGCCTATCTTCTGCCCTACATCCTTAGACCGGGACAACCATCGCCCGGCTCAGCTACCTTCCTGCGTCACACCTGTTAATACGCTAAACGCCTCAGCGTAGGGTCGTGTGCTAGGCCAAGACCGTCACCCCGAAGGGATCGAATCAAGGATTCAGACACTTAGCATTACTGGATTGTCTTGGGCGGTTCTTCATCGGTACGGGAATATCAACCCGTTGTCCATCGACTACGCCTGTCGGCCTCGCCTTAGGTCCCGACTTACCCAGGGCGGATTAGCCTGGCCCTGGAACCCTTGGTCTTTCGGAGGACGGGTTTCTCACCCGTCTTTCGCTACTCATGCCTGCATTCTCACTCGTGTGGCCTCCACGGCTGGTTCACACCGCCGCTTCGCTGGCCACACGACGCTCTCCTACCCATCTATACGGCTGGACCACGAAGGCCTGCCTGTAATATAAATGCCACAACTTCGGTGGCGTGCTTGAGCCCCGTTACATTGTCGGCGCGGAATCACTTGACCAGTGAGCTATTACGCACTCTTTCAAGGGTGGCTGCTTCTAAGCCAACCTCCTGGTTGTCTATGCAACTCCACATCCTTTCCCACTTAGCACGCGCTTAGGGACCTTAGATGGTGGTCTGGGTTGTTTCCCTCTCGACGATGAAGCTTATCCCCCACCGTCTCACTGCTGCGCTCTCACTTACCGGCATTCGGAGTTTGGCTGAAGTCAGTAACCTTTTGGGGCCCATCGTCCATCCAGTAGCTCTACCTCCGGCAAGAAACACGCAACGCTGCACCTAAATGCATTTCGGAGAGAACCAGCTATCACGAAGTTTGATTGGCCTTTCACCCCTATCCACAGCTCATCCCCTCCATTTTCAACTGAAGTGGGTTCGGTCCTCCACGACGTCTTACCGTCGCTTCAACCTGGCCATGGATAGATCACTTCGCTTCGGGTCTAGAACATGCGACTCATACGCCCTATTAAGACTCGCTTTCGCTACGGCTGCCCCTCACGGGTTAACCTCGCCACATATCACTAACTCGCAGGCTCATTCTTCAAAAGGCACGCTGTCACACCAACAAGGGTGCTCCAACGGTTTGTAAGCAAACGGTTTCAGGTACTATTTCACTCCCCTCCCGGGGTACTTTTCACCTTTCCCTCACGGTACTTGTCCGCTATCGGTCATCTGGGAGTATTTAGGCTTATCAGGTGGTCCTGACAGATTCACACGGGATTTCACGGGCCCCGTGCTACTTGGGATACTCTCCGGACAGGCGACGACATTTCGACTACGGGGTTCGCACCCTCTATGACTGGCCTTTCAAGACCATTCGTCTATATCGCGCTCATTGCCCTCACAGCTCGGTAGAACTGTACGGAAAGTCCCGCAACCCCGACCATGCAACTCCTACCGGATATCACACATGATCGGTTTGGCCTCTTCCGGTTTCGCTCGCCACTACTAACGGAATCGCTTTTGCTTTCTCTTCCTGTGGGTACTGAGATGTTTCACTTCCCCACGTTCCCTCTACCCGCCCTATATATTCAGGCGGGAGTCACCAGGTCACCCAAAGGGCCTGGCGGGGTTTCCCCATTCGGAGATCCTCGGATCAAAGCTCTATTATCAGCTCCCCGAGGCTTATCGCAGATTTATACGTCCTTCTTCGGCTCCAGATGCCAAGGCATCCACCGTTTGCTCTTAGAATCTTGAAATCACATGAGATTGAATCGTTTCGCCTCCCCTAGAGGAGACAGAATTGACCAATGATCTATAAATAGATCTTTGTGATCCACCGGTAAACCGGTGAATCTAAGATGCTCGCGTCCACTGTGTAGTTCTCAATATACGGGCGGTACCCCACCACCATCCACTCAGGGACGACAGAAAGGGTCCGACAAGAAACCAGACACACCAAACGGTGCGGCCCGGTCCCTCAGGACCCAACAGCGTGCAACATGCCCGCGACACCCCACACCACGTTCCCACCCCACAAGGAGGCGTACTAGCAGCACGACGAATCAACCGGCATCAATGTCAATGTTCCACCCATGAGCGCCACCACCAGGACATACGCCTGACGCGTGACTTGGCACCCTTGATCTCCCTGTATACAGAGGAGAGGTGCACATGCTCCTTAGAAAGGAGGTGATCCAGCCGCACCTTCCGGTACGGCTACCTTGTTACGACTTAGTCCTAATCACCGATCCCACCTTCGACAGCTCCTCCCTTGCGGTTAGGCCACTGGCTTCGGGTGTTACCGACTTTCATGACTTGACGGGCGGTGTGTACAAGGCCCGGGAACGTATTCACCGCAGCGTTGCTGATCTGCGATTACTAGCGACTCCGACTTCATGAGGTCGAGTTGCAGACCTCAATCCGAACTGAGACCGGCTTTTTGGGATTCGCTCCACCTTGCGGTATCGCAGCCCTTTGTACCGGCCATTGTAGCATGCGTGAAGCCCAAGACATAAGGGGCATGATGATTTGACGTCATCCCCACCTTCCTCCGAGTTGACCCCGGCAGTCTCCTATGAGTTCCCACCATTACGTGCTGGCAACATAGAACGAGGGTTGCGCTCGTTGCGGGACTTAACCCAACATCTCACGACACGAGCTGACGACAACCATGCACCACCTGTATACCGACCTTGCGGGGCACACATCTCTGCATGTTTCCGGTATATGTCAAGCCTTGGTAAGGTTCTTCGCGTTGCATCGAATTAATCCGCATGCTCCGCCGCTTGTGCGGGCCCCCGTCAATTCCTTTGAGTTTTAGCCTTGCGGCCGTACTCCCCAGGCGGGGAACTTAATGCGTTAGCTGCGACACGGAGACCGTGGAATGGTCCCCACATCTAGTTCCCAACGTTTACGGCATGGACTACCAGGGTATCTAATCCTGTTCGCTCCCCATGCTTTCGCTCCTCAGCGTCAGTTACGGCCCAGAGATCTGCCTTCGCCATCGGTGTTCCTCCTGATATCTGCGCATTCCACCGCTACACCAGGAATTCCAATCTCCCCTACCGCACTCTAGTCTGCCCGTACCCACTGCAGACCCGAGGTTGAGCCTCGGGATTTCACAGCAGACGCGACAAACCGCCTACGAGCTCTTTACGCCCAATAATTCCGGACAACGCTTGCACCCTACGTATTACCGCGGCTGCTGGCACGTAGTTAGCCGGTGCTTTTTCTGCAGGTACCGTCACTTTCGCTTCTTCCCTACTAAAAGAGGTTTACAACCCGAAGGCCGTCATCCCTCACGCGGCGTTGCTGCATCAGGCTTTCGCCCATTGTGCAATATTCCCCACTGCTGCCTCCCGTAGGAGTCTGGGCCGTGTCTCAGTCCCAGTGTGGCCGGTCACCCTCTCAGGCCGGCTACCCGTCGTAGGCTTGGTGAGCCATTACCTCACCAACAACCTGATAGGCCGCGAGTCCATCCCCAACCGAAATTCTTTCCACGACCAGACCATGCGGCCAATCGTCATATCCGGTATTAGCTACCATTTCTAGCAGTTATCCCAGAGTCGGGGGCAGGTTACTCACGTGTTACTCACCCGTTCGCCACTGATCCGCCAGAGCAAGCTCTGACATCACCGTTCGACTTGCATGTGTTAAGCACGCCGCCAGCGTTCGTCCTGAGCCAGGATCAAACTCTCCATAAATGCTTAAACGCACGACCACCCGAAAGCAGTCGGCACATCTAAAGCCAGACGTGAACGGGAATCGAACACGAACCAGCAAGTTTGAAACCGACAGAACAAATCATTACTGACTTGCTTGTTTGTTTAAATGTATTCCAAAGGAATCCGAAACGAGCATCCGAAGGACACCCGCAACGGGTATTTGGCATTTGACATTGTGCACGCTGTTGAGTTCTCAAGGAACGGACGCTCCCGACACCGACCATCACAGCCAGCCATCGGAGCTCACACTCCACCGCTCCCCGTGGGAGTGATCCAGACCACAAGGCCCAGCACTCACGTCGGAAGCAGAATCAGACCCTAGCTCAGTTGATGGTAAACACGCAACCCGTAAGCCGCGGCAACTTCTGTTTCACCAGGATCAAGCCCACCAGAACAGCTCCGGAAGCATTTCGCTTCCCGCCCGTTCCGGCGACAAGAGGAGACATTACGCGGACCACCCCACCCCCGCAAAACAACCCGCATCCCGGGCGTGTCGCG
>NZ_LQXA01000033.1 GCF_001618005.1 Clavibacter tessellarius
CGGGAGGCGGCCGCCACGAGCGCGCGGCTGTAGGCGTGCCGCGGGCGCCGCACGAGGTCGCGCATCGTCGCGGCCTCGACCACGCGCCCGGCCTCGAGCACGACCACCCGGTCGCACAGCGCCGCCGCCACGGCGAGGTCGTGCGTGATGAACAGGAGCGCCTGGCCGGTCGCGTCGAGGCGGCGGCGGATGACGTCGACCACCCGGGCCTGCGTCACCACGTCGAGCGCGGTGGTGGGCTCGTCGGCGAGGAGGAGGTCGGCCCCGCAGCAGAGCGCGAGGGCGAGGCACACGCGCTGGCGCTGACCGCCCGAGAGCTCGGCGGCGAAGGCGGGGAGGGCCCCCGCGGGATCCTCCAGCCCCACCTCGTCGAGGAGGGCCAGGACCTCGCGGCGGGCGTCCGCGCGGGTGAGGAGCCCGGCGTCGGCGGCGGATCCGCGCGCCCGCGCCGCCCGCAGCGCCGCGACGAGCTGCGCGCCGACGGGGACGAGCGGGTTCAGCGCGGCGAGGGAGTCCTGCTGCACGGCGGCGACGCGGCCGAGGCGCTGGCGCGGCGACGCGGGCCGCATCGCACGGCCGCCGAGCTCGACGACGCCGTCGACCGCGGATCCGGAGGGCAGCGTCCCGAGCACGGCCTGCGCCGTGAGCGACTTGCCCGAGCCGGACGCGCCGACGAGCGCCACCCGCTCGCCCGCGCCGACGCGGAGGTCGACGTCGTGCACGAGCGGCGTGCGCCCGATCGAGATCGAGAGCGAGCGGACGTCGAGGGCGGGATGCACCGGGCCTCCGTCCAGGCGCCGTCGGACGTTCCGCGAGCGCTCCGTCCGACCCTACTGATACCCGTTCTCGATATCAAAACCGCGCGGACGGCAGGTCACGCCCCGCGGATCCCCCTCAGCAGCAGCGCTGTGGTCACCGCGGCCTCCGCCGCCTCGGCGCCCTTGTCCTCCTTCGAACCCGGGAGCCCGGCGCGGTCGATGCCCTGCTGCTCGTCGTCGAGCGTGAGCAGCCCGAAGCCGATCGGCTTGCCCGTGAGGAGCGAGGCCTGCGTGAGACCGGAGGTCGCCGCGTCGGAGACGTACTCGAAGTGCGGGGTGCCGCCGCGGATGATGACGCCGAGCGCGACGACCGCGTCGGCCCCCGCATCGAGCGCCGCGCGCGCGACCACGGGCAGCTCGAAGCTGCCGGGCACGCGGATCACGGTGGTGGTGACGCCCGCCGCGTCGAGCACGCGCTGCGCGCCCGCGAGGAGGCCCGCGCTGATCTCGTCGTGCCAGCGTCCGGCGACGACGGTGACCTCCAGCCCCGTCCCGTCGAGCGCGGTGGGGTCGATGTCGGGTGCTCCGTGTCCGCTCATGCGGTCTCCTCCTCGGGAGTCGTGGTGGCAGGGGTCGTGGTCGCGGCCGGTGCGGCCGTGGTGGTGGTCAGGCCGGCGGGCGCCTCGGCGTCCGGGTAGGCGTCCGGGCCGATGTGCATGTCCGTGTCGAGCACCATGCGGTGCCCCATCCGTTCGCGCTTGGTCTCCAGGTAGCCGGCGTTCACGTCGTTGACGCCGACCACGAGCGGCACGCGCTCGGTCACGCGGACGCCGTGCGCCTCCAGCTGCCGCACCTTCTCGGGATTGTTCGTGAGCAGGCGCACGTCCTCGATCCCCATGTCCTGCAGGATCGCCGACGCCGCGCCGTAGTCGCGCGCGTCCGCCGGGAGCCCGAGGGCCACGTTGGCGTCGAGCGTGTCGAGGCCGTCCTCCTGCAGCCGGTAGGCGCGCAGCTTGTTGACGAGGCCGATGCCGCGCCCCTCGTGCCCGCGCAGGTACACGACGATGCCGCCCGTGCGGGCGATCTCGTCGAGCGCCGCGTCGAGCTGCGGGCCGCACTCGCACTTCAGGGATCCGAGGGCCTCGCCCGTGAGGCACTCCGAGTGCACGCGCACGAGGGTGCCGTGCGCGGTCGGGTCGCCGGAGACGACCGCCACGTGGTCGGCGCCCGTGGTGCGGTCGCGGTAGGCGCGCAGCCGGAACGTGCCGTGCGTCGTGGGCACCGTGGTCTCGACCTCGAAGATCACGCGCGACGCCTCGGGGATCTCCACGGCCGGCTCGAGCGGCCGGTCGCAGTGGAACTCCTCCAGGTGCGCGACGAGCGCCTCGATCGTGACGACCAGCACGCCCTCGCGCTCGCCGAGGGCGAGGAGGCCCGGCAGGCGCATCATCTCGCCGTCGTCCTGCACGATCTCGCTGATGGCGCCGACGGGCGTGAGGCCCGCGAGCGTGAGCAGGTCGACCGCCGCCTCGGTGTGGCCGTCGCGCTCGCGCACGCCGCCGTCCACCGCCCGCAGCGGCAGGATGTGCCCCGGCCGGTGCAGGCTCGTCGGCACGCTGTCGAGGTCGGCGAGCACGCGCAGGGTGTGGGCGCGATCGGACGCGCTGATGCCCGTGGAGAGCCGGTCGGCCGCGTCCACCGAGACCGTGTACGCGGTGCCGCGCGGATCCCGGTTGTCGGCCACCATGAGCGGCAGCTCCAGCCGGTCCGCGATCTCGTTGGTCATGGGCGCGCAGATGAAGCCCGAGGAGTGCTTCACGAGCCAGGCCACCCACTCGGGCGAGGCGGACTCGGCGGCGAGCAGCACGTCGCCCTCGTTCTCGCGGCCCTCGTCGTCGACGACGATCACGGGACGGCCGGCGCGCAGCTCCTGCAACGCGGCGGGGATGGAGGCGAGGCTCACGAGCGGTCCCCCTCGGCGGCGGGGGTGGCGGCGGCGCGCGCGCCCAGCGCGAGCATCCGCTGCACGTGGCGCGCGAGCACGTCGGTCTCCAGGTTGACCTCGTCGCCCACCTCCAGCGCGCCGAGCGTCGTGGCCGTGAGCGTCTCGGGGATGAGCGACACCTCGAACCAGGCGTCGGCGTCCGGGGTGTCGGTGGGGCTGACCGCGCTCACGGTGAGGCTCACGCCCTGCACGGTGATGGATCCGCGGTCGACCACGAGCGGCGCGAGCTCGGCGGGCAGCGAGAAGCGGAGGATCCGCCATGCCTCGCCCGGCGTGGTCGCGACGAGGCGCCCGGTGCCGTCGACGTGGCCCTGCACGATGTGGCCGCCGAGCCGGTCGCCCACGCGCGCGGCGCGCTCCAGGTTCACGCGGTCGCCCACGCCGAGGCGCCCGAGTGAGCTCATCACGAGCGTCTGCCGCATGACGTCGGCGGTGAAGCCCTCCGCCGTCTGCTCCACGACCGTGAGGCACACGCCGTCGACGCTGATGGAGTCGCCGTGCCGGGCGTCGGACACCGCGAGCGGCGCCTCCACCGTGATCCGGGCGGAGTCGCCCTCGGCGTCGAGCGCGAGGACGCGTCCGCGCTCCTCGATGATCCCTGTGAACATCACTGGCCTTCCGTGGTGGGTCGCGCGATCACGAGGAGGTCGTCCCCGAGCCGCGTCGTGCTGATGAGGGTGAGTCGGTGGGCGGCCGGCATGCTCTCGACGCCGAGGTCGCCGGTCGCGGTGCGCGGGCCGCCGAGGAGGACGGGCGCGAGGTAGGCGACCACCTCGTCCACGAGCCCGGCGGACACGAGCGCGGAGCCGATCGTGGGGCCGCCCTCCACGAACACGTGCCGGATCCCGCGTCGGCCGAGCTCCGCGATCGCCGCGGCGGGGTCGTGTCCGGCGATGCGGATGAGCCGCCGCGGGTGGCGGTGCACGGCCGCGTGGTCCGGGATCGCGCGGTCGCCGAGCACGACGGGCGCGGGCTGGTGCGGGTACGGGATCCCGTCGGGCCGTCGGGCGGTGAGCGCCGGGTCGTCGGCGAGCACGGTGCCGGTGCCCACGAGGATCGCGTCGGCCTCCGCGCGGCGGCGGTGCACGTCGTGGCGCGCGGCGGGCCCGGTGATCCAGCGGCTCGTGCCGTCCGCCGCGGCGATGCGGCCGTCGAGGCTGGAGGCCCACTTGGCCG
>NZ_LQXA01000034.1 GCF_001618005.1 Clavibacter tessellarius
TCGACGCCCGCGGCGCGGAGGCGGGCCGCGCCGCCGGAGGACTCGGCGCCCGGGTCGGCGACGGCGTAGGCGACGCGCGCCACTCCGGCCTCGATCAGCGCGGCGGCGCAGGGCCCCGTGCGGCCGGTGTGGTTGCAGGGCTCGAGCGTGACGACGGCGGTCGCTCCGCGCGCCCCGCCCGCGGGCAGCCGCCGGAGCGCGTCGACCTCGGCGTGCGCGGATCCGGCGCCGCGGTGGCGTCCCTCGGCGATGACGCGGCCGCGGGCGTCGAGGATCACGCAGCCGACGCGCGGGTTCGGTCCCCAGGCGGGACCCTCGGCGGCGAGCTCGAGGCCGCGGCGCATCGCGCGCGCGAGCGCGGGATCGCTCACCGCCTGCGCGTGCGGCACCGCCTGGGCGTGCGGTGCCGTCGGGTCGTCGTGCATGGTGTCCTCGTCCGTGGATGGACTCCGGGCGCGGTCGACGGACCTCGACGCCGGCAGGGTCGCTGGCGCCGCGTGCTGCCTCCCATCCGGACTCTCACCGTCGGTCCCGGATTCCCACCGGATCGGCGGACGAGGCTCCCGGGGACCCGGTCGCGCATCGTCCGTTCGCGGACTGTCACCGCCGGCTCGGATTTCCACCGACCCCGGAGCACGTGTATCCCTCGAGATTAGCTCACGGGGCGGGGAGGACCGCCGCCGATGACGGGATGCGTCGCGGAGCGGCTGTGCGGCGCGGGTGCGGGAGGGCGTCAGGCGCCGGCCAGCGCGTCCACGGCGTCGGCGAGCTGCCCGAGCGCGGTGATGCGCACGATGCCCGCGCGCTCCGCCCGCTCCTGGTCCTCCGGCGGCACGTCGGGCCAGCCGCGCTCGGGGTCGCCCGCGGGGTCGCGCGCCGGATCCGTCGTGCCCGCGTCGGGGTCGAGCCAGACGGCGCCCGCGAGGCCCGCGTCGGCCGCGCCGAGCGCATCGGTGCGGAGCCGGTCGCCCACCATGACGACCTCGGCCGGATCCACGCCCGCCTCCTCGCACGCGAGCAGGAAGATGCGCGGATCCGGCTTCGTGAAGCCCAGGTCGCCCGAGCAGACGACGGGGGAGAGGCGGTCGGTGAGCCCGGCCGCGGCGATCTTCGGCTCCTGCTGGCTGCGCTCGCCGTTGGTCACGACGCCGAAGCGCACGCCCGGGTGCCGTCGCGCGATCTCGTCGAGCGCCTCGTGCGCGCCCGGGAGCGCCCGCCACGACGCCTCGTAGCCGGCGAGGTATCCGCCGAACCAGGCGTCCGTCGCGGCGTCGTCCTCCGCGAGGGCGTCGGCGTCAGCTGATCCGCGCGCGGCGAGGAACCCGCGCACGCGCGCCCGCCGCTGGCCCTGGTAGTCGAGCTCGCCTGCGAGGTACCGGTGGTAGTGCTCCTCCTCGAGCGCGACCCAGAGCGCCACCGCCTCGTCGACCGCGACGGCGTCGGACGCGTCCAGCAGCCCCCGCGCGGCGAGGTGCGCGGCGATCCCGTCCGCCACGGCGCCGCGGTGGTCCACCAGCGTGTCGTCGAGGTCGAGCAGGACCAGCCGCAGGGTCATCGGGCGCGCCGCACCAGGCCGACGGCGTCGTAGACCCGGCTGAGCATCGCGTCCGCCCGCTCCTCGGCGCGCGCCGCGTTGCCGGCGAGCACGCGGTCGAGCTCCGCCGGGTCGTCCAGCAGCTCCAGCGTCCGGGCGCGGATCGGCTCGAAGACGCCCGTGACGACCTCGGCCACGTCCTTCTTCAGGTCGCCGTAGCCGCGGCCCGCGTAGCGCTCCTCGAGCGCCGGCACGGCCGTGCCCTCGAACGCCGACAGGATCGTCAGCAGGTTGGAGACGCCGGGCTTCTCGCCGCGGTCGAAGCGGATCTCGCGGCCCGTGTCGGTGACGGCCGAGCGGATCTTCTTGGCCGTCTTCGCGGGCTCGTCCAGCAGCCACACCACGCCCGCGTCGCTGGCGGACGACTTGCTCATCTTCGACGTCGGGTCCTGCAGGTCGTAGATGCGGGCCGTGTCCTTCTGGATCATGGGCTCCGGGATCCGGAAGACGTCGCCGAACCGCCCGTTGAAGCGCTTCGCGAGGTCGCGGGTGAGCTCCACGTGCTGCTTCTGGTCGTCGCCGACGGGCACGACCTCGGTGCCGTAGAGCAGGATGTCGGCCGCCATGAGCGTCGGGTACGCGAACAGGCCGAGGGTCGTCGCGTCGGCGCCCTGCTTCTGCGACTTGTCCTTGAACTGGGTCATGCGGCTGGCCTCGCCGAAGCCGGTGAGCGTGTTGAGGATCCACGCCAGCTCGGTGTGCGCCGACACGTGCGATTGCACGAAGAGCGTCGAGACGGCCGGGTCGATGCCCGCCGCGATGTACTGCGCCGCCGTGCGCCGGGTGCTCGCGCGGAGCGCCGCGGGCTCCTGCGGGACGGTGATGGCGTGCAGGTCGACGACGCAGAACACGGCGTCGTGCGTGGTCTGCAGCTCCTTCCACTGGAGGAGCGCGCCGATGTAGTTGCCGATCTGCAGCGAGTCGGCGGACGGCTGCATGCCGGAGAAGAGGACGGGACGAGCGGTCATGGCGATGCCTTCGTTCGGGGAGCGCGAGGCGCTCGGGGCGCCGGATGCGGCGCGAGAGGGGAGGGGGATCAGATGGCGTAGTCGACGACGACGGGCGTGTGGTCCGACCATCGCTGGTCGTACGCCTCGGCGCGGTCGACCGCGTAGCCGGTGACCTTCGCGGCGAGGGCCGGGGTCGCGAGCTGGTAGTCGATGCGCCAGCCGGTGTCGTTGTCGAACGCCTTGCCGCGCCAGCTCCACCACGTGTAGGGGCCGTCGACCTCGCCGGCCTGCTGGCGGCCCACGTCGACCCAGCCGAGGCCGGGGCCGGTGGATCCGTCGACGCCCTGGACCTCCTCGCCGGCGGGCCCCAGGATCCGGTCGAGGTAGCCCCGCTCGCGCGGCAGGAACCCGGCGCGCTTCACGTTGCCCTTCCAGTTGCGGATGTCGAGCTCGCGGTGGCCGACGTTGAGGTCGCCCACGACGACGGCGAGCTCGGAGTGCCGCGCGATCTCGGGCAGGCGCCGCTCCATCCCGTCGAGGAACCTCCACTTCTCGTCCTGCTTCGGGGTGCCGACCTCGCCGGAGTGCACGTAGGCGCTCACGACCGTGACGATCGTGCCGTCCACGTCGTAGTCGGCCTCGAGCCAGCGGCCCGCGCTGTCGAAGTCCTCCTCGCCGATCGCGACGCGGTGGATCTCCGCGCGGCGGCGGCTCGCGATGGCGACGCCCGCGCGGCCCTTGGCGGTCGCGGCGTCGTGCAGCACGTTCCACTCGGGGCCGAGGAGGCCCTCGATGTCGCTCGTCTCGGCGCGGACCTCCTGGATGGCCAGGATGTCGACGTCGCGCGTGGCGAGCCAGTCGCCCATGCCCTTGCGGAACGCGGCCCGGATGCCGTTCGTGTTGATGGACGCGACGCGGAGGTTCGAGGGCATGGTCTCGATCCTAACGGCGGTGCTCGCCGCGCAGCCGGAGCAGGA
Source organism: Clavibacter tessellarius (assembly GCF_001618005.1). Classification (GTDB taxonomy): domain Bacteria; phylum Actinomycetota; class Actinomycetes; order Actinomycetales; family Microbacteriaceae; genus Clavibacter; species Clavibacter tessellarius_A. The sequence goes on from NZ_LQXA01000034.1 coordinate 3,522, forward strand.
CCCGTCGCAGCCCGCGCGACCGGGCGTACCGCTCCCGGGCCCGTTCGCGCTCCTCCTCCTCGAGGATCCGGCGGGCCGCGTCGAGCTCCGCGAGCCGCTCCTCCTCCAGCTGCTCGGGCGTGAGGTCGCGCGCGTCGATGCCCTTGTCGGCCATGCCCACGGCGATCCACGACGCGCAGATCAGGATGACCTGGCAGATCAGGTTGAACCAGATCAGCAGGCCGATGATCACCGCGAACGACGCGAGCAGCGGGTTCCGGCTCGCCCCGCCGAGGAGCGCCGTGCCGAGCACCTTGAGGACGCCCATGGCGACGCCGCCGAGGAGCGCGCCCTGCAGGAGCTGCGGTCGCGGGATCCGGACGCCCGAGAGGATCCGGTAGGCGCCCGCCAGCACGGCCGTGTCGAGCGCGAGCACGAGCGCGAGGCCCACGGTGCGGCCGACGACGATCGCGAGCAGCGAGTCCTCGCGCACCTGCACGAGGCCGAAGACGAAGCCCAGGAGGCCCGTGCTCACGACCGACAGGGCGGCCGAGAGCAGCATCGCGAGCGCGAACACCAGGGCGAGCCCCAGGTCCTTCACCTTGAGGAGCAGGAAGAACGTGGTGGGCGGCGGCAGCTGGAAGATGCGGCGCACGGAGTCGCGCGTCGAGGCCAGCCAGCCGAGCGCGGTGACCAGTAGGCCGATGGAGCCGATGATCCCCGTCGTCCGCACCGCATCGGACGCGAGCAGCGCCTCCGGGTCCTTGATCGCCCCGCCCGGGCCGAACAACCCGGGCACCGCGCCCTGGATGAGCGTGAGCAGCGACTCGAGCAGCGCCGGGTTGCCCGCCAGCACGGATCCCGCGACCGAGAAGCCGACCGCGAGGGCCGCGAACACCGCGAAGACCGCCTGGTACGACATGCCGGCGGCGAGGATCGGCCCGCCCGCGGCCCCGTAGGCGAGGAACACCCGCACGGGCTTGAGCTCCATGACCCGGGCGATCAGTGCGGGGATGCCGGTGGGGGCCGGTCCGTCGGCGGACGGCGTCGCCCCCGTCGCGGGGGAGCCGGGTGCGGGGCGCTCGGGCCGTCCGCGGCCGTCGGGGGCGGTCATGCCCCGAGGATACGGGCCGCCGGGCCCCTGATAGCGTGGACGGGCCGTTCCGGCAGCCCCACCGGACAGCCCACCCGCGCACGCCGTCCGTGCGCGCGGCCGCACCCGAGCGAGGAGTCCCCGTGCGCATCACCGGTATCGGAGTCGGACATGGAGTGGCCGTCGGGTCCGTGATGCGGATGCCCGACCCGCTCCCCGAGCCCACCACGGATCCCTTCACGGGCGACGCCGCGGCCGAGGTCGCCCGGGTCTCGGAGGCGCTCGCCGCCACGGCCGACGACCTCGCTGAGCGGGGTGCCCGCGCCGGCGGCGACGCGAAGGACGTGCTCGACGCCCAGTCGCTCATGGCGCGCGACCCCGCGCTCCTCGACTCGGTCGGCCACCTCGTCGGTCAGGGCCGCTCCGGTGAGCGCGCCGTGTTCGAGGCGTTCGCCACCTTCCAGGAGCTCCTCACGGGCATGGGCGGCTACATGGCCGAGCGCGCGGCCGACCTCGCGGACGTCGCCCAGCGCGTCATCGCCCGGCTCCGCGGGGTGCCCGCGCCCGGCATCCCCACGGCCGACGCGCCCTTCGTGCTCGTCGCGCGCGACCTCGCGCCCGCCGACACCGCGCTCCTCGATCTCGACCGCGTGCTCGCCCTCGTCACCACGGACGGCGGCCCCACCAGCCACACCGCGATCCTCGCCCGCAGCCGCTCCATCCCCGCCATCGTCGGGGCGAGGGGAGCGGCCGACCTCGCGGAGGGCGACGAGGTCGTCGTCGACGCGGCCGCGGGCGTCGTGATCGCGCACCCGGACGCCGCCCTGCGCCAGGACGCCCTCGACCGGATCCGCGCCCGCGAGGAGGCCCTCGCCGCGCCCCTCACCGACGGCGCGCTGGCCGACGGCACGCCCGTCCCGCTCCTCGCCAACCTCGGATCCCCGGCCGAGGCGGCGCGCGCCGTCGAGCTCGGCGCCGAGGGAGTGGGCCTCTTCCGCACCGAGTTCCTGTTCCTCGACGCCGCCGAGGCGCCGTCCGTCGCGGAGCAGACCGTGCAGTACACGGCCCTCCTCGCGGCCTTCCCCGGCCGCAAGGTCGTCGTCCGCGCGCTCGACGCCGGCGCCGACAAGCCGCTCGCGTTCCTCACCGGCGCGCACGAGGAGAACCCCGCGCTCGGCCTCCGCGGCCTCCGCGCCCTGCGCGCCGCCCCCGAGATCCTCCGCGACCAGCTCACGGCCCTCGCCGCCGCGGACGCCGCCACCGACGCCGACCTCTGGGTCATGGCGCCCATGGTCGCCGACGCCGAGGAGGCCGCCTGGTTCGTCGACCTCGGCCGGGAGCTGGGCCTCCGCACCGTCGGCGTGATGGCCGAGGTGCCGTCGCTCGCGCTCCTCGCCGACCAGGTCGTCGAGGTCGCCGACTTCGTGAGCATCGGCACCAACGACCTCACGCAGTACACGATGGCCGCCGACCGGATGCTCGGCTCCGTCGCGTCCTACCAGGACCCGTGGCACCCGGCCGTCCTCCGCCTCGTACGCGCGCTGGGCGACGCGGGCCGGGCGTCCGGCACGCCCGTCGGCATCTGCGGCGAGGCGGCGGCGGATCCGCTCCTCGCCGTCGTCCTCGTGGGCCTCGGCGCGACGAGCCTCTCGATGACCCCGGCCGCCCTCGCGGACGTCCGCCTCGAGCTCGGCCGCCGCACCCTCGACGACGCCCGCTCGGCCGCCGAGGCCGTGCTCACCACGCGCACGGCCACGGAGGCGCGCGCCGCCGCCGAGCGGATCCTCGCCGACCGCTGATCGGCGGCCCGGGCGACGCGCACCCGGACACGACGACGGCCCCGCCGCTCCGAGGAGCGGCGGGGCCGTGCGCGTGCGGGGGAGCGGCGGCGCTACGCCTTGCCGCGCATGATCGCCTGCTTGACCTCGGCGATCGCCTGCGTCACCTGGATGCCGCGCGGGCACGCCTCGGAGCAGTTGAAGGTCGTGCGGCAGCGCCACACGCCCTCCTTGTCGTTGAGGATGTCGAGGCGCACGTTCGACTCGTCGCGCGAGTCGAAGATGAAGCGGTGCGCGTTGACGATGGCGGCCGGGCCGAAGTACTGGCCGTCGGTCCAGAACACGGGGCACGACGACGTGCACGCGGCGCACAGGATGCACTTGGTGGTGTCGTCGAAGCGGGCGCGCTCGGCGGCGGACTGGATCCGCTCCTTGCCCTTCTCCGGCTTCGTGTTGGAGATGAGGAAGGGCTGCACGTCGCGGAACGACTCGAAGAACGGCTCCATGTCGACGACGAGGTCCTTCTCCAGCGGCAGGCCCTTGATGGCCTCCACGTAGATGGGCTGGTCGATGTCGAGGTCCTTGATGAGCGTCTTGCAGGCCAGGCGGTTGCGCCCGTTGATGCGCATCGCGTCGGATCCGCACACGCCGTGCGCGCAGGAGCGGCGGAAGGTCAGCGACCCGTCCTGCTCCCACTTGATCTTGTGCAGCGCGTCGAGGACGCGATCGGTCGGGTACACCTCGACGTCGAAGTCCTCCCACCTCGGCTCGGCGTCCTGGCCGGGGATGAAGCGGCGGATGATGAGGGTCACCGTGAAGGTGGGGATGGCCGAGGCCTCTCCGGCGGGGGGTGCGTCCAGGGTTGCGGTGCTCACGGGTGCGTTCCTATTCCGTAGGTGGTGCGGTGATGTGCGGCGGCGCTGACCCCGCGGGTCAGTACTTCCGCTCCATCGGCTGGTAGTTCGTGATGACCACGGGCTTCGTGCTCAGCTTGATGTGGTCGCCGGCGTCGGTGCTGTGCGCGTCGCCGGTGAGGTACGCCATGGTGTGGACCATGTAGTTCTCGTCGTCCCGCTTGGGGAAGTCCTCGCGGAAGTGGCCGCCGCGGCTCTCCTTGCGGTACATCGCCGAGTACACGACGACCTCCGCCAGGTCGAGCAGGAAGCCGAGCTCGATGGCCTCGAGCAGGTCGGTGTTGAAGCGCTGGCCCTTGTCCTGCACCTGGATGTTCGTGTACCGCTCGCGCAGGTCGGCGATCACCTTGGTGACCTCGATCAGCGTGTCCTCGGTGCGGAACACCTGGGCGTTGCGGTCCATCGACTCCTGCAGCTCGCGACGGAGCGTCGAGATGCGCTCGGTGCCGTTGGAGTTCCGCGCACCCTCGACGAGGCCCTTCACGAAGTCGGCCGCGTCGGCGGGCAGCGGCGTGAAGTCGACCGTCTTGACGTACTCGGCCGCGTAGTTGCCCGCCCGCTTGCCGAACACGTTGATGTCGAGGAGCGAGTTGGTGCCGAGGCGGTTGGATCCGTGGACCGACACGCACGCGCACTCGCCGGCCGCGTAGAGGCCGGGCACCACGGTCGTGTTGTCCGAGAGGACCTCGGCCTTGATGTTCGTGGGGATGCCGCCCATCGCGTAGTGCGCGGTGGGGAGCACGGGCACGGGCTCCGTGTAGGGCTCGACTCCCAGGTACGTGCGCGCGAACTCGGTGATGTCCGGGAGCTTCGCGTCGATGACGGCGGGCTCGAGGTGCGTGATGTCGAGGTAGACGTAGTCCTTGTTCGGGCCCGCGCCGCGCCCCTCGCGGATCTCCGTGGCCATGCACCGGGCGACGATGTCGCGGGGCGCGAGGTCCTTGATGGTGGGGGCGTAGCGCTCCATGAAGCGCTCGCCCTCGCTGTTGCGGAGGATCGCGCCCTCGCCGCGCGCCGCCTCCGACAGGAGGATGCCGAGGCCCGCGAGGCCGGTCGGGTGGAACTGGAAGAACTCCATGTCCTCGAGCGGCAGGCCCTTGCGCCAGATGATCCCGACGCCGTCGCCCGTGAGGGTGTGCGCGTTCGAGGTGGTCTTGTAGATCTTGCCGAAGCCGCCCGTGGCGAAGATGACGGCCTTCGACTGGAAGACGTGGATCTCGCCGGTCGAGAGCTCGAGCGCCACGACGCCCGCGGGCTGCTCCTTGCCGTCGACCTCGGCCATGACGAGGTCGAGCACGTAGAACTCGTTGAAGAAGTTGATGCCGAACTTGACGCAGTTCTGGTACAGCGTCTGCAGGATCATGTGGCCCGTGCGGTCGGCCGCGTAGCACGAGCGGCGGACCGGGCTCTTGCCGTGGTCGGCCGTGTGGCCGCCGAAGCGGCGCTGGTCGATCTTGCCGTCGGGCGTGCGGTTGAACGGGAGGCCCATGTTCTCGAGGTCGATGACCGCGTCGATGGCCTCCTTGGCGAGGATCTCCGCCGCGTCCTGGTCGACGAGGTAGTCGCCGCCCTTGACGGTGTCGAAGGTGTGCCACTCCCAGCTGTCCTCCTCGACGTTCGCCAGCGCCGCGGCCATGCCGCCCTGCGCCGCGCCCGTGTGCGAGCGGGTGGGGTAGAGCTTCGAGATGACGGCCGTGTTCGCCTGCGGTCCCGCCTCGATCGCCGCGCGCATGCCGGCGCCGCCCGCACCCACGATCACGATGTCGAACTGGTGGTAGTGGACGCCGTCCACGATGGTGCTCGTGGAGGGCTCGGAACCGGGGGTCGCGGTGTCAGTGGTCACGGGCTTCTTTCTCGAGGCGGATGGGCGGCGGGGATCAGATGTCGCCGCAGAAGGAGGGCAGGAGGTCCGCGGGCTGGCCGGCGGGGCACGGGTCGAACGTGAAGACCACGAGCGTGCCGAGCACGATGAGGACCACCGTGGACGCGACGAGCGCGCCCTTGAGGATCGTCCGGGTGCGGGGCGACGCGGCGTAGTCGTTGACGAGCGTGCGCATGCCGTTGGCGCCGTGGATGACCGCGAGCCAGAGCAGCGCGATGTCCCACACCTTCCAGAACGGGTCCGACAGCTTGCCGCCGACGAACGCGAAGTCGATGGCCTTGATGCCCTCGCCGTTGATGAGGTTGACGTAGAGGTGGCCGAAGATGAGCACGACGAGCACGACGCCCGAGGCGCGCATGTACATCCAGCCCCACTTCTCCCAGTTGATCCCGCCCTGGGGGCGCGGACGCGGCTGGCGCGGACGCTCGATGCTCACCTGCTGTGCGATGTCACTCATGATCAGATCCATCCCGCTTCGCTGAACACGTTCATGAGGTGGCGCGGCACGAAGCCGGCCATGAGCACGACCCACAGGCCGATGACCACGTAGAACATGAGGCGCTGGTGCTTGGCGCCGAAGCGCCAGAAGTCGATGAGGATGATCCGCAGCCCGTTGAGCGCGTGGAACCCGATCGCGCCGACGAGGGCGACCTCGCCGATGCCCATGACGGGGTTCTTGTACGTGCCGATGACCGCGTTGTACGCCTCGGGGCTGACCCGGATGAGGCTCGTGTCGAGCACGTGCACGAGGAGGAAGAAGAAGATGGACACGCCGGTGATGCGGTGCAGCACCCACGACCACATGCCCTCGCGGCCCCGGTACAGCGTCCCGGCGGGGACCTTCGGTGCGCGTGAGCTCTGCGGTGCCCGGGTTCCTGCCGTCTTGATGGACACGGAACGACCCTCCCTGATGCTGGTGCTCCGTGGGCGGAGCCCCTTCCGCGCCGTCTTTGCGCGTCCTGACGAGTCTACGGCCGGTCCCGGGCGGTCGCCCGTTAGGGGACCCTAAGCGGCGAGGACGACCCGCTGCCCGGGCGGCGGTGTCAGGCGCCGACGGGCACGGCGTCGGGCGCCGTCGGATCCACCGAGGCGAGCGACGACCGGCGCGCGGAGACGGCGCGGCCGTAGTGGCCGATCAGCTCGTCGCCGATGGTGGCCCACGAGCGGCCGAGGACCGCGCGGCGGCCGGCCTCGCCCATGCGGAGGCGCATCGGCTCGCTGGCGGTCAGCTCGGCGACCAGCCGCCGCAGGTCCGCGTCCCTCGGGGACGCCGGGTCGAAGAGGAACCCGTCGGTGCCGTGGGCGACGAGGTCGATGGGCCCGCCCGCGTGCGGGGCGACGACCGGGAGGCCGGAGGCGTGCGCCTCCTGCACCGTCTGCCCGAACGTCTCCTCGGTGCCCGTGTGCACGAACACGTCCATCGCGGCGTACGCGGCGGCGAGCTCGCGTCCTCCCACCCGCCCGAGCCACGTGACGGGCATGCCCGCGAGGGCGCGTCGGGCGGAGGCCTGGCTCGGGCCGTCGCCCGCGATGAGGAAGCGGACGCCGGGCAGCCCGCGGAGCGCCTGCAGGCGCTCGAGCTGCTTCTCGGGGGCGATCCGTCCCACGTAGCCGACGACGATCGCGCCGTCCGGGGCGACCCGGCGGCGGAGCGCGACCGCGTCCCCCATCGCCCGGTTGCGCGGGTGGTAGCGGTCGAGGTCCACGCCGCGGCCCCAGCGTGCGACGCGCTCGACGCCCGCGGCGGCGAGGTCGGCGGCGGCGGCGCTCGACGGCGCGAGCGTCAGGTCGGCGCCCTGGTGGATCCATCGCACCAGCCGCCACACGTACGGCGCCGTCGCGGCGAGGCCGTTGCGCCGCGCGTAGCCGGCGACGTCGGTCTGGAACACGGCCACCGACGGGGTGTCGATGCGGGTCGCCGCGGCGATGGCCTGCGCGCCCAGGAAGAGGGGGGAGGCCGCGTGCAGCACGTCCGGCGCGAAGTCCGTCAGGAGGCGCAGCACCTGGGGGTTCGGGATCCCGACGGGGAACTGCCGGTAGGCGATGGCGGGCACGCCGTGCACCCGGAAGCCCGCGAACTCCGCGGGCGCCCCGGCGTCGGGGGCGATGACGAGCACCTCGTGCCCGCGGTCCCGCAGGTGCTCGAGGACACGGCAGACGCTCGTGGTGACGCCGTTGACGGTGGGGAGGAAGCTCTCGCTGACGACGGCTACGCGCATGCCGCCGACGCTAGGCACCGGCGCCCAATACGGCCCCGCGGCGTCGTGAACGCGCCCTTGCCGGCGCGTGAACTCGGCGCATCCAGCGGGCTCCGGGCCCTCTACTAGGGTGGGCCCATGGCCGAGCAGACGAGCGCGATCTCCCGTTTCTACAGCGTCATCCCCGCTGGGGGAGTGGGCTCCCGGCTCTGGCCCCTGTCGCGCGCCGACGCCCCGAAGTTCCTGCACGACCTCACCGGATCCGGCCGCACGCTCCTCCGGGACACGTGGGAGCGCCTCGCCCCGCTGTCCGGCGAGGACCGGATCATGGTCGTCACCGGCCGCGCCCACCGCGCCGCCGTCGAGGCCCAGCTGCCCGAGCTCGCCGACCTCAACGTCGTGCTGGAGAGCGAGGGCCGGGACAGCACCGCGGCCATCGCGCTCGCCGCCGCCATCCTCGAGCGCCGGGAGCCGGGCGTCATCATCGGCTCATTCGCCGCCGACCACGTCATCGCCGACCCCGACCGCTTCCGCGACACCGTGCGCGAGGCCGTCATCGCGGCGGACGCCGGCTACATCACCACCATCGGCATCACGCCCACCGAGCCCGCCACGGGGTTCGGCTACATCCACACGGGCAAGGCGCTCAGCATCGCGGAGGCGCCGCACGCCCTCGAGGTCGCCTCGTTCGTGGAGAAGCCCAGCATCGGGGTCGCCCGCGGCTACGTGAAGGGCGGCACGCACCTCTGGAACGCGGGCATGTTCATCGCGCGCGCGGACCGCCTGCTCGAGGAGCTCGGCCGCACGGAGCCGGAGCTGCTGAAGGGCGTGCTCGAGCTGGCCGAGGCGTGGGATACCGCCGACCGCGGCCTCGTCGTCGACCGCGTCTGGCCCAACCTCAAGAAGATCGCCATCGACTACGCGGTCGCCGAGCCCGCGGCCGCGCGCGGTGCCCTCGCCGTGATCCCCGGCCGCTTCGCCTGGGACGACGTCGGCGACTTCGCGTCCGTGGCCAAGATGCACTCGAACGGGCGGAAGTCCGACCTCGTGATCCTCGGCGAGGACGCGCGCGTCCTGTCCGACGCGTCGAGCGGCATCGTGGTGGCGAACAGCAAGCGCGTGATCAGCCTCATCGGCGTGCGCGACATCGTGGTCGTCGACACCCCGGACGCGCTCCTCGTCACCACGAAGGAGAACGCGCAGCGGGTCAAGAGCGTGGTGGACGCGCTCAAGCTCAGCGGCGGGACGGACGTCCTGTAACGAACGGGTAACGAACCCCTCCGGGGGTTTCCGGCGGCCGAGAGGCCCAAGAGCCGCGCCGTTAGATTCCGGGGATGCCCCGCATCCGCCGCCTCGCGCGCGCCGCCTCCCTGTCCATCGCCTTCCTCTCCGCCGCGGTCCTCGCCGGATGCGGCGCGGCCCCCGAGCCCGGCGCCACCTCGGCTGCCGCGAGCGGGTACTGCGCCCGGATGGTCACGAACTCGGGCGGCCTCCAGGACCGCTCCTTCAACCAGTCGAGCTGGGAGGGTCTGCAGCGCGCCGAGCAGGAGCTCGGGATCCAGGCCGACGTGCTCGTGTCGACGTCCGAGACCGACCTGGCGCCGAACGTCCAGCAGGCCGTCGGCACAGGGTGCGGCTTCGTGCTCACCGTCGGCTACGAGCTGGCCGAGGCGACCACGGCGGCGGCGGCCCAGAACCCCGACGTGCACTTCTCGATCGTCGACGAGGTCGTCGACGCCCCCAACGTGAAGCCGCTCGTCTTCGACACCGCTCAGGCCTCCTACCTCGCGGGCTACCTCGCGGCGGGCGTCAGCCAGACGGGCAAGGTCGGCACCTTCGGCGGCGGCAACCAGCCGCCCGTCACCCTCTTCATGGACGGCTTCGTCGACGGCGTCGCCGCCTACAACCAGGCCCACGGCACGAGCGTCCAGGCGCTCGGCTGGGACGCGGCGGCGCAGGACGGCACCTTCACGGGCGACTTCGAGGACGTGTCGAAGGGCCAGACCACCACGCAGAACCTGCTCGACCAGGGCGCGGACGTCATCATGCCGGTCGCCGGGCAGGTGGGGGAGGGTGCCGCGTCGGCGATCCTCGCGCACGGCAGCGGCAAGCTGATCTGGGTCGACAACGACGGCTACGACACGCTTCCCGCCGAGTACCGGCCGCTCCTGCTCACGAGCGTGCTCAAGGACACCGGGCAGGCCGTGGTCGACATCGTGGGGGACGACCAAAAGGGGTCCTTCTCCTCGGAGCCGTACGTCGGGACGCTCGCGAACGGCGGCGTGGGCCTCGCGGGGTACCACGACCTCGCCGCCTCGGTGCCGGCCGGGCTGCAGTCAGAGCTCGACGCGCTGAAGGCCCGGATCGTGTCCGGCGAGGTCGAGGTGCGGTCCGTCTCGACGCCGTAGCAGGACCCGTGTTGCCGCGGTGTTTCGGGGCCGTCGCGAGTGGATAACGCTTGCGCCCCCGGTCCCGATCCGGGCGCCGGGAGCATTCCCGCGCATGGGTAACATGAACGCACATCGCCCGGGGGACCCGGGCTGCACCTGGAGGCCACAGTGACCATCACCACCCGAAAGGCCGCCCTCGGCGGTCTCGCCGCCGTCGGCATCACCGCGATCCTCGCGGGCTGCGGCGCCGCCCCCGAGTCGACCGCGGGAGGCACGGGCGCCGCCGCGAAGAGCGACCTGCGCACCTGCATGGTCTCCGACTCCGGCGGCTTCGACGACAAGTCGTTCAACCAGCTCGGCTACGAGGGCCTCAACAAGGCGGCGGATGACCTCGGGCTCGTCAAGCCGAACGCCGTCGAGTCGGCCGCGGAGACCGACTTCGCGCCGAACCTCACCAACCTCGCCGACCAGGGCTGCGGCCTGATCGTCACCGTCGGCTACCTCCTGGCGGACGCCACCAAGGAGGCGGCGGCGTCCAACACCGACATCGAGTACGCGATCATCGACGACGCGACCATCGACGCCCCGAACGTGAAGCCCATCACGTTCAACACGAGCGAGGCCGCGTTCCTCGCGGGCTACGCGGCGGCGGCCTACTCGAAGACCGGCACGGTCGGCACCTTCGGCGGACTGCAGATCCCTACCGTCACCATCTTCATGGACGGCTTCGTCGACGGCGTGAAGTACTACAACGAGCAGAAGGGCAAGGACGTCAAGGCCATCGGCTGGGACGTCGCCAGCCAGACCGGCTCGTTCACCGGCGGGTTCGAGGCGAACCCCGCCGCGAAGACCAGCGCGCAGACGCTCATCGACCAGGGCGCGGACGTCATCATGCCCGTCGGCGGCCCGATCTTCCTCAGCGCGGGGCAGGCGATCCGCGACTCCGGGGACAAGAAGGTCGTCATGGTGGGCGTCGACTCCGACGCGTACGAGAGCGCGCCCGACCTCAAGGACCTCTTCCTCACCTCGGTGCTCAAGGGCATCGACGCGGGCGTCGAGGACGTCGTGAAGACGGCGGCGGACGGGAAGTTCGACGCGACCCCGTACGTCGGCACCCTCGAGAACGGCGGCGTCGACATCGCCCCGTTCCACGACTACGAGTCCGAGGTCCCGTCGGAGCTGTCCGGCGAGATCGAGAAGATCAAAGCCGGCATCATCGACGGCTCGATCACGGTCGAGTCGCCCTCGTCGCTGACGAAGTAGCATCGAACGCACCGCGGGGGGATCGGCAGGCGCCGGTCCCCCCGCCGCGTGTCCACCCGACCCACCGAACGGATTGATCCGATGAAGCTCGAACTGCGGGGCATCACCAAGCGCTTCGGCGCCCTGGTCGCCAACGACCACATCGACCTGGTGGTCCAGCCCGGGGAGATCCACTGCCTCCTCGGCGAGAACGGCGCAGGCAAGTCCACGCTGATGAACGTGCTCTACGGCCTGTACCAGGCGGAGGAGGGCGACATCCTCCTCGACGATCGCGTCGCCCGCTTCGCCGGACCCGGCGATGCGATGGCCGCCGGCATCGGCATGGTGCACCAGCACTTCATGCTCATCCCCGTGTTCACGGTCGCGGAGAACGTCATGCTCGGCCACGAGGAGACGAAGGCCGGCGGCCGGCTCGACCTGGCCGCGGCCCGCGCGAAGGTGCGCGAGATCTCGGCCCGGTTCGGCTTCGACGTGGATCCCGACGCCCTCGTCGACGACCTGCCCGTGGGCGTGCAGCAGCGCGTCGAGATCATCAAGGCGCTGTCGCGCGACGCGAAGGTGCTCGTGTTCGACGAGCCGACCGCCGTGCTCACGCCGCAGGAGACCGACGAGCTCATGGTCATCATGAAGCAGCTGCGGGACGCGGGCACGGGCATCGTCTTCATCACCCACAAGCTGCGCGAGGTGCGCGAGGTCGCGGACCGCATCACGGTCATCCGGCTCGGCAAGGTGGTCGGCGAGGCCGAGCCCACCGCGAGCAACGCCGAGCTCGCCGCCCTCATGGTCGGCCGGAGCGTGTCGCTCACGGTCGCCAAGGAGCCGGCGACGCCCGGCGACGCGGCCCTCGTCGTGCGCGACCTCACGGTCGTCGACGCCGCGGGCCAGGTCGTCGTCGACGGCGTGAGCTTCGAGGTGCACGCGGGGGAGATCCTCGCCATCGCCGGCGTGCAGGGCAACGGGCAGACCGAGCTGACCGAGGCGATCCTCGGCCTCCAGGCGCGCGTCACCGGCACCATCGACCTGGACGGCACGCGCCTCACGGGCCGCTCGGTGCGCCGCGTGCTCGACGCGGGCGTGGGCTTCGTGCCCGAGGACCGCAACGAGGACGGGCTCGTCCCCGAGTTCACCATCGCCGAGAACCTCATGCTCGACCGGTCCGACAGCCCGCCGTTCGTGGTGGCCGGATCCCTGAAGCTCGCCTACCTCGACTCCTTCGCGCGCGACCGCGTGCGCGAGTTCGACATCCGCACGCAGGGCATCGACACGCACGTCGGACGGCTCTCCGGCGGCAACGCGCAGAAGGTCGTGCTCGCCCGCGAGCTCAGCCGGGAGCTGCGGCTCCTCGTCGCCGCGCAGCCCACGCGCGGCCTCGACGTCGGCTCCATCGAGTTCGTCCACACGCGCGTCATCGAGACGCGCGACCGGGGCCTGCCCGTCATCGTCGTCTCCACGGAGCTCGACGAGGTCGCGGCGCTGGCCGACCGCATCGCCGTGATGTACCGCGGCGGCATCGTCGGCATCGTCCCGGGCGACACCCCGCGCGACGTGCTCGGCCTGATGATGGCCGGCGAGGTCCCCGCATCCGTCCCCACCCCCACGACCGCCGGAGGGCGCACCGCATGACCGACGACACCACTCGTCCCGAGGGCCAGGGCCCCGCGGACCCGTCCGCCGGACAGCTGCCCGCGTCCGGTCGCGAGGCCGGATCGGTGGGCGACCCCACGCGCTCGGAGGCGCCCGCGGGCGTGCCGGCCGTGGACACCGCCGCCCCCGCCGACGGCCCCGGGCCCGAGGCCGAGGGATCGCGCGCCGGCCAGGTGCTCCGCGAGATCGCGTCGGGCAGCGCGCTGCTGTCCGTGCTCGCGGTCGTGCTGTCGCTCCTCGTCGGCGCGCTGCTCATCGCCGTCACCGACGAGGCGACGCAGAAGGCCGCCGGCTACTTCTTCCAGCGCCCCACCGACACGCTGAGCGCGGCGTGGGACGCCGCGTCGGGCGCCTACTCCGCGCTCTTCCAGGGCTCGATCTACAACTTCCGCCGCCCGGGCTTCGCGAACGGCATCAAGCCGCTCACGGAGACGCTGACCTTCGCGACCCCGCTCATCGCGGCCGGACTCGGCGTCGCGCTCGCGTTCCGCGTGGGCCTGTTCAACATCGGCGCGCGCGGCCAGATGCTCATCGCCGCGGCGTGCGCCGGCTGGGTCGGCTTCAGCTTCGACATGCCGCCCGCGCTGCACCTCGTGCTCGCGGTGGGCGCGGGCATCCTCGGTGGCGCGCTCTGGGGCGGGATCGTCGGGCTCCTCAAGGCGCGCACGGGCGCGCACGAGGTGATCGTCACGATCATGCTCAACTACGTCGCCTTCTACCTCCTCTCCTACCTGCTGCGGACCCCGGGCCTCCTCCAGGCGCCCGGGTCGAACAACCCGAAGACCCCGGGCATGAAGGACAGCGCGGTCTTCCCCGCCCTCCTCGGCGACGGCTACTCGCTGCACGCGGGCTTCCTCGTGGTCGTCCTCGCGACGGTGCTGGTCTGGTACCTGCTCAACCGCTCCGGCCTCGGATTCCGCTTCCGCGCGGTGGGCGAGAACCCGAGCGCGGCGCGCGTCGCGGGCATCGACGTCAAGAACTCCTACCTCTACGCGATGCTCATCTCCGGCGGGCTCGCGGGCCTCGCCGGGGCGAGCCAGGTGCTCGGCACCGTCACCACGGGCTTCAGCTCGGGGATCGACGCGGGCATCGGCTTCGACGCCATCACGGTGGCGCTGCTCGGCCGCAGCCGGCCCTGGGGCGTCTTCGTCGCCGGGATCCTGTTCGGCGCGTTCAAGGCCGGCGGCTTCTCGATGCAGGCGGCCGAGGGCGTGCCCATCGACATCGTCGTGGTCGTCCAGTCGCTCATCGTCCTGTTCATCGCGGCGCCCCCGCTCGTGCGGGCGGTCTTCCGCCTCCCCGCGCCGGGCCAGGCGCGTCGCACCACCCGGATCCGGAAGGCGGCGACGGCATCGTGACCGCGACGACCCCCACCACCCCCGCCCCGACGCCCGCGCCCCAGGATCCGGCTGCCGCGGCCCTCGAGCGCTCCGTGGCGACCAGCTGGAAGGCCCCCGTCGCGTTCGGGATCTTCACGCTCATCTCCCTGGTCCTCTTCGTGCTCCTCGGCCGGGAGGGCTCGAGCACGTTCGGCCTCTCGACGGGGACGGACCTCATCCAGCTCGCCCCGGTCGTGCTGCCGACCGCCGCGACCGGCGTGGTCGTGACCGTCGCCCTCGCGGCGCTCACGGTCGTCGCGGCCCTGCTGGTGCGCCGCGCGGCGAAGGTGCCGCTGTGGCTCACGGCCGTCTTCGCCGTGCTGTTCCTCGTGGCGTTCCTCACCTGGGCGTCCGCCGGCCAGACGATCCCCGTGCCCGGGCTCCTCGTGGGCACGGTCGCGCTGTCGGTGCCGCTCATCTTCGGCGCGCTCGGCGGCGTGCTCTCGGAGCGCGTCGGCGTCGTCAACGTCGCCATCGAGGGGCAGCTGCTCGCCGGCGCCTTCGTCTCGGCGGTCGTGGCGTCGATCACGGGCCAGCCGCTCATCGGCCTCGCCTCGGCGATGGTGGCCGGCATGCTGGTGTCGTTCGTGCTCGCGGCCTTCGCGATCAAGTACCTGGTCGACCAGGTGATCGTCGGCGTGGTGCTCAACGTGCTCGTCACCGGCCTCACGAGCTTCCTCTTCTCGCAGGTGCTCTCGGCCGACCCCGAGCGGCTCAACTCGCCGCCGCGGTTCGACCGGATCGACATCCCGCTGCTCGGCCAGATCCCCATCATCGGCCCGGTGCTGTTCCGGCAGACGATCATCGTCTACCTCATGTACGTGGCCGTCTTCCTCGTCTGGTACTGCCTGTTCCACACCCGCTGGGGCCTGCGCCTCCGCGCGGTGGGCGAGCACCCGCAGGCGGCCGACACCGTGGGCATCAAGGTCGCGCGCACCCGGTTCTGGAACGTGTCCCTCGCGGGGGCCATCGCGGGTCTCGGCGGCGCGTTCTTCACGCTCGGCTCCGTGGGCGCGTTCAACAAGGAGATGACCGCCGGCGCGGGCTTCATCGCGCTGGCCGCGGTCATCTTCGGCCGGTGGGATCCGCTGCGCGCCACGCTCGCGGCCCTCCTGTTCGGCTTCGCGAGCAACCTGCAGAACGTCCTCGGCGTCATCGGGTCGCCCGTGCCGAGCGAGTTCATGCTGATGCTGCCGTACGTCGTGACCATCGCCGCGGTCGCCGGACTCGTGGGGCAGGTGCGCGGCCCCGCCGCGGCCGGCAAGCCCTACGTGAAGTCGTGAGCGGCGCGGAGCCCGTGGAGTCGGGCGGCATCGACTGGGGATCGCTCCGCGAGGCGGCGCACGAGGCCATGGGCCGGGCGTACGTCCCGTACTCGAGGTTCCCCGTGGGCGTCGCCGCCATCGCCACCGACGGCCGGGTCATCACGGGCTGCAACGTGGAGAACGCGTCCTACGGCCTCACCCTCTGCGCCGAGTGCGCGCTCGTCTCCGTGCTGCACCTCACGGGCGGCGGCCAGCTCGTCGCCTTCACGTGCGTGGACGGCGACGGCAACATCCTCATGCCGTGCGGGCGCTGCCGTCAGCTGCTGTTCGAGCACGCGGTGCCGGGCATGCTGCTGGAGACCGTCTCGGGCATCCGCACGATCGACGAGGTGCTGCCCGACGCCTTCGGGCCGAGCACCTTGGACGCCTACGGGAGCCGGTCGTGAGCGCCGCGTTCGACGTCGTCGACCTGATCCGCGCCAAGCGCGACGGCGGTCGGCTCTCGACCGCCGAGATCGACTGGCTGGTCGCTGCGTACACCGACCGCTACGTGGCGGACGAGCAGATGGCCGCGCTCGCGATGGCGATCCTGCTCCGCGGCATGGACCGCGCGGAGATCCGCGACCTCACCCTCGCCATGATCGCGAGCGGCGAGACGCTCGACTTCTCGGGGCTCGGCAAGCCCACGGTCGACAAGCACTCCACGGGCGGCGTGGGCGACAAGATCACCCTCCCGCTCATGCCGCTGGTCGCCTCCTACGGCGTCGCCGTGCCGCAGCTCTCCGGCCGCGGACTCGGCCACACGGGCGGCACGCTCGACAAGCTCGAGTCGATCCCGGGCTGGCGCGCCGACCTCTCCACCGAGGAGATGGTGCAGCAGATGAAGGATCACGGCGGCGTGGTCTGCGCGGCCGGCAGCGGGCTCGCCCCCGCGGACAAGCGGCTCTACGCGCTCCGCGACACCACGGGCACGGTCGAGGCGATCCCGCTCATCGCGTCCAGCATCATGAGCAAGAAGATCGCGGAGGGCACGGGCGCCCTCGTGCTCGACGTGAAGTTCGGCGGCGGCGCCTTCATGACCGACATCGACCGGTCGCGCGAGCTCGCACGCACCATGGTCGAGCTCGGCACGGACGCGGGGGTGCGCACGACCGCGCTCCTCACCGACATGGACGTGCCGCTCGGCCTCGCCATCGGCAACGCCAACGAGGTGCGCGAGTCCGTCGAGGTGCTCGCGGGCGGCGGTCCGGCCGACGTCGTGGAGCTCACGGTCGCGCTCGCGCGGGAGATGCTCGCCGCGGTCGGGATCCCGGACGCCGACGTCGAGGACGCCCTCCGCGACGGCCGCGCCATGGACTCGTGGCGCGCGACCGTGCGCGCGCAGGGCGGGGATCCGGACGCCGCGCTGCCCGTCGCGCGCGAGACGCACGTGGTCACCGCGGAGCGCGACGGCGTGCTCGTGCGGCAGGACGCGCTCCCGTTCGGCATCGCCGCCTGGCGCCTCGGCGCCGGACGCGCGCGCCAGGGCGACGCCGTCCAGCACGCCGCGGGCGTCGACCTGCACGCGAAGCCGGGGGACCGCGTCCGCCATGGCGATCCGCTGTTCACCCTGTCCGCCGACGAGCCGGAGCGGTTCGCCCGGGCGCTGGAGTCGCTCGAGGGCGCCTACCGCGTCGGCGACCCGGACGAGTTCGTCGCCCGCGGCCCGCTCGTGCGGGAGCGCATCACCGCCGAGGGCTGACCCGGGGCCGGCCGGTCGCCGTGCCGCGACCCAGGCCGGGCCGGACTGCCCCGGCCTCAGCCGATGCGCTCCAGCGCGTCCACCACCACGTCCCAGAACGCGGCGTGGTCGAGGTCGACCGCCACCTGCGTCGTGCAGTCCGCGGGCGCGGGGCGGCGGAGGTCCGCCACCGTCATGCCCGTCGTGTGCGTGCCCGTGAGCTCCACCGAGATCGGCGCGCGCCGCACCGAGACGATCCGCGGGTCGATGACGCGCGCCACCGCGCACGGGTCGTGCACGGGCGGGCTCGGGAAGTCCTGCCGGTCGTGGTACGCGCGACCGTACGACTCCATCGAGTCGACGACGAAGCGCGCGGCCGGCGTGCCGAGGGCCGCGATGCGCGCCATGACCTCCGGGGTCGCCGTCGCCTGGTACGTGAGGTCGAGTCCGACCATCGTCACGGGCCACGCCTCGCCGAAGACGATGTGCGCGGCCTCCGGGTCGACCGCGACGTTGAACTCCGCCACGGCCGTGCGGTTGCCGTGGTGGTAGCCGCCGCCCATCAGCACCACCTCCTTCACGCGCTCGACGATGCGCGGCTCCCGGCGCACGGCGAGGGCGATGTTGGTGAGCGCGCCCAGCGGCACGAGCGTGATCTCGCCGGGCGCGTGCGACATCACCGTCTCGATGATGAGGTCCACCGCGTGTCGCGGGTCGAGCGCCACGGTCGGCTCCGGCAGCTCGGGCCCGTCGAGCCCGGTCTCGCCGTGGATCTCCGGCGCCGTCATCACGGGCCGCACGAGCGGGCGCGCGCAGCCGGCGGCGACGGGAACGCCGCGGATCCCGGCGACGGTCGCGACCGCGAGCGCGTTGCGCGTCACCTTGTCCAGCGTCTGGTTGCCGGCGACGGTGGTGATGCCGACGAGCTCCACCTCGGGGCTCCCGTGCGCGAGCATGAGCGCGAGCGCGTCGTCGTGCCCGGGGTCGCAGTCGATCAGGATCTTGACGGGCACGGGGTCCTCCGGCTGCTCGGGCGGCACGATGCCTCGCGCCCCGATGATGAGTGTGCTCACGACCTCGTCGCGGGCCTCGTCGAGGCTAGTAGATTCGTCCCATGACGATCGCTCCCGAGGACTCCACGCTGCCCGGCGGAGGGTCGTACCGCGACCTCCCCAAGGTCTCCCTTCACGACCACCTCGACGGCGGCCTCCGCCCCGCCACGATCGTCGACATCGCCGACCAGATCGGCCTCGAGCTGCCCGCGACGGGCGCGGACGCGCTCGGCGAGTGGTTCCGCACCAGCGCCGACTCCGGATCCCTCGTCGACTACCTGAAGACGTTCGACGTCACCATCGCGGTCATGCAGACCGAGGAGAACCTCGCCCGCGTCGCGCGCGAGTTCGTCGAGGACCTCGCGGAGGACGGCGTCGTCTACGGCGAGATCCGCTGGGCACCCGAGCAGCACCTCACCACGGGCCTCTCGCTCGACGCGGTCGTCGAGGCCGTGCAGGCGGGCATCGAGGAGGGCGTCGAGGCGGCGGGCGGCTCCATCCGCGTCGGCCAGCTCGTGAGCGCCATGCGCCACCTCGACCGCGGCACCGAGATCGCCGAGCTCGCCGTCCGCCACCGCGACCGCGGCGTCGTCGGGTTCGACATCGCCGGACCCGAGGCGGGCTTCCCGCCGTCCCGCCTGCAGGGCGCATTCGACCTGCTCGCGCGGGAGTGGATGCCCCGCACCATCCACGCGGGCGAGGCCGACGGCCTCGAGTCCATCCGCGGCGCGCTGCTCGACGGCCGGGCGCTCCGCCTCGGCCACGGCGTGCGCATCGCGGAGGACATCGAGATCGACAGCGAGGAGGGCGAGGACGTCTTCGTCACGCTCGGCACGCTCGCGCAGTGGGTGAAGGACCGCGGCATCCCGCTCGAGCTCAGCCCGTCGTCGAACCTGCAGACCGGCGCCATCGAGGCGTGGGGCGACCAGATGGTCGACCACCCGTTCGACCTGCTCTACCAGCTCGGCTTCGCCGTCACGGTGAACCCCGACAACCGCCTCATGAGCGGCACGAGCATCAGCCGCGAGCTCGCGCTCCTCACGGACGCGTTCGCCTACGACCTCGACGACCACGAGGTGTTCCAGCTCAACGCGGCGGCCGCGGCCTTCCTCCCGCTGGAGGAGCGCGAGGCGCTCGCCGACATCGTCTCCGACGGGTTCGCCCGCCTGTAGCCCGGGGCCGTCGGCCCGTCATCGCCCGCCCGCACCAGAGAGGCCGCACGTGCTCCCACCGCTCCCGGACGACGCCGTCACGCTCCGCGCCGAGGCCGCCGACTGGCGCGCCGCCGTGCGCCTCGCGGGCGACGCGCTGGTGCGCTCGGGCTCGGCCACGTCCGACTACGCCGACGCCATGATCCGGGTCATCGAGGAGTTCGGCGCCTACGTCGTCATCGCGCCCGGCCTCGCCCTGGCGCACGCGCGGCCGGGCCCGGAGACCCTCGCGGACGGCCTCGCGGTCGTCACGCTGCGAGAGCCGGTGTCGTTCGGGCACGCCCACAACGACCCCGTCGACGTCATCGTCGGGCTCGCGGTCACCACGGTCGACCGGCACGTCACGTCGGTCGCGGACATGGCCAACATCTTCAACGACGCCACCGCGATCCCGCGGCTGCGCGCCGCCACCACGGTCGAGGAGGTCCGGCGCGTCATGGCCGGCGAGGAGGACGCATGAAGGTCGTCGCGATCTGCGGGGTGGGGATCGGCACGTCCGGGATCCTCAAGGTGAACGCCGAGCGGGCGCTCGCGCGCCTCGGCATCGAGGCGGAAGTCACGGCGGCCGACCTCGCGAGCGTCGCGACGATCGGCGAGGACGCGCAGGTCATCCTCACGTCGCCCGAGCTCGTCGACCGGATCGGCCCGACCTACGCCGACATCGTCGTCATCGAGAACTACTTCGACCTGGAGGAGATCTCCGCCAAGCTCGACGCCGCGCTCGGCTGATCCGCGCCCTGCCGATCCGTCGGGGTCGGAGCCGTCGCCCGACCGGCCGTCGCCGGGGGAGCCGCGCCCCCGCGCGCGATCGCGATCCCGGCCGCCAGGAGCGACATCCCGGCGATCCCCGCGCCGGCCGCGAGCACCGCGGGCGACGGCGCGGTGATCGGCTGCCCCGCGAGCGCCTGCGCGGTGACGAGCGCGACCACCGCGAGGTACGCGACCGCCGCGATCGCCGTCAGCCGCACGCGCACGCGGTCGGGCGCGAGCGCCGGGATCCGCCGCCCCGCCAGCCCGAGCAGCAGCGCCGCCACCGGCAGCAGCTGGAGCGCGTGCATGCCGATGAAGTGCGGGATCCTCAGATCGCCTGCCGTCGTGCTCCAGCCGAGCACGGGGAGCCCGGGACCGCCGTCCGCCTCGCCCACCGCGTGCGCTCCGGCCACGCCGTGGAAGTCGGCGAGCTGGGCGGCGGTCGGCGAGGTCATGAGGTACGCGAGGCCGATGCCCACGAGCGCGATGAGCGCGCCGGCGCGGATCCCGAGCGTGAGCGCCGGGTCGGGCAGCCGGAGCCGCAGGACCGCGATGCTCGTGACGAACGTGCAGAGGTACAGCACGGTGATCGACGTGGCCATGACGCCCCAGAGCACGGTCGCGAGCGGCGTCGCGATGTTGAAGTGGCTCGTCGTCCCGGCGGCCGCCGCGCCCACGATGACCGCCTGCTCGACGACGAGCGCGACCGCGACCACCGTGCCGAGCACGTGCGCGGGCCGCCGGAAGCGGGGGAGGTGCGCGATGAGCCAGGCCCAGGACACGGCGTAGACGAGGATCGACAGCGCGAACTTGGCGGGCTTGTCCCAGACGGGCGCGCCCGCCACGAGGCGGTCGTCGACCACGCGTCCCACGACGCAGACGGCGGCGACCACGACCATGAGCGCGGCCACCGTCATGAGCGGCCGGTGCCACCCGACGGCGCGGCGGATCACGACGCGGCCCCCGCCGGCATCGCGACGGTCGCCTGCGCGATGCGCCGGAGCCCGGCGGCCAGCTCGTCTCCCAGCACGGTGCCGACGACCATGAGCTCGGCCATCGCGGTGCGGTCGGGCCGGGCGCGCACGGCGGCGAGGTCCGCCTCGGCCTGCACCCCCGCGGCCTCCGCGTAGCGCGCCAGGTAGCCGTCCTCCATCGGATGCCCGGAGCGGGCGAAGGCGTCCACCGCCCGCGCCGCCTGGGCGCGGCCGGCGTGCCCGTCGAGGACGCACCAGCCGGCCTCCTCCGTGACCGCGTCGATCCGGGCGAGCGCGTCGGGCGCGGGCGCGTCCGCCGGCGGCGGGCCGTGGGTCAGCGCATCCTGCGCGACCGCGAAGACGTCCTGCACGCGGCGGTCGTCGTCGTCGAGCACGGCGAGGACCTCGCGGGCCCGCGCGACGGGCAGCCGGCCCACTTCGATGAGGGCGCGGATCAACCGGACCCGGCGCGCGTGCTCGTCGTCGTAGTCCGTGCGGTTGTCGCTCACGCGGGTGCCCGCCGGCAGCAGGCCCTCGCGGACGTAGTACTTGACGGTGGCCGCGGGGACGCCCGTGGCGGCGGCGAGCTCGGTGATGCGCATGCCGCGAGGCTAGCGCACTGATAGCGTCACTACCAGTGGCCGGCGGAAGAAGATCCGCGGGCCGGCGAGCGGCCCGCGGATCCTCCGCCTCAGACCTCGAGCAGGTGCGGGACGGCCTCGGCGAGGTCGGCGATGATCGCGCGCGCCGCGTCCCGCCGCTCCGCCACGGTGCCCTCGGTGCTCTGGGCGTCGAGGTAGACCTTCACCTTCGGCTCGGTGCCGCTCGGGCGCACGATGAGCCGGGCGCCGTCCCCCAGGTGGAAGCGGAGCACGTCGCTCGGGGGGAGGTCGCCGAAGCCGTCGACCAGGTCGTCCATGCGCTCGACCGCGCGCGAGCCGATCCGGGTCGGCGGGTCCTGGCGGAGCTTCGCCATGATGCGCGGGATGACCGCGAGGTCGGTGACGCGCACCGAGATCTGGTCGCTCGCGAACGAGCCGAAGCGCTCCGCGAACTCGCGGTCGTAGTCGTCGATGGTCTGCCCGCGGGACTTCAGCAGCAGCACGCCGTGCAGCACGGCGACGGCGGCCGAGATGCCGTCCTTGTCGCTCGTGATCCACGGGGCCACGAGGTACCCGAGCGCCTCCTCGTAGCCGTAGACGATGTCGGGGGCGCGCGAGATCCACTTGAAGCCCGTGAGCGTCTCGCGGTAGCCGAAGCCGAGCTCGCGGGCGACGACCTCGAGCGCGGGGGAGGAGACGAGGCTCGACGCGAACGTGCCCGTGTTGCCGTCGGCCGTGTAGCGCTCGGCGATGCCGAGGCCGAGGAGCATGCCGACCTCGTTGCCGGAGAGCCGGCGCCAGGCGCCGTGCTCGTCCGCGATGGCCACGGCCAGGCGGTCGGCGTCGGGGTCGTTCGCGATGATGAGCTCGGCGTCCGCGGCGATGGCCGCCTGGAACGCGAGGTCGAGCGCGCCCGGCTCCTCCGGGTTCGGGAACGCGACGGTCGGGAAGTCCGGGTCGGGATCCGCCTGCGCGGCCACGACGATCGGCCGGTCGACCCCGACCGCGTCGAACACGCGCGCCGCCGTCTCCCACCCGACGCCGTGCAGCGGCGTGTAGACCCACGTGAGCGGCGCGAGCGGCGCGGCGAAGAGGTCGGCGACCTCGCGCACGTAGGAGTCGACGAGCGACTCGGGCGCGATCTCGTAGTCGTCCGCGACGGGCAGCTGCTGCACCGTCCGCTCGCCCGCGGCCTTGTGGATGAAGGCGGCGATGTCGCGGTCGGCGGGGCTGACGATCTGCGCCCCGTGGTCCTCGTCGCCGAGGTAGACCTTGTAGCCGTTGTCGCGCGCCGGGTTGTGCGAGGCCGTCACCATGACGCCGGCGCTCACCGCGAGGTGCTTCACGGCGTAGGCGAGGAGCGGCGTCGGCAGCGCGCGGGGGAGCAGCACGGTGCGGACGCCGGCGCCCGCCATGATCCGCGCGGTGTCCTCCGCGAACACGCGGGAGTTGTGCCGCCCGTCGTAGCCGACGACGATGCTCGGCCGGGGGCTGCGGCTGCGGAGGTAGTCGGCGAAGCCCGCGGCGGCCTGCGCCACGAGCACGCGGTTCATGCGGTTCGGGCCGGCGCCCAGCTCGCCGCGGAGGCCCGCGGTGCCGAACTGGAGCCGCGTCTGGAAGCGATCGCGCAGCTCGGCGGAGGCCTGCTCGCGGTCGGACGCGGACGCGTCGGTCGCGGTGCCGGCCACGCGCGCGAGGAGCGCGTCGACCTCGGCGCGGGTGACGGGATCCGGGTCCTGCGCCTGCCACGCCCGCGCGGCGGCGACGAGCGCCTGCGTCTCCTCCCGGCTCACAGGGCGCCCACGATGCGGGCGAGCATCCCGCCGATGCGGCCCTCGGCGGCGCGTCCGGCCTCGATGACCTCCTCGTGGCTGAGCGGCGTCTCCTGGATGCCGGCGGCGAGGTTCGTGATGAGCGACATGCCGAGCACCTCCATGCCGGCCTCGCGCGCGGCGATGGCCTCGAGCGCGGTGGACATGCCGACGATGTGCCCGCCGATCGCCTCCGCCATGCGCACCTCGGCGGGCGTCTCGTAGTGCGGGCCGCGGAACTGGCAGTAGACGCCCTCGTCGAGGTCGGGCTCCACCTCGTGCGCGATCGCGCGGAGGCGGGCCGAGTAGAGGTCGGTGAGGTCGACGAACGTCGCGCCCTCGAGCGGCGAGTCGGCGGTGAGGTTGATGTGGTCGCTGATGAGCACGGGGGTGCCGGGCGTCCAGTGCCGCTTGATGCCTCCGGCGCCGTTGGTGAGGATCATGGTGGTCGCGCCGGTCGCGGCCGCGGTGCGCACGCTGTGCACGACCCGGCGGACGCCGTGGCCCTCGTAGTAATGGGTGCGCGCGCCGATGACGAGGGCGCGGCGGCCGGAGGGCAGCAGCACGCTGCGGAGCGAGCCGACGTGGCCCTCGAGCGCGGGCTTCGAGAAGCCGACGACCTCGGTGGCCGGGATCGTGGCGGTGGTCTCGCCGATGAGGTCCGCCGCGCGCCCCCATCCGCTGCCGAGGGTGAGGGCGATGTCGTGGCGCTCGACGCCCGTGAGCTCGGCGATCTGCCGGGCCGCCTGCCGCGCGATCTCCTGGGGGTCGGCGTCGGGAGACTCGAGGGGGTTGCTGTAGGTCATGCCCCGATCCTAAATGCGCGTGGACCCGCGCCCCGGGCGGCATCAGCGGCGACGCGGGAGGGCCGGGTGACGGGTTCGCGCGGGGCCGGGGCCTGCGGGATGATGTGCGCATGGGATACGAGTTCGAGGCCAACCAGAGGATCGCCATTCTCGGAGGGGGCCCGGGCGGATACGAGGCCGCCATCGCCGGAGCCCAGCTCGGCGCCGAGGTCACGCTCGTGGAGCGCGTGGGCGTGGGCGGCTCCGCCGTGATGACCGACGTCGTCCCCTCGAAGACCCTCATCGCGACCGCGGAGGCCACCAACGCGCTCGGCGAGGCCGCCGACCTGGGCGTCCAGTTCTTCTCCCGCGGCGAGCAGACCCGCCGGCCCGTGCGGCCCGAGGTCGCCGTCAACCTGCAGGCCGTCAACGACCGGCTCCTCCGCCTCGCGCGCCAGCAGTCCGAGGACATGAAGTCGAGCCTCATCCGCGCGGGTGTCCGCATCGTGCAGGGCGAGGGCCGCCTCGACGGGCCGAACCGCATCATCGTCTCCACGGGGCGCGGGGGCGCGGGCACCGACTTCGACGAGATCGATGCGGACACGACCGTCATCTCCACCGGCGCGAGCCCGCGCATCCTCCCGACGGCCAGGCCCGACGGCGAGCGGATCCTCACCTGGACCCAGCTCTACACGATGGAGTGCGTGCCCGAGCACCTCATCGTCGTGGGATCCGGCGTCACGGGCGCCGAGTTCGC
The DNA here is from genome assembly GCF_001618005.1 of Clavibacter tessellarius. Taxonomy (GTDB): domain Bacteria; phylum Actinomycetota; class Actinomycetes; order Actinomycetales; family Microbacteriaceae; genus Clavibacter; species Clavibacter tessellarius_A. Next base: position 28,969 of record NZ_LQXA01000034.1, read on the forward strand.
CTCGGCCTACACGGCGCTCGGCGCCAAGGTCACGCTCATCTCCTCCCGCGACCAGGTGCTGCCCGGCGAGGACGCCGACGCCGCCCGCGTCATCGAGGACGTCTTCACGCGCAACGGCATGACCGTGCTGTCGAAGTCCCGCGCCGAGTCGGTCGTCCGCGACGGCGACCGCGTCGTCGCGACGCTCTCCGACGGCCGCGTCGTGGAGGGCAGCCACTGCCTCATGGCGGTCGGATCCGTGCCCAACACCGCAGGGATCGGCCTCGAGGAGGCGGGCGTGCAGATGAGCGACTCCGGCCACATCCGCGTGAACCGCGTCGCGCGCACCTCGGTGCCGAGCGTGTACGCCGCGGGCGACTGCACGACGTTCCTGCCGCTGGCCTCGGTGGCGGCGATGCAGGGGCGCACGGCGGTCTACCACGCCATGGGCGACGCGGTCAGCCCCACGGAGCTCCGCAACGTGACGTCGAACATCTTCACGCAGCCGGAGATCGCCACGGTCGGCTGGTCGCAGAAGCAGATCGAGGAGGGGCTCGCGCAGGGCGACATCTACAAGCTGCCGCTCGCCTCGAACCCCCGCGCGAAGATGCAGAACGTGAAGGACGGCTTCGTGAAGCTGTTCGCGCGCACCGGCTCCGGCACGGTCATCGGCGGCGTCATCGTGGCACCCAAGGCGAGCGAGCTGATCTTCCCGCTCGCGCTCGCCGTGGAGCACCGGCTCACGGTCGACGACGTGGCGCGCGCCTTCACGGTCTACCCGTCGCTGTCGGGCAGCATCTCCGACGCGGCGCGCGCGATGCACATCGTGCTCTGACCCTCCGGCCGCGCCGCGCGGCCCACATGCGACGACGGCCGGCCCCCGAGGGGACCGGCCGTCGTCGCGCGCGGCGGGATCAGACGATGTCGAGCAGGCGGTGCCCCGACGGGACGGTCTGGCCGACCTCGGCCGCGAGGCCGGTGACGGCGCCGTCCCGGTGCGCCGTGAGCGGCTGCTCCATCTTCATGGCCTCGAGCACCACGAGGAGGTCGCCCTTGACGACCTGCTGGCCCTCCTCGACGGCGAGCTTGACGACGGTGGCCTGCATGGGCGAGGTGACGGATCCGCCGCCCGAGGTGTCGACCGCGCCGGCCTGCTTGCGCCGGGCGGGGGCTGCGGCAGCGCGACGGGACGAGGACGCGCCCGCGGCGGGCGCGAGGTCCTCGGGGAGGCTCACCTCGATGCGCTTGCCGCCGACCTCGACCACGACGGTGTGCCGCGCGGGCGCCTCGGCGGCGTCCGCCAGCGCGCCGGACCACGGCTCGATGGTGTTGTCGAAGTCGGTCTCGATCCACCGGGTGTAGACGGAGAACGGAGCCCCGTCCGCGGGGGCGAACGCGGGGTCGCGCACGATCGCACGGTGGAAGGGGAGCACGGTCGGCAGGCCCTGCACCTCGAACTCGTCGAGCGCTCGACGCGAGCGCTCGAGGGCGTCCTCGCGGCTGGATCCCGTGACGATGAGCTTCGCGAGCAGCGAGTCGAAGGCGCCGGAGATCTCGTCGCCCGCGCGGACGCCGGAGTCGACGCGCACGCCGGGGCCGCCGGGAGCCTGGAACACGTGCACGGGGCCGGGCGCGGGGAAGAAGCCGCGGCCCGGGTCCTCGCCGTTGATGCGGAACTCGAACGAGTGACCGCGCGGCGCCGGGTCGTCGTAGTCGATGAGGCCGCCCGCGGCGATGCGGAACTGCTCGCGCACGAGGTCGATCCCGGTGACCTCCTCGGACACGCAGTGCTCCACCTGCAGGCGCGTGTTGACCTCGAGGAAGGAGATGGTGCCGTCCTGCGCGACGAGGAACTCGCACGTGCCGGCGCCGACGTAGCCCACCTCGCGGAGGATCGCCTTCGACGCCGCGTAGAGCTGGGCGTTCTGCTCGTCGGTGAGGAACGGCGCGGGCGCCTCCTCGACGAGCTTCTGGTGGCGGCGCTGGAGCGAGCAGTCGCGGGTCGAGATCACGACGACGGTGCCCGCGCTGTCGGCGAGGCACTGGGTCTCGACGTGGCGCGGGCGGTCGAGGTACTTCTCGACGAAGCACTCGCCGCGGCCGAACGCCGCGACGGCCTCGCGGGTGGCGGACTCGAACAGCTCCGGCACCTCCTCGCGGGTGCGGGCGACCTTGAGGCCGCGGCCGCCGCCGCCGAACGCCGCCTTGATGGCGACCGGCAGGCCGTGCACGTCGACGAAGTCGAGCACCTCGGCGGCGCCGGCGACCGGGTTCAGCGTGCCGGGCGCGAGCGGCGCGCCCACGCGCTCGGCCACGTGCCGCGCGGTGACCTTGTCGCCGAGCTGCTCGATGGCGCTCGGGGAGGGGCCGATCCAGATGAGGCCCGCGTCGATGACCTGCTGCGCGAAGTCGGCGTTCTCGGCGAGGAAGCCGTAGCCGGGGTGCACCGCGTCGGCGCCCGAGCGGCGCGCGACGGAGAGGAGCTTCGCGATGACGAGGTAGGTGTCCGCGCTCGTCTGCCCGTCGAGGGCGTACGCCTCGTCGGCGAGCGTGACGTGCAGCGCGTCGCGGTCCTGGTCGGCGTAGACGGCGACCGAGCCGATCCCCGCGTCCCTCGCCGCTCGGATGATGCGGACGGCGATCTCGCCTCGGTTGGCGATCAGGACCTTGTTCACACGCGTCATGGGACCCCAGCCTAGGGTCTGGGATCGGCCCGGCTCCGGAGGGTCGCCACAGACATGCGGGCCGTCGGGGTGCGCGCGTCGACAAACGGCGTGCGCGATCCGGGCCCTGGCATGATCGAGGCATGACCGCATCCGGCACCGGCGACGACGACGCGCGGGCCGCCGCGGCCGACCTCGCCGACCTCCTCGCCCGCACGGTGGCCGAGCTGCAGGCCCGCCGGTCCCCGGACGAGGCGCTCGCCGAGGTGCGCGCCAAGCGCTCCTTCGGCCCCATCAAGCGGCAGCCCGCGATGGTCCCGGTCGGCCGCGCATGGCGGCTCGGCGTGCTGCTCCTGTCAGCCGACGGGTCGCTGCGCCGCACCGGCAGCATCACCCGGGCGGTCGAGCCGACGCGCTCGCAGGGCCTCGACTCGGGCGTCGAGGCGCGCAAGGAGGCCAGGCGCCAGGCCGTGCGGTCCTTCGCGGAGGGCGACGCGGTCGACTACGACTGGGAGCCCATCGCGCTCGACGCCGCGTCGCTCGCGCGCGGATCCGGCCCGCTCTCCCTCCGCGGACGCGAGCTGCGCGTGCAGTGGGGCCCGAACGCGCACGAGACCCGGCCGCTGGCGGCGTATCTCGCCGACCGCATCGAGGTGCTCGGGATGGGCTGAGGTCGTCCCGCAGGCGCCGACCCGCCCGCCGGATCAGACGGGGTCGGCTCCGAGCAGGCGCGCCTCGACGGCGCCCTGGCGGTTCCAGAGGTCCGGCCAGGCCACGTCGAGCTCCCGCACCAGCGCGCGCAGGGTGGGGAGCGACAGGCCGACGACCGTGCTCGGGTCGCCCTGGATCCGCTCGATGAACGCGGCGCCCAGGCTGTCGATGGTGAACGAGCCCGCCACCAGCAGCGGCTCGCCCGTGGCGACGTAGGCGTCGATCTCGGCGTCGTCGATGTCGTCGCGGAAGCGCACGTCGGCGACCGCGGCGCGGCCGACGCCGCGGACGATGCGGCCGTCGACCGCCTCGATCAGCCAGTGCCCGGAGTGGAGGCGGCCCTCCCGGCCACGCTGCGCCCGCCAGCGCTCGGTGGCGCGCTCCGGCGTGTGCGGCTTGCCGTGCACGACGCCGTCGACCTCGAACGCGGAGTCGCCGCCGAGCACGAGGCCGGTCAGGGGCGCCCCCGCGACGAGCTGGCCCACGACGGCCTCGGCCTTGGCGCGCGCGAGCAGCTGCACCATCTCCTCCGGTCCGAGCGGCCCGCGATCCGCCTCCGCGGCGGCGACGGCGGCGGGCTCGTCCACGTCGGACGGCAGGACGACGGGCTCGATGCCGGCCGATCGCAGCAGGGCCAGGCGGGCGGGGGACGTGGAGGCGAGGTGCAGGCGCGTCGTCATCGGATCATCGTGGCATGCGCGGTCGGGGTGCCGCGGTGCCCGCTCCGTCGGACGGGGGCGCCCGCGTGTGTCAGGGTTGCCGCATGGGTGAGCAGGTGGGCCGCGAGGTCGAGGTGGACGTGACCAACATCGCGCACGGGGGAGTCTCCGTCGCCAGGCACGACGGGCGGGTGGTCTTCGTCTCGGACGCGATCCCGGGCGAGCGGGTGCGCGCGCGCATCACGGAGGACTCGAAGAAGTCGTTCTGGCGCGCCGACACGGTCGAGGTGCTCGACGCCTCCCCGCACCGCCGCCCCCACGTGTGGGCCGAGGCCTCCGTCGACCGCGCGCCCGAGGACCGGGTCGGCGGCGCCGAGCTCGGCCACATCGACCTCGCCCACCAGCGCGAGCTGAAGCGCCAGGTCGTCGTCGACTCCCTCTCCCGCATGGCCCGCGTCGAGCGCGAGGTCGAGGTCGAGGCGCTCCCCGGCGACGACGAGGCGGGCGGCCTCGGCTGGCGCACGCGCGTCAGCCTGCACGTCGACGACGACGGCCGCGTGGGCCCGTACGCCTCCCGCTCGCACCGCGTCATCCCCGTGCAGTCCCTCCCGCTCGCGACGGAGGGCGTGAACGGCGCGGCGCCCTTCGGCCAGCGCTTCCCCGGCGTCGAGGGCGTCGACCTCGTGGCGCCCGCCGAGGGGCACGTGCGCATGCTGCTCATCGACGGCAAGCCGCAGCGCCGCGACACCATCACCGAGCGCGTCCGCGACCGCGAGTTCAAGCTGGAGGCGGGCGGCTTCTGGCAGGTGCACCGCCGTGCGGCCGAGACCCTGTACGACGCCGTGCAGTCCTCCATCGACGAGGCCCTGTTCGACCCGCGCGCCGCCAACCTCGACCTCTACGGCGGGGTCGGCCTGCTGGCCGCCGCCGTGGGCGACCGCTTCGGCGACACCGTGCGCATCACCAGCGTGGAGAGCGACGAGGTCGCCACCGAGTTCGCGGGCGACAACCTCGCCGAGTGGGTGGGCGCCGCGTCGCTCACCGCGCGCGTCGACCGGTACCTGCAGAAGCTCGTCCGCGAGGCGAGCCCCGCCGAGCGACGCCGGCTCCAGGGCGCCACCGTCGTGCTCGACCCGCCGCGCGCGGGCGCGAAGAAGCCCGTGGTGGACGCGATCGTCGACCTGCACCCGGCGCAGGTCGTGTACGTGGCGTGCGACCCGGTGGCCCTCGCCCGCGACGTGGCGCTCTTCGCGGAGGGCGGCTACGAGCTCCGCTCGGTGCGCTCCTTCGACCTCTTCCCGCACACGCACCACGTCGAGAGCGTGGCCGTGCTGGTGCCCGCCGCGTCCTGATCCTCGACGCCTCCGGGCATCCGGCGGCCGCGGTGCTGGGCGTTACAGTGGGCGAGGGGATCGCGGGCGCACGCCGGCGGGCACGCGACGAGGGGGATCCGGATGACCGAGACCACGCAGGGATCCGCTCCCGCTTCCGAGGCGCGGCCTCCCGTGCGCGTCGCCGTCGTCGACGACCACGAGTCGGTGCGCCTCGGCCTCAAGGCCGCGTGCCTCGACGCCGGCTACGAGTTCATCCTCGCCGCCGCCAACGCCCGCGAGCTCGTCGAGGGCCTCGTCGGCCGCGAGTGCGACGTGGTCGTCCTCGACCTGTCGCTCGGCGACGGCTCGTCGGTGACCGACAACGTCAAGGCCGCCCAGGGCACGGGCGCCGCGGTGCTCGTCCACAGCATCGCCGACCGCGTCGCGAGCGTCCGCGAGGCGCTCGCCGCCGGTGCCGCGGGCGTGATCCCGAAGTCGTCCGCCACGCAGACCGTCATGGCCGCGGTCGCCACCGTCGCGCGCGGCGACGTGCTCAACAACCTCGAGTGGGCCACCGCGATCGACGCCGACCGGGACTTCGCGAAGGCGCAGCTCGGCCGCCGCGAGCGCGACGTGCTCCACCTCTACGCCTCCGGCCTGCCGCTCAAGCTCGTGGCGCAGCAGCTCGGCATCGCGAACAGCACGGCCCGGGAGTACCTCGACCGGATCCGCGTGAAGTACGTCGAGGTCGGACGCCCCGCGCCCACCAAGGTCGACCTCCTGCGCCGCGCCGTGGAGGACGGCATCCTCCCGGGGCTGGACCAGGACGGCGGCGATGCCCGCTAGCCCACCGGCCAGCGCGCCGCTGAACGCGGCACCCGTGACGCGCGCCCGCGCCGGCGAGCCGCCGCGCACGCCCGACAACCCCATCAGCCTCGCCCGCATCGAGACGATCCTCGGCCGCGGCGCCGGCGCCTTCGGCCTCCTCTTCGCGCTGCAGTCCGTGCAGGTGATCGTCGAGCAGCTCGACGGCATGCGGCCCGCGTGGAGCGCGGTCTTCCTCACGCTCTTCTTCGGCGGCCTCGTCTGGACCTGCGTCGCCGGCGTGATCCGCCGCGGCGTGGTGCCGGCGCACGCGACGGTGGCCGTCGTGTTCGTCGCGGGCCTCGTCACGTGGCCCCTCGCCATCGAGCCGGCCACCTACGCGGCCATCCCGCAGCCGTTCCTCTACCAGGAGCTCACGGTCGCGACGACGTGCGCCGCGATGGCGTTCCGGCTGTGGATCGCGGTGATCTACACGGTCGCCGCGCCGCTGCTGCTCAGCGTCCTCGAGGTGCTCGTGCGCCACGGCGGCGTGACGCCCATGGACTCGTTCCTGCAGGCGCTCTACTCGATCATCCTGGGCGGGTCGGTCCTCATGCTCGTGACCGTGCTCCGGCAGGCGGCCCTCGGCGTGGATTGGGCGCAGGGCACGGCCCTCACGCGCTACTCGCACGCCGTCCGGCAGCACGCGACGGAGGTCGAGCGCGTGCAGGTCGACGCGATCGTGCACGACAGCGTGCTCACGACCCTGCTCTCCGCGGCGCGCACCGGGGATCCGGCCGGCCGCGAGCTCGCCGCCGTCATGGCCGCCAACGCCATGGGCCACCTCGCGGCCGCCGAGCAGGGCACCGACGAGGACGCCGCGGTCCCGCTGCGCGCCGTGGCGAAGCGCATCGTCGACGCCGCATCGGCGCTGTCCGCGCCCTTCGTGCTCGAGACGCGCGACCTCGGCACGCGCACCGTGCCCGTCGCGACGGCGGAGGCCATCTACTCGGCGGCGGTGCAGGCCATGATGAACAGCCTCCAGCACGCGGGCACGTCGGCCGAGTCCATCACGCGCCGCCTCGTGATCGCGGGCCACGGCGAGCAGGGCGTCGCCATCGACGTCGTCGACGACGGGGCCGGCTTCGACCAGCGGCGCATCCCCACCGAGCGCCTCGGCCTCCGCGTCTCCATCAAGGAGCGCGTGGCGCAGGCGGGCGGCGTCGTCACGATCGACTCGGCGCCGGGCGAGGGCACCGCCGTGCGCATCCGGTGGCCAGCGCCCGGCGACGGAGCGGGTCCCGGAGCGGGTCCCGGAGCGGTGCCCCGGGTCGCGGACGGCCCGGCGCCCGGCGAGGCCCCGGTCGACGGCGAGGGGAGCGCCCGGTGATCGTCGTGCCGCGCTCCATCATCCTGGGCCTCGCGGCGCTGTTCTCCGCGTACCACGTGATCCTCGGGCTCGTCGCCATCGCGGCCCCGGCGGATCCGGCCATCACCGTGCTCGCGATCGCCCTCTACGTGGTCGCCACCGGCATGAGCCTCTGGCCGAGGAGCCCCACGGTCATGCCGGCCTGGCTCGCGGCCTTCAACCTCGCGGTCGCCATCGTCATGCCCATCCTCGTCACCAGCCAGCTCACCGCCGGGGCGACGCCGCCCTTCTCGACCTGGCACATCGCGGCCGTGGGCACGCTGATGACGATCACGTCCGCGCGCCGCCGGCAGGGGTTCGCCTGGGCCGGCGTCCTGGTGCTCGCGATCCAGACGGTGCTCTGGGCGGGGCCGGGCGGGCTCGTCGACTACGGCGTCACGGGCAGCGCGCTGTGGGTGGCCGTCTCGCACGTCCTCGCGCACGCCCTGTCCAAGGCCGCCCGGGATGCGCGGCAGTTCCACCGTGCCGAGCGGGAGGCCGCCGACTGGCAGGCCGCGCAGGAGGCGCACCTCTACGAGCGGCAGTTCCGTCTCCGGCAGACAAGCCGCATGGCGGTCCCGATGCTCCGACGCATCGTCGAGACCGGGGGCGACCTGTCGCCCGAGGAGCGGCAGGAGTGCCTCTACCTCGAGGGCGCGATCCGCGACGAGATCCGCGGACGCACGCTCCTCAACGACGCCGTGCGGGAGGAGGTGATGCTCGCCCGCCGCCGGGGGACGGTCGTCACGCTCCTCGACGAGGGCGGCATCGACGACCTCGACGACGCCACGCGCGACGTCGTGCTCGACCGGCTCGCGGAGGCGGTGCGGGACACGCGCGCGGACAAGATCATCGCGCGGACGGTGCCCGAGGGATCCGACACCGCCGTGACGGTCGTCGGCCTCAGCGTCGCCGGGGACGGCAGCGCGAGCCTGCTCGGCAGCGAGGACCTCGACGACGAGGTCGACCTCTGGCTCGAGATCCCGCGCCCGCGCCCCTGACCCGCGGTCGACCGGGACGGTCGGAGGGGCGGCGTCCGGGTCCGGGCGCTGAGAGACGCGGAGGCCGGTGATCCACCGGACGCCTCCGCGCCTCTCCGGTCATCCCGATGACCCGAGCACCAGGATGATCCGCCCCCGGGCGTCGTCCGCTCACCACAGTTGGACGACGCCCTGTTGCGCGACCCGGGATCCGGGCCCCCCAGCACGACGAGTCTCACGGAGCGGGAGGGACCGGCCAAGTCGTCATTTCCGAGGACACGCGCGCCCGCACGATGTCCGGTCGGATCGGGCCGATCAGCCGGAGAAGCCGCGCCAGCGACCGGCCCCCGGCACCAGGGTGCCGCGGACCGTGCGCTGGGACCGCTGCCAGGCGTCGGGCGCCCGCCGGGCGGACTGCTCGACGGCGGGGCCGGCCGCGAGGGCGGCGAGCACCGCGGTCGCGGCCGCGAGCTCCTCCGCCGTGGGGGACCCGCCGAGCACCCGGAGGCCGCCGCCGACCGGCCGGGCCGCGGGGGATCCGGCACCGGAGGAGTCGCGCGCGTCGCTCACAGCGGGATGTTCCCGTGCTTCTTGGGCGGCAGGCTCGCGCGCTTGGTGCGCAGCGCCCGGAGCGCCTTGACGACCGACGCGCGCGTGGCGGCCGGCTGGATCACGTTGTCGAGCTCGCCGCGCTCGGCCGCGAGGAACGGGCTCGCGACGTTGTACGTGTACTCGTTCGCGAGGCGCGTGCGCACGGCGGCGACGTCCTCGCCCGCGGCCTCGGCGCGCTTGATCTCGCCGCGGTAGAGGATGTTGACGGCGCCCTGGCCGCCCATCACCGCGATCTCGGCCGTCGGCCACGCGAGGTTGATGTCGGCGCCGAGCTGCTTGGAGCCCATGACGATGTAGGCGCCGCCGTAGGCCTTCCGCGTGATGACGGTGACGAGCGGCACGGTCGCCTCGGCGTACGCGTAGAGGAGCTTCGCGCCGCGGCGGATGACGCCCGTCCACTCCTGGTCGGTGCCGGGAAGGTAGCCGGGCACGTCGACGAGCGTGAGGATCGGGATGGAGAACGCGTCGCAGAAGCGCACGAACCGGCTGGCCTTCTCGCCCGCCTCGATGTTGAGCGTGCCCGCCATCGCGTTCGGCTGGTTCGCGACGATGCCGACCGAGCGTCCCTCGACGCGGGCGAAGCCGACGATGATGTTCGGCGCGAAGAGCGGCTGCGTCTCGAGGAACTCGCCGTCGTCGACGACGAGCTCGATGATCGTCCTCATGTCGTACGGCTGGTTCGGGCTGTCCGGGATGATCGTGTCGAGCTCGAGGTCGCGGGCCGTGATCTCGAGGTCGGCCGTGCGCGGGAACTCCGGCAGCTCGGCGAGGTTGTTGTCCGGCAGGAAGCCGAGGAGGGTGCGCGCGTAGTCGAGCGCGTCGTCCTCGTCGCTCGCGAGGTAGTGGGAGACGCCTGAGACGCGGTTGTGCGTGAGTGCGCCGCCGAGCTCCTCGAAGCCGACCTCCTCGCCCGTGACGGTCTTGATCACGTCGGGGCCGGTGACGAACATGTGGCTGGTCTTGTCGACCATGATCACGAAGTCGGTGAGCGCGGGGGAGTAGACGGCGCCGCCCGCCGCCGGGCCCATGATGAGCGAGATCTGCGGGATGACGCCCGACGCGCGGGTGTTCAGGCGGAAGATCTCGCCGTACTTGCCGAGCGCGACCACGCCCTCCTGGATGCGCGCGCCGCCCGAGTCGAGGATGCCGATGATGGGCACGCCCGTCTTGATGGCGAGCTCCATGACCTTGATGATCTTCTCGCCCGCGACCTCGCCGAGCGAGCCGCCGAAGATCGTGAAGTCCTGCGAGTAGACGGCGACCTGGCGCCCGTTGACGGTGCCCGTGCCCGTGACGACGGAGTCGCCGTACGGCCGCTTCGCGTCCATGCCGAACGCGTGCGTGCGGTGGCGCACGAACTCGTCGAGCTCCACGAACGACCCGTGGTCGAGCAGCTGGTCGATGCGCTCGCGGGCGGTCATCTTGCCGCGCGCGTGCTGCTTCTCGATGGCGGCCTCGCCGCTCGCGGTGACGGCCTCGTGGTAGCGCCTCTTCAGGTCGGCGAGCTTCCCGGCGGTCGTGTACATGTCCGGGGCGGCGGCGCCCTCGTCTGGCTCGTGTGCAGTCACCCGCCTCACTGTACCGGCGGGTCGGGGCGCGGCCCTTGTGGGGAGTGCACAGAAGGTCGCGCGCCGGGGGTGCGGTCTCCTCCTGCTCGGCGCTCGGTACGGTGACCGCATGGACCTCCCGCTCAGCCGCCTCGCCGCCCCGCGGCTCCTCGCCCTCGACACCGCGGGATCCACCAACGACGAGCTGACGCGGCGGGCCGCGGGCGATCCGTCGGCGTGGCCCGACGGGTCCGTCGTCGTCACGCTCGATCAGACCGCGGGCCGCGGACGCCGGGGGCGCGTCTGGGTCGCGCCGCCCGGCCGGACGCTGGCCGTGAGCGTCCTCTGCGCTCCCGCGCGCGCCGAGCTCGACCCGGGCTGGCTGCCGCTCATGGCCGGGCTCGCGCTCGTCGAGACGCTGCGCGCGGTCGTGCCGGCGCCCGCCGTGGTGACGCTCAAGTGGCCGAACGACGTGCACGTCGATGGGCGCAAGGTCTCCGGGATCCTCGGCGAGCTCGTGTCGCCCGGCCGCTACGCGCTCGGGACGGGACTCAACCTGACGCTCGAGGAGGACGAGCTGCCCACGCGCACCTCCACGTCCCTGCGGCTCTCGGGCGTCGCCGAGCCGGACGGGGACGCGATCCTCGCAGCGTTCCTCCGGGCCTTCGGCGCGCGCCGTGCGGCGTGGGAGCGGGCGGGCGGCGACGCGCGCGCCGCCGGCCTCGCGGAGGAGCTCGCGCGCACGTGCGCGACCATCGGCCGCGACGTGCGCGTCGAGCTGCCGGGCGGCGGCGAGCTCCTCGGCCGGGCGACGGGGGTGGACGACCACGGTCGGCTCACCGTCGAGTCGGCCGGGGATCCGGCCGTGACGTCTGTCGCCGCGGGGGACGTGACGCATCTGCGGTATCAATGAGGCATGGCGCACACGGGTGACACGCAGCGGTACGCACCCGGGGAGGGCGGTCGGGCGCTGCCCGTCCGCGGCGGACGCCGGGCCCGGCGCAAGGCCGAGAAGGCGGAGCGCGAGCGCCTGGCCGAGGAGGAGGCCGGTCGTCTGACGGGCGTCCACGACGTGGATCCGCGCCTCGGCCGTCCCGTCGCCCCGCCCGCCGCGCCGACCCAGCAGATCCCGGCGGCGGAGCCCGAGCGCGTGCTCGTGCGGCTGCGGCCGCACGGCCGGGCGCTGACGATCCCCGTGCTGCTCCTCATCGCCATCTGCCTCACGGCCGGCTACTTCGGCGCGTGGTTCCCGGAGCCGTGGGAGAACGTGCTGCTGCTCGTGTCGCTCGCGGGCGTCGCGGTGTTCGTGACGCTGCTGCCCGTGCTCGTGTGGCTCAACCGCCGGTACACGGTGACGACCCGGCGCCTGATCATCTCCCACGGCTTCTTCGTGCGCACCCGCCAGGAGCTCCTGCACTCGCGCGGATACGACGTGACCCTCCGCCGCGGACCGCTCCAGCACCTGCACCGCAGCGGGAACGTCACCGTCAACGCGGGCCTCGAGTCGCCCGTCGTGCTGCGCGACGTCCCGTCCGCGCACCTGGTGGTGCAGGCGCTGCAGGACCTCATGGAGGAGAACGCGAACATGGTGGCGGAGCGCCGTCGCCAGGAGGAGTCGCGACGCGGCCGACCCGGGGATCCGATGTGGCGGCAGCAGGACGACGGCCGGGCGCCGTGGGGCGACGACACCGCGCCCTGGGAGCGCGGCTGAGGCGACGCCGCCGCACGATCGCGGGAGGCGCGTGCGCGCTGCGGGCCCGACCGCGATGCGGGAGGATGTGCGGTGGCGCGACGGCCGGGGACGCCGGTCGTCCGCGCCCGTCGCCGTGCCGCATCCGCGCGCCGCGCCCACCCACCTGGAGGAGGACACCATGACGCCCACCGTCGGAGTCGTCGGAGGCGGGCAGCTCGCCCGCATGATGATCGCGCCCGCCGTGGAGCTCGGCATCGGGATCCGCGTGCTCGCCGAGGCCGAGGGCATGTCCGCCGGCCTCGCCGCCACCGCCGTCGGCGACCACCGCGACCTCGACGCGGTCCGCGCCTTCGCGCGCGAGGTGGACGTGATCACCTTCGACCACGAGCACGTCCCGCAGCACGTGCTGCGCGCGCTCGTCGCCGAGGGCGTCGCGGTGCACCCGGGCCCGGACGCCCTCCTCGTCGCGCAGGACAAGCTGCTGATGCGCGAGCGGCTCGAGCAGCTCGGCGTGCCCGTCCCCGTCTGGGCGCAGGTCGCCGACCGGGACGCGCTCGCCGCGTTCCTCGCGGACAACGGCGGCGTCGCGGTCGTGAAGACGCCGCGCGGCGGCTACGACGGCAAGGGCGTGCGGGTCGTGCGCTCGGCCGACGACGCCGACGACTGGTTCCAGGCCCTCGACGCCGGCGACGCGCTGCTCGCGGAGGAGCTCGTGGACTACGCGCGCGAGCTCGCCCAGTCCGTCGCGCGTCGCCCGTCCGGCGACATCGTGGCGTGGCCGGTGGTCGAGTCCATCCAGCGCGACGGCGTCTGCGCGGAGGTCATCGCGCCCGCCCACGGCGCGACGCCCCGCCTCCGCGAGGCCGCCGAGGAGATGGCGCGCGGCATCGCCGAGGGCCTGGGCGTCACGGGCGTGCTCGCGGTCGAGCTGTTCGAGACGGTCGACGGCCGCCTCCTCGTCAACGAGCTCGCGATGCGGCCTCACAACACGGGCCACTGGTCGATGGACGGCGCCGTCACGGGCCAGTTCGAGCAGCACCTGCGCGCCGTGCTCGACCTGCCGCTCGGGTCACCCCGGCCGCTCGCGCCGTGGTCGGTCATGATCAACGTGCTCGGCGGACCGGAGACGGGCACCATCGCCGACCGCTACCCGCAGGCGCTCGCCGACCAGCCGGAGGCGCGGTTCCACTTCTACGGCAAGGAGCCGCGCCCGGGCCGCAAGGTCGGGCACGTCACGGTGGTGGGTGACGACCTCGACGAGGTCGCGTACCGGGCGCGGGCGGCGGCGGCCTTCTTCCGCGGCTGACGGGGACGGGCGGGGGCGTCCGCCGCGAGCGCACGGGGCGTCCGTCCGCGGGGGATCCGCGACGCGCGCGGCTGCGTGGCGCGACGGGGCGCCCAGCATCGCGCGCCTAGCATGGAGCCCGTGAATCCCGACACCTCGCCCCTCGTCGGCCTCGTCATGGGCTCCGACTCCGACTGGAACGTGATGGAGAAGGCGTCCGACGCCCTCCACGCGCTCGGCATCGCCCACGAGGTCCAGGTGCTCTCGGCCCACCGCACGCCCGAGCGGATGATCGCCTACGGCCAGGCCGCGCGCGAGCGCGGCATCCGCGTCATCGTCGCGGGCGCGGGCGGCGCGGCCCACCTGCCCGGCATGCTCGCCTCCGTCACGACCCTGCCCGTCATCGGCGTGCCCGTGCCGCTGAAGACGCTCGACGGCATGGACTCGCTGCTCTCCATCGTGCAGATGCCCGCCGGCGTGCCCGTGGCCACCGTGTCCATCGGCGGCGCGGAGAACGCGGGGCTCCTCGCCGCCCGCATCCTCTCCACCACGGACGCGCGCATCGCCGACGCCCTCGAGCGGCACCGCACGGAGCTGGCGGGGCTCGTGGAGCAGAAGGACGCCGCGCTGCAGCAGAAGGTCCAGCGGCGCACGTGAGCCTCACCCAGCCCATCCGGCACCCGGACACCGCGTCGCCGCGCATCATGACCACGCGGGCCTGGTGGCTCGTCGTGCTGAACGTGCTCATCCCGGGATCCGCCCAGGTGCTCGCGGGGAACCGCCGGCTCGGCCGCGTCGGGCTCGCCTCGACGCTCGTCGTCTGGGTGGTCGGCGTCGTCGCCGCGGGCCTCGCGCTCTTCGCCCGCGGTGCCCTGATCCAGCTGGTGTCCGAGGAGTGGGTGCTCCTCGCGCTGCAGGTGCTGCTCGCGGCCTACGCCGTGCTCTGGGTGGTGCTCGCGCTCGACACCCTGCGGCTCGCGCGCATCATCCGCGTCTCACCGCGGGCCCGGCCGGTCATCGCGGCCCTCTCCGTGCTGCTGATGGTGGGCACCGCCGGGTCCGCCGGGTACGCCGCCTACGTGGTGGGCGTCGGCCGCGGCGCCCTCGGCGGCATCTTCGGCGACTACGCCGGCGAGCCTCCCGTCGACGGCCGGTACAACATCATGCTGCTCGGCGGCGACGCGGGCAGCGACCGGGCGGGCCTCCGCCCCGACAGCATCACCGTGGTCAGCATCGACGCCGCCACGGGCCGGGCCACCATGGTCGGCCTCCCGCGCGACATGGAGGACGTGCCGTTCTCCGACGGGTCGCCGCTCACGGCGCGCTACCCGAAGGGGTACACGCACTGCGACGTCGACGCCTGCATGCTCAACTCCATCTACACGGAGGTCGAGGTCTACAAGCAGGACCTCTACCCGGACGCGAAGGCGAAGGGCAGCCTGCCGGGCATCGAGGCCATGCGCGAGGCCGTGCAGGGCGTGACCGGGCTCACGATCCAGTACTACGTGCTCATCGACATGCAGGGCTTCTCCGACATGGTCGACGCGCTCGGCGGCATCGACGTCGACGTGAAGCGCCGCATCGGCATGGGCTCCGGCCACGACGACAAGTTCCGTCCGGTGCCCATCCCCGAGTGGATCGAGCCCGGCCAGCAGAAGCTCGACGGCTACCACGCCCTCTGGTACGCGCGCTCCCGCTATCAGGCCAGCGACTACGACCGCATGACGCGCCAGCGCGAGGTGCAGCAGGCCGTCGTGCGGCAGTTCGACCCGGCCAACGTGCTCACCAAGTTCGACGCCATCGCGCAGGCCGGCACGCAGGTCGTGAAGACCGACATCCCGCGCGGCACGCTCGGCTCCTTCACGCAGCTCGCGCTGAAGACGAAGGACCAGCCGATCGACGACCTCGAGATCGTGCCGCCGCGCTTCAACTCGCAGAAGCCCGACTTCCCGGCGATCCGCCAGGCCATCCAGCAGCAGTTCGCGCAGGGCTCCGCCGGCTGATGCGTGCGGCCGGACCCGCTACAGGTCGGCGTGCAGCTGCCACACCTTCTCGGCCGCGTCGCGCCAGCTGAACGCGCGCGCCCGGTCCTGGCCCACGACCGCGAGCCGCTCGCGCGCGGCCGTGTCGGAGAGGAGGCCGCCGATGGCCTCGGCGAGGCGCAGGGGGTAGCCGTCGACGTCCTCCCGGGGCACGACGACGCCCGCGTCCGCCGCGACCTCGAGGAGCGCGGGCGCGTCCGAGTGCACGACGGGCGTGCCGAACGACAGCGCCTCGATCACGGGCAGCCCGAAGCCCTCGGAGAGGCTCGGGTGGACGAAGACCGTGGCACGGTCGAGGACGACCGCGAGGTCGCCGTCGGACAGGGAGCCGAGGCTGCGCACGCGCGACGGGTCGACGCCCGCCTCGTCCGCGACCTGGGCGAGCTCGACGTCGCCCCACGTCGCGGGGCCGACGACGAGGAGCGGCAGGTCGCCGGTCTCGGGGCGGACGAGCGCCTGCACGAGCGCCTGGACCCCCTTGCGCGGCTCGAGGCTGCCCACCGTGAGGAGGTAGTCGGCCGGCAGGTCGAGCTCCGCCGCACGCGCGTCCGGGTCCTCGGGCAGCGCGATGCGGGGGCTGACGGCGCCGCCGATCACGCGCACGCGGTCGCCCAGGTCGACGAACCGCGCCAGCTCCTCGGCCAGCGCGTGCGAGGGCACGACCACGGCGTCCGCGTGCTTGCGGGCTCGCTTCGCCATGGCCTTCGTCCACGAGACGGACGCGCTCGTCATGCTCTCGGGGTGGGTCCACGCGTTGACGTCGTGGATGGTCGCGACGATCTGGTCGTTCGTGTTCACGCGGTCGTGGCGGCGCAGCGGCGCCAGCAGGCTCGGCGCGTGCACCATGCCGGAGGTGCCGGGCGTGGGCAGGCCGAGCTGCCAGGCGCGCGACAGCTCGCGGCGGGGGAGCGGCACGCGCGTGATCCGGGCGAGGCCGGGCAGGCGCTGCTCGAGGTCGGCGGTCTGCTCGGGGGTGACGGCGGAGACGACGCCCTCGACCTCGCACCCGCTCGGGGTGGCGGCGATGACGGCGCTCGTCAGGTCCTCGGCGTAGCGGCCCATGCCGCCGGGGATGGGCCCGGTCAGCTGGTCGATGATCACGCGCAGCGTGGTGGTCACGATCCTCCATGTCGCGCGGGTGTCGGGCGGGCCCGCGGGAGGACCATCGTACCGGCGCGGGCGGCCGCGACCGGGGAGGAGCGCGCAGGGGCGCGGCGGGCTCAGCCCTCGCGCATCCGCTCGACGGCCTCCTTGGACGGGCCGTCGAACTCGACCCTGCCCGACCGGATGAGGATGCCGCGCTCGCACAGGTCCGAGACCATGTCGAGGTCGTGGCTCACGACCACGAGCGTCTTGCCCTGGTCGTGCAGCTCGCGGATCTTCGCGAGGCACTTGCGCTGGAACGGCTCGTCGCCGACGGAGAGGATCTCGTCCACCAGGAGGATGTCGACCTCGGTGTGGATGGCGACCGAGAAGGCCAGGCGCAGGAACATGCCCGAGGAGTAGTGCTTGACCTCGGTGTCGATGAACTTCTCGATCTCGCTGAACTCCACGATCTGGTCGAAGCGCGCGTCGATCTCGTGCTGCTCCATGCCGAGGATCGCGGCGTTGAGGTAGATGTTCTCGCGGCCGGAGAGGTCGGGGTGGAAGCCCGCGCCCACCTCGATGAGGCCGGCGATGCGGCCGCGGGCGAGCACCTCGCCGCTGTCGGGCTGGTACACGCCGGAGATGAGCTTCAGGAGCGTGGACTTGCCGGATCCGTTGAAGCCCATGAGCGCCACGGACTCGCCGGGCCGCACGGAGAAGCTGACGTCGTCCAGCGCGTCGAAGGTGGAGGCGAGGGGCTTGCGGCGGACGGCCGCGATGACGGTCTCCTTGATGGAGTGGGTGTGGCGGAGGAGGAACGACTTCCGCACGTGCTCGACGATGATGCGCGGGAGCGCGTCCGACTCAGAGGTCCTGGGCAAAGCGCCCCTCCAGCTTCTTGAAGACGAGCTGCCCGAGCAGGAGGCTCAGGAGCGAGACGCCGAGGGCGATGAACCCGTACATCCAGAGGTTCGGCGGCAGCTCGCCCGTGCCGCCCGTGGTCGGGTACCAGAAGGCCGCGTGGAAGAGCTCGACCGCGGCGGTGACGGGGTTCAGCTGGTAGATGACGAGCATCCAGTCCGGCAGCACCTTCGCGACCTGCGCGTACGGGTAGAGCACGGGGGAGGCCCACACGACGACCATCACGATGAGCTCGACGAAGTTCTGCGAGTCGCGGAACGACACGTTGGCGGCGCCGAACAGCATGCCGAGGCCGATGGCGAGCGTGCCGATGATGGCGATCGCGAGGAGGATGCCGAGCACCTGCACGGGCGTCGGCGCCCAGCCCACGAAGAGGCACACGACGAGGAGGATGACGAGCTGCGGCAGGAAGTTGACCAGCGCCACGAAGGTGCTGGACACCGGGAAGAGCTCGCGCGGCAGGTAGATCTTCTTGATCAGCGCGCCGTTGTCCACGAGCGACTTCGTGGAGTTGGAGAACGCCTCCGTGTAGAAGTTGATGAGGATGATGCCCGAGAACAGGTAGACGGGGTAGTTCACCTGGTTGCGGTTGAGCTGCAGGAAGATCCCCATCGCCACGAAGAACACCGCGAACTGCGCGGCCGGCTTCACGTACGACCAGAGCCAGCCGAGCACCGAGCCGCGGTAGCGGACCTGCACCTCCTTGCGCACGAGCAGGGAGAGGAGGTACCGCCTCCGGTACACGTCGAGGAGCCCCGCGCCCGTCCCGGGCCTCGAGAACTCCCGGGACTGGGAACTCGTCATGCTCGACACTTCGGTGGTGCCCTTCGGACTGCGTGGGGCTCGCACGGGGTGCGGAGCGGGTTCGGCTGCGGCGTCCGGGATCGGACCGGACACGAGTGTAGCCGTCAGCCCGCTCGGAGCACGCCGTGGGCGGCGGCGTCGGACAGGGCCTCCCGCCAGTCGCGGAGCGGTGCGAGGCCGATGCGCGCCCACGCGTCGTGCCCGAGCACCGAGTACGCGGGGCGCGGGGCGGGGCGCACGAAGGACGCGCTGTCGGTGGGGAGCACGCGCGCGGGATCGAGGCCCGCCGCCGCGAACACGGCCTGCGCGAGCCCGTGCCAGGTCGTCTCGCCGGACGCGGTCCCGTGGAACACGCCGGACGGGACCCCCGCGTCGACGAGCTCGACGATGCGGGCCGCCAGGTCGACCGTCCAGGTGGGCTGGCCGCGCTGGTCGTCGACGACCGACACCGTGTCGTGCGATGCGGCGAGACGCAGCATCGTGGACGGGAAGGACGGACCGCCCGCGCCGTACAGCCACGCGGTGCGCACGACGCTCGCGCCCTCCGGGTGGCCGGCGAGCACGAGGCGCTCGCCCTCGGCCTTGGTGCGGCCGTAGGCGGAGACCGGCGCGTGCGGGGTGTCCTCCGGGTAGGGGGTGGTGGCGGATCCGTCGAAGACGTAGTCGGTGGAGACGTGGACGATGCGGGCGCCGGCCTCCGCGGCGGCGCGGGCGAGGATCCCGGCGCCGGTCGCGTTGATCGCCCGCGCGTCCTCCTCGTGCTCCTCGGCGGCGTCGACCGCGGTGTACGCGGCGAGGTTCACGACGACATCGTGCCCGGCGACGGCCGCCCGGACGGCCGCCTCGTCGGTGATGTCGAGGTCGGCGCGCGCGGGTGCCGTCACCTCGTGCGCGGCGAGCGCGGGCAGGAGGTCCTGCCCGAGCATCCCGCGCCCGCCGGTGACGAGGACGCGGCTCACGCGGGCAGCTCCGCGCGCTGCTTCAGCGGCTCCCACCAGGAGCGGTTGTCGCGGTACCACTGCACGACGTCGGCGAGGCCCTGCTCGAACGGCACCTGCGGCGCGTAGCCGAGCTCGCGCTGGATCTTGGAGATGTCGACGGAGTAGCGCAGGTCGTGGCCCTTGCGGTCCTCGACGCGGTCGACGTACGACCAGTCGCGGCCGGTGGCGTCGAGCAGGAGCTGCGTGAGCTCGCGGTTGGTGAGCTCGGTGCCCCCGCCGATGTTGTAGATCTCGCCGGGCGCGCCCTGCACGAGCACGAGCGCGATGCCGCGGCAGTGGTCGTCCACGTGCAGCCAGTCGCGGATGTTGAGGCCCTCGCCGTAGAGCGGCACGTGCACGTCGTCGATGAGGTTCGTGACGAACAGCGGGATGACCTTCTCGGGGAAGTGGTACGGCCCGTAGTTGTTCGAGCAGCGCGTGATGGACACGTTCAGCCCGTGCGTGCGGTGGTACGAGCGGGCGAGCAGGTCGCTGCCGGCCTTCGACGCCGAGTAGGGGGAGTTGGGCTCGAGCGGACGCTCCTCGTCCCACGAGCCCTCCGCGATGGATCCGTACACCTCGTCGGTGGAGACGTGCACGAAGCGCGTGAGGTCGTGCCGGAGCGCGGCGTCGAGGAGCTTCTGCGTGCCGAGGACGTTGGTCTCCACGAAGATGCTCGCGTCGCGCACCGAGCGGTCGACGTGGCTCTCGGCGGCGAAGTGCACGACCGCGTCGACCTGCGGGATCCACTCGTCGAGCACCGCGTCGTCGCGGATGTCTCCGTGCACGAACGTGTAGCGCGGCGAGTCGCTGACGGGGGCCAGGTTCTCGAGGTTGCCGGAGTAGGTGAGGGCGTCGAGCACGACGACGTCGGCTCCCTCCAGCCCGGCGTAGTCGTCGGAGAGCGCGTGGCGCACGAAGTTGGAGCCGATGAATCCGGCGCCGCCGGTCACGAGGATCCTCATGGGGGATACGTCCTTCGGTAGAGGCGCCGGGCGGGCATCCGGCGTCGGGGAGCGGCCGCGGAGATCGAGGGCGGACCGCCCCGAGTGTACCCGCGGGTGCTCTCGGGGCCACGTCCCCGTGCGGGGGAGGCGGCGGGTCGTGCGGCCGATGCTCGGCGGGCGGGCGGGAGGATGCGTGCATGGCCGCCTCCCGCATCCGCGCGCTCCTCCGCGACGAGCGCGTCGCGTTCCTCCTCGTCGGCGGCTTCAACACCGCGTTCGCCTTCCTCCTGTTCGCGGGGCTCGCGGCGACCGCCGGCCGTGCCCTCGACGACGCCGGCCACCCCGTCCTCGGATCCCTCGTGCCGCTCGGCGGCAGCTACGCCGTGGCCGTTCTCGTGGCCTTCGTGCTGTACCGGCACCTGGTGTTCCGCGTGCGCGGACACGTGCTGCGGGACCTCGCGCGCTTCGTCTCCGTGTACGCGGTGTCCATCACGCTGAACGCGGTGTCGCTGCCGCTGCTCGTTGCGGCCGGCGTGCCGCGCCTGGTCGCGCAGGCGCTCATCGTGGTGGCGATCACGCTCATCAGCTACGCCGGGCACCGCTGGTTCTCCTTCCGCCGTCCGCGGGGCGAGGGCGGCCCCGGCCGCTGACCGCCCCGTTGCTAGACTCGGAGGCGTGCAGATCCGAGAGCTCGCCGTGCCCGACGGCTACGAGATCACCCCCGTCCAGCGCACCGACGACCGGGGTGTGTTCCTCGAGTGGTACCGGTTCGACGAGCTCGAGCGGGCGGTCGGCCACCCCCTCGATCTCCGCCAGGCCAACATGAGCGTCTCCAAGCGGGGCGTCGTGCGCGGCATCCATTTCGCCGACGTGCCCCGCGGGCAGGCCAAGTACGTGAAGGCCGTCGCGGGCGCCGTGCTCGACTTCATCGTGGACATCCGCGTCGGATCCCCGACGTTCGGGCAGTGGGACAGCGTCCGGCTCGACACGGAGACCCACAAGGCCGTCTACCTCTCCGAGGGCCTCGGGCACTGCTTCGTCGCCCTCACCGACGACGCCGCCGTCACCTACCTCGTGAGCGACGTCTACACCCCCTCGGCCGAGCACGGGATCGACCCGCTCGACCCCGAGATCGGCCTCGTCTTCCCCGAGGAGGCCGGCGAGCCGCTGCTCTCCCCGAAGGACACCGACGCCCCCACGCTCGCCGAGGCGGCGTCCGCCGGACTCCTCCCCACCTGGTCGGACATGCGCGCCTTCCACGACTCGCAGAAGGTGAGCTGACCCATGAAGGGCATCATCCTCGCCGGCGGCTCCGGCAGCCGGCTCTGGCCGATCACGAAGGGCATCAGCAAGCAGCTGATGCCCATCTACGACAAGCCGATGATCTACTACCCCCTGTCGACGCTGATGATGGCCGACATCCGCGAGGTGCTCATCATCACGACGCCCGAGTACAACGACCAGTTCCGAGCCCTGCTCGGCGACGGATCGCACCTCGGCATGCGCATCGAGTACGCCGTGCAGCCCTCGCCGGACGGCCTCGCGCAGGCGTTCGTCATCGGCGAGGAGTTCATCGGCGACGACTCCGTGGCGCTCGTCCTCGGCGACAACATCTTCCACGGGGCCGGCCTCGGCACGAGCCTGCGGAAGAACACCGAGATCGACGGCGCGCTGATCTTCGCGTACCACGTGGCGGATCCCACGGCGTACGGGGTCGTCGAGTTCGACGACGACTTCACGGCCCTCTCCATCGAGGAGAAGCCGACGGCCCCCAAGAGCGCGTACGCCGTGCCCGGCCTCTACTTCTTCGACAACGACGTGGTCGAGATCGCCAAGGGCATCCAGCCGAGCGAGCGCGGCGAGCTCGAGATCACGGCCGTCAACGACCACTACCTCCAGGCCGGCCGCCTCCGCGTGCAGGTGCTGGACCGCGGGACCGCCTGGCTCGACACCGGCACGTTCGAGAGCATGATGCAGGCCTCGGAGTACGTGAAGGTCATCGAGGACCGCCAGGGCTTCAAGATCGGCTGCATCGAGGAGATCGCGTACCGCGCCGGCTGGATCGACCGGGACGCCCTCGAGGAGCTCGCGCGGCCGCTCATCAAGAGCGGGTACGGGCGCTACCTCGTCACCCTGCTCGAGGCGTAGCCGCACGCCGGCGGGGCGCGCCGTCCCGCGTCACCGCGGGGTGAGCTCGCCGGACTGCATGCCCGAGATGAGCGCCTGCGCCGTGATGTTGATCCCGGCGGGCAGCGGCATCGTGTCGCGCTCGTCGAGGTCCGGCCAGACCACGCTCTGGAGGCGCAGGTCCACGGCCTGGTAGCCCGCGAGAGGCGACAGCCCGAGCATCACGTGCGGGCGCGCCTTGCCGAGCGCCGTGAAGTGGCCGAGGAGCGCGCTGATGGTGACGGGCTGCCCGGACGCCATGATCTTCACGACGTGCGTGTCCGCGGGCAGCGACAGCAGGCGCGCGGTGGCGTCGCGGACGAGCCCCGCGCAGTCGTCGGCGTAGAGGTAATCGCGCACCGTCTCGAGCGGCACGTAGATGGACGCGGGCGTGGGGGAGAGGTTCGCGCGCGCGAGCTGCGTGATGAGCCCCTGCGGCTTGCCGACGGCCTGGCGCGGACCGTAGAGGTTCGCGATGCGGCCGACGAGCGTGCGGACCCCGGCACGCTCGCCGAACGCGCGCACGAGGCCCTCGGCCCGGAGCTTCGCCTCGCCGTAGGGCGCGAGCGGGCGCGGCTCGGAGGCCTCCGTGAAGGGCGGGCGCGCGGCGCCCGCGTAGACGCCGCCCGCGGACGACGAGTAGAACAGTGCGCCGCCCGGGGCGGGCGCGGCCGAGGCGGCGACGGCGATCTCGTCGAGCACCGCGTGGAGCTGCGCGAGCTCGTGCTCCAGCTGCGCGCGCGTGCTGCCCGTGACGGCCGCGCCGGCGCACCACATCACGGCCCAGCGCCCGGCGGCGCGCCCCGCCTCGAGGAGCCGTCCGGCGCCGGCGCGCGCCGCGCGGCGCATCACGGCCTCGTCTGCGGTCGCCCAGGGGAGCGGATCCGCGGCGACGGGCGCCCAGCGGGGGTCCGCCGTCAGCGCGTCGACCAACGACGCGCCGAGGAGGCCCCGCGCGCCGATGATCCAGACCGGGACGGGCGCGGTCACACGTGTCCGCGCGCCGGCCGGCCGTGCGGCCCGTCCAGCGGGTCGCGCACGATGAGGTACGCGGGACGGCCCTGCGCCATGCCCACGGCCACGCCGACGTACTCCGCGATGATCCCGAGCGAGAACAGGATGATGCCGCTCGACGCGAGGATCGTGACGATCGTCGACGCCCAGCCCGCCGGGACCGAGTAGTCGGTGAGGCGGCTGACGACGATGACGATGACGAAGATCAGCGCCACCACCAGGAACAGCGCCCCGAGCACGCTCACGGCGCGGAGGCCCCGGGTGCCGCTGGAGAGCACCATGCGCCAGAAGTGCGAGAACAGGCGGCGCGGCGAGTAGCCGGACTGGCGCTCGCCCTCGTCCCGCAGCGTGATGGGGCAGGTGGAGACGCGGTTCGCGACCCAGCCGAGCGCGATGTCGAGGTACACGCCCGAGCCCGCGTAGGCCGCGACGCTGCGGCCGACCGAGCCGAGCATCAGACGGTAGCTCTGGAACTGCTCCGCGTCCTGGTCGGACGACATGGCGTTGAGGACGACCTTCGCGCCGCGGGAGGCGACGTTGCGCAGGAGGCCGTGCGACGGCGTGTTCGTGGGCTTCGCGTAGACGACCGAGGCGAGCTCGCGCATGGCGACGTCGAGCATGTCGGGGATGAAGCCCGGGTCGTGCTGCCCGTCCTCGTCGAGGGTGACGATCCAGTCGCCCCCGGAGGAGGCCATGCCCGCGAGGGTCGCGGCGTGCTGCCCGAAGTTGCGGCTCAGCCAGATGGGCCGCACGAAGGGGTGCAGGCGCTTGAGGTCGCGGATGACGCGGGGGGACCCGTCGCGCCCGTTGTCGAAGACGAGCAGCACCTCGGTGACCGCGTAGCTGTGGCCCTCGCGGGTGATCTGCGGCACCGTGAACGGCTGGATCTCCGCGAGCAGCGCCTCGAGCGTCAGCTCGCCCTGGTACACGGGGATGACGACCGAGATGGAGTGGTCGGGCGGCAACGCGGCCCGGGCGGCATCCGCGGGCGGGGCGGCGCTCACGCGGCGTCCCGGGCCGACCGCGACATGCGCCGGCCGAGGTAGACGTACACGAGGCGGCGGGACAGCGCCTTCGCGCGGGCCATCAGGTCGCCGAGCCGGACGTCGGCGCGGGACACGACGTGCGGGTGCTCCTCGAGCACCCAGTGGTGGAAGCCCGCGGCCGCGCTTGCCTGCTCGCCCGCGAGGCGCACGCTCCACTGGGAGTCGGAGATGCGGAAGCCGGCGAGGGCCTTCGGGCCCACCGACGCGAAGTCGCCGCGCAGCAGGACCTTGGCGTACGTGGTCTCGTCGATGAGATAGGGCCAGCGGGAGTCCCACCAGCCCACGGCCTCGAGGTCCGCCCGGCGCATGAGCACGCAGCCGGGCTCGCCGAAGATGTTGGTGCCCGAGCGGATCGTGCGCCGGACGGCCTGGGCGCCGGACATCGCGAGGCGCGCTCCGGCGACGCCGTGGTCGCGCACGATCGGCCGGCTGTCCGCGTCCACGATGTCGCGCGGGGAGGCCACGAGCACGACCGACGGGGAGGCGTCGAGCTCCGCCACCTGGCGCTCGAGGATGGTGGGGTAGAGCAGGTCGTCGCCGCAGACGAGCTTGACGAGCTCGCCGCGCGCCTCCTGGCTCACGCGGTTCCAGTTGCGGAGGGCCCCGCCGCCCGCCTCGGTGCGCAGGAGGCGCACACGCGGGTCGTCGGCGTAGCGCTGCATCACGTCCCAGGTCCCGTCGGTGGAGGAGTGGTCCGCGATCACGACCTCGAAGTCGTCGTACGTCTGCGCCAGCACGGAGTCGACCGTCTCCTGGAGGTAGTCGGCGTTGTTGTAGGCGGGGATGACGATCGAGACGCGTGGGGCCACGGGGCTCTCCTTCGGCGATGCAGGAGGGGACGCGCTCGGGTCGCTGCCCACCGAGCACGTCGACGTGCGACGGGGACCGTGGGCGACCGCGGAGCGCGTGCGGACGGGGGCCATCCTCTCACGGCGCCCGCGCGCGATCGGGGAGGCGGTCGCCCGCAGCGGGTCCGTCCTCACGAGCCGCCGGGGAGCCAGGCATTAGGGTGAGTCGCGCCCTACCAGCCCCGCCGGTCCCGGGCCGCACACGACGAACGGACACCTCCTCAACATGCGCAGCAAGCTCCTGTGGCCGACGGCCGCCGTCGCCGCCACGGTGGCGGGCGCGATCATCCCGATGCTCTTCTTCCGCCGGTACTACTTCGTGAACGACACGGAGGCGGGGGCGTTCGGGCAGTGGTGGGAGATCGGCGACCGGCTCATGTCGGGGAACTGGTCGCTGCTCAACCCGACCGTCTGGCAGTCCGGCAACTACCAGGCCGAGGGCGCCTGGGGCATCTACAGCCCGTTCATCTGGCTGATCGGCCTCGGCTCGCACGTGCTGTTCGACGCCGCCCTGTACTCCACCATCGTGAAGCTCGCGTGCCTGGCGATCGGATCGGCCGGCTTCTTCGTCCTCGCCCGCAGCTACGGCATCCCCCGCGCCTGGTCCGCGGTCGTCGCCACGGCCGCGCCCCTGGCCGGCTTCACCCTCTTCTACGACGCACCGTCCTGGGTGAACGGCCTCATGGCCTGGTGCTGGTGGCCCCTCGCGGTGGGCCTCACCCGGCGGAGCGTCCTCCTCAACCGCACGCCGTACGGCGGGATCGCGGCCTCCCTGCTGCTCATCGGCATCGGGTACGTCTCCACGACCCTCATGCTCGCGGCGGCCCTCGCGGCCATCCTCTTCGAGGCCGTGCTGCGACGCGACCGGGGCGCGATCTGGCGGGCGCTCGCCGCGTCGACGGTCGCCGGCCTCTTCACGATCGTCGTCCACCTCCCCGGCCTGCTCACCGCGTCGGTGTCCGGCCGCAACGAGGGCGTGGTGAACACGGGCTTCCTCGGCGTCGACCTCAGCGACCTCGCCATCTCGGCCATCCCGACGGGCGGGCCGTTCATGGAGACGTACGGGAGCCAGTTCCCCGGCTCCCCGCTCACCTACATCTCCTGGCTCCTCCCGCTGGTGGTGCTCATCCGGCCCCGCGAGCTCGGCCGCCTCCTGCGCTCCCGTCCGAGCCTCGTCGTGATCGCCGTGGTGGCCCTCGTCGCCGTGAGCGCGCCGTCCCAGATCGGCCCGCTGCGCTTCCCCGTCCGGGTCCTCCCGTTCGTGGCCGGCTCCGTCCTGCTGATCCTGGCGCTCGGCCTGTCGCGCGCACGACGCACCGTCGTCACGCGGCGGCACCTCGCGGTGGCCCTGCTCATCGTCGTCGCGACCGGCGCGCTCATGGGCCTGCAGGCGCCCCGCGAGTGGCGCGCCATCGTCGTCGGCATGCTCGTGTCGGCCGTCCTCGTCGGGGTGGCGATGGGAGTCGCGGGAGCGGACCTCGGCCGGGTGTCCGCCCTGCCGCTCCTCCGGCGCGTCGTGCGCACCCGCGACGCCGGCGGGGTGACCCGCGGGCTCGCGATGATGGCCGTCGCGGGGACCCTCGTCGCGCTCGTCCCGCAGCACGCCTTCTCGCCGGCCTCGCCGCTCACCAGCTACTGGCTGCCCTCCGACGTCGTCGAGTACTCGACCCAGCTGCCCGACTCGCGTGGCGACGTCCTCGTGGTCGGCTGGTCGGACGACGACTTCTACGACGAGTCGCTGGCCGGCAACTCCTGGTACATCACCGGCAAGCCGGTGCAGAACGCCTACTCGTCCGTCTACTACCCGGGCTACTCCAAGGCCGTCTGCATGCAGTACAACGGCTTCACCTGCGGCCAGCTCTACGAGCAGCTCTTCCAGCCGGTGCAGCGCTCGGAGACGGGGACCGACCTCGTCGACCTGCTGGGCGTCAGCACGGTGCAGATCGTCAAGATCCAGCGCGGCCTCGACTCCTCGCGCGCCGTGCCGTCCGCGGACTGGACGGTCGTCCCCGAGGGGTGGCACGTCGTCCAGGACACCCCGCACACGCGCACGATCGTGCGCGACCAGCCCGTCGCCGGCGCCGGCGGCATCGCGTGGACCTCCGCGGGCACGTCGGCCACCGTCCTCCACCAGGATCCGATGGGCACCACCTTCCGGATCGACTCCGTGCCGGCGGACGGCGGGCGCGTCGCCCTGTCCCTCATCCCCTGGCCGGGCTACCAGGTCGACGGCGGCACGCTCTCCGCGGATCCCGTCGACGACATGCTCCTCGGCGTGGACGTGACGGCGGCGGACGAGGGCCGCACCGTCACGGTCTCCTTCTGGAGCCCCGGGTGGCAGGTCCAGCTGGGCTCGGGGATCCTCATGCTCGTCCTCATCGTCGTCTGGGCGCTCCTGCGCCGGCGGGCGCGGAAGCGCGCGTGAGCGGGGGAGCGGGCGTGGACGCGGGGGCGCGCGTCGTCGCGGTCGTCGTGGCCTGGAACCGGCGCGACCTCGTGGTCGAGACCCTGGCGGCGCTCGCCGCGCAGACCGCGCGGCTGCACGAGGTGGTCGTCATCGACAACGCCTCGACGGACGGCTCGGCCGACGTCATCCGCGAGCGCTTCCCGGACGTGGCCCTCACGACGCTGCCGACGAACACCGGCGGGGCGGGCGGCTTCACGGCCGGCATCGAGCGCGCGCTCACGGCGCACGACGCCGAGCTCGTCTGGCTGATGGACGACGACACCGTGCCGGATCCCACCGCGCTCGAGGAGCTGCTCCGCGCCCGCGCCGCCGCCCCGCGCGGCACCGTCGTGCTCGCGTCCGCGGTGCGCTGGACGGACGGGCGCCCGCATCCCATGAACACGCCGCGCACGAGGCCGTCGGCGAGCCGCCGGAGCATCGCGCGTGCCGCCGAGCACGGCTGCACGCCCGTCCGCACGGCGTCGTTCGTGTCGATGATGATCGAGGCCGACGCCATCCGCGCGCACGGGCTGCCGATGGCCGACTACTTCCTCTGGAACGACGACTTCGAGTACTCGTCCCGGCTGCTCCGTCGGGGGCGCGGGTACCTGGTGCACGGCAGCACGGTCGAGCACCGCACGCGCACGTTCGGGTCGACCGACGTGGATCCCGGTGCCCGGTTCGTGTTCGAGGTCCGCAACAAGATCTGGATGCTGCTGCGCTCCCGAGCGCTGTCGCCCGCCGAGCGGGTCCTCTACGCCGGGGCCGCCCTCGTCAGCTGGACCCGCACGATCGCCCGCTCCGGCGACCGCGGGCTGCTCCTGCGCGGCCTGGTCGACGGCGTCCGCCAGGGGCTCGCCCGCCCTCCTCGACCCGCGCACGAGGTGCTCGACGGCCTCGGCGAGATCACCGCCGGCATCCGACGCCTCGAGGGATCCGCCGGCCGCTGACGCCGCCGGTTCAGTCGCGGCGGTAGGGCACCTCGGAGGAGGCCGTCCGCACCGTGCCGTCGGCGGGATCGGCGGGGCGGCCGACGTGCGACGCGACGAGGTAGAGCGGCCGGTTCTGCACCTCGGCGTACACCCGCCCGAGGTAGCTCCCCAGCACGCTGAGCATGATGATCTGCACGCCGCCCACGAAGAGGATGGCGATCACGGTGAACGTCCACCCGGGGACGACGCTCGACGGGTCGATGGCCCGGCTCACCAGGACGTACACGACGGCCAGCGCGCTGAGCGCCGACACGACGAGGCCCACGAGCTGGATGAGCTTCAGCGGGAACGTCGAGAAGCCGAGGATCCCGTCGGCGGCGAACTTGATCATCTTCCGCAGCGGGTAGCCGGTGACGCCCGCGTGGCGCTCGTCGCGGTCGAACTGCACGCTCGTCTGCCGGAAGCCGACGTAGGACACCATGCCGCGGAGGAAGCGGTTCCGCTCCGGGAAACGCTTGACGGCGTCGATGACCTTCCGGTCGATGAGCCGGAAGTCCCCGGTGTCGCGGGGGATGTCGATCTCGGCGACGAGCGCGAGCGTGCGGTAGAACGCGCCCGCGGTGGCCTTCTTGAAGAGCGAGTCCTTGCGCGTGCGCCGCTGCGCGTAGACGACGTTGTAGCCCTCCTGCCAGCGGCGGATGAGCTCGACGGCGACGCGCGGGGGATCCTGCAGGTCGGTGTCCATGATGACCGCCGCGTCGCCCGAGGCGTGATCGAGGCCGGCGGTGACCGCGATCTGGTGCCCGAAGTTGCGGGAGAAGTCGATGACCTGCACGCGGTCGTCCGCGGCGGCCAGCGCGTGGAGGCGCTCGAGGGACCCGTCGGCCGACCCGTCGTTCACGTAGATGAACTCGAAGCGCATGCCGAGCTGCGCCGCGTCCAGCTCCTCGTGGAGCGTCCGCGTGAACACGTCGATGCTCCCCTCCTCGTTGAAGGTGGGGAGGATGAAGCTCACGAGCGGCGCGGGCGTCTGGTGCTGGTCTGCTGTCACGTGCGGGAGTCCCTCGTCGGAAGCGTGTCGTGGTGGGCGGCAGGGCGTCGCAGGGCGTCGCCGGGTGCGCGGCTCAGCCTATGTCGATGCGGTAGAGCACGGCCGCCGCGCCGGTCGACGGGTCGTAGACCTCCCGTGCCACCTCCACGAGCCCGGGGACCTCCGCGGGGTCCACCCCGTCCGTGCACTCCGAGAGGGCGAGGTACCACCGGATGCCCGCGGCCTCGGTGGCCTGCGGGTCGACGCGACCGGCGGTCAGCGCCTCCCGCGCGGCGTCCACCGCGCCCTTGTCCTGGGGCCAGGCCATCCCGAGGTTGTAGTGCGCGACGGATCGGCCGGAGTCGATCTTCACGATCTGGGGATCGAGGCACGGGCCGGCCACGACGGCTCCCTCCGTGACGTCGGCGGTCACGTCCCGGATGGCCCGGTCCGCGGGCTCCTGGAACGTGATCTGCCCGGTGCCGCGCCCGGCGATGAAGAAGCGCGCCCAGTCCACGGCGCTCGCGGCGCCGACGGCCACGATCACGACGGCGGCCGCCGCGACGACGGCGCGGGTACGACGCGGGGCGGGGCGGTCGGCGCCGTCCTCGGGGACCGGGCGGAGCGTCCGCACCGCGACGTCGAGCAGCACGGGGACGATGGTCACGGCGATGAGCAGGAACGAGTCGATCCAGAGCCGGTAGGGCTCCTGGTTCGCGCGCCACAGGTCGTTGGTCGAGGTCATGGCCCAGGCGAGCATCGCGCCGGACGCGTAGGCGATCCAGATGGTGCGCCGGGCGCGGATGCCCGCGACGAGGATCACGATGAGCGGCAGGAGGAGCGCGGCGCCCGCCAGGGGACCGAGCGGCAGGGCCACCCCCAGGTCCTTGCTCGACGCGACCCGGTAGGAGAGGAACGGGTCTCCCGCCGCCGACGCGAGCACGGTCGTCACGATCTGCGGCATCGTCGCGAGGAGCGCTGCGCCAATGGGCACGAGCGCGAGTCCCCGGGTGCGTCCGATGGTCGCGAGGAGCCCCGGGACGGTGGGGACCAGGCCGACGACGAAGGCGGGGAGGGGCCCGACGGTCCCCGCGACGACGACCGCGAGGGCGAGGGAGACCGGCACGAGCACCGCGGACAGCACGAGGAGGCGCCGTCGAGGGCGCTCGAGCACGGCGTACGCGGCGACCACGTAGAAGGAGAGGAAGACGGTCGCGAGGAACGCGTAGACGTGCACGTTGAGCAGGCCGCCGACCACGACGCCCACCAGCACGAGCGTGACGAAGCGCGAGCGGCGGGACGACCCGCGGAGCGTGGGCACCAGGGCGGCGAGGAACGCGATGCCGGCGACGGAGAGCGCGGCGGCCTCGCCGTTCAGCGTGAACAGCACCCCGAACGGCCCCCAGAGGACGGCGTGCGAGCTCATCTGCCAGAACCACGCGCCCGGGCCCGAGGTCCAGGCGAACGTCCCGAGCATGAGCGGCGCGAAGCCGAGGACGCCGGTCCACGCGCGGCCCGAGACCCGGATGCAGGCGATGGCGATGGCCGCCACGAGGCCCGCCTGGATGAGGGTGCCGACGACGTTCCAGGCCGTGACCGGCCCGATCCCCGTGAGGTGACCGACGGCGCCGAGCACGAGGTAGTAGAGGTGCGGGTACGTGTTGCGGCCGGACTCGGTGAACGGCTCGACCGAGGCGAAGTCCCCGCGCGCGAAGTTGACCACCATCGACAGGTAGGAGAGCTGGTCGTACACGAAGTAGTCGCGGAACGACGTCAGCACGCTGGGTGCGCGGTGCACGAGCATCCCGACCTGGGTCACGAGGAAGAGGAGGACGGCGGCCGCGACGGACAGCGCGGACGTCAGGCGCCGGGGCGTGTCCTGCCGCGTGCTCCGGGTGGGGGATTCGAGTGAGGGCACGGGGGTCGATGCTACCAGCCGGGTCGGCGACGGCCCGGGGGCGGACGGGCCGGGACGGCCGGCCGGAGCGGTGCGCTCCTCCCCGGCTCCCCGCGCGCCACGGTGGCTGCGGCCCGCCCCCGGGTAGACTCGGCGGCTCGACGCCCGAGCCCGTCTCGGCCGCGTCCGGCCACCGTCACACGCGACGCTGCGCACGCAGCAGGAGGGACGCGCATGCCCGCCGAGCCCTTCTCCCTCCTCCTCCCCGTGTACCGGGGCGACCGCCCCGAGTTCCTCCGCCGGGCGTTCCGCAGCAGCGTCGACGACCAGACGCTCCGACCGGACGAGGTCGTCGTCGTCCGCGACGGCCCGGTGTCCGCGGAGCTCGCCCGCGCCATGGCGGAGCTCGCGGACGCGTCGCCCGTCCCGGTGGTCACGGTCGGGCTCGAGCGCAACATGGGCCTCGCCCACGCGCTGGAGCGCGGCCTCGACGCGTGCGCGCACGACGTCATCGCGCGCATGGACGCCGACGACATCAGCCTCCCCGAGCGCTTCGCCCGCCAGCTCGCGCTCATCTCGGGCGGCCTCGACCTCGTGGGCACCGGCATGTACGAGTTCGCGGACGAGGTCGGGACCATCGGCGGCCGCCGCACCCCGCCCGTCGGCGCCGACGCCATCTCCCGGTACGCCCGCTTCCACGACCCGTTCAACCACCCCACCGTGGTCTACCGCCGCGCGGCCGTGCGGCGCGCCGGCGGGTACCTCCCGCTCGGCCTCATGGAGGACTACTACCTCTTCGCCCGCATGATCCAGTCGGGCGCCCGGGTGGACAACCTCCCCGACCCGCTCGTGATGTACCGCGTGAGCGCGGGCGCCTACGCCCGGCGCGGCGGTGTCGCCCAGCTGCGCGCGGAGCTGCGGCTCCAGCGCGAGTTCCGCCGCCGCCGGTTCACGTCGCCCGCGCAGGCGGCGCGCAACGTGCTCGTCCGCGGCAGCTACCGCCTCATCCCCGAGGCCGTGCGCCGGGGCCTGTACCGCCGCCTGATCACGCGCGACCGGACGGTCCCCCAGGCCCGCGCCTGATCCCCCGTTACCCTTGACCAGTCCCGTCGAGCGCCCGTCGGGCGCCACCCCAGCAAAGGAATGTGCCATGAGCCCTGATCTCGTAGTGGTCGGGTCCGGTTTCTTCGGACTCACGATCGCGGAGCGCGTCGCCGAGGAGCTGGGCCTCAAGGTCCTCGTCATCGACCGCCGCGACCACATCGGCGGCAACGCGTACAGCGAGATGGACCCGGAGACGGGCATCGAGGTGCACCGCTACGGCGCGCACCTGTTCCACACCTCGAACGAGACGGTGTGGGAGTACGTCAACCGCTTCACGGACTTCACGCCCTACGTGCACCGCGTCTACACGGAGCACGAGGGCGAGGTCTTCCCGCTGCCGATCAACCTCGGCACCATCAACCAGTTCTTCCGCTCGGCGCACGGCCCCGCCGCCGCGCGCGAGCTCATCGCCGAGCAGGCCTCCGAGCTCGACGCCGGCGAGGCGAGGAACCTCGAGGAGAAGGGCATCTCCCTCATCGGGCGCCCGCTCTACGAGGCCTTCATCCGCGACTACACGGCCAAGCAGTGGCAGACGGATCCCACGGACCTGCCCGCCGAGGTCATCAGCCGCCTCCCCGTGCGCTACACGTACGACAACCGCTACTTCAACGACACGCACGAGGGCCTGCCCGTGCAGGGCTACACGGCCTGGCTCGAGCGCATGGCCGACCACCCGAACATCGAGGTGCGCCTCGAGACCGACTTCTTCGACGAGACCCAGGAGGTCAACCGGGCGTCGGTCGTCGGCACGGTGCCCGTCGTCTACACCGGGGCCATCGACCGCTACTTCGACTACTCGGAGGGCGCGCTCTCGTGGCGCACGCTCGACTTCGAGCGCGAGGTGCTCCCGGTCGGCGACTTCCAGGGCACGCCCGTCATGAACTACGCCGACTCCGACGTGCCGTTCACGCGCATCCACGAGTTCCGCCACTTCCACCCCGAGCGCGACGCGCCCGCGGACAAGACGGTCATCATGCGCGAGTACTCGCGCTTCGCCGAGGGCGACGACGAGCCGTACTACCCGGTCAACACCGCGGCCGACCGCGAGGGCCTCCTCAAGTACCGCGAGCTCGCGAAGCAGGAGGAGGGCGTCTTCTTCGGCGGCCGCCTCGGCACGTACCAGTACCTCGACATGCACATGGCCATCGGCGCGGCGCTCTCGATGTACGAGAACAAGCTGAAGCCCGTCCTCGCGAAGGACGCCTCCTGATGGCCGCCGCGGACCAGGGCGCCCCCGTGCAGCTCGACCTCATCCAGCGCGTCATCCTGCCCTCCGACCACGACCCGGACATCCTCCCGCTCTACGTGGACGCCGACTACTGGACGAGCATCCCCGTGACGCCGCAGAAGCGCCGCCGCTCGCCGCTGCGCGTGGTCGACTCGGACGCGGACAAGGCCGTCGTCCGCCTCAGCGACATGGGCATCACCAGCGCCATCACGGGCGACCGCGGCTTCCGGGTCCCGCACCGCCGCAAGGTCTCGTTCGGCACCTACTTCAACGCGTTCCCCGCGTCCTACTGGCGCTCCAGCACCAGCCTCGACGGCGTCGTGCTCGAGGTCGAGACGACCGGCAGCGGACAGGTCATCGTGTACCGCTCCAACGCGCGGGGCGTCATCCAGAAGGTCGACGGCGCGTCGGTGTCGGGTCCCACGACCTCGCGCTTCGAGCTGCCGTTCACCTACTTCGCTGACGGCGGCTGGTACTGGTTCGACCTGATGGGCGAGGAGGCCGACTTCGCGCTCGTCGAGGCGGGCTGGTACGCCCCCGAGGGCACCGTCCCCACGACGGGCGCCGCGGGATCGGTGAGCATCGCGATCACGACGCTCAACCGCGCCGAGTACTGCGTGAAGCTCCTCACGGACATCGGCGAGAAGCCCGACGTCGCGGCGCTCCTGGACCACGTCTACGTCACGGACCAGGGCACGCAGAAGGTCGCCGACCAGCCCGCGTTCCCGCGTGCGCAGGAGCTCCTCGGCGAGAAGCTCCGCGTGATCGACCAGGCCAACCTCGGCGGATCCGGCGGCTTCTCCCGCGGCATGTACGAGACGCTGAAGGAGGGCGCGAGCGACTACGTCCTCGTCATGGACGACGACATCACGCTCGAGCCGGAGAGCATCCGCCGCGCGGTGAAGTTCGCCGACTACGCGCGCACGCCCACGATCGTCGGCGGCCACATGTTCGACATGTACGACAAGAGCAAGCTCCACGCGTACGCCGAGGGCTTCGACATGTGGAACTTCATGTGGGGCCCCGTCACGCCCACGCGCCACGACTTCAGCGCGTCGAACCTCCGCCAGACGCGGTGGATGCACCGCCGGGTCGACGCCGAGTACAACGGCTGGTGGATGTGCCTCATCCCCGTCTCCACGATCAAGCAGGTGGGCCTGTCGCTCCCCGTCTTCATCAAGTGGGACGACGCGGAGTACGCGCTCCGCGCCAAGGAGGTCGGCGTGCCGACCGTCACGCTGCCGGGCGCGGCCGTGTGGCACGTCTCCTGGGTGGACAAGGACGACTCGCAGGACTGGCAGGCGTTCTTCCACGCGCGCAACCGGCTGATCGCCGCCCTGCTGCACTCGCCGTACGAGCGCGGCGGCCGGTTCCTCACGGCGAACCTCGCCACCGACGTGCGTCACCTGGTGTCGATGCAGTACTTCGCGCTCGCGGCGCGCCACGAGGCGTATCGGAACATCCTGCGCGGGCCCCGCGGCCTGCACCAGGACATGGTCACGCGCCTCGCCCGCACCAGGGAGCTCGCGAAGGGCTTCAGCGACGGGATGCCGATCAAGGACCGCGCCGCGCTGCCGGACATCGTGGCTCCCGACAAGCCGCACGGCCGCGTCAGCGGCACCGCGCCGGCGGGCATCATCCGCCTGGCCTGGCTGGCGCGCACGGTCGCCCGCCACGCGTTCTCGCCGCTGAGCGCGTCCGCGAGCCGGGGACCGGAGGCGCACCTCTCGTTCGAGGACGCGCGGTGGTGGGTCGTGCCCTCCTTCGACAGCGTGCTCGTGTCCAACGCGGAGGGCTCCGCCGCCCTGCTCCACCGTCGGGATCCCGCGCTGTTCCGGCGCATGCTGTGGACGAGCCTCGTGCTCCGCTGGCGCATCCTCGCCCGCTGGCCGCAGCTCAAGGCGGCGTACCGCGCGGCTCTGCCCACCATCACCAGCCCGGAATCGTGGGCGCGCACCTTCGGCGTCGACCAGCCGGAGAGCGGGCGCGGGCAGCGCTAGCCGGTCCGCACGCGCGGGCGGCGGGGTGTCCACTGAGAGCAGCCCGCCCCCTCCGCGCTCGGACGGGGTTCCCCCGTGTGTGAGAATCGCATCTCACGCAGTACGCGAGGGGATGTCAGTGGACGACAACGGGGTGGACCACCGGCGCGCGCGCCGACGATCGCGGCTGATCGCCTGCCTGGCCGTCTGGGCCGTGGCGCTGGGCGTCGGGCTCGTGGGGACGGGCGTGGTCGGGGGGCCCGCCGAGCCGGCGCAGGCCGCATCCGGGGCCGACTTCGACCCCGGCATGATCATCAGCGACGCGAAGTTCTTCGACGGGGCCGTCATGTCCCAGCGGGACGTGCAGACCTTCCTGCAGGCCCGGGTGCCGCGGTGCGCGTCCGGCTACGTCTGCCTCACGAACTACGTGCAGGACACCCCCGCGCGCGACGGGGACAGCAGGTGCTCCAGCCTGCAGGCCTCCCGGATGAGCGCGGCGGACGTCGTCTACTGGGTCGGCCGCGCCTGCGGCGTGAGCCAGGCCGCCCTGCTCGTGCTGCTCGAGAAGGAGCAGGGCCTCGTCACCGACAGCACGCCCACGGATCGGCAGTTCCGCAGCGCCACCGGCTACGGCTGCCCGGACACCGCGGCATGCGACTCCACCTACTACGGCTTCTTCAACCAGGTCTACAACGCGGCCCGCCAGTTCAAGGTGTACCAGTCGACGCCGACGCGCTGGAACTACCAGGCCGGCCGGGTCAACACGATCCTGTGGCACCCGAACGCGGCCTGCGGCTCGTCGCAGGTGACGATCCGGAACCAGGCGACGGCCGGCCTCTACATCTACACCCCGTACCGCCCCAACTCCGCGGCGCTGGCCAACCTCTACGGGACGGGCGACTCCTGCTCCTCCTACGGCAACCGGAACTTCTGGCGCCTCTACACCGACTGGTTCGGCAGCACGTCGGACGGCCCGGTGTCCTCGTTCGTCAAGACGGCCACGGACGACAGCGTCTACCTCGTCAGCGGCGGGCAGAAGCACCCGATCACCGACTTCGCGGTGTTCCAGAACCTGTCGGCGCTGGGCGGGATCAGCACGGTCTCCCGCTCCTACCTCGACGCGCTGGCCACGGGGAACGTCGCGTCCGAGCTCGTGCGGGATCCGTCGGACGGGACCGTCAGCCTCGTGCAGGGCGACCGCCGCCATCCCTTCACGTCCTGCGCGCTGGTGGGCGACTACGGATACGGGTGCGGCGACGCCGTGAACCTGGATCCGGGTCAGCTCGCCTCCGTGCCCGCGGCGGGGAACATGAGCGCGTACTTCGTCCTGCCCGGCAGCGGCACGGCCTACCTCCTCGAGGGCGGCGTCAAGTACCCGCTCTCGAGCTGGTCCGCGCTGGTCGGGCTCAACTCGGGCGCGTCGCCGTTCGTGGCCACCATGCGCGCATCGGTGGGGAGCCGCTACGCGACGGGCCACACGGCGCTCGAGCCGGGGACGCTGGCGAAGTCGCCCGCGGGAGCCGACGTGTACCTGATCAACGGGCTGAACAGCAAGGTGGGCGTCCCGTCCTTCGCGGTGACGCAGGAGCTCGGCTTCGGCACGTCGTTCGCGAACGTGGCGGCGCAGACGCTCGACGGCTACACGCGATCCACGGCGAACCTCTCGCTGCTGGTCCGCTGCGGCGGGGTCACGTCGCTCGCCACGCAGGGGCGCGTTGTCGCGGTGGCGAACCCGGGATCCACGGGGCTGCCCGTCACCGATCTGGTCCCCACCACGTGCCGTGCGCTCGACGCGACCGGCGGCACCGTGCAGGGGCCGGTGTTCGTGAAGGGCATCGCCGACTCGACGGTGTTCCTGCTCCAGGGCGGCCAGGCGAAGCCGGTGACCTCCTGGGCGCGGCTCGTGGCCCTGGCGGGCACGTCGTCGCCGACGATCACGACCCTGCGCGACGCGGCGGTCGCCCGCATCGCGGTCGGCGCGGACGCCTGACCCGTCACGCCGGACGTCGAGCCGACGCCGGATACAGTGGGGGCCGCACCGGAAGGACGCGGCGCGGCCCCTCGGCGGTCGTGCTCGCCGTGCGAGGAGGAGAGCGCATGGACCAGCACGACCTCGACGTCGACGCACGCCGCGAGGAGACCCCGCCGCCCGGCATCCTCCTCCGCCTGATCAAGGACGAGCGCATCGCGTTCCTCCTCGTGGGCGGCTTCAACACCGTCATCGGCACCGCGTGGTTCGCCCTGTTCTACCTGCTCTGGGGGCACGCGATCCCGTACCCCGTGGTGCTCGTGATCGCGTGGGCGGTGCAGCTGCCGATCTCGTTCACGCTCCACCGGAAGCTCGTCTTCAAGGTGAGCGGGAACCTCATCCCGGACTTCTCGCGGTACACCCTGGTGAACCTCGTGCCGCTGCTCGCCAACATGCTGCTGCTGCCGCTCGTCGTGGAGACGACGCCGCTGCAGCCGATCGTGGCGCAGATCCTCGTGACGATCGTCATCACGGTCGCCACGTACACCGGCCACAAGTTCTTCTCGTTCCGCCGGCCGCGCGACGAGGCGGTCCGCTGATCCCGACCGGATGCGCCTCCGCGCCCGGACGTCCGCTCAGGCGGGCAGGGGCTGCGCGGGCAGGCCGTGGCGCCAGCTGCGGCCCTGCGCGGCCTTGACCGCGCAGATCACGAGCAGCACCCAGCCCCACTCCACGAGCGTGACGCTCTCCCCGAGGGACACGACCACGAGCACGACGAGCACGAGCGCGGTCCACACGTAGCCCACGCCGCGCTTGGTGGTCGCGAGCACCCACGAGCGGCCGAGCGCGAGGGCGCAGAACGCGGCGAAGAGCACCAGGCCGACGAGCCCGGCCTGCAGGTAGAGGTCCAGGTAGGCGTTGCGGGCGCTCTCCTGCGCGCCGCGGCTCACGAGGTCGAGGGCGGTGTACGGGTACGCGTCGCGGCGCCACAGGCCGACGAAGCCCCAGCCCTCGATCGTGTTGAGGTCGATGAGGCGCAGCATCTCGCGCCACAGGGCGACGCGCTGCAGGTAGTCGGGGCGGGCCTGCAGGACCTGCAGCACGGGGGAGCGGAAGGCGACGACGAGCATCGCGACCACGGCGGCCAGCACCAGCACCGCGCTGTTCGCGAGCGGCCGGGCCTGCCGCGCGAGATGCCGGAGGCCGAACACCGCCAGGGAGGCGACGGCCAGCACGAGGAAGGTGCCGAGGATCACGGACGAGCGCGTGAGCGACGCGACGAGGAGCGCGACGGTCAGGGAGGCGACGGCGCGCCCGCGCGACACGGACCGGGTGAGCAGCTCGACCGCGAACGTCACGGCCGCGACGAGGGCGAGGGCGCCGAGGGCGTTGCGCTCGCCGAGGAGGCCCTGGATCGGTCCGAGGCGCCCGAGGGCGCCGCGGATGCCGAGGAACGGGATTGGGCCGTCGATGAGGAGCCCGGCGAGCACCTCGAGCGCGAGCGACGACGCGAGGACGAGCCGCAGCACGTCGCCGACGGCGCGCACGATCTGGATCAGGTCGCGGACGACGCCCACGTACACCGCGAGGAACGCGGACGCGGCGAGGTACAGCACGCCGGCGACCGCGTCCGGCTGATAGGCGGTCCAGAGCAGCGTCGCGGCGCACCAGCCCACCAGCAGCAGGAGCGAGACGGGCAGGAGGCCGCGCCACTCCCAGTCCCCGCGCTTGGCGACGAGCGATCCCGCGGCCATCGCGACGAGGGCGGCCACGATGCCGATGAGCCCGGGCCAGCCCATGGTGGCGCGGACGGCGTGCGAGAGGACGGCGGTGCCGATGACGCAGTGCGTGAGGGCGGCGGAGAAGCGCGCCGACCCGAGCAGCTCCGGGAGGCGCTCCGGCAGCGGCAGGCGCGCGGGCAGCGTCATGCGGCGTCCCTCACGGGAGGTCGACGGGGCACCGGGCGGCCACGCGGGTCAGGCGACGCCGGGATCGGCCGGGACCGCGGGGGCGCTGGCGGCGGGGGCGGGCAGGCGGGACGCGTCGGCGACCGCACCCGCGGCGACGGGCGGCCGGCGGGAGTCGACCGGGCCGGGCACGTCCTCGCGCGCGATCATCCCCGAGCGGGTGGCCATCGCGATGACGATGAGGAGCAGCCAGTTGCCCTCGTAGAGCAGACGGCTCTCGGCGAGGCTCTGCACGACGAGCGCGGTCATCAGCAGCAGCGGCGCGAGCGCGAGCGCGCTGTACGGCTCGACCCGGTCGCGGCGGTGCTGCGGGCGGTCGATGGCGGCCCACCAGGAGCGGATGTACGTCGTGACGATGAGGCAGACGAAGACCAGCGCGCCCACGGCACCGAGCTGGAGGAACACGTCGAGGTACGCGTCGTGGGCCTGGAGGTACGTGACGCCGCTGCGCACCGCGAGGCCCTCGAACGGCTTGATCCAGGGGGCCCAGTAGCCGATCCAGCCCCAGCCGACCACGGGGTGCTGCTGCGCGAGCCCGATGACCGACTCCCAGATCTCGAAGCGGCCCGTGAGGTCGGGCGAGCGGCCGAGCAGCTCGAAGACCTCGGCCGTGCGCGTGACGACGATCCCCGCGCCGGCGGCCGCGGCGACCACGACCCCGCCGGCGAGCACGAGCCGTCCGCGGATGCCCACCCGGCGCGCGATGACCGCGAGCACGGCGACCACACCGGTCATGATGAGCGCGACGAGCACGGTGGAGCTGCCCGTGAGCGTGAGCGTGAGGAGGGCCACCGCGATCCACACGGCGGCGGTCCGGCGGTCCGCGGTGCGCGCCGCGAACTGCAGCGCGAAGACGATGAGGCCGAGCAGCGCCACCATGGCGAGGAGGTTGGCGTTGCCGACGACGCCCTGGATGCGGCCGCCCAGGAGCAGCTCGCCGCGCGTCCACGCGAAGGCGGCGGGCGCGCGCGGGCCGTAGTCGGTGAAGAACGGCATGACGGGCTGGCGCACCACGACCGCGATGAACAGCTCGAAGGCCAGCGACAGCCCGAGGATGATGCGAAGCGCCCGGCCCAGCGCCTGGACGATCTCCGCCCACGAGAGCAGCACCACGAGCATCAGCGCCGCCGTGGACGTGGCGAGCTGGATGATCACCCCGAGCGCCGACTCCGGCCGGTACTGCGACCAGGCGATCGACAGCACGGACAGGCCCGTGAAGGCGAGGAACGGCACCGGGAGCACCCGGAGGCGCGGCAGCGGTCGTGCGCGCACGAGCAGGGTGATGCTCGTGATGAGCACGGCGAGCGCGATCGCGCTGAAGCCCCACCAGCTGAGGCTGTTCCGCCACATGTCGCCCGCGAAGGTGGTGACGAGGACGAAGGTCGCGAATGCCCGGAGGGCTCGTCGGCTGGCGGAGGGCATGCCCATCAGGGTAACGGGCCGGGGCGGATCCTCCCGTCCCGCCGGGAGCTCCGCCCGGCGGGCCCGCGGATGCCCGGCGCGTCGGGCGGCCGCCTGTCCGTCAGACGAAGGCCGCGTGGCCCGTGATCGCGCGGCCCACGATGAGCGTGTTCATCTCGCGCGTGCCCTCGTAGGAGTACAGGGCCTCCGCGTCGGCGAAGAACCGGGCCACGTCGTAGTCGAGGACGATGCCGTTGCCGCCGAACGCCTCGCGGCACCACGCGACGGTCTCGCGCATCCGGCTCGTGGCGAAGGCCTTGGCGAGGGCGGAGTGCTCGTCGGACTGCGTGCCCTCGTCCACCATCTCGGAGGCGCGGGTGACGAGCCCGATGGACGCGGTGATGTTGCCGAGGCTGCGGACGAGGAGGTCCTGGATCAGCTGGTGCGCGCCGAGCGGCTTGCCGAACTGCTGGCGCTCGCCCGTGTACGCGACGGCCGCCTCGTAGGCGCCGACCGCGATGCCGATCGCGGCCCACGCGACCTCCGCGCGGGTCAGGCGCAGCACGGCGGCCGTGTCCGCGAAGGACGTCGACCGCTGCAGGCGGTTCCGCTCGGGCACGATGACGCCGTCCAGCTCGATGTCGGCGTTCTGCACGATGCGCAGCGCCTGCTTGTCCTCGATGCGGGTGGCGCGGAAGCCGGGGGAGTCGTTGGGGACGAGGAAGCCCTTCACCTGTCCGTCGTCCGCGTCCTTGGCCCAGACGACGGTGACGTCGCTCACGGTGCCGTTGCCGATCCAGCGCTTGGCGCCCGTGATGCTCCACTCGTCGCCGCGCCGCGTCGCGACGGTGCGCAGGCCTCGGGCGGAGTCGGAGCCGGACATCGGCTCCGTGAGCCCGAAGGAGCCGA
Source organism: Clavibacter tessellarius (assembly GCF_001618005.1). GTDB lineage: Bacteria > Actinomycetota > Actinomycetes > Actinomycetales > Microbacteriaceae > Clavibacter > Clavibacter tessellarius_A. The sequence continues at coordinate 71,339 of NZ_LQXA01000034.1, forward strand.
GGAGCTCGCCCGACGCGAAGCGCGGCAGCCACTCGGCGCGCTGCTCCGGGGAGCCGGCGACCGCGATGCTGCCCATGACGAGGCCGCTCTGCATGCCGACGAGGGTCGCGATGCTCGCGTCCACCCGGCCGAGCTCGAGCGCCGCCCAGCCGCGGAACACGGCCGAGTTCTCGAACGGGCGCGTCTCCGGATACGGCATGCCGAAGAAGCCGCGCTGGGCGAGGCCGCCGACCACGTGGCGGGGGAACTCGGCCCGGGCCCACCAGCCGTTGACGTGCGGCCGGACCTCCTGCTCGAGGTAGGAGCGCAGCTCGGCGAGGGATTCCCTCTCCCTGTCGCCGAGCCGGGACTCGTAGCCGTAGAAGTCGCCGATGAGGGGGGTGAGGGACACGATGCTCCGTTGCGGTTCGTCGGCGCCCTCGGGTCGGGCGCCTGCGGGCGAGCCTAGGTCGGCGTCCGGGCGGCGCCGTCATCGCTTGGTACTTTGGTCGCGTCCGGACCGGACGCGCGCCCGTGGGCGTTGTAGGTAGCCGCCAAGCCCGACAGGATCGCCCGTGTTCACTGCCCTCTCCAACACCCCCCGCGACTACGCCTGGGGGTCGACGACCGCCATCGCGGAGCTGCTCGGCCGCGAGCCGTCGGGGGGCCCGGAGGCCGAGCTCTGGCTCGGTGCCCACGGCGGCTCGCCCACGCGCGTGGACGACCCGGCGACGGCCGGCGGCGCGACGACGCTGGCCGACTGGATCCGGCGGGACCCGGCCACCACGCTCGGCCCGCTCGCCGAGGGCCTGCGCCCGGGCGACGGCCCCGGCCTCCCGTTCCTCCTCAAGGTGCTCGCCGCGGGCGGCCCGCTGTCGCTCCAGGCGCACCCCGACCTGCACCGCGCCCGCCGCGGCTTCCGCGACGAGGAGGAGCGCGGCATCCCGATCGACGCCCCGCACCGCAACTACAAGGACCCGCTGCACAAGCCGGAGCTCATCTACGCGCTGAGCGACGAGTTCCACGCGCTCTGCGGCTTCCGGCCGCTCGCGGAGGTGCGGCAGGTGTTCACGCTCCTGCTCACGCTCGACGCGTCCGGGCCCGACTCCGACCCGGCCGTCATCCGGTCCGTGCTCTCGCGCCTCACCGGATCCGAGGCCGACGTGCTGCGCGACGTGTTCGCCTTCCTCATGGGCGGCGGGGCGGAGGTGCGCCGCCTCGTCGACCGCGTGACGCTGCTGGCGAGCCTCGCCTCCGACCGGCAGTGCCGCGAGTTCGGCACGGAGATGCGCACCGTCCGCGAGCTCGCCGCGGCGTACCCGGGCGACCCGGGCATCGTCACGTCGCTGCTCCTCAACCGGGTGACCCTGCGGCGCGGCGAGGCCCTCTACCTCCCGGCCGGCAACATCCACGCGTACCTGCACGGGCTCGGGATCGAGCTGATGGCCGCCTCCGACAACGTGCTGCGCGGCGGCCTCACGCCCAAGCACGTCGACGTGCCGGAGCTGCTCGACGTGCTCGAGTTCCAGGCGCTGCCCGTGCCGTACCTGGCGCCCGAGCACACGGCGCCGGGCGTCGAGCTCTACCGGCCGGACGTGCCCGACTTCCTGCTCGCCCGGATCTCCCCGGCCACGCGCGAGGCGACGCCGGGCGACGCCGGCGCGAGCGTCGTCGAGGTCGACGGCCCGGCGATCGTGCTGTGCACCAGCGGCGAGGTGGCGCTCCGCGGGGAGACGTCGTCCGTCGTCGTCCGCCGCGGCGGGGCCGTCTTCGTCACGCCCGACGAGGGGCGGATCGTCGTCACGGGGGAGGGCGAGGCGTTCCTCGCGACGACCCCGGCGCCGTCCGCCGCCGCGGCCGACGACGTCGATCCGGACGCCTCCGCCGCGTGACCGGCGCCCGTCCGGCCGTCGATAGGGTTGCCGCATGACATGGTTGGTCACCGGCGGCGCCGGCTACATCGGTTCGCACATCGTCTCCGCGTTCGCCCGCGCCGGCATCGACACGGTCGTCCTCGACGACCTGTCGAGCGGCCACGCGTCGTTCGTCCCGGAGGGCGTGCCGTTCCACCGCGGGTCCGTGCTCGACCGGGAGCTGCTCGCGGGCATCCTCGGCTCCGGCGACATCCGCGGCGTCGTGCACGTGGCGGGCTACAAGTACGCGGGCGTCTCCGTCCAGCGCCCCCTGCACACCTATGAGCAGAACGTGACGGCCACCGCCGTGCTGCTCGAGGAGATGGAGCGCGCGGGCGTCGACCGCATCGTGTTCTCGTCCTCCGCGGCCGTGTACGGCACGCCCGACGTCGACCTCGTCGACGAGCGCACGGCCAAGGCCCCCGAGTCCCCCTACGGCGAGTCCAAGCTCATCGGCGAGTGGCTGCTGCGCGACCAGGGCGTCGCGACCGGCCTCCGCCACACGTCGCTGCGCTACTTCAACGTGGTGGGATCCGGCGAGGAGGGCTACGCCGACACCAGCCCGCACAACCTGTTCCCGCTCGTGTTCGACGCGCTCCTCGACGGGCGCACGCCGCGCATCAACGGCGGCGACTACCCGACGCCCGACGGCACGTGCGTGCGCGACTACATCCACGTCGTCGACCTCGCCGCGTCGCACGTCGCGGCCGCGCGCCGGCTCGAGGCCGGCGAGCCCGTGGAGCCCGTGTACTGCCTCGGCAGCGGCCAGGGCGTGAGCGTGCGGGAGATCATGACGGCCATCCGCGACGCGACGGGGATCGGCTTCGAGCCCGAGGTGCGGGAGCGCCGCCCCGGCGACCCGGCCCGCATCGTGGCGTCGGGCGACCTCGCCGCGCGCGATCTGGACTGGGCGATGCGCCACAGCCTGGACGACATGGTCGCGAGCGCCTGGCTCGCCCGCCAGGCCGGATCCCCGGAGTAGCGCCGCGGGCGAGCCGCGGCGCGTCGCAACCCTCGACGAGCGCCTGAGGGTTTACCCTCCGCGGCTTGACGCCGACGAGTTACACCGGTGTAATTATGACGACAAGCTGGGGCCGGCCGGGCGCTCCAGCCGTGTGGGGAGATCGTGACATGGCACTACCTGAGTACCACGCCGGGGTCCCCGACGACTGGTTCGTCGACCCCGTCCGACTCGGCGTCCCGGGCGTCCGGAGCGTCGACGACGGCAACCCGCTCGCCTGGCAGGCCGACTCGCTCTGCGCGCAGACCGACCCCGAGGCGTTCTTCCCCGAGAAGGGCGGATCCACCCGCGACGCCAAGAAGATCTGCGGCTCGTGCGAGGTGCGCTCCGAGTGCCTCGAGTACGCGCTGGAGAACGACGAGCGCTTCGGCATCTGGGGCGGGCTCTCCGAGCGCGAGCGCCGCAAGCTCCGCAAGCGCGCGGTCTGACCCCGCACGCGCCCGGAGCGGCCCCGCACGCGCGGCGCTCCGACCGCGCAGGCGCCGCCGGGAGCACCGGCTCCCCGGCGCGCCGTCCGATCGCGGCGGTTCCGCATCCGGCACCACGTAGGGTCTCCCTGTCATGCAGCCACGAGTAACCGCGATCCTCGTCGCCCACGAGGGCGCGCAGTTCCTCGAGCGGACCCTAGCGGCCCTCGCCGCGCAGACCCGACGACCCGACCAGGTGGTCGCGGTCGACCTCGGCTCCCGGGACGCGTCCGCGGCCCTGCTGGCCGCGTCCGAACCCACGCGCATGGTGCAGGCGCCCGCGCGGATGACGTTCGGGCAGGCCGTGGACCAGGCAGTCCGCGTGATCCCCGCGCCCACCGGCGACGATGAGCTGCTCTGGTTGCTCTCCGCCGACAACGCGCCCGCGCCCGACGCGCTCGAGCGCCTGCTCGCCGCGATCGAGGCGTCGCCCAGCGTCGCCGTCGCCGGTCCCAAGCTCATGGAGTGGGACCACCCCGGCTACATCCGCGAGATCGGCCGCACCCTCACCACCCTCGGCGCCGCCGTGCCCGAGGTCGACGGGGAGCTCGACCAGGCCCAGTACGACGACATGAGCGACGTCCTCGGCGTGGCCGCGGGCGGCATGCTCGTGCGGCACCGGCTCTGGGACGAGCTCGGCGGCTTCGACGACGCGCTCCCCGTGATCGACGATGCGCTCGACCTGTGCGTGCGCGCCCGCCTCGCGGGCCACCGCGTGGTGGTCGTGCCCGCGGCCCGCGTCGCGTCCGCCGGATCCGCCGGCCCCGGCACCGCGTTCCTCGGCCGCCGCACCCCGCGCCGCCGCCGCCGTCGGCTCGCGCGCCAGGCCGAGCTGCACCGCCGCCTGTCCTACGCGCCGGCCGCCGCCGTGCCCTTCCACTGGCTCTCGCTCGTGCCGCTCGCGATCCTCCGCGCCCTCCTGCAGCTCCTGCGCAAGCGGCCCACGGCAGCGCCCGGGGAGATCGGCGCCGCCCTCCGCGTCGCGGTCGCGCCCGGACGCGTCGTCGCCAGCAGGCGGCGGCTCCAGGCGACGCGCACGGCGCCGTGGTCGAGCATCGCGTCCCTCCGGCAGCCGCTCGCGGTCGGCCGCCGCCGCCGGTCCCTCGCCCGCGAGCAGTACCGCGTCGAGCACATGGGCGTCTCCGACGGCGTCGAGTTCCTCGCCACGGGCGGCGGCTGGACCGTCCTCACCGCGCTGCTCCTGGCCGCCGTCATGTGGATCCCGCGCCTCGGCGGCACCGCCCTCACCGGCGGGCAGCTGCTGCCGCTCGGACCGGACGCGGGCGCGCTGTGGGCGCAGGTCGGCATCGGCGTCCGGGGGATCGGCACGGGCCCCGTCGCCCCATCCGACCCGTTCGCCGCCGTGCTCGCGGTGCTCGGCAGCATCACCGCCTGGGAGCCGTCGCTCGCGGTCCTCGGCCTCTTCGTGGGCGCGCTGCCGCTCGCGGCCCTCGCCGCGTGGCTCGCCGCCGCGCAGGTCACGCGCAACGCCTGGCTCCGCGCGCTGGCCGCGCTCGCCTGGACCCTCGCGCCCACGTTCCTCGTCGCGCTCGGCGACGGCCGCCTGCCCGCCGTGCTCGCGCACCTGCTGCTGCCGTGGCTCGCGCTCGCCGTGCTGCGGGCGCCGCGGTCGTGGTCCGCCTCGGCCGTGGCGGGCATCCTCATGGCCGCGGTCGGCGCGTCCGCCCCGTCCCTCGTGCCCGCGCTCCTCGTGCTGTGGCTCGTCGCGGTCGTCCGCGCCGGTCGCCGCGTCGGCCGGCTCGTCACGATCCCCGTGCCGCTCGTCGCGCTCGCCGCCCCGCTCGTCGCGTACCGGGTGATGCAGGGGCAGCCCCTCGCGCTCGCCGCCGACCCGGCCGTCCCCGCGGCGTTCACCCCGGCGGACGTCCCGGGCCTCGCGCTCGGCTTCCCCACGTCGGGGCTCGGCGGCTGGACCGCGGTCGTCGACGGCCTCGGGCTGGGCCTCCCCGCATCCGTGCCGCTCGTCGTCGTGGCCGTGCTCGTCGCCCCGCTCGTCGTCGGTGCCGTCGCCGCCCTCTTCCTCCGCGGCTCGCACCGGGCCGCGCTCGCCCTGTCCGTGTCCGTGGTCGGCTTCGCCACCGCCGTGCTCGCGGCGCGCACGGTCGTGCAGTCCACGGGGGCCGACGTCGTCGCCGTGTGGCCGGGATCCGGCCTCAGCCTCCTCTGGCTCGGCCTCTCCGGCGCCCTGGTGCTCGGCTTCGCGACGCTCGGCCGGCGCTCGGTGGTGCCGGGCCTCGTCGCGACCGTGACGCTCGTGGTCGTCGCGATGCCCCTGGTCTCGGCGGCGGTGGCGGGATCCACCGCCGTGCGCCCCGGCGAGGACGCGTCCCTGCCGGGCCTCGTCGTGGCGCAGGCCGCGACCGACCCGTCCGTCGGCACGCTCGTGCTCCGCGCGGGCGACGACGGTTCCCTGGCCGCCGACGTGGAGCGCGGCGCCGGACGCACGCTCGAGCAGGTGTCTACGGTCGACTCCACGATCGGGCCGCTCACCGACACGCAGACCCGCGTCGCCGAGCTCGCCGGCAACGTCTCGTCGCGCTCGGGCCTCGACGCCACCGAGGACCTCCGCACGCTCGGGATCAGCTACGTGCTCCTCGCCCCGCCGTCGGGCGCCGCCGAGCAGGCCGTGCACGACCGGGCGGGCTCCGCGCTCGACGACGACCCCGTGTTCACCGCCGTCGGCCAGACCGAGGCCGGGCTGCTCTGGCGCTTCGTCGGGAGCGAGGACCTCGACGTGCAGGTCGCCGGCCCCGGCAACCTCGACGACGCGGGCCGCGCGGGCGTCCTCGCCGCCCAGGCGCTGGTCTTCGCGCTGACGCTCCTCCTCGCGATCCCCACCGGCAGCCTCGCCGCGCGCAGCCGCCCGCTGCCCGCCTACCGCGAGCCCGTGACCGGCACCGACGTGCGCCCGGCGGACGCCGTCGAGCCGCGGCCCGAGCACGACGACCGGGGGATCCCCGCCTACCCCGACGAGCCCACCGGCACGAGCGTGGAGGCGGCGCCCTTCGGCGACATCCCGCAGGTCGGCGACCGGCCCGCGGACGACGCCGGCGACGCTTCCGCCACGGCGACCGCATCGGACGACGGTGACCGCCGCGGCGACCGCGACGACGACCGCCGCGGCGACCGCGACGACGACCAGCCCAGGAGGACAGATGGCCAGGCGTGACGCCGTGCGCATCGCGACGCGCGTGACCACCGGGATCGCGGGGGTCGCCGTGCTCGGCGTCGTCGTGACCGGCGCCCTCCTCCTCCCGCCGGTGTCGAGCGACGCGAGCGCGCCGTCCGTGCTCGTGACCCCCGTGGCGACCGACCAGCAGCGCGTCTGCCCGGGAGCCCTCCTCCGGCCCCCGGAGGCGGACGCCGCCGCGACGACGACCGCCGTCGCGGTCGGCTCCTCCGCGGTCACGAGCGGATCCGCGTCCGGCGACGTGCCCGCCGGCGGCCCGGGCGTGCGCACCTCGCGCCTGCGCGCCCCCGAGGTCCAGGGCGGCGCGTCGACCACGCCGTCCGTCCTCGCGGTCGCCGGGGCGACGGGGGAGGAACCGACGGAGCTCGCGGGCGCGGCGTCGCAGATCGCCTCCGCGAGCGACCTCGCGGGCCTCGCCGCGGCCCCCTGCTCCGAGGCCACCGCGGAGTCGTGGCTGCTCGGCGGCGCCACGACCACGGGCCGCACCACCTTCGTGGTCCTCGACAACCCGTCCGGTGTCGCTTCCACCGTCGACCTCGCCATCGCGGGCGAGGACGGACCGGTGAGCGCCCCCGGGGCCAGCGGGATCAACCTGCCCGCCGGCAGCCGGCGCGTGCTCTCGCTCGCCGGCCTCGCCCCCGACCTCTCGTCGCCCGCCGTCCACGTGCAGAGCCGCGGCGGCCAGGTCGTCGCCACGCTCGAGCAGAGCACGGTGCGCGGCCTCCTCGCGGGCGGGGTCGACGTCGTCGTCCCCGCCGCCGCGCCGGCCACCGCACTCACCATGACCGGCCTCCGGATCGACACGCAGGCCGCCGCGCCGGCCGCGGCGGCCGCGGGCGAGACGCCCGCCGAGGGCGCCGCCGGTTCCGGGCCCGGCGCCGACGTCGGGACTGACCCCGAGCGCGAGACCGCCGTCCGGGTCCTCGTGCCCGGCTCCGAGGACGCCGACGTGAGCGTCAGCGTCGCGCCCGAGGACGGCACGACGGGCACCGGCACGACCTTCACGGTCGAGGCCGACGCCGGTCGCGTGACCGACTTCCCCGTGACCGGACTGACCGACGGCCGCTACGCCGTCACCGTGCAGAGCTCGGTCCCCGTGGCCGCGGCCGTGCGCAGCATGTCCGGCGCGGCCGAGAGCGGCGCCACCGACTTCGCCTGGCTGCCCGCCGCCGGCGCGCTCACCCGCGACGCGCTGGTGTCCGTGCCGTCCGGCCCCGCGCCGCTGCTGCACGTGCGGAACCCCGGCGAGGCGGAGGCGACCGTCACGGCGCGGCCGACCGACGGATCCGAGCCCGTCACCCTCGCCGTGCCCGCGGGCGCCGAGGTCTCCGCCGCCGTCGTCGCGGGCCGCACCTACCTGCTCGCGGGATCCGCCGGGCTCACGGCCACGGTGACGTTCGCCGAGCCCGGGCGCTCGGCCGCGCTGCCCGTCGTGCCGGTGCTGCCGGCGGCGGACCCGCTGCGCATCCACCCCTGACGCCGCCCGGGGCGGCTCGCGCGGACGCCTGACGCCCGTGCGGCATCCGGTCTAGTGCGGGTCGTACCTGTCGGGCGCGAGGTCCCACGGGTCCTTGCCGAGGAGCTCGGCGACCGCGCGGAAGACGCAGCCCTCGACGAGCGCCCGGTGGTGGTGCTCGTCCTCCTCGTGGAGGTGCGCGAGGCGCTCGATGGGCAGGCGGTAGAAGACCACGCGGCGCTCGTCGGCGAGCACGCTCCAGCGGTCGATCCCGTCGCGCTCGCTGTTGCGGGCGGGCAGCGCGGCGACCTCGAAGGAGACGCGCTCGAGCTCGTCCGGCCAGAGGCCGCGGAGGTACTCGGCGGCCGAGGCCACGATCTCGTCGAAGCGGTCGACGCGCGTCCGCAGCACGGGGAGCTCGGGTCCGGTGACGGGGGAGCGGAGCCCCCGGCCGTGGCGGTCCCGCCAGGATCCGCGGATGGAGACGTGGCCTCCCCGGCGGCTCGATCGTGGCATGGCCCCATCGTACGGCCCGCGGGTCGGCGGTAGTGTGGGCGCGACATGACGAACAGGCCCTGCTCCCGCGTCGGCTGCACCGGCGGCGCCACGACCACCCTCACCTACGTCTACGCGGATTCCATGGCCGTGCTCGGTCCCCTCAGCCACGACTCGGAGCCGCACAGCTACGACCTCTGCGACCGGCACGCGGCGCGTCTGTCGGCGCCGCAGGGCTGGCAGATCGTCCGGCACGGCGTGCTCGGTGAGGTAGGTTTCGGGGCATGACGACGACCGCCGCCGCGACGCTGACCGCCATCGTGAAGACCTACGACGTGCGAGGTCTCGTGGGGAGCCAGCTCACGGAGGAGCTGGTCACGGCCCTCGGCGCCGGCTTCGTCGACGAGCTCGGGGCCGCGGGCGCCGAGATCGTCGTCGGCCACGACATGCGCGACTCGTCGCCCGCCTTCGCGCAGGCGTTCGCCCGGGGTGCGACGGCCCGCGGCGGGAACGTCCTCCTCATCGGGCTGTGCTCGACGGACGAGACGTACTTCGCGTCCGGGTCCCTCGACGCCCCCGCGGTCATGTTCACCGCGAGCCACAACCCGGCCACCTACAACGGCCTCAAGTTCTCCCGCGCGGGCGCCCAGGGCATCAGCCTCGACACGGGCCTCGCCGCCATCCGCGACCGCGCCATCGGCTTCCTCGAGGGAGGCATCGCGCCCGTCGAGCCCGCGGGCGAGGTGCGCGAGCGCGACGTGCTCGCCGACTACGCGGGCTACCTCCGCCAGCTCGTCGACCTCTCCGGCATCCGCCCGCTGCGCGTCGTCGTCGACGCGGGCAACGGCATGGGCGGCATGACCGTCCCCGCCGTGCTCGGCACCGCGGCAGGCCTGCCCGAGCTGCCCATCGAGGTCATCCCGCTGTACTTCGAGCTCGACGGCACGTTCCCGAACCACGAGGCGAACCCGCTCGAGCCCGCGAACCTGGTCGACCTGCAGAAGGCCGTCCTCGAGCACGGCGCCGACCTCGGCCTCGCGTTCGACGGCGACGCCGACCGCTGCTTCGTGGTGGACGAGAAGGGGCAGGCGGTCACGCCCAGCGCCGTCGCGGCGGTCGTCGCGCTCCGCGAGATCTCGCGCGTGAAGGCGCAGTCCCCGGACGACGAGGTCACCGTGCTGCACAACCTCATCACCTCGCGCATCGTGCCCGAGACGATCGAGGCCGCGGGCGCCATCGCGGTGCGCACGCGCGTCGGCCACTCGCTCATCAAGGACCAGATGGCCGCCACGGGCGCCGTCTTCGGCGGCGAGCACTCCGCGCACTACTACTTCCGCGACTTCTGGGGCGCCGACAACGGCATGCTCGCCGCCATGCACCTGCTCGCCGAGTTCGGCCAGACCGAGGGCCTCATGTCCGACCTCTCCGCGCGCTACACGCCGTACGCGCTGTCGGGCGAGATCAACAGCACGGTCGACGACGTGCCCGCCGCGTACGAGCGCATCGTCGAGGCGTTCCGCGGCCGCGGGGAGTTCGACGAGTTCGACGGCCTCACGGTCGACGGCCCGGTCGACGACGACGGCGCGTTCTGGTGGTTCAGCGTCCGCCCCTCGAACACCGAGCCGTTGCTGCGCCTCAACGTGGAGGCGTCGACCGAGTCGAAGATGGCCGCCCTCCGCGACGAGCTCCTTGGGCTGATCCGCGGGGCCTGATCCGCGACCCGCACGGCATCCGACGCCGCGTCCCTCCGGGAGGGGCGCGGCGTCGTCGTGCGTCCGGCGGGCGACCTGCGCGGATACCCCCTGGGGGTTCCATTGCATACCCCCAGGGGGTAGCATCGACGGGAACGGAGGTGGCCGCCATGGTCGGGTACAGCGAGGGCAAGGACGACATCCTCAAGCGGCTGCGCCGCGCGGAGGGCCAGGTGCGCGGGATCGAGCGCATGATCGAGGCCGACACGTATTGCATCGACGTGCTGACGCAGGTGTCCGCCGTCACGCGGGCGATGGAGACCGTGGCCCTGAAGCTGCTCGACGACCACCTCGCGCACTGCCTCGCGGAGGCCGCGCGCGAGGGCGGCCAGGTCGCGGACGACAAGGTGCGCGAGGCCTCCGCGGCCATCGCGCGGCTCGTCCGGTCCTGATCCGGCGCCGCCCCCGCCGCCCGCCGACACCGCACCCCACGAAGGAGACCCCATGACCACCACGAGCTTCCCCGTCACCGGCATGACCTGCGCGCACTGCGTCGCGAGCGTCACCGAGGAGGTCGGCGAGCTGCCGGGTGTCGCGTCCGTGGCCGTCGACCTCGTCGTCGGCGGCGCGTCCACCGTCACCGTCGAGAGCGACCAGCCCCTCGACCCCGCCGCCGTGCGCGCCGCGGTCGACGAGGCCGGGTACGTCGCGGAGCTCTGACGTGGCCGACCCCGCATCCGGATCCGCGCCCGCCGAGGGCGTCGTCGCCGCCCCACCCGAGGACGGCGCCGTGCTCACGCGCGTCGACCTCGACGTGCAGGGCATGACGTGCGCCTCGTGCGCCCTGCGCATCGAGCGGAAGCTCGGCCGGATGCCCGGGGTCGAGGCCGCCGTCAACTACGCAACCCACCGGGCGCGCGTGCAGCTGCCCGCGGGCACGAGCGTCGAGGACGCCATCCGCACCATCGAGCGCACGGGGTACCGGGCGTCCGAGCGCGCGGCGTGGGGGAGCGGGGCGGCGGAGGACGTCGCGCCCGCCGTCTCCCCGGATCGCGTGCCCGACCCGGCACCCGCGGATCCCGCCCCGCGCGACGCCCTGCCCGCCCCGCGACGCGACGCCGTGAGCGCCCCGCGCCCCGACGCCGTGCCCGGCCGCCGCCCCGACGCCGACGAGCTCGCGCTCCGGCAGCGGCTCGTGGTCTCCGCGGCGCTCACGGTCCCCGTGTTCCTCATGGCGATGATCCCCGCGCTCCAGTTCGACGACTGGCAGTGGCTGTCGCTCGCACTGGCCGCGCCCGTCGCGGTGTGGGGCGCCTGGCCGTTCCACCGATCGGCGGCCGTGAGCGCGCGTCACGGCGGCGTCGGCATGGACACGCTCGTGAGCATCGGCGTCGCGGCCGCGTTCCTCTGGTCGCTGTACGCCCTCTTCCTCGGCGACGCGGGCGAGCCCGGCATGCGCATGACCATGAGCCTCGTCTCCGCGCCCGGCGGCGGATCCGGCGACATCTACCTCGAGGTCGCCGCCGCCGTCACGGTCTTCCTCCTGGGCGGCCGCTACCTGGAGGCGCGGGCCGCCCGCGCGTCCGGCGCCGCCCTCGCGGCGCTCCTCGACCTCGCGGCCAAGGACGTGGTGGTCGTCCGCGACGGCGTCGAGCGCCGGATCCCCATCCGCGAGCTCCGCGTCGACGACGAGTTCGTCGTGCGGCCGGGCGAGCGCATCGCGACCGACGGCGTGGTCGTCGACGGATCCAGCGCCGTCGACCGCTCCCTCCTCACGGGCGAGTCCCTGCCGGAGGAGGTCGGCCCCGGCGACGACGTCACGGGCGCCACCCTCAACGCCGGAGGCCGCCTCCTCGTGCGCGCCACGCGCGTGGGGGAGGAGACCCGGCTCGCCCGCATGGCCGCGCTCGTCGAGGAGGCGCAGACCGGCAAGGCCCGGGTCCAGCGCCTCGCCGACCGCGTCTCCGCCGTCTTCGTGCCGGTCGTGCTCGTGCTGGCCCTGGGCACGCTCGCCGGATGGCTGCTGCTCGGCTTCCCGCCCGAGGCCGCGTTCACCGCCGCCGTCGCGACGCTCATCATCGCGTGCCCGTGCGCGCTCGGCCTCGCGACGCCGACCGCGCTGCTGGTGGGCACGGGCCGCGGCGCGCAGCTCGGGATCCTCATCACCGGCCCCGAGGTGCTGGAGTCGACCCGCCGGGTCGACACGGTGCTGCTCGACAAGACCGGCACGGTCACGACCGGCGTCATGGCGCTCGTGCGCGCCGTGCCCGCGGCGGGCGTCGCGGCCGACGAGCTCGTGCGCGTGGCCGCCGCCCTCGAGGCGCGGAGCGAGCACCCGGTCGCGCGCGCGGTCGTCGAGGCCGCGGGCGCCGGACCCCTGCCCGCCGTCGAGGGCTTCGTCGCGACCGCGGGCCTCGGCGTCCACGGCGTGGTCGACGGCCGCGCGGTCGCGGTCGGCCGCCCGGCGTGGCTCGCGGAGCGGTGGGCCGCGGAGCCCGACGCCGCGCTCGCCGAGGCGCTGGCGACGGCCGAGGCGGCCGGATCCACGGTGGTCGCGGTCGCGTGGGACGGCGCCGTGCGCGGGATCCTCGCGGTCGCCGACACCGTGAAGCCCACGAGCGCCGAGGCCGTCCGTCGCCTCCGCGCGCTCGGCCTGCGGCCCGTCCTCCTCACGGGCGACACCGCGGGGGCCGCGCGGCGCGTCGCCGCCGAGGTGGGCATCGACGAGGTGATCGCGGGCGTCCTCCCCGAGGGCAAGCTCGACGCGGTCCGCCGCCTCCAGGCCGAGGGCCGCGTGGTCGCGATGGTCGGCGACGGCGTGAACGACGCCGCGGCGCTCGCGCAGGCCGACCTCGGCATCGCGATGGGCACGGGCACCGACGCGGCGATCGAGGCGGGCGACATCACCATCGTCCGCGGCGACCTCCTGCTCGTCGCCGACGCCGTGCGGCTCGCCCGCCGCACGCTCGGCACCATCCGCGGGAACCTGTTCTGGGCCTTCGCCTACAACGCCGCCGCGATCCCGGTCGCGATGCTGGGCCTGCTGAACCCGCTCGTCGCGGGCCTGGCCATGGCGCTCTCGTCGGTGTTCGTCGTCACGAACAGCCTGCGCCTGCGCTCCTTCCGCTAGCAGCCCGCCGACCGCGCGTCATCCCCGGGCGGGCGTCACGGGTCGGGTGGGACACTGGACGCATGACCCTTCTCCCGGAAGCCACGTCCACCGCCCTGCCCTTCCGCGTCGCCGACCTCTCGCTCGCCGAGGCCGGCCGCCACCAGATCCGCCTCGCCGAGAACGAGATGCCCGGCCTCATGGCCCTCCGCGAGGAGTTCGGCGCGTCGCAGCCGCTCGCGGGCGCGCGCATCGCCGGATCCATCCACATGACCGTGCAGACGGCCGTGCTCATCGAGACCCTCACCGCCCTCGGCGCGCAGGTGCGCTGGGCCAGCTGCAACATCTTCAGCACGCAGGACGAGGCCGCCGCGGCCGTCGCGGTCGGCGCGGGGACCCCCGATGCGCCCGCGGGCGTGCCGGTCTTCGCCTGGAAGGGCGAGACGCTCGAGGAGTACTGGTGGTGCACCGAGCAGATCTTCGACTGGTCGGGCGAGGCGCAGGCCGCCGGCGCCGACTGGACGGGCCCGAACATGATCCTCGACGACGGCGGCGACGCCTCGCTCCTGGTGCACAAGGGCCGCGAGTACGAGCTCGCGGGCGCCGTGCCCGAGACCCCGGAGGACGCGAGCCACGAGTACCGCGTCATCCTCGACACCCTCCGCCGCAGCCTGGCCGCGTCCTCCGACCGCTGGACCCGCCGTGCCGCCGACATCCAGGGCGTCACCGAGGAGACCACCACGGGCGTCCACCGCCTGTACGAGCTGGCGCGCGACGGCGAGCTGCTGTTCCCGGCCATCAACGTCAACGACTCGGTCACCAAGAGCAAGTTCGACAACAAGTACGGCATCCGCCACTCCCTGCCCGACGGCCTCAACCGGGCCACCGACGTGCTCATCGGCGGCAAGGTCGCGTTCGTCGTCGGCTACGGCGACGTGGGCAAGGGCGCGGCCGAGGCGCTGCGCGGACAGGGCGCCCGCGTCATCGTCTCCGAGGTCGACCCCATCTGCGCGCTGCAGGCGGCCATGGACGGCTACCAGGTCGCGAAGCTGTCCTCCGTCATCGAGACGGTGGACATCCTCGTCACCGGCACGGGCAACGTCGACGTCGTGCGCGTGGACGACATCCAGCGCATGAAGCACCAGGCCATCATCGCCAACGTCGGCCACTTCGACAACGAGATCGACATGGCCGGGCTCGAGCGCCTCCCGGGCGTGGAGAAGGTGGAGATCAAGCCGCAGGTGCACGAGTGGCGCCTGCCGTCCGGCCGCAGCGTGCTCGTGCTCTCCGAGGGCCGCCTCATGAACCTCGGCAACGCCACCGGCCACCCGTCGTTCGTGATGAGCAACTCGTTCACGAACCAGGTGCTCGCCCAGATCGAGCTCTACGTGCGGAACGACCAGTACCCGATCGGCGTGTACGTGCTCCCGAAGCACCTCGACGAGAAGGTCGCGCGCCTCCACCTCGACGCGCTCGGCGTGGAGCTCACCGAGCTGCGCCCCGAGCAGGCCGCCTACATCGGCGTCGCGGTCGAGGGGCCGTACAAGGTGGACCACTACCGCTACTGATCCGCGCGGATCCACCCGGCGCCGTCCGTCCCCCGGGGGCGGGCGGCGCCGTCGCGTCCGGGTGCCGGCGCCTCAGGACCCGGTGGACGCGCCGCGTGCCGGGAACGCGTGGGGGAGGCCGGTGAGGATCGGCTCCAGCGCGGCCAGCCGCTCGCGCTCGATCATCAGCGCGCGGTGCTCGCGCTCGCGGCGGACGGCCCCGACGGCCTGGACGAACGACTCGGGATCCGTCGTCGGCAGCGGCGACACGTGCGGAGCGGCCTCGTCGGCGAGCTCGAGCGCCAGGCGGGCCCGGGAGGCGGGTGCCATGGCGTCGCGCTGCGTGAGGAAGCGGGCGATGCGGCGGCCGAGCGCGTCCGGGAGGCGGCCCACGTCGGCCTCAGACGCCCACGCGGCAAGCTGGGGCGGCACGGGAGGCAGCGGGCGCGGATACGCCGGCACGCGCTCGTGCTGCGACCGGGTGCCCGCCACGAGGTCGCCGAGGCGCTGGGAGCGCGGCGACAGCAGGCCGACGAGCGCCGCGAGGCCGCCGAACGTGAGGTAGACCTCGAGGATGCCGACGAGGGCCCGCGCGACCGCGTGCCGGAGGCCGATCCCGCCGCCGTCCGTGCGGACGATGCGCGCGCCGACCGCCCAGCGGCCGAGCGAGCGTCCGCGGGACGCCGTCTCGACGACGACGGGCAGCACGACGAGGGAGAGGACGACCGCGATGACGGCGCAGGCGGCCGTCGACGACTCGTCCAGGACACGCGCCCGGACGAGCCCGAGGATGCCGAAGGCGAGGAGCACCGCGAGGGCCACCGAGGCGAGCACGTCGATCGCGGCGCCCGCGGCCCGCAGGACGAAGCCCGCCGGACGGACGTCGAGGGCCACGGCCTCGCCGACGACGAGCGCGTCGGGATCGCCCGAGATGCCCGGATCGTGCGCGTCGGCTGCCGCCATGCATATAGTCAAGCAGATGGACCTCGACGCCTACACCGCCGCCCACCGGGACGGGTGGGACCGGCTCGCCCGCCTCGCCGGCCGGCGCCGGCTCACCGGACCCGACGCCGACGAGCTCGTCGACCGCTACCAGGCGGGCGCGGCCGAGCTGTCCGCGATCCAGGCGGCGGCCGGATCCACCGCGCAGGGCGACCGGCTCTCCATCGCGCTCTCGCGGGCCCGCATGCGCTTCACGGGCGAGACCACGAACGTGGCCGCGCGCATCCCGGCGTTCTTCGCGCTCGACCTGCCGGCGGCGCTGTACCGGATCCGCTGGCTCACCCTCGCGGTGACCCTCGCCACGGTCGGCCTCATCGCGCTCTACGCCACCTGGATCCTCCGCGACCCGTCGGCGATCGCGGCCCTCGGCAGCGACGCCGACCTCCGGAAGTACGCCGACGACCAGTTCGTCGACTACTACAGCGCCAACCCGGCGGCCTCGTTCACGGGCCAGGTGTGGACCAACAACGCGTGGATCGCGGCGCAGTGCGTGGCCTTCGGCATCACGGGCGTGTGGGTGCCGTACGTGCTGCTGCAGAACGCGCAGGGCATCGGGACGACGACCGCCGTCATGTTCCACTACGGCGAGGGCGGCACGTTCTTCTCCTACATCCTCCCGCACGGCCTCCTGGAGCTGACGGCGATCTTCGTGGCCGCCGCCGCGGGGCTCCGCATCTCCTGGTCGTGGATCGCGCCGGGCGCCCGCACGCGCGGGCAGGCGCTCGCCGAGGACGGGCGCGCGCTCATCACGGTGGCGATGGGGCTCGTGCTCGTGCTGCTGGCGTCGGGGATCATCGAGGGCTTCGTGACCCCGCAGCCGTGGCCCGTGCCCGTGAAGGTCGGCATCGGCGTCGTGGCGCTCGGGGCGTTCCTCTTCTACATGGTGGTGGTCGGCGGCCGGGCCGTGCGCGCGGGCGCGACGGGCGACCTGGACGAGTTCGAGGCGGGCGGCCGGCGGATCGTCGCGGGCTGAGCCCGGTCCGTATCCGCCGTCCGCCCGCCTCGCGGGTCGTGCCGGATGCGCGGGTCGCGCCGCGCGGTCAGGCTGGGGTCGCACCGCCCGCCGGATCGACGTCGGCCTCGAGCGGCGTCTCCGCCACCGAGGTGCCGACGTGCAGGCGGAACGCGCCGGGCTCGCGCCGCCAGCCGCCGTCCCAGTGCGCGAACGTCCGCGCGCCCACCGCCACGTCCACGTCGACGGACGCACCCGCCGCGAGCTCGACGGCCGCGAAGCCCGCGAGCCAGCGCACGGGCCGGTCGACGGCGGAGGCCTCGCGCGACAGGTAGGCCTGCACGACCTGCTTGCCCGCGCGGTCGCCCGTGTTCGTCACCCGGACCGTCGCGGTGATCCCTCCCGCGCCGTCCTCCGCGACCCGCAGGTCGTCGAGGGCGTGCGTCGTGTAGCCGAGGCCGTGGCCGAACGGGTACGCGGGGGTCGCGCCGGCGCGGAGCCACGCGCGGTAGCCGACGTGGATCCCCTCGTCGTAGACCACCTTCCCGTCCACCGGCGTGACGGACCGCACGGGCACGTCCTCCTCCGCGGCCGGCCACGTCGTGGGCAGGCGGCCGCCGGGCTCGACGGCGCCGGTGAGGACGTCGGCGAGGGCACCGCCGAACTCCTGGCCGCCGAACCAGGCGAGGAGCACGGCCTGCACGTCGTCGCGCCAGGGGAGGAGCACGGGGGAGCCGGAGTTGACGACCACGACCGTCCGCGGGTTCGCGGCGGCGACGCGGCGCACGAGCTCGTCCTGGCGCCCGGGCAGCGCGAGGGAGTCGCGGTCGAAGCCCTCCGACTCGACCTGCGCGTTCGTGCCGACCACGACGATCGCGACGTCCGCGCCGGTCGCGGCCTCGGCAGCCTCGTCCAGGAGGCGGTCGGGCGCCGACTCGTCGGCCTCGAGGCCCACCGTGATGCCGAGGATGCCGGCGAGGCCGCCGGGAGCGGACGTCAGCTCGAACTCGACCCGGAGGTCCACCGGCTCGCCGGCGGTCACCCGGAGCTCGGCCGAGATGGACGGCGGGGACATCAGGCTCGCGCCGAGGTCCATGCCCACGGGGGCGGCGCCGTCCTCGCGGAGGAGCGCGCCGTCGGCGTAGACGCGGCCGCGGCCGGTCGCGCTGAACCCGACGAGGACCTCGCCGGTCTCCGGCGGGGTCCAGCGGGTCGTGATCTCGATGACGGCGGCCGTGCCGGTGGGCGCGTCGCCGCCGAAGTACATGAGCGTCGTGGCGCGGCGGTCCTCCGTGAAGACCTCGGCGCCGTCGCCGTCGAGGAAGCGCACGAGGGCGCCAGGGGAGCCCGTGCGGGGGTTCCGGATCTCGGCGAGCGGCAGCTCCTGGATCCCCTTCTGCACGACCGCGCCGCGGGCGTACCGCACCTCGACGCCGTCGCCGAGGGCCTCGCGGATCCCGTCGAGCGGCGTGACGACGTGCTCCGGGATGACGGTCGCGCTGCCGCCGCCCTGCGTGCGCGCCTCGACGGCGTTGTGCCCGATGACGGCGACGGAGCGGAGCGCCGACGCGTCGAGCGGCAGGGCGCGGTCCTCGTTGCGGACGAGCACGGCGCCGGCCGCGGCGGCCGTGCGGGCGAACGCGACGCCGTCCTCGACCTCGACGGGCGCGGGCACGACGGCGTCGAAGCCCTCCAGCGCGCCGACGCGGGCGGCGAGGCGCAGCAGGCGCACGACCTTGCGGTCGAGGTCGGCCTCGGGCACGCGGCCGTCGCGGACGGCCGCGAGCAGCGCGTCGCCCCAGGCGCCCACCGGGCCCGGCATCTCCAGGTCCTGCGACGCGCGCGCGGCGTCCACGCTGCGGACGCCCGTCCAGTCGCTGACCACCACGCCGTCGAAGCCCCACTCGGAGTTGAGCGGCGTCTCGAGCAGGTCGCTCTCCGTGGAGGTCGTGCCGTTGATCGAGTTGTAGGAGCTCATCACGAGCCAGGCGCGCGACTCCACGACGGCCTTCTCGAACGCCGCGAGGTACAGCTCGCGCAGCGCCCGCTCGGACACGACGCTGTCGGCCGTGAAGCGGTCGGTCTCGTACTCGTTCGCCACGTAGTGCTTGGGGGTCGCGCCGACGCCGTTCTCCTGGACGCCGCGCACGTACGCGGCGGCGAGGTCGGCGGTGAGCAGCGGATCCTCGCTGAACGCCTCGAAGTGCCGGCCGCCGTAGGGCGAGCGGTGCAGGTTGATGGTCGGGCCGAGCACCACGTCGACGCCCTTGCGGCGCGCCTCGACCGCGGAGGCGCGGCCGTAGCGGGCGGCGATCCCGGTGTCCCAGCTGGAGGACAGCGCGGAGGCCGAGGGCAGGTTGAGCGACGGGGAGCGCTCGTCCCAGACCTCGCCGCGCACGCCGCTCGGGCCGTCGGAGACGAGCAGGCGGCGGAGGCCGATCGCCTCGACGGGCCACGTGGTCCAGAAGTCGCGCCCGGTGACCAGCTGCACCTTCTGCTCGAGGGTGAGGCGCCCGGCGAGCCCCTCGAGGCGGGCGGTGTCGGGGTCGAGCGGGGTGGCGGCGTCGTGCGTGTCGTGCGGGTCCATGGGTGCTCCTGGGGGGACGTGGGCGTCGGGTCGGGTGGGCCCGCGGTCGGCGGCGGATGCGGGGTCGGCGGTCATCGCACGCCCTTCACGCGGAAGGCGGCGAGCGCGCCGAGGACCCCGGCGGCGGCGCCCGCGAGGAACAGACCCGGGTAGCCGGCGATGCCCACCACGCCGCTCGCGGCGGTCGGCACGAGCGACTGCGGCAGCGCCTGCGCGATGTTCACGACGCCGAGGTCCTTGCCGTTGTCGGCGTCGCTCGGCAGCACGTCGGTGATGAGCGCCAGGTCGACCGCGTAGAACGACCCGATGCCCGCCCCGATCACGAGCTGCGCGGCGTAGACGACGGCGAGGCTGGGCGCGAGGGCGAGGATCACGAGGCCCGCGACCGTGACGAGCGCGGCGGCGGCGACGAACACCTTGCGGCGGCCGAGCCGGTCGCTCAGCCAGCCGGCCACGAAGGTCGTCGCGACCACGCCGACCGCGTTGAAGAGCGTGGCGACGAACACGGCGTTCGCCACGTCGGCTTCCGCGACCGCGAGATCGTCGATGAGGTAGAGGGCGAGGTAGTTGGTGGCCGTCACGGAGGACGCCGTGAGGAGGAAGCGCATGAGCCACGCCCAGCCGAAGTCGGGGTTGCGGCGCGGGTCGAACACGAACGATCCGAGGAGCTCCCGCACGCTGAGGCGCGCGGGCGGGCGCTCGGCGAGCACGCGGTCGCGGAAGACGAGCGCGAAGACGACGACCACGGCGACGCCGATCGCGCCCGGCACGAGCACCTGCTGCGTGGTGGTGGTGAAGAGCTGCACGATGAAGGTGCCCACGACGAGCGAGCCGTTCTGCGCGACGCCGACGGCGGCGGCCACCCGGCCGCGGTTCCGGGGGCGCGTGGAGTCGGCCATGACCGCGATGAGCGCGGCGATGGCGGCGTTGAAGCACGCCTGCACGAGCATCCACGCGCCGACGAGCGCGAGCACGGTCGTCGCCTGGGTGAGGAGGATCAGGGCGCCGTAGCCGAGCACGACGCCGCCGATGATCCACGGGCGCCGCATGCCGAAGCGGCCGGGGGTGCGGTCGGAGAGGCGGCCGGCGAGCGGGTTCACCACGAGGGCGACGAGCGCTCCGAGGCCGAGCACGAGGCTCAGCGTGCCTGCCGTGCTGTCGGGCGCGACCTCGGCGACCTTGAGCGCGAGCGACACGATGATGGGCGGGAGCAGCGCCACGAAGAGGCCGAGGAGCGCGATGGGCATCCCGATCTCGGCACGGCGGGATCCCGGCGGGCGACCACCGTCCGGTCCGCCGTCGTGGGGACGCGACGCGCCCCGGGTCTGCTGCTCTCGGACTGCGTCGGCCACGGTGCCTCCTGGTGTCGGGCCGCCCTCATCGGCGGCTCGGCACGACGGTAGCACGGGAAACCGACCATCGGTAGGCATTGGTGGACGCCCGGGATCGCTAGGGTCGAGGCATGGCAGGGGCAGAGGGGCCGCGGCGCTACGCCAAGGGCGCGGCGCGACGTCGCGAGATCCTCGAGGCGGCCATGGACCTCATCGCCGAGCGCGGGTACTCCGCGTCGTCGCTGCAGGAGATCGCCGACGCCGTGGGCATCAGCAAGGCCGGCGTGCTCCACTACTTCGACTCGCGCGAGGCGCTCATCGCCGCCGTGCTCGAGGAGCGCGACGTGCACTCCGCGGCGGACCACCGCGAGGCCGTGCCCGACGCCGACCCGAGCGACATGGTCGGCATGCTCCTGCACGCGAGCTCGCGCAACGCGGAGACGCCCGGCCTTGTGGCCCTCTACTCGCGGCTCGTCGTGGACGCCGCCGGAGCCGAGCACCCCGCGCACGCCTACATCGCCGGCCGCTACGCGCGCGTCGTGGGCGCGGTCGCCGACCAGGTGCGCGCGCTCGACGTGGTCCTGCCGGACGGCATGGACCCGGACGGGTTCGCCCGGGTCGCGGTCGCCATCAGCGACGGGCTGCAGCTGCAGTGGAGCTACCGTCCGGAGATCGACATGCGGGACGCGCTCGAGCGGGCCGTCCGCGCGCTCAGCGGCGGGGCGCTGCCCGTGCCGTCCGCGGATCCGGCGTCGGCGCCCGCCTGATCCCGCCGCGCGCTCCGTCCGGCCTCGCGGCGCCGGCCCCGGAGCCGCCGGCCGGGGAGACGCCGGCCGGGGAGCCGCCGGCCGGGGAGACGCCCGCGCTCAGAGCCGCCCGGTGGCCTTCAACCGGATGTACCGGTCGGCGAGCGCGGGCGGCAGGTCCGCGGGCGCGCCCGTGACGACGTCGGCGCCGAGCCGGCGGACGGCCGCCTC